>NZ_JBDOCV010000005.1:278825-572453 GCF_040750275.1 Flavobacterium enshiense
TACGGTTCCTAATAAAGTAGTTCCTCTGTAAACGTCGTATCCGGTTACTCCTACGTTATCTGTAGAAGCTGTCCAAGATAAGTTAGTTGTCGTAGCTGTTGTTCCGGATGCTGTTAAGCTGGTTGGAGCTGATGGCGCTGTAGTGTCAGAAGTTCCAGCTGTAATGGTAAAGTTAGTGTTGGAAACATCAAAGAAGATGTGATTTGAACCTTTTACCATGATTCTGTTCTGAGTTCCTGCTGTGTTTGGAACTGTAATGGTTTGCGTACCGTCATTTGGTGTTGCCGCCAATAAAGTAGACCAAGTAGTACCGGCATTTGTTGAGATTAAAATGTCAACATTAGCACAGTTTACACCATTAGCAGTTGTTCCTGCCACATTCCATGTAACGGTTTGCGTTGAACCTCCAGCCCAAGATACTGCCGTATTTGGAGCACTTACGCTGAATGGTCCTGCTGTTGCATTAACCGTAACAATCATATCGTCACTATTGTTTGCAGAACCGCCGGCTCTGTTGTCGCGAACCGTAAATCGGAAGTTCATCGTTCTGGCTACTGAAGGAACGGCTTCCACAGTAATTTCTGAACCTGCCGTTGTAGTTGCTCCTGTTAAAACCGATTGCATTCTTGGGAAATATCGTGTAGTAGCCGTTGAAGGCGCGTACGATCTGAAAGTTGGTCCCGAAGTTTTAGTGGCACTTGCTGCAGAACTCGCTCCGGTTTGCGATGAAGAAGCGTTGTCCATTTGTTCCCAAATATAAGTAAGGGCATCTCCATTTGCATCGGTACCTGTTCCGGTTAACATAAAAGGAGTGCTTTTAGGGATCGTGAAATCTAAACCGGCACCCGCTGTTGGAACAGCATTGCCTGTAGCCGTATTGGTTTGGCACGTTTTGTTTTTAATGTTGTTGGTAACCTGTTGGATACTGGCTGCATGGAAATAGGCATCCGAATGCGCTTGAATGTCCTGAGGCGTAATCCCGGCATAGCCCATAATACTAGAACCACTTCCTGGTTCTACGTTTACACCAGTTCCTTCATTGCTGTGAGAGAAAGTATGGTTGGCTCCGAATTGGTGTCCTAATTCGTGTGCTACGTAATCGATATCGAAATTATCTCCCGAAGGAATTCCATCAGCAGGAGAAGTATAACCGCTTCCTTTTTGACCGTTTACACAAACACATCCGATGCATCCTGCGTTACCGCCGCCGCCATCTTTACCAAACAAGTGACCTACATCATAATTGGATTCGCCAATAACAGAAGTCAACGTAGACTGTAATTGTGAGTTCCAATTGGACATGGATGAAGATGCTGAATACGGATCGGTAGAAGCACTTGTGTAGATCACGGCATCGTTGTTTGCGATCAAGTTCAGTCTCACACCAAAGTCTTTTTCGAAAACGCCGTTAACACGTGTCATGGTATTGTTGATAGCTGCTAAAGCCAAGGCTTTTGTCCCGCCGAAGTAAGCAGTATACTCTCCGGTAGTAGACATCGCTAAACGGAACGTTCGCAGCATACTGTCATCCGCATTTGGACGTAATGCAGCTCCTGAAGCTTGAACGGCTGTACGCGCATCTTCAATTACGGTACATTCAAAATGAGAAAGGGATCGCATTTTGTCCGCTTTTCTGAAAACTGTATAGGTTGTTAAATCTTTAGAGTACGGTTCGATGAAAATCGCCGATTGGTCCGCGTTGATTTGCATGGTTTGTAATCCTAAAGGAGAAACACTGAAATACATTACCGATGTAGGATGGTCGATTCCTTGGCCTACATAGGATTTGATTTCAGGGAAACGCTCTGCCAATCCAGATTCCATATTAGATACTTCCATGATTTGAAAGCGTTCCATTTGACCGTCTGTATTCGGAAAAGCAATGATAACATTAGATTTTGGTGCGTTAAGACCTCGTTTTGGGGAATTAACCAAAGCATTTTTCAATCCGTTGATGTCTAAATCGAATAGGTTTTTAGTTGGCAAGGTGGCGCCTCTTTCAGTAGTGGGGATAATGCCTTTTTTTGAAGAAGTCTTCCAAAACGAGCCGTTGTTCTGTGCAATTGCAGTGCTCGTAAATGCCAGTAAAGCAATTGAAAGTAATTTGAGCTTCATGGTTTTTGATTGTTATATTTGTTATGGTTTTTTAGTCGGAAGCAAATATATTTAACATTTTATTTAAAACAATATATTTTTTTAACATTTTTATTGGTATAATTCATTAGTAATCAATACTTAATCGTCGGATAATGTAAAAACAAAAGAAAATAATTATCGTTTTTATATTTTTTGTGTAAATTCTGTAAGAATTATGTTTTTTGGTCGATTGTTAGTGCGTTTTTAATAATTCTTTGAAGGCTTTAAAAATGTCTTAAATTTTCGCTTTTGTGGAAATTAAAAATGGTCTTTTCAAAAAATATGAGTATTTTCACGGACTAAAAATTGATTTTGAAGTGAAAAACAACAACAATAAACTCTTTATAGCAATTATAGTTGCACTGATTCTGGGTGTGATTTTAGGTGGCATTGTTCATTATCAATTTGCTGATTCTAAGGAGGTTTTCTCCAAAAATATAAAGCTGCTTGGGACCATTTTTATCCGAATGGTTCAGATGATTATTGCGCCTTTGGTGTTCTCCACTTTAGTGGTAGGAATAGCCAAAATGGGTGATATGAAAATGGTAGGGCGCGTTGGTGCAAAAGCGATGGCTTGGTTTATTACGGCTTCCTTAATATCACTTTTATTGGGAATGGTTTTGGTGAATACTTTGGCCCCGGGCAAAGGAACCAATATTAAGATGGATGATACGTCATCAGCTTCCGAATTGCTTGAAAAAACACAATCTTTTTCCCTGGAAGAATTTGTAAAACATGTGGTGCCTAAAAGTATATTTGAAGCCTTTGCCACTAATGAAATTTTGCAAATTGTAATATTTTCTATTCTTTTTGGTGTGGCTTTAGCAGCTTTCAGCAAGAAAGAAGCCAAGCCTATTTTAAAACTTCTTGATTCCATTTCGCATGTAGTACTAAAAATGGTTACCTATATAATGTGGGTAGCACCATTGGGAGTTTTTGGGGCAGTTGCCGGAGCGGTTGCCAATTACGGTTTTGAAATTTTCAGCTTGTATGCCAATTACCTTTTGGCCTTTGCTATTGGAATTATTGTCCTTTGGATATTATTACTGTTTGTAGGATATCTGATTTTAGGAAACCGATTGTGGACGTTGCTGAAGAGAATTAAAAGTCCATTGTTGATTGCCTTTTCCACAACCAGTAGCGAAGCCGTTTTTCCAAAGATGGTGGAAGAATTGGAGCGCTTTGGTTGCCAACCGCGAATTGTTTCCTTTACCTTGCCGTTGGGTTATTCGTTTAACCTTGATGGGAGTATGATGTACATGACTTTTGCCAGTATTTTCATTGCTCAGGTATACGGAATTGACATGCCGTTGGACAAACAGCTAACCATGTTGCTGGTACTGATGTTAACCAGTAAAGGAGTAGCCGGTGTGCCAAGAGCTTCTTTAATTGTAGTGGTAGCCACTTGTGCGATGTTTGGCATTCCGCCGGAAGGCATCGCCTTAATTTTACCAATAGACCATTTTTGCGATATGGCCCGAAGTATGACCAACGTATTAGGAAATGCCTTAGCAACAAGTGCCGTAGACAAATGGGAAACCAAAACTGAAAACTAATTATTAAAAAATATTCCAAATGAATGAGCCATTCCACTGGACCCAATTATTAAACCCTGAGTTTTATATCAACCTTGAAATTGCCGGTCACCACATCGGTATTTATGTAGTACTTTTTATTGTATTTGCCGAAACCGGATTGTTCGCCGGATTCTTTTTACCGGGAGACAGTTTGTTGTTTCTTTCCGGTATTTACAGCGAAACCCTGATGAAAGAACTGTTAGTTATTGAAGGGGAGTTTGCCAATGTGGCGGTATTGTCCACTTTAGTTGCTGTGTCGGGAATTATCGGAAATATTTTTGGCTATTGGTTTGGTGCGAAAAGCGGTCATTTCTTATATTCCAAGGAAGATAATTTCTGGTACAAAAAGAAATATTTAATTCAGTCGCGTTTGTTTTTCGAAAAGCACGGAGGACGTGCCATCATTTTCGCGCGTTTCCTTCCAATCATAAGAACGTTTGCGCCGATTGTAGCCGGAATTGTGCAGATGGAAAAGAAGAAATTCATGTTCTACAACATTGTGAGTTCCTTCCTTTGGTCGTTCACCCTAATTTTTTCCGGACATTATCTGTACCGTTACCTTTTGGATAACCATCAGATTGATTTAAAAAAATACATCGAATTAATTGTTGTTGGAATCATCTTAATTTCAACGGCACCAATTGTGATTAATTCCATTAAAAATAAACTTAAAGCCCGCAAGTAATCGTATATGAATGTCAGCTATTGGGAACTGAAAAATTGGTTTTCTAATGTAGACTATACCGTCGTAGGAAGCGGTATTGTCGGACTTCATACGGCTTTGCGATTGCGCGAACGTTTTCCGGAAAGTAAAATTTTGGTATTGGAAAAAGGGGCTTTACCGGAAGGTGCGAGTACTAAAAATGCCGGTTTTGCCTGTTTTGGCAGCCTTTCGGAAATTATCGAAGATTTAAAAAATCATTCCGAAGAAGAGGTTATTCAGCTGATTCAGAAAAGATGGAACGGATTGCAACTGCTTCGCAAGCGTTTGGGTGATGCCACCATCGATTTCAAGCCTTACGGCGGTTACGAGCTTTTTCTGAAGGAAGATGAAAGTACGTATGCCGAATGTCTGCAGAAATTACCTTTTGTAAACGACATTCTCAAACCGCTTTTTAAAGCCGATGTTTTTGCCAAAGAAGTCGATCGTTTTGATTTTAAAGGCATACACGAGTATTTGATTTTCAATCCTTTTGAAGGGCAAATTGACACAGGAAACATGATGCAGGCTTTACTGAAAGAAGCACATGCCAACAATATCCTTATTTTAAACCAGCAAAATGTTACCGATTTTCAGGATACCGATACAGGTGTTCAAATACAAACTAATGATTTTGTGTTTACTTCTAAGAAAGTGTTATTTGCTACCAACGGTTTTGCCGGCACATTAACGGAAGGGGCTGTTCGTCCGGCAAGGGCACAGGTTCTAATTACCGAACCTATTCCAAATCTTGATATCAAAGGAACCTTTCACATAGACGGCGGATATTATTACTTCCGAAACATTGAAAACAGAATCTTGTTCGGAGGTGGAAGAAACCTCGATTTTGAAGGGGAAACTACCTCGGAATTCGGCTTGACCGAACAAATTCAAAACCGATTAGAACAATTGTTACGCGAAGTGATTTTACCAAATACTGAATATAAAATAGCCCACCGCTGGAGTGGTATTATGGGCTTGGGATCACATAAAAAACCTATAGTAGAACAGCTTTCACCCAATGTGTACTGTGGTGTACGCTTAGGAGGAATGGGCGTAGCCATAGGCAGTTTAGTAGGACAGGAATTAGCAGATTTAGTATAATGGCAACCAAGAAGAACACCAAAAAGACACCGGTAAAATCAAATACCAAAACCCAAAACAGAAGTTTCATGGGTAAGGTTATGCGTTTTTTCTTTAAACTGTTTTTGTGGGGATTCGGGCTTTCCATTTTTTTTGTGGTGTTGTTCAAATTTGTACCGATTCCGTTTACTCCTTTGATGGCTATACGTGCCATTGAGAATACGCAGGAAGAGAAAGAAGTCTATTTAAATCACGATTGGGTGCCGTTGGAAGATATTTCCATGAACCTTCAAAAAGCTGTGATTGCCAGTGAAGACGGAAATTTTTTACGACACAATGGTTTTGATTTCAAAGCGTTGGCCAATGCTTATGAAAGCAATCAGAAGGGCAAAAAGTTAAAAGGAGGAAGTACCATTTCGCAACAAACTGCCAAAAATGTATTTCTGTGGCAAGGCAGAAGTTACCTTCGCAAAGGACTGGAGGCTTATTTTACGGTTTTAATTGAGTTGATTTGGGGTAAAGAGCGTATCATGGAAGTATACTTGAACAGCATTGAAATGGGTAATGGCGTATATGGCGCTCAGGCAGCCTCCGAATACTGGTACCATAAAGATGCCAAAGATTTAACCAAATACGAAGCCGCCGGAATTGCAGCTATTCTCCCGAGTCCAAGGAGATATAAAGCAGTGAATTCGTCCTCTTATGTAAACCGACGAAAAGACAAAATTGTTCGCGTGATGCGTCATGTTGGTAAAATCGATTACGACAAAAAACCGGAATAACATGAAAACGGTATTGATTACAGGAGCTTCGAGTGGTATCGGACAACAAACCGCCAAATATTTTTCGCAAAACGGATGGCATGTCATTGCGACCATGACGTGTTTTGACCACGGAAAGGATACAGTTGGTTTGCCGAATGTGAGCAGTTACATCATGGATGTGAGTTGCTCGGAAAGCATCGAATCCGCTAAGGCAAAGATCATTGCCAACCATAAAACCATCGATGTGGTCATTAACAATGCCGGAATCGGGTACCGCAGTTTTGTGGAACTTTCGGAAGACGAGAAAATCAAAACCATTGTTGATGTAAACTGGTTAGGTGTCGTTAAAGTCTGTCGTGCCTTTATACCGGTATTCCGTGAGCAGCGATTCGGACAGTTTATTAACATATCTTCAATTGCCGGATTGGTGAATTTGCCATTGGGCAGTTTTTATCATTCCACCAAAAAAGCTGTGGAAAGTTTTTCCGAGTGCATGTCGTATGAACTGATGGAATTTAATATTAGTGTCAGTACCGTACAATTCGGAAATGCACCAACCGCTTTTCAAAGCCATGTGGTGAAATCCGAAACGGGTGGTGTTCCCTCTTACGAAAGAATGATGCAGAAAATCACTGGAATCTTGCATAAGAAAACCAAGAAAAATACAAATCTTACGCCGAAAATTACCCAAACGCTTTTCGGTATTGCCAATAATCCTCGAACTAATTTTACACGATATACCATTGGTTTTGATGCCAATGCCATGAATTTCTTGCGTTCCAGATTGGGGTATAAATTGTTCAACCGCATTATTCGCAAATCTGTTTTAGGGTAGTGCCATCTTTTAGACACTCCTTTCAGCAACAAAAGCCGCACTTTTAAAAAGAAAATCGAAATTTTCCTGCTGGTTGCCTTACATTTACGTTTTTAAGTAAATTTTTGAAAAGCAAAGTAGTACATATTCTTTTGATGTTTTGCGTGGGTTTTCTTTATGCCCAGCAGCCGGTAACCATTCAGTTGACGGAAAAAGACGGGCTGCCCGATATCGAATTTTACGATGTACTGGAAGATCACAACGGATTTATCTGGTTGGCCGCTGATAAAGGTCTGTATCGTTATGATGGTAAAACCTTTGTGGATTTTACGCGTCCAGAAAAAAGAGGACTTTCCGTTTTTGGTCTTTTGGAAGATGAGAAGGGCAGAATTTGGTGCAACAACATTTCCGGCCAGTTTTTTTATGTAAAAAAAGGGCAACTCCACTTGTTTACCGATTTAAAAGATGAGCTTAAAGGGCAGCTTCCGGAGTTTGTTATCCGGGACGGAAATCTTGTCGTTTTTTGTGAAAAAGGAGTTTTTACTATTGACATTGCAACCAAAAAAAAGGTTTTGAGTAAAGATAAATCGTTTTCATCTCCTTTTTACGGCTTCCCGTTTCACTATAAGAATCAGCTTTATTTTACCTTGTCCCACCATATCCGAAAATTTAATAAAACGAATAGGATAGAACCGGTTTTTCAATTTCATCCTAAGCCAATTGAACCTAAGAATAATGCCTTTTGCGCTTTGGACAATGCTTTGTTTTTCTCTTCGTTTATTGATGGAAACCAACATTTTTTTATTCAGCCCAACGGAACAACTGTTTTTAGAAGCATAGTGGTTCCGGAAGCACTTCGTACCAAAACGATTGTCCGGGTGATAATGAAAGACCAGTTGCTGTGGTTTTGTACGAATCAGGGTGTGGTGGTTTGTAGCTGGAATGGTTCGGAGATAAGCTATAAAAACACATATCTTTCTTCAGAATATGTTACCAAAATGGTCAAGGACCGCGACAATAACTTTTGGTTCACAACCCTTCGCAATGGTGTTTTTGTGATGCCAAACATCCACATAAAAAAAATTCCATTATCGGAAACCTCACAACAGGTAACCACTATGGAAATGATAGACTCCCATACAATAGCTTTTGGAACTACTAACGGTAAAATAGGATTGTTGGATACAGAGACCTTCAAAACCAGTCATTTTTCACTTTCTTCGGAGTCCAAAGTTGCTCAGTTGGTTTACAATGCGCAGTATAAAGCTATTTTTATCAGTCAGGAATCCCAATCCTATTTATGGTCGCTTGTTCAAAAAAAAATGTACAAGTTGCCTTATTTTACTGCTTCTAAGGAAATGACTGTTTCCAGAAACCATTCGCTGCTTAATGCAAGTTATGACCGCGCGAGTCTTGTCGATAATCCATTTGAACAAGTTAAAAAAGGAGTGGGAAAAATTAGTTATGAACCACCCGTAAGTAACAGTTTTACTCCTGCGTTTAGCATTAAGGAATTGCGAATGAAACGCGCCTATACTTGTTTTTACAGTTCGAAAACGAATCAGAACTATGTAGGTTTTGTAGACGAATTAATGGCCTTTGATGCTAAGGGTCAGTATCGTAATATCCGGTATAACCACAAACCCATATTCGCCATCGATATTGATGAAACGGTAGACGGGACGTTATGGGTGTCCACTTTTAAAGATGGCGTTTTAGGTATTCAAAACGGTAAGGTGGTCTACAGTTATACCACTGCCAATGGCTTATTGTCCAACCAAACCGGGAAGCTCAAAAGTGACAATAATAAGCTTTGGATCAGTACCGAAGACGGCATTCAGGTTTTGGACACCAATTCAAAAAAATTACAGAGCCTCACCAAAAATGACGGTTTGGAAAGTTATACCGTTTCCGATATAGCCATTGTGGGTGATCAGGTTTTTTTATCTTCGAACAAAGGGATTTTTGTGGTGGATAAACATAAGAGTTTTAAAGCGACGCGTTCACCGGAGGTTTATTTCACCGGAGTAAGTATTCAGGAAAAAGATACAGTATTGCAGTCCAATTACCAACTGAATTACGATAAAAATGCCATCAAGATAAGTTTCAATGTTAATGGTTTTCAAACCAAAGAAAGTGTCGTGTATCAGTATCGGCTAGTAGGCCTGAATAAAGAATGGCAATCGTTGGAGAAAGGCACCGATTTTATACGCTATTTGAGTCTTCCGCCGGGCGATTTTGAGTTTCAGGTAAAAGCCATTTCCGTCAGCGGCAAAACTTCAGAAGCCATTAGCATGCGGCTTATCATATTGCGTCCTTTTTGGCAGAAATGGTGGTTTTATGTGTTGCTTTCTTTGGCGTTAGTGGCATCGGTTTGGCTGTACTTCCGAAAAAGGATATTGCGCATCGAACGAGAAAAACAAGTGGTACTCGAAAAGGCAGAAACCGACCGGGAATTGGTTTTTTCACAGTTGGAAAACCTGCGATCACAAATGAATCCGCACTTTATTTTTAATGCTTTGAATTCAATTCAGGAGTACATTGTAACCAACGAAAAACAAACCGCCAGTGCTTTTTTGGTGAAATTTTCACGCTTAATCCGCATTTATCTGGAGCACAGCCGTGAAAGCGAAGTGCCTCTGGAAGAAGAAGTCAAAGCGCTTGGTTTATACCTTGAATTGGAAAAAGACCGTTTTGAAGATGCCCTTTCTTATGAAATAACCGTTGATGAAAAACTGGATACCTTTTCGGTAAAAGTACCGTCGTTGTTTATTCAGCCCTATGTTGAAAACGCACTGAAACACGGTTTGTTGCATAAGAAAAGCAATCGAAAGCTGAGCATTTCCTTTAGAAGTGACAGTAAAAAAGAAGGTTTGGTTTGCGTGGTGGAAGATAATGGCATCGGTAGAGAAGCATCGGCAGCTTTGAACAGCAAAAGGGCATATTTGCACCAATCGTTTGCCACGACTGCCAATCAGAAACGCATCGAATTGATCAACAAAACCAGAATAAAAAAAGCAGCGGTAACCGTAGAAGATTTGTATGATACGGAACACCATTCTCAGGGAACACGTGTTGAAATTTTTATTCCGTTTGGATAAAACTCAGCAAGGAAAAAAGAGGTTTCGGAAAAAATATTCAGCACTATAGCATTTAATGTTCATTTTTGCAGCAAATAAAAAACATGAAGGCAATCATTATCGACGATGAAAACAAGGCAAGACGATTGATTAACGCACTTGTAACGGAGCAATGTCCTGAAATCACGACAGTATGGGAAGCTTCCGATTTGGAATCGGGGGTAGCTTTAATCAAAGCGCATCAGCCGGATATCGTTTTTCTGGATATTGAAATGCCAGGACATTCCGGATTGCAGCTGGCCGAATTTTTCGAGCCGGACGCCATGAATTTTCAGATTATTTTCATTACAGCTTATAATGAATACGCGGTTCAGGCGTTCAAACTCTCCGCCGTGGATTATCTGTTAAAACCTATAGACAGTGCCGAATTAAAAGCCGCCATTGATAAGGCGAAGCAGAACATTGCAAAGAACAGCATCACCCACAAACTGGATGATTTGAAAAAAGTGTTTCAGCAGTTGTCGCTTAATAAAATGGTGTTGGAAGTGCCTAAAGGGATTTTGTTTGTTTCCCATGAAGATATCGTTTTGTTTGAGGCTGACGGGATGTACACTAAAGTATATATGAAAAACAACGAAACCCAGCTTATCTGTAAACCGCTCAAGCATTTTGTAGACCAGTTGGACAGCAAACCGATTTTTTACAAACCACACCGTTCCTATCTGGTCAACCTGAAATACATTAAAGAATTGTCCAAAAAAGACGGTTTCCACCTAATTATGGAAAACAATAAAACCGTTCCGATTGCCAAAGAGAAAAAAGAAGAATTTCTGCAAATGATTCAGGAATTGTTTTAATGTCCGTTTCAGAAAAAAATAAAGACTATTCAGAAAAAAACTGTTAAATAAAACACTCGTCTGATTGAAATTTGACCAAAATATAAAATCAGACAACTATGAAAAAAGGATTACTTTCTCTCTTGTTTTTTATGAGCCTAACAATTTCGGCTGCGACTATTTATGTAAAACCAGTTGCTACAGGTACAGGTGCCGGTACAAGTTGGGCAAACGCATCGAACCTTCAGGATGCTATTATGGCGTGTACTTCGGCAGACGAAATTTGGGTTATGGCTGGGACTCATTTGCCAACCTATGGAACAGGACGGGGTAAAGGGTTTTATATTTATGGAGGTACTAAAAAAATCTATGGAGGTTTTAACGGAACAGAAACACTTTTAAGTCAAAGAAATCCGAAACTGAACAGCACGATATTAAGTGGAGACATTAGTGCAAATGACAATACCAACCTTATTCCTACGGAAGCGACAAGACAGGATAATTCGTACCATATCATTACGGTAATTCATCAGGCTTCCGGTACTTCTTATATTACTATTGACGGATTTACCCTCTCGGGAGGTAATGCCAACGGAACTACACTGACTTCAGGAGCCGGACAGTATTTTCACAGTCGTGGCGGCGCTCTTTATGTTCAGTCAAGATACTCCGGCGATTTTATGAGTGTACAGATGAATAATTGTGTTTTTGAAAAAAATACCGGGACAGATGTTTCCGTAAGCAGTGGTTATTTCAATAATGGTCAGGTTAGTAAAACGATAATTACCGATTTTACCAACTGTGTTTTTAGGTTCAATTATGCAACTACAAACGGTACTGTTTTGATATCGGGCGCAAATGGTTACACCTGGTATGGTAACTCAAAAATCGAAAATTGTCTGTTTAACAACAATACATCGGTTAATGGCGCATCGTGTTTGTATTTAAGCGCCAGCGAAGTGAACAGTGGAAACCAAAACAGTATAAGTGCGGTGGTGATAAATTCGACATTTTCAAACAATTCAGGGCTGTCCGGACAAACGATACGCTCGCATAATGCCTCGAATTGTGCGTTTAAAAATGTAATTATTTACAATAACGGTGGCAATGCACCATTTAATTTTACAGGAACATTGGGTGGGCCTTCGCTACAAAATACGATTTCGCAAGGCGGACAAATTGGAGGTATTGACAGCAATCCTCTCTTGAATTCTGATTTTACCCTGCAAGCCACATCTTCAGCGATAAATGCGGGGAACAATGGATTTATAACTTCGGGGATTACACAAGATCTGAACGGCAACGCAAGAATTGTAAATACGACGGTAGATATGGGAGCCTACGAATACAATGCAACCTTAGGAAATCACGACTTTGAGACCATTGCCGATTTTAAAGCATATCCGAATCCAACCAAAGGATTTTTGACCCTATCGTCCGCATCAAAAGTAGAATCGGTTGCGGTATATACTTTGTTAGGAAATAAAGTAAAGACGTTCGATACTGTACAGATTGATCTTTCTGATTTGTCCGCCGGAGTTTATCTGTTGCAGGTTAAAACGGAGAACGGGCAACAAAGCCTTAAAAAAATTGTAAAAGAATAGTTGTTAGTTTTAGTTTTTTTAAAGCGTTTTTCGAATCCGGAAAGCGCTTTTTTAATAGCGTAACATTTTGTGCCTTCAAACGTCTAATTGGTATAATCAAAAAACAATAAAAATGACATCACACGAAATCGATTACCATATTTATGGTGAAGAAATGCAATATGTTGAAATTGAATTAGATCCTCAGGAAGTAGTAGTGGCCGAAGCCGGAAGCTTTATGATGATGGACAACGGTATTAAAATGGAAACCATTTTTGGTGACGGTTCCGCAGAGCAGCAAGGTTTTTTAGGAAAATTGCTAACCGCAGGAAAACGCGTTTTAACCGGGGAAAGCCTGTTCATGACCGCCTACATCAATCAGGATGGAGGGAAACGCAAAGTGTCGTTTGCTTCGCCTTATCCCGGAAAAATTGTTGCGATTGATTTAACGAAATACCAAGGTAAATTCATCTGCCAGAAGGATTCGTTTTTATGTGCCGCTAAAGGTGTTTCGGTTGGTATTGAATTCTCCCGAAAATTGGGTAGAGGTTTGTTCGGTGGGGAAGGCTTCATCATGCAGAAAATCGAAGGCGATGGTATGGCGTTCGTACATTCCGGAGGAACTTTAGCCCGTAAAGAATTGCAAGCTGGAGAAGTGTTAAAAGTAGACACCGGGTGTATCGTCGGTTTTACTAAAGATGTGGATTACGATATCGAATTCATCGGAGGGATTAAGAATTCGGTTTTTGGCGGAGAAGGGTTGTTTTATGCTACCTTACGCGGACCGGGCGTGGTGTATATCCAATCGTTACCGTTCAGCCGATTGGCGGACCGTATTATCGCTTCAGCACCAAAAGCAGGAGGAAGCGGTAGAGAAGAAGGTAGTTTGTTAGGTGGTTTAGGACGAATGATTGACGGGGATAATCGTTTTTAATAAAAAGAAATCCGCTCGAAAGAGCGGATTTCTTTTTATAGTTAGTTATTTTCTACTTTAATAATATAAGTTGCAATAATATAATTTTCAGCTTTAAGATGTACATCAAAATTTCCATTCTTGGGAAACCTGTACTTAAAAGTTGTTAATCCATTATTGTGTTGAATATTATAAATATCATATAGGATTTCTTTCTCTCTAATTAATTCAACGAGAGAAGGGTTGTAGTTTTTATTGTTCAAATTTTTAAAACTAAAAGTCACTACATCACCTTCTTTACAATTTACAACCATTTTGTCCGGTGTAATTGGATTGATATTTAATTTAAAGGTTTCACCGTAAACAATCGGAGGAATATTGCCGTTGATTTGGGTGGCGTCATTTAGGAGCAACCATTTTTTCTCAAAGGGGATATGATTTTTTGCAAATAAGTTGGGATCGGATAAAAAATATCCGTTGTTATATTCTTTTATAAAATTTGATTTAGAATCGGAGTAACCACTTGCCCAGGTTGCGTCACATAAATACCATTTATTGTCTAATTTTACAGCATTCCAAGAATGGTTTGCTAAATCTAACGATTCAACATTTTCATCAATTGTTCTTCCATAACCATTAATGATTTTACATTCGATATTTGCAAAGAAACACAATTCTTTAAGTAAATAGGCATATCCTGAACAAGTAGTTTTTTTATATTTTAAAAGTTCTTTTAATGCTTTTTTTCCGAACTGGCGATTCCATTCGATGTAAGCTAAACTATCATTTTGGAGCTTTTTTCTACTGTTTTTGATTTTTGTGTTTTGGTGATCATCAGCTTTAATATTATCACAAACCCAATAAAAAATTGCTCTGAATTTTTCAACATCAGTATTAAGTTTATTAGTAAGCTTATATGAAAGTATAGGAAGATTGTTTAGGTTTTCTCTTTCATTCAGCTTAGCAATATTGTCGGCTATGGTAAAATTGGTTGAATTAAAGTCCGAAATTTGCGCAGTGAGTATTGAGCTAAAGAATAATGTAAAAAGAAAATAAATATTTTTCATTCAGCACAATTATTTCTTTGAAGCATAAACTCCTTTTTTAGCGACTTTACCCATCATAATGAGGTTACAACTGTTCATATTTACGTTTAAGTCTACTTTTAAATCAGAATTTCCGCTTTCAATAGTTACTTTTTTTGATTCTAAACCAATAAAACTAAAAACCAGAACATCTCCTTTTTTAAGTTTTTCAGTGAATGCAAAATTTCCATCCATATCTGTTTGTGTTCCTTTTAGTGTTCCTTCAACTACAACACTTACACCGGGTAATGGTAAGCCTCCTTCACTCACAACTCCTTTTACAGTGAGGTATTCTTGTTCCGTTGTGTCTTCTGTTTGCACATCATTAGCATTGGATTTTTTTTGAGGATTAATTTCCTGAGCTTGTAGGGTTAAACTATTAAAAAACGAAATACAGGCGAAACCAATACCACTTAAAAAACCGAAACCATTTTTCTTTTTTGCAACCGATTCATTATGGTTTCTTACTTGGCTAGTTTTAAATCTTCCACAAACATTCTTACTTTTTTCTTTATTGAAATAATCAACAATTTCTTCCGGAGATGATTTTGTAAAATCAATTACTTCTTTGCTGCAGGAATTACAAAAACCACCTTTTACAGTAGCGTTGAATTTATTAAAATCTTCAGAACATGGGGATGTTATATCAAGATAGAATTTACTTTTCATAGTAATTTACTTTTAGATCGTAAGTTAAAAAAAATCCGTTTATTTAAACGGATTTTCAATGTGCGAATTTATTTCAGTTTTTTAATGCCCATATTGTACAAGGTAAACGCCTGAATATCCACATTCTCCTGAATCGTAGCAGCCACTGATTTTCCAGCCCCGTGTCCCGCATTAATGTCAATACGGATTAGTGTAGGATTGTCTCCGGCTTGTTTGTCCTGTAATTCTGCGGCAAATTTAAAACTGTGCGCCGGAACTACTCGGTCGTCATGATCGCCGGTTGTCACCATTGTGGCAGGATACGGAGTGCCTTTTTTAACATTATGTACCGGGGAATAGCCTTTTAGGTAGCTGAACATTTCTTTCGAATCTTCGGCGGTTCCGTAATCGTAGGCCCAGCCTGCTCCTGCAGTAAAAGTATGGTAACGCAACATGTCCATTACTCCAACAGCGGGTAACGCTACTTTCATCAGATCCGGGCGTTGGGTCATCGTTGCGCCTACTAATAATCCACCGTTAGAACCTCCGCGAATGGCCAAAAAGTCTTTCGAAGTGTAGTGGTTGGCAATTAAATATTCTGCGGCAGCGATGAAATCGTCAAATACATTTTGCTTTTGCATTTTGGTTCCGGCATCGTGCCATTTTTTCCCGTATTCGCCACCGCCGCGTAAATTCGGAACCGCATAAATACCTCCGTTTTCCATCCAAATCGCGTTGGCAATGCTGAAACTTGGGGTTAAACTCACGTTGAAGCCTCCGTATCCGTACAGCATCGTTGGGTTTTTACCGTCCAGTTTTAACCCTTTTTTATGGGTGATAAGCATCGGGATTTTAGTTCCGTCTTTGGAAGTGTAGAAAACCTGTTTGGAAACATAATCTTCCGATTTGAAATCTACTTTTGGTCTGTCGTATACTTCAGAGGTTCCGGCTTTCGGTTCAAACGAATAAATGGTTCCCGGCGTAATATAATTGGTAAAAGAATAATAGAGTGTTTTTTCATCTTTTTTTCCGCCGAAACCACTTGCAGAACCCACACCCGGTAACGCGATTTCACGAATCAGTTTCCCGTTGTAATCGTACTGTTTTACAAGCGATACGGCATCTTTCATGTAATTGGCAAAGAAATAGCCGCTTCCGGTGGATGGCGATAAGACATTTTCGGTTTCCGCAATGAAATTTTTCCAGTTTTCCGGCTTCGGATTGGCCGCGTCTACGGTCATGATCTTTTTGTTTGGTGCGTTCCAATCGGTTACGATGAACAGTTTCGTGCCCTCGTTTTCAATAATGTAGTTGGACGTGTTGAAGTGGTCTACAATCGTTACAATCGGACTGTTTTCAACGGTTAAATCCTTGATGTATAATTCGTTTCCATAGGTGGAATTGGCTGCACTGATGATTAGATAGCGATCGTCTTCAGTAACATTTCCGCCTACATAACGTCTTTTTTGATCTAAGCCAAAGATCACTTTATCGTCTTTCTGTGCCGTTCCCAATTTATGGTAATACAATTTATGCTGATCGGTTTTTGCGGACAATTCACTTCCTTTCGGCTTGTCATAACTCGAATAATAAAAACCTTCATTTCCTTTCCAGGAAACGCCGCTGAATTTTACATCCACAATCGTGTCTTCGATCACTTTTTTGGTGATGGCATCCATGATGATGACTTTGCGCCAATCACTTCCGCCTTCAGAAATCGCATAGGCTACTTTAGAGCCGTCTCTTGAAAAATCCAGTCCGCCTAACGAAGTTGTACCATCCTTAGAAAAGGTGTTCGGGTCTAAAAAGATTTCCTCTTTTCCGGAAGCATCTTTTCGATAGATTACAGACTGATTCTGTAAGCCGTTGTTTTTAGAATAATACGTGTATTTTCCTTCTTTGAAAGGAGCGCTTATTTTTTCGTAATTCCACAATTTTTCCATGCGCGCTTTGATGGCATCACGGAACGGAATCTGATTTAAGTAGCCATATGTTACTTCGTTTTGCGCCTTTACCCATGCGCCGGTTTCCGCCGAGCGGTCGTCTTCCAGCCAGCGATAAGGGTCGTTTACTTTAGTGTCGAAATACGTATCGGTATGTTCGATTTTTTTGGTTTCGGGATATTTAATTTCTCCCATGTTTTTAGGAGCTTGTGCATTCATGGTTAAACTACAAATTACGGCAGTTGAAGTTACAATGTTTCTCATGGATTGTTTTTTGATTTCTCAAATATAAGTATTCTGAAAATTTTAAAATGTTAAAAAAAGCTATCGGTTAGGATAGCTTTTATGGTTAAAAATTGAAATTGATTCCTAAAATAAGGTTTCTTCCGATATTGGGAATACCGTCATTTTTCAATCTTGAAAGGTGTGAAATATAGGTTTTGTCTAAAAGATTGTTAGCATTAAGGGTGAGGTCAAATTTGGCTTTTCCGATGTTGAGGTTACTCCCAAAGCCCAAGTTTACCAAAGTGTAATTCGAAGATTTGGTTTCAAAAGCACTGGTGTTGTTTTGGTTAAAGATGTAATCGACATTTACTAAGGCATACCCTTTTTTTAACCATTGTTTAAATTCGAATTCGGTGCGAAGCGTATTCGAAAATTTATTGGCTGGAATCAGTGGTAAATAGTCGCCATTGTCTTTTTTGCCGGTTACGTTTTCGAAACTGCTCACAAAATGCAACCAATCTAGCGGGTGCGGGTGAAAATGAACACCTACTTCACCGCCGTAAAGTGTTGCGTTATCCTGCACGTAATCAAAAACAGCATTGTCGTCAATGGTTGTGCCGTTTGGCGAAATGAAAATATAATTGTTCACATGATTGTAAAAGCCATTGATGAAAAACTCAAAATGGGCGTTACCGTATTCCAGATTTAAATCCGTTTGAAAATTCTGTTCGTTTTTCAAATTAGCATTTCCAATTTCGTAGCGGTTACTGCCTTCGTGCACGCCGTTGGAGGTCAATTCCGCTAAATTCGGCGCACGGAATCCTGAAGCCAGATTTAAACGAAGTGTCAAATTTTGATGCAGTTTCGTTTTGTATCCCAAAGAAGTGTTGAAGCTTTCAAATTTTTTTCGGATCGCTTGAAAATAACCCTCTTCGCCCAATATTCCATGCGTTTCCGTATCAATTTTTCGATGGTCGTAACGAATGCCGGCCTGAAGGGTGTGGTTGTTCCATTCGTAATTGGAAGTAATCAGTGCTCCAAAATCGTTTGTTGTGGCATCCGGTATCAGTAATTCTTCACCGTTATTGGTGTTGGTCTGATGAAGTCCCTGAATCCCGATAATAGTTTCTAGCTTTCCGGATTTCGGCAGGTAATATTTCAGATTGTAACTCGCTGTTTTCAGTTTCATGTGTAAAGCGATTTCGTCTGCAGCCTCCAATTCTTTTCGGTTGTTGTAAGTGTAGCCCAAATCGGCCTCAAGCTTCGAATTTTTGAAGAAATATTTTTGATGCCAGCTCAACATGTGGTTGTCGATATCCTGTTTCGGATACAGAGGCGTGCGGAAATTAGTGTTTTCAATAGTTTCTTCCGGTAAGCCGATGTTAAGGTGATTATAATTGTATCGGAATTCGGTCTGATACTGAATGGTAGTGTAACCGATGCCTATTTTATAATCTTTTTCGATAAAACGGGTATTCACGATGCGTTCGCCGTCTGGAATTTTATAATCGGCATGGGTGGAATAGCTTGCACGGGTTAAAAACTTCCAGTTTTCGGAAGATGTTTTAAGGCCGAAGGAAGAATTGCTGCCTTGTGTATTCGAAAAAAATTTCTGGTTGAAATTCCCTATAAAAGCGTTAGGCTTGGCAAATTTTTCAGGATTGAAATACAGTACACCACCCAAAGCATCCGAACCGTACAACAATGAAGCCGGTCCTTTGATTACTTCCACGCTTTCCACACCGGCGTCGCTCATGCCTAAACCGTGTTCTTCCCCAAATTGTTGATTTTCCATGCGGATTCCTTGCGAATATACCAAGACACGATTGCCGCTCAAACCACGAATTACAGGTTTTCCAATAGAAGTTCCTGTTGAAATTTGCGAAACCCCCGGGATTTTAGCCAGCCCTTCCACTAATGTGGTAGCTCCGTTTTGCTGTAAGGTTCTCACGGACTGATGCTCCACTTTCATTACGTTTTGCGATTGCAGTTTGTTGAATGCCGTAGAAATAATCAACTCATCCATATGGGTGGAAGTTTCTTCCAGAGTTATATTTAAAACAGTTTCCTGAGTTGAAAGAGTTGCGGTAATTGTTTTGTTGGCATAACCAATAAACGAAAAACTCACACTGAAATTTCCATTGGGAAGATTCTCAAAAGCGTAATTTCCTGCAGCATCTGAAATGGTTTCCTGGTGCAATTCCGGTAATGAAATCGTAACACTCTCAAGGGGCTTGTTGTGCGGATCGGTAATGGTACCAATAAGTTTGTTTTGCCCGAGAGCAATTATAGAAAACCCTAACAATAGCAGGGCGGTTAAATAAAGTTTCATGTTTTTTAAGTTTGATTTATTGTACAAAAAGTCGTGCCGATACTACCGGCAGTAAAAATTTATGCAATAAAACAAGGAGGTCCCCGGAGGCTGAAGAAACTACCGGAAAAAACAATTGGTTTTTCAGTATAGAAAAACGAAACACTTTTTGTAACGGTAGCTTGATGGAATGAAAAAGAAAAGAAGGCAACCGGCGTAAAATTACCCAGCGAAAATTCACAGGTGAAACAGTCGTCAAAATCGTGATGGCTGTGTGTAAATTCGGTTTGCGTAGGATCATATTGATGATCGCAATGTTTTTCAGTTAACTGCTTGACTAAATGCTCAAAGGAGTGTGCCGATTGGAACAATATTGCGAACAATATGCTAATCAGTAGTGAGAGGCTTATATTTTGCAGTTTTTTAGTCATTCTTTGGCAAAGATATAAAAAGAAAATAAGTGAAGTTGTTCTTTAAAAAAGAAGACAGGAAATGCAGTCTTTAAATTTAACTAGTGAGAAGTGTTTTTTAAAAGAAAAGTTTACTTTTGTAAAAAAAAACAAATCTAAAAAACATGAAAAAAGTACTACTATTGTTGTTGTCGGTTTCTTTATTTTCTTGCAGCAATGATGAAGATTCAGCACAACCAGCACCGTCTAACGAGATTGCTTATTTTAGAGCGTCATTAAACGGAGAAGCCTTAAATTATTCGCAAACTAGTTACACTGCATCATCCACTCATGAATACGGTTATTCAAATGGATTTTCTATGAATGGTTTTGACAGAGCGTTTTATTACGGATGTGTTATGAGACCTACAACCAGCATCGAATTTTATCCGCAAATTGATTTGACTTTTACAGGTTTAATTACTACAGCCGATTACAGTGCAGAAACAGCAGGTTTTTATGATGCATTTGCGCTTACTGCGTTACCAACGAATTTTGTAACCATGGCTCAGGAGAATGACGGGGTTAAAGGAGTTTATGTTCATTATGAATCGACAGACGGTACAAGATATTCGTCTCTTAGCGGAGATCAAACTGGTAGTACAGTTGCTTATACTTCTTCAACATCAGGAACAGAAGGAGGTTTAAAAACTCAAACCGTAACAGGTACGGTATCTTGTAAGTTGTATAACGAAAGTAATCCGTCAGATGTTATTGTGTTAACTAACGGTCAATACAAGTTAAATTATATTGAGTTTGACTAATCGTTAAAAAATAGAAGATATAAAAAAGAGAGCATATTAAGCTCTCTTTTTTATTTGGTTTATAAGGGAAATTACACCAGATTATTCGCTACTAAATATTCGGCAATCTGAACCGCGTTGGTGGCTGCGCCTTTTCTTAAATTGTCAGCTACAATCCACATATTTAAAGTGTTTGGCTGGCTTTCATCGCGACGGATTCTTCCAACAAATACATCGTTTTTGCCTTCTGCATACAAAGGCATCGGGTACGTGAAGGTGTCGATATTATCCTGAACCGTAATCCCTGATGTATTATGAAGAATGGAACGTACTTCGCTCACTTCAAAATCGTTTTCAAATTCCACATTAACGGCTTCACTATGGCCACCAACAACCGGAACTCGAACCGCTGTAGCTGTCACCGCGATGGTTTTGTCTTCCAGGATTTTTTGGGTTTCACGAACCAATTTCATCTCTTCTTTGGTGTAGCCGTTGTCCTCGAAAACATCACATTGTGGAATCGCATTGCGGTGAATTGGATATTTATAAGCCATCTCACCCTGAACACCTGCATATTCGTTTTCTAACTGGCGAACCGCTTTCACTCCAGTTCCTGTGATCGACTGGTAAGTGGAAACAATAATTCTTTTGATATCGTATTTTTTATGAAGTGGTGCCAAGGCCATCACCATTTGAATAGTGGAACAGTTTGGATTGGCAATAATTTTATCGTCTTTGGTTAAAACCGAAGCATTGATTTCCGGAACGACTAATTTTTTGGTCGGATCCATTCTCCATGCCGATGAGTTGTCAATTACGGTTGTACCGGCTTCGGCAAATTTCGGAGCCCATTCTTTAGAAGTGTCGCCGCCTGCTGAGAAAACAGCGATTTCAGGACGCATGTCGATAGCCGTTTGCATGCTTACCACCTTAAACTTCTTTCCTTTGAAATCGATTTCCTTGCCAACCGATTTTTCGGAAGCTACTGGAATTAATTCGGTTACTGGAAAATTTCTTTCGGTTAAAACCTGAAGCATTACTTCGCCTACCATTCCGGTGGCTCCTACAACGGCTACTTTCATTTTACTTAGTGTGTTTTATTAGAGTTATTTAGAGCTGCAAAATTAACACAAAACGTTTGTTAAAAAGTGCTAACAGTAAAAAATCACAAGAATTATTTTAAGATAAAAAAAACCGCCTCTTTAGACGGTTTAGGTTAGAATATGAGCGTAGCGGATTATTTTTTAAGTAAATCTCGGATTTGAGTTAATAATTCCTCTTGAGTTGGGCCGGCTGGTGCTGCAACAACTTCTTCTTTTTTCTTTGCTTTTTCTGCAGCTCTTAAGACTACAAAAATAAAGAATGAAATAATTACGAAATTAATAATAGCCTGAACCAAATTACCATAAGTGATTACTGCGGCTCCTGCTTCTTTTGCTTTTGCTAAAGTTTCATAGCTGTTGCCATCCAGTGTAATGAATTTTTGGGTAAAATCGATTCCTCCTGTAAGTAAACCTACGATAGGCATAATTACATCGTCTACTGCAGAACCGACAATCTTACCAAATGCCCCACCAATTACAACGGCAGTTGCTAAACTTAATACGTCGCCTTTCATTAAAGAGGCTTTAAAATCTCCAAAAAATCCCATAGAATATGATTTTAGTTAAAAATTCGTTTCACACTAAAGTAGTAAAATTTGGTTTACAATTTGAGTTTTTCAACAAAAAGTGATTTATTCCTTGTAAAAAACACGTTTTACCCGATGGGAAATGCTGGTTAAAATTTCATACGGAATCGTGCCGACCACTGTTGCCAATTCGGTCACACGCGGTACTTTTCCAAAAACGATTACCGTGTCGCCTTCTTCACATGGGATGTCGGTCACGTCGATCATTAACATATCCATACAGATGTTGCCCACGATTCTGGCTTTCTGATGATTCACCATCACATAACCCTTTTCATTGCCCCAGCTTCTCGGGATGCCATCGGCATAACCAATGGGAATAGTGGCAGTTCGTGTAGGTTTTGTAGCCATAAATTTTCGGCTGTAGCCCACGCTTTCGCCAACGGCAATCTCTTTTATCTGAAGGATAATGGTTTTTAAAGTACCTACGTTTTCCAGTTGCTGCATTTCTTCGGGGTCATTGCCAACACCGTATAAGCCAATTCCCAAACGTACCATGTCAAATTGATACTCAGCAAAATTGAAAATTCCCGAAGTGTTTAGTATGTGTCTTATCGGATTGATGTTTAATTCCGACATGATTTTTTGTGACATTGCATCAAAGGTGTGTATCTGATACATTGTAAAATCTTTATAATGCAAATCATCACTTGCGGAAAAATGAGAGAAGATACTTTTTACCGCTACCAAATTGTTGTTTTTTAGTACACCGAGGAGTTCTCCTAAGTCTTTTTCTTCAAACCCCAAACGATGCATACCAGTGTCGAGTTTTATGTGGATCGGATAGTTGTACAGATTCTTCTGTTGTGCTAAAGCGATGAACTTTTTCAAAACCGAAGCCGAATAAATTTCCGGTTCCAAGTTGTAGGCAATCATGGCGGCAAAGGCACTGTTTTCGGGATTCATTACGATAATCGGCACGGTGATTCCAGCGTTGCGGAGTGCAATTCCTTCATCGGCGAAAGCTACACCCAAATAATCAATTTTATGATGCGCCAATAATTTTGCGATTTCAAAACTGCCACTGCCATAACCGAAAGCTTTCACCATAACCATCATTTTGGTGGAGGATTTCAGTTTCGATTTGTAGAAATTCAGGTTATGACTGATCGCATTTAAATTGATTTCCAAAACCGTTTCATGGGTTTTCTCTTCCAGAAGCACTACAATTTCCTCAAATTGGAAACTCCGCGCTCCTTTAATCAGTATCGTTTCATATTCAAATTCATGGGCATTAAAATGCGTTACAAATTCCTGAGTTGTGGCAAACGAAATAAAATTTGGATAGTCTTTTAAATGGGTTGAAATGTTGTCGCCAATTCCGAAAACGCGTTCAATATGGTTGTTTTTTAAAAGTTTAGCGACTTTCGAGTACAGTTCTTCGGCCGAAAATCCGCTTTGGAAAATATCGGAAAGAATGACTGTTTTCTTTTTATGGGTTTTGTGCTGCTCCAGAAAATCCAGCGCGATTTTAAGCGACTGGTAATCGGAACTGTAACTGTCGTCGATAATGGTACAATGGTTGATGCCGTTTTTTACCTGCAAACGCATTTCCACCGGATATAAGTTGGCAAGGCGTTCCTGAATCGTTTTGGAGTCGTAACCGAAATACAACAGTACCATTAAGCAGGTGATGGTATTCTCTTCGGAGGCTTTATCGTGAAACGGAATGGTTATCGAAAAGGTTTCGTTTTTATGCCTGATCTCGAAAGTCGAAGCTGATTTTTTAACGATTAGCACCGCTGCGGAAGCATCGTCACAACTCCAGGTAAAGGCTTTGGTTTCCGGGTTTAGAAAGGCTTCAATCTTTTCGTTTTTCTGAAGGATGACTACCGGCGCTTTGTCAAAAAGTTTGAGTTTCTGCTTTATTTTTTCTTCTTCGGAAGCAAAGCCTTCATTGTGCGCCGAACCGATATTGGTCAAAACGCCCAAAGTTGGTTGGATGATCTTGCCGAGTTTTTCCATTTCGCCCACTAAGGAAATCCCAGCTTCAAAAATGCCTAAATTGTGTTTTTCATTGATTCCGATTACCGAAAGCGGGACTCCAACTTGCGAGTTGTAACTTTTTGGGCTTCGGATGATGTTGTATTCGGGGCTGAGTAAGAAATTCAACCATTCTTTTACGATGGTTTTGCCGTTGCTTCCGGTAATCCCGATAATAGGAAAATCGAATTGCTGACGGTAAAAAGCCGCGAATTCCTGTAAAGCTTCCAAGGTGTTTTTCACGACAAGGAAATTGGCTTTGTCAGTAAGTTTTTCCGGAATGTGGAGCACTACGAAATTCTGAACGCCTTTTTCAATTAATTCCGATAGGTATTGATGTCCGTCGTGATGGTGTCCAATCAGGGCAAAAAATAGCGTTCCGTTATTGTTTTGTAACGAACGGCTGTCGATGGAAACGTTGTCAATAAAGCACGATTCATCGTACCCGAACCATTTGGCGTGAATGACCGGGATGATATTTTGTATGGGTAAACTCAAAACTTATGCTGGGTTGTTTTTGGTTTTCGAATGGTTGTTTTCTTCTCTCTCCGCCTGTTCTTTCATGGCATTGAAGTAAGCGGCTCGGCTCAGCGGTTCGTATTCTTCGGTTTCCCCTAGTAATACCAAACTGTTGCTTTGCGCTTTTCGGAAGCTGTAATTGGCTAAGTTTCCGGTGCGGGTACATACGGCGTGTACTTTGGTAACGTATTCGGCGGTGGCCATAAGTGCGGGCATCGGTCCAAAAGGGTTGCCTTTAAAATCCATATCCAGTCCGGCCACAATCACACGGATGCCGGAATTGGCCAAATCGTTGCAAATGGAAACTATTTCATCATCAAAAAATTGCGCCTCATCAATCCCTACCACATCACAGCCTTGTGCCAAAATGCGGATGTTGGCCGCAGCAGGAACCGGAGTAGAGCGAATTTCGTTGGAATCGTGCGAAACTACCATCTCGTCGTGATAACGGGTATCGATGGCGGGCTTGAAAATTTCCACTTTTTGTTTGGCGAACTGTGCCCGTTTCAGCCTGCGGATCAGTTCTTCGGTCTTCCCCGAAAACATCGAGCCGCAGATCACTTCAATCCATCCAAATTGTTCTTTATGATTTACCGTATTTTCGAGAAACATTTTGTAATTTTCAGTGCAACAGAAGTTATTTCTGTTTAGATTTGTACTGAAACAAAAATAATAAAATCAACTTGCTTTACTCCATATAAATCCAAAAGTTATGAAGAAAAAATTAGAAGCCGAATTAATCAGTATTGCGCACCGAATTTTAAAGTTAAAAGGAAAGGAAGATGTGGTTTTACTGCATCAGGAAGCACAAAAATTGTATGAGAAATTATCGATTTTGCGTTTTTACGAAGAAAATTTCGAAGCTTTAAAGCCCACACTGACTCATGAGGAACTCGAGGATAAAATAGAAATTGCTTATGAGGAGAAGGCAGTAGTTGTGGAGGAACCAAAAGCTAAGGAAGAGGTGGCTGAGGAAATAGTTCAGGAAGAAGTAACGACTCCGGAATTAACTACCGAAGAATTGCCTGTGGAGGAAGAAAAAATCCTGGTAGGACAGGTGGAAATTGACGAAAGCGAACTTGATGAGGAGGAACCTGTTGTTGCGGTTGAAGAACCTCAAGAAGAAATTATCGAACCGCTTTTCGAACCGGTAGTTGCTCAAACAGAAGAAGAAGAAACTGTAGCCGAAAAGAAAAATGAACCACAGCAAATCTCGTTCGAAGATTTGTTAGGGGATTCCTATAAAGAACCGGAATTCGTAAAAGTAGACGATGTGCCAGCCGAAGTAGAAAAGGCAGCCGATATTGTTTTCGAAAAAGCCGAAGAACCTGTTGCTGAAGCATCCAATGCTGAAATAATCGCTGAAACACCGAAGGAAGAAAAACCTTTGGAAGCGATCAAGGCCGAAATTACGAAAGAGAAAGAAGATTACAAAGCGACGTCGTTAAATTTGAATGATAAATTCAGCAAAACCATAACGCTTGGTTTGAACGACAGAATCACGTTTGAAAAATACTTGTTTGATGGCAGCGGCGAAGATTTGAATCGTGTTATTTCCCAATTGAATACCTTTAATACAATGGACGAAGCCAAAAGCTTTATCGAAGATTTGGTAAAACCCGATTACAACAATTGGAAAGGAAAAGACGAATTTGCGGAGCGTTTTATGGAATTGGTCGAGAAAAAATTTGCCTAGATGGGAAAATTATATTTAGTACCAACACCCATCGGAAACTTGGAAGACATGACCTTTCGGGCGATAAAAGTCTTGAAGGAAGTCGATTTGATCCTAGCCGAAGACACGCGCAACAGTGGAAAATTACTCAAACATTTTGAGATTGCCACGCAAATGCACAGCCACCATATGCACAACGAACACAAAACCGTGGAAGGGATTGTCCGTCGTTTGCAGGCCGGTGAAAATATTGCGTTGATTTCCGATGCCGGAACACCTGCCATTTCTGATCCCGGTTTTTTATTGACCAGAGCTTGTGTGGAAAACGGCGTTGAAGTAGAATGTTTGCCGGGCGCTACGGCTTTTGTACCCGCACTTGTAAACAGCGGATTGCCCAATGATAAATTTGTATTCGAAGGTTTTCTTCCCGATAAAAAAGGCCGTCAAACCCGTTATTTGGCTTTAGCCGAAGAAACCCGTACGATGATTTTATACGTTTCTCCGCATAAGTTGGTAAAAACGTTAGCCGAGTTTATGCAGTATTTCGGTGCCGACCGACAAGTTTCCGTATCAAGGGAGTTGTCAAAATTACACGAGGAAACCGTACGCGGAACCGCCGAAGAAGTGCTGCAACATTTTGAAGCCAAACCACCCAAAGGTGAAATCGTGGTAATTGTAGCCGGAAAGCCCGCAAAATAATTTGAATTGACAATGGACACACATAAAATAACAGCAACCTGGCAAGGAAAAATGCAATTCGATTCCACCAATCCGAGTGGTGATGTCATGCAAATTGACGCCGGACCGGAGAACGGAGGCGAAGGAAAAGGCTTTCGTCCGAAAGCGTTAATGTTGTCTGCATTAGCAGGCTGTACTGGTTTGGATGTAGCATCCTTAATTGAGAAAATGAAGCTGGACGTAGCCGATTTCAGAATCGACACCGAAGGCCATCTGACAGAAGAACATCCGAAAACCTATCATACCGTTCAATTGGATTACCATTTCTACGGCAGTAATCTGGACGAGAAAAAACTCGAACGCGCCGTCAATCTTTCGGTAGAGAAATACTGTGGGGTGATGGAAATGTTTCGACAGTTTACCAAAATCGAAATCAAAATACAGTATCATCATCAATAAACTAAAAGCCAAAACAAAAAATTTTTTATCAACCAAAATCAAGAATATATGCGCTGGACATTAAAACCCGAACCGAATCCTGAAACTGTAGCAAGCTTAGCCGCAGAATTAAACATAGACACCCTAATTGCAAAATTACTTGTGCAACGCGGTATCACTACTTTCGACGAAGCCCGTCAGTTTTTCCGACCGAGTTTAGAAGATTTGCACGATCCGTATCTGATGAAAGATATGGACAAAGCGGTTGAACGTATTGAAAAAGCAATAGCTAACGGAGAAAATATATTAGTTTTCGGCGATTACGATGTTGATGGAACCACAGCAGTTTCCTTAATGTCGTCCTACCTGAAAAGTTTTTACCCGAATGTCGATACCTACATCCCGGACCGTTATAACGAAGGGTATGGTGTTTCCTATCAGGGAATTGACTACGCAGAAGACAATGGTATTACTTTAATCATCGCGCTCGATTGCGGGGTTAAATCCATCGATCATGTAGCGTATGCCAAAGCCAAAAATATCGATTTTATCATATGCGACCACCACCGTCCGGGCGATACGTTACCGGATGCAGTTGCGGTTTTAGATCCAAAAAGAGACGATTGCAGTTATCCGTATGATGAATTATGCGGTTGTGGTGTCGGCTTCAAATTGATTCAGGCTTTGGCCCAAAATCGAAATGAAACTATTGAAGATTTAATTCCGTATCTGGATTTAGTGGCAACGGCGATTGCTGCCGATATTGTTCCGATTACCGGAGAAAATCGTGTACTGGCAAAATTTGGTTTGGAAGTAATCAATACCAATCCGCGCCCGGGGATTAAGGCTTTAATTCAAAATCTGAAGCGACAAACGTTGACCATTACCGATGTAGTGTTTGTAATAGCGCCACGAATTAACGCGGCCGGACGTATCAAACACGGCAATTACGCCGTAGAGCTGTTGACGGAATTCGATTTGGAACAGGCATCAGCATTTGCGGCCCAAATTGAAACCTTCAATGCCGACCGACGTGCTTTCGACAAAGAAATTACCGAGCAGGCTTTACAGCAAATCCTTGAAAATAAAGAAGAAGAGCGTTATACCACGGTGGTGTATCAGGAGGACTGGCACAAAGGTGTCATCGGAATTGTGGCATCCCGTTTAACGGAAACCTATTATAGACCGACATTGGTGTTTACTAAAAGCGGTGATAAATTAGCAGCATCGGCACGTTCCGTGAAAAATTTTGATGTGTACAATGCCCTCGAAGCCTGTTCTGAACATTTGGAACAATTCGGAGGACATATGTATGCAGCCGGCATGACGTTGAAAGAAGAAAATTACGAAAAATTTAAAGATGCTTTCGAGCGCGTTGTGTCCGAAACCATCCATCCGGATATGTTAACGCCGGAAATTTCGATTGATGCTGAGGTGAAATTGTCTGATATCAATCCGAAGTTTTTCAGAATACTCAAGCAGTTTGAACCCTTCGGACCGCAAAACATGACCCCAATTTTCCTTACGGGAGATTTGACAGATACCGGTTATGCAAAAAAGATAGGTGCCGATGAAGAGCATCTGAAATTATATGTGAAACAATCCGATTCGGATAGTTTTAACGCCATTGGTTTTGGCTTGGGAATTAAAAAGGAACTGGTAGCAAATAAACAAAGTTTCGCAGCAGCCTTTTCTGTAGAGGAAAACGAATGGAACGGAACAGTTTCCCTGCAGTTGCGCATCAGAGATATTAAAAATGACTAAGAAAAAAGATCCATTTTCATCGCTTAGAATTAAAGAATTCCGGTGGTTTTTGGCCATGCGGTTGGCGATGGTTTTGGCTTGGTCGATGCAGTTCGTCCTGATTGAATGGGAGGTTTACAGCATCACCAAAGATCCGTGGTCGTTGGGTTTAATCGGTTTAATGGAAGTGATTCCGGCGATTTCCATGGCTCTGTTTGCCGGACATATCGTCGACCAAAGTGAAAAACGTGCTCTGCTTTTAAAATGCCTTACCGGATTAACATTGATAAGTACTTTGATGTGTTTGCTGGTGAAATCGGAAATAACATCTTTACTTTCTAAAGAATGGGTTTTGTACGGCATTTATGGTTTGGTTTTTTTGGGAGGAATCGTCCGTGCCTTCATTATTCCTTCGGTTTTCAGCTTGTTAGGCTTGATTGTGCCGAAGAAAGAATACGCCAACGCCGCCACTTGGAGCAGTTCCACTTGGCAGATTGCTGCGGTTTTCGGGCCGGCTTTGGCGGGTTTTGCCATTGGTTGGATTGGCGTTTTCTGGTCGATGATTTTTGTCGTAAGCTGTTTGGTATTCGGTTTATTGATTTTAACACAAATTGAATCCAAGCCGATCTTGAATCCTAAAATTGGGGAACCAATCACCAAAAGTTTAAAAGAAGGGATCTCTTTTGTCTTTCAGAATAAAACCATTTTGAACGCCATTTCCTTAGACATGTTTGCCGTGCTTTTTGGTGGAGCCGTAGCCTTGTTGCCGGTTTTTGCGCAGGATATTTTAAAAGTAGGGTCGGAAGGCTTTGGAATTTTACGGGCAGCTCCGGCGATTGGCGGTTTGATTACGATGTTAGTAGCGACTTCCATGCCGTTAAACCATAACGCGGGCAAAAAATTGTTGTTTGCAGTTTTTGGTTTCGGCATTTGTATTATAGTTTTCGGGTTATCGACCAACTTTTGGATTTCGGTAGTCGCTTTGTTTTTGAGTGGAGTGACCGATGGGATTTCCGTAGTGATTCGTCAAACCATTCTTCAGATTTATACACCGGATCATATGCGGGGCCGTGTGGCTTCGGTTAATTCCATTTTTGTAGGTTCCTCCAATGAGTTGGGAGCTTTTGAAAGCGGTTTAACTTCCAAATTGATGGGCGTTGTACCAGCCGTTGTATTCGGTGGTGTGATGACGTTGATTATAGCGGGTACTATGGCTGTAACTTCTCCGAAATTCCGAGATCTCAATATTGAAAAAGATTTGGAAACATAATCATTTAATTTAGAATCATTTTAAATAATTTGTATCTTTGATGAAAATCAAAGGTCATGCAGCAGTTACAAGAAGTTTACCACAACGATTTAGGCGTCGCATTCTTTTGGAAAAAAGACGGGAAAGTACTGGAGGAAAAAGTACAGTTGGTTTTCAAGGAAACGGGTTTATACCTGTCCACTAGCGATTTAATGAAATTCTCTAAAGAAGTAGACACAACTTGTGATAAAATCTGTTGTTCGGATTGTGAACTTAAAAATCGTTGCCAACGCTATTTGTTACGAACGCCTTTCGAAGGTTTAGAACTGGCCGTTTCCGCAGCGGAAGCGCTTCAGATTAAGGATCTGGTAGAAGGCACTTTATTTCAGATGCAATTAAATTCGTACTTGAACGACATCTGTAAAAACTAAAGACTTTTCAAAACATACGTAACAATGCCCCAGATGATCAGCTCGTTGTCTTCCGTCACTTTTATGGGTTCATAGTTGCTGTTTTCCGGTACCAAATAGATACAGTCTTTTTCAATCTGAATACGTTTTACGGTAAATTCTCCGTCGATAAAACATACGGCAATTTTGTTGTGCGTAGGTTCCAAACTTCGATCAATTACCAAAATATCACCATCGTTAATTCCGGCACCAATCATCGAATTTCCACTGGCTTTAGCATAAAACGTAGCGTCTTTATGTTTTACGACGATGTGATCCAGACTGATTTTCGTCCCGTCAAAATCCGCGGCTGGCGAAGGAAAACCGGCTTTGATCCCACTGCTCACAAAAGGTATTTCCGAAGGGGAGTTTTCCTCGGGCTGAAAAACGGTTATTTTGGTTTCGTCGTTTAACATTTTACGGTGATGATGTCTTTAATATCAGTAGTATAATTTTTGGAAAGAAAATTTTGGTTCATGATCCAGGTATGTTGCAAATCCTGATTGCCCAGTCGGATTTTACGTTGTCCGATTTTGGCATGATACAAGTCTATCGTTTCCATGAGTTTTTGATGTTTTGGATTTTCCTCTTCAAACAAATGAAACTGCTTTTGATTTTGCGGAATAATTTGCGTGACAATTACACCGGCTTTCATATAGACCTGATTCGGTTCGTAGAGTTTTTCCAGCATCTCTATCGCTAATTGACTGATGGTTAGATTGGAATTCGTAGCAAATGGTAGTGTTTCGGTTCGGCTGAAATAGGTTCTTCCCGTTGTTTTATGCGGATCTTTGGCTAAAAACACATTTACACTATAACAGCAGGAATTTTGTTTCCGCAATTTTTCGGCGCATACCGTGGCAAAAGTGGAAACGCGTTCCTTCAAATCGTCTAATCGTGTTAGTTTCGTTTTAAAACTTCGGGTGATGGCGATGCTTTTTTTGGTTTCCAAGATTTCTTCCAAATCCAAAACAGGAATTCCTTTCAGTTCACTGAGCATGCGTTTGCCTAAAACGCCCATAGTGGTTGTAATCCAGGCTTCGTTCTCAGGTTGGATAAAATCGTGAGCGGTATGGATTTTTCGGGCTTTCATTTTTTTGGATAACCGATACCCGATGCCCCAAACATCTTCAATTTTTGCCCATTTTAAGGCTTTGATTCGTTTTTCTTCGGTGTCAATTACGTGCGTACCTAAAGTTTTTTCAGGGAATTTTTTGGCAATCCGATTGGCGAGTTTTGCCAGTGTTTTGGTAGGCGCAATGCCGACGCAAACCGGAAGTCCTAACCATTTGAGAAGGCGTTTTCGAATGTCCAATCCGTACGTGTGATAGTTGTCTATCGGAACACCTTCAAAATCCAAAAAGGCTTCATCGATGCTGTAATCTTCCACGTTGGGCGTAAATTGTTTTAGGATGTTCATCACGCGTCCGCTGAGGTCGCCATACAAGGTGTAATTGGAAGAAAAAACGAGAATGTCATGCTTTTTCAATTGCTCCCGAACCTGAAATTCCGGTGCACCCATGGGGATGCCTAATGCTTTTGCTTCTTCACTGCGCGAAATGATGCAACCATCATTGTTAGACAAAACCACAATCGGTTTGCCCACAAACTGCGGTTGAAAGACACGCTCACAGGAAGCATAAAAATTATTGCAATCGACTAAAGCATACATGACGTAAAGGTACGGAGAAAATGAAAAAAGGCTGCTCAAATTTATGAACAGCCTTTTCTATGATAATTTGTTTTTCTTTTAGAATAAATCCATCAGACAAGATGGGAAAAGACCAATTGCAATGTTCAAGCCCATCGCTACAACCGCTACGATATAAAATTCGAACGGAACTTTAGTGGCTTCTTCCGTCGCTTCTTTAGTGTACATGGCGCTAATCACCTTGAAGTAGTAGTATACTGCTAACATCGAATTGATTACCCCGGCAATCACTAAAATTAACCAACCGGCTTGTAATACTTGGTTTAACAAGAAGAATTTTGCGAAGAATCCGGAGAAAATCGGAATACCGGCCATCGATAGTAACGAAGCGGTAAGGATAGCGGCCATTAAAGGGCTTCTTTTTCCTAAACCGTTAAAGTTTTCGATATTTTCGTTGTCTTTTCCTTTACAAACGTATAAGATTACGGTAAACGCTGCGATACCGGCTAAACCGTAAGCTGCCGTGTAGTAGAATAAACTTCCGGTGGCGTTTTGTAAATTCAATAAGGCCATCAACATGAAACCGGCGTGGGAAATACCCGAAAATGCTAGCATTCTTTTGATGTTGTTCTGACGTAAGGCCATAATGTTACCCACGGTCATCGAAGCAATCGCCACAATTACAATCACCAATTCGTATTCGAATTTCATGTTTCCGTTCATCGCCATGTTCAATTTGAAGAAGGTTGCCATAGCGGTCACTTTGGCTAACGTACTCATCGTTGCAGTAGTCAAAGCCGGTGCTCCTTCGTATACGTCCGGTGCCCAGAAATGGAACGGAACGGTGGCAATTTTGAACAACATCCCCACCGTAATCATGGAAACCCCGATATAGAACCAGTCAACCGTAGTAGCCGAATTAGAGGCTTCGTAAATCATGTCCATATCGAACGATCCTACGGCACCATAAATCAAGGCGATTCCGAAAAGGATGATTCCGGAAGCAAACGATCCCATCAGGAAGTATTTCATACCCGATTCGTTGCTTCTGATATTTAAACGGTCACTTCCTGCTAAAATATATAAGGCAATAGACAAGACTTCAATTCCTAAAAAGAACATCGCCAAGTTTCCAAACGATACCATAGAAACCGCTCCTGCTAACAAGAACAATTTGATGGAAACGAAATCGGATATTTTAGAAGCACGGTCCTGATAGAAATTCGAGCTCAAAGTGACTAGAAAAATGGTCAAAACAATAAACAAACTTGAAAAAGTTACTGTAAAATTGTTCACTTTAATCATGTTGTTAAAGTGGCTTTCGTTTACGCCGAACTCGTTTACCGTTAGACCTAAAGTTGCAATCAAACCTGCAATCGTTACAGGAATAATGGCTTTTCTTAAGTTGAAAATTTCAGCTAGAAGGACAATAACGCCTAAAGCTGCAATTGCTATTAAAGTATTCATTCTGTAGGTCTAAATTATTTAACGTGAACTAAAATTTCCTGAATGCTCGGGGTAATGAATTCGATAATCGGTTTCGGGTACAATCCGAAGAACAATAAGAAACCGATGATGGCTACAAACACAATACCTTCCGATACGGTAACATCCGCAAAAACCTTTGTATTGGTTTCGCCCAACATTACGTGCTGGAACATTCTTAACATATAGAAGGCTCCTAATATAATCGTCGTTCCACCCAAAACGGCGAACGCCATATTTTCTGTAAATAAACTGTACAATACAGTGAATTCCCCAACGAAGTTAAACGTTCCCGGTAAAGCTACCGAAGCCAATACCAAAATCATGAACATGGAAGCAAATTTCGGCGTCTGCTGACGGATACCGCCCATTTCACTGATGGTTCTTGTTTCATAGCGTCTGTAAATTACTTCTGCAGCGAAGAACAAACCAACGATTACAAAACCGTGCGCAATCATTTGTAAAACGGCTCCGCGTAAACCGTCCATGTTTAAGGCATAAGATCCAGCAGCAATCAAACCAACGTGAGCTAGGGAAGAATACGCCAAAAGTTTCTTTAAGTCTTTTTGTTTTAAAGCGACAATGGAACCGTAAATTACACCCGCAAGCGCCATTCCTATGATTACATATTGCAATTCTTTTGCAGCGTTTGGTGCAAGCGGTAATTGCCAACGCAGTACAGAGTACAATCCCATTTTCAGCATGATACCGGATAACAACATGGTTCCGATGGTCGGTGCTTTTTGGTATACATTTGCCTGCCAGGTGTGGAACGGAATCAAAGGAATTTTGATCGCATACGCCAAGAAGAAAGCCAGGAAAATCCAGAACTGTTCTGTAGCCGATAAATCCAATCCTACCAATACGTCCCATTTGAAACATCCGGCTTTTTGGTACAGGTAAATGAACGCTGCCAACATGAACAACGATCCTGCGAACGTATAGATGAAGAATTTGATGACTGCTTTTTTACGTTCTTCCGCATCTCCATTCCCCCAAATTAAGGCGATGAAATAAATCGGAATCAACGAAAGTTCCCAGAAGATGTAGTATACAAATCCGTCCGATGCCAAGAAAGTACCAATCATTGCAAAAGCCATGAACAATACTAAGGCGTAAAAGTTTTTAGCATTGTTGAAGTTGTTTCCGAAGCCGGAAAGCACAATCAATGGTGTTAAAGCCGTGGTCAACAAGACCATTGCTATGGATAAACCATCCGCTTTTAAGGCAAACAATACATTAGGGTTCTTGATCCATTGTGCCGAAAAACCGATATCGGTACCTTGTGTAAACTGATTTAAAAGGGCCAGTGAAACACCCAAAGCCGCCACGCTGAAAAATAAGGCTACTTTGGAAGCAATCGCATTTCCTGAAAAAAACGTTGCCAGTGCTCCGATGAATAAAAGTATGAGTAATAGAGTTACGTCCATTTTTATGAGATTATCGTACAAAGAATAAATAATACACTATCGAACAAAGTCCAAACACGAAGGCGAACAGATAGAAACCGATGTTCCCATTCTGTAATTTTTTACCTTGCAAGGCGAGGCCATCGGCTACGGTTCCAAAGCCAAATACTACACTGGAAAGTCCTTTCTCGATATAATCACGGGAGAATTTCGCCAAAGCGTAAATCGGTTTTACGATAACCGCCATGTAGATTTCATCCAAATAAAATTTATTGGCCAATACTTTGTGTAAACCTTGCGTTTTTTCGTCCGCTTCCGGAACTTGTTTTTTGCTGATGTACATGCTGTAAGCGATACCGATTCCGATCAAAGCTCCTACGGTTGCAATTCCCATCAACATATAAGCGGTGTTATCCAAATGATGGGCTTCATGTCCTTTGAAAAGCGGTGCCAAATAATGGTTTAACCAGTTGCTTCCCGGTAAATTAATCGCACCTCCAACTACTGCCAAAGCACCCAAAACGATTAAAGGAACCGTAATTAAAGCAGGACTTTCGTGTAAATGGTGTTTTTGTTCTTCCGTACCTCTGAACTCTCCGAAGAACGTTAAGAACATCAAACGGAACATATAAAAAGCGGTCATGATCGAAGCAATAGAGCCTAAAACCCATAAAGCTGTATTACCGTGGAACGCTGTCAGTAAAATTTCATCTTTTGACCAGAAACCCGCAAAAGGGAAGATTCCGGAAATGGCTAAAGTGGAAACCAACATCGTAATAAAGGTAATTGGCATCACTTTGCGTAAACCACCCATATTGCGCATGTCTTGTTCACCATGTAAAGCATGGATTACCGATCCTGATCCCAAGAACAAACACGCTTTGAAAAAAGCATGTGTAATTACGTGGAATACCGCTACTTCGTAGGCACCTAAACCTAATGCTAAGAACATTAAACCTAACTGGGAAACGGTAGAATACGCCAGTACTTTTTTGATATCGTTTTGAACCAGACCAATCGCAGCCGCCACCAAAGCAGTAAATACTCCTACTACGGCAATGACCATTTTTACATCCGGTGCTAATTCAAACAAGAAGTTTAAACGGGTAATCATGAAGATCCCTGCGGTTACCATCGTTGCTGCGTGGATCAAGGCGGAAACCGGAGTAGGTCCTGCCATCGCATCCGGAAGCCAGGTATACAATGGAATCTGTGCTGATTTACCCGAAGCTCCAATGAACAAACAAAGTGCTGCTGTTGCTATCAAAGCCATATCGGTTGTTCCTTTTCCGGCAATAATAGCATCTTTAATAGTCGTGAAATCAAGGGAGTTGAACAAGTATCCGATGATGAAGATTCCGATAAGGAAACCTAAATCCCCGATACGGTTCATGATGAAGGCTTTTTTCGCCGCGTCGTTATAGTCTTGGTTTTTGTACCAGAAACCGATTAACAAGTACGAGCACAATCCAACACCTTCCCATCCGATGAACATGATCAGTAAATTGCTTCCCACTACCAACATGATCATAAAGAAGATGAATAGGTTTAGATAGGAGAAGAACTTGTGTGTATTCTCATCTTCGTGCATATAGCTGATCGAATACAGGTGAATCAACGAACCGATCCCTGTAACGAATAACAACCATAACAACGATAACTGATCCAATAAAATGTCAAAACCAATGCTGAATTTCCCCATCGCAATCCAATCGAACAAAGGAATGTTGATCGGTTCTTTGGTGGTATTCACCTGCAGGAAGAAAATAACCGTAGCAATAAAAGAAGCTACAACAGCCAAAGTTCCCAAAACACCGGAACCTGTTCTGCCGAATTGCTTTCCTAAAAAGACATTAGATAAAAACCCAACAAACGGGGCCAACAATAAGAGTAAAACTAAACTGGTCTCCATTTGGGCTTATCCTTTTAAATTCTTTAAATTATCAATATCTACCGATCCATGGTTTCTGAAAATCGAAACCAAAATCGCTAACCCAACCGCTACTTCAGCAGCTGCTACTGCCATCGAGAAGAAAACGAACACTTGTCCCGAGGCATCTTGGTGGTAGGTTGAGAAAGCCACTAACATCATGTTTACGGCGTTCAGCATAATCTCAATCGACATGAACATGACAATCGCATTTCTTCTTAGTAGTATTCCGAAAACGCCTATGCTGAATAATAAGGCGGAGAGGTACAAATAGGTTTCTACCCCAATTTCTTTTAAAATTGTTTCCATATTATTTCAGGCTTTTTTCTTTATCTTTTTTGGATATCAATACCGCTCCGATCATCGCTACCAATAACAACACGGAAGCAAATTCAAACGGTACCATATATTCGTTCAACAATACTTTTCCAAGCACTTTAATCGACTGGAAATCCTCTCCAGAGTAGTAATAACTTTCTACAACAGGTTTGGTTCTTAACAAACCAGCCAACAATACCAATCCAACCAAGCAGAACGCAATGGTGGCGGCAATTTTAGCGGCGATCGGTTTATGCGATTCGTCGTCCTTGTTCAGGTTCATCAACATGATGGTGAATAACATCAAAATCATGATGGCCCCCGAATAGACGATGATGTGTACGATGGCTAAAAACTGAGCGTTCAGTAATAAATAATGTCCGGCGATGGAAAAGAAACACACCACCAAAGACAGCGCACTGTGAATTGGGTTTCTGCTGAAAATCGTCAATAAAGCAGTTCCAAGGGTAATCGTGGCTAAAGCGTAAAAAATAATTTCTCCCATTCCCATAATTAACTTAGCTGTTTTTGACGGTTCTTCATTGCTTCATCTAGTGGCATCACTAATTTGTCTTTTCCGTAGATGAAATCTTCACGGTTACTTGCCGAGGCTACCATTACTTTGGTTTCGGTTAAATAAATCGCATCTTTTGGACACGCTTCCTCACACAAACCACAGAAAATACAACGCAACATGTTGATTTCGTAGATTTCGGCATATTTTTCCTCGCGGTACAATAATTTTTCCTCCGGTTTTCTTTCCGCCGCTTTCATGGTGATGGCTTCTGCAGGACAGGCCACGGCACACATACCACAGGCGGTACAGTTCTCCCTTCCGAATTCGTCGCGTTTCAACATGTGCTGTCCACGGTAAACCGGGCTTAACGGACGTTTTTGTTCCGGATATTTAATGGTTACTTTTCGTTTGAACAAGTGACGGATGGTAATCATCAATCCCTTGAAGATCGCAACCAGATAAAGGCTTTCCAGGAAGGTCATCTTCTTGTTGGAAACCTCTTTTTTCTTTCCTGATAATGAAATGGTATCTAATGACATGTTTTCAGTTTTATTGGGTTAGTACAATAACCAATCCCGTAATCACAATGTTAGCAATGGCTAACGGAATCAACATTTTCCATCCTAAATTCATCAACTGGTCGTAGCGAAAACGCGGTAAGGTCCAACGAATCCACATATAAAAGAAGATGAAGAAGCAGATTTTCATGAACAAGGCTACAATTCCTAAAGTGTTTGCCACATTCACACCCCAATTCTCTACAGCCCACTGGAATCCAGGATAATTGTAGGCTCCAAAGTATAAAATCGATAAAATAGCCGAGGAGATAAACATCGAGGCATATTCCCCGAATAAATAGAAGCCCATTTTCATGGAAGAATATTCCGTATGGTGCCCCCCGATCAATTCCGCCTCACATTCCGCTAAGTCGAAAGGTGTTCTGTTGGTTTCGGCAAAGGAACATACCAAGAAGATTAGGAAACTTACCGGGTGTTTGAATACGTTCCAGGTAAACCAACCGTCGTTCCAGAAACCGGATTGTTGCGCCGCGATTTCGCGTACACTTAAGGTTCCGGTAGCCATAATTAAAGCGATGATGGCTAATCCCATGGCAACTTCATATGAAATCATTTGGGAAGAAGCACGCATGGCACTCATTAACGAGAATTTATTGTTGGAAGCCCAACCTCCAATCATGATGCCATAAATTCCAACGGATAATACCGCGAAAATGTATAACATCGCTACATCAATATCTGTAGCTTGAAGAATAACAGTTCTGCCTGCAATTTCCAGTTTGTCACCCCAAGGAATAACAGCGCTGGTCATTAACGCCATTGACATCGAAATTGCGGGTCCTAAGACAAACAAGAAGCTGTTTTGAGTACTTGGCATGAACTCTTCTTTGGCAAATAATTTTAAACCGTCGGCAAGTGGCTGTAAGATTCCACCTTTTCCGGCACGGTTTGGTCCGATACGATCCTGTAACCAAGCAGCAATTTTACGTTCTGCAAGGGTAGAATACATCGCCATAAACATGGTTATCGCGAAAATCGCTAGGATGAAAATTCCTTTTTCTATGATAAGTGCGCTGTCCATGTCTTATGAATTTGAATTACCATTGCCGTTTTCCGGAACTTCCACCATACTGATGCGTTTTTGATCTTGCTCGCGACCTTCCAAAATGTGTTTTTCCGTTTGGATTTCCACTTTTGGTGCATGCAAAGCATAATTATTTCTGTTGATAACCGAGAATTTTTCGAATTTACGAGGTCCTTCGATTACCCAATCGTTCACATCTTTTTTATCGAAACGACAAGTGTTACAGATGAATTCTTCTACTTCATGGAATTCGTCTTTACGAGCCGTTACCCGTTGAATTTCGTTTCCGAACATCCAAACCGTGGTTTTTCCGCAACATTTGTCACAATCTCTGTGTGCGTTATACGGTTTGTTGAACCAGACTCTGGATTTGAATCGGAAGGTTTTATCGGTTAAAGCTCCTACCGGACATACATCGATCATGTTTCCGGAGAATTCGTTGTCAATCGCTTTGGACAAACAAGTAGAGATTTGAGCATGATCTCCACGACTGATTACTCCGTGAACACGTCCGTCTGTTAATTGATCGGCCGTCAAGACGCAACGTTGACATAAGATGCAACGGTTCATGTGCAATTGAATGTTTGGACCAATATCTTCCGGTTCAAAAGTTCTTTTCTCTTCGATGAAACGCGTTTCGGATTTTCCGTGCTGGAAACTCAAATTCTGCAAATCACATTCTCCAGCCTGATCACATACTGGGCAATCCAATGGGTGGTTGATCAATAAGAATTCGGTAACCGATTTTCTCGCTTCTTCCACACGGGCGGAATTTTTACTGTTCACTTCCATTCCATCCATCACACCGGTTACGCAAGAGGCAACCAATTTTGGCATAGGAGTAGGGTTGGCATCACTACCTTTCGATACTTCCACCAAACAACAACGACATTTTCCACCGCTTCCCTGTAATTTGGAATAGTAGCACATCGCCGGCGGTACGGACTCGCCTCCAATCATTCGCGCAGCCTGCAGGATGGTGGTCCCCGGTTCTACGTGTATTTCCTGACCGTCTATTGTTACTTTCATATTTCTTTTGTTTAAAGCGAAAAATTACTTTTTCAACTTTCGACTTGGGTTATACTATTGTTTTTCCAACTAAGTGACGTACTTTTTCAAAAGGTTCGTGCACAAAATGGTCTCTGTTTTTTACTTTTTCCGGGAAACGAACGTGGTATTCGAATTCTTCTCTGAAGTGACGAATCGCCGCAGCAACCGGCCAGGAAGCCGCATCCCCTAATGGACAGATCGTGTTTCCTTCGATTTTGCTCTGAATGCTCCACAACAGTTCGATATCCTCCTCACGCCCGTGACCGTTTTCGATACGGTGTAAGATTTTCTCCAACCAACCGGTTCCTTCACGACACGGGGTACATTGCCCACACGATTCATGGTGGTAGAAACGGGAGAAATTCCAAGTGTTGCGAACGATACAAGTGGTGTCGTTGTACACAATGAAACCTCCGGAACCTAGCATGGAACCTGTAGCGAAACCTCCGTCGGATAACGATTCATACGTCATTAGACGGTCTTCTCCGTTGGCGGTTTTGAAGATTAAATTTGCAGGAAGAATCGGCACCGACGAACCACCCGGTACTAATGCCTTTAACGGTCTGTCGTTTAACATTCCTCCTAAATATTCATCGGAATTCATGAATTCGTCTACGGATAATCCCAATTCGATTTCATAAACGCCCGGGTTTTTAATGTGTCCTGATGCGGAAATCAATTTGGTTCCAGTGGAACGCCCGATTCCTATTTTAGTATATTCTTCTCCGGAGTTCAATACGATCCAAGGCACTGCTGCAATGGATTCTACGTTGTTTACTACGGTTGGATTTGCCCATAAACCACTTACAGCCGGGAATGGCGGTTTGATTCTTGGATTTCCTCTTTTTCCTTCCAGGGATTCGATTAATGCGGTTTCTTCACCGCAGATGTAAGCTCCGGCACCACAATGCACGTGTAAATCTAAATCGAAACCGCTTCCTAAGATGTTTTTTCCTAACCAGCCTGCAGCATACGCTTCTTTAATGGCTCTTTCCAGAATTTTGTAAACCCACATGTACTCACCGCGGATGTAGATGTACGACAAGTTTGCTCCTAAAGCATAACTTGAGGTAATCATACCCTCGATTAGCAAATGCGGAATGTATTCCATTAAGTAACGGTCTTTGAACGTACCCGGTTCGGATTCGTCGGCGTTACATACTAAGTGTCTTGGTTTTCCTGATTTTTTGTCGATGAAACTCCATTTCAATCCTGTAGGGAATCCTGCGCCACCACGTCCGCGTAAGCCTGAAGTTTTTACTTCTTCGGTTACTTCGTCCGGTGTCATTTGTTTCAACGCTTTTTCCACAGATGCATATCCGCCGTTTTGACGATATACCTCGTAGGTTTTGATACCCGGAATATTAATCTTGTCTAATAATATCTTTTGTCCCATGGTATTATTTATCGTGTAACGTTATTTTACCGGCTCTGCAGTCGGTGATTAACTGGTCTACTTTTTCCTGGTTTAAATTCTCGTGGTAGAAATCCCCAATTTGCATCATAGGGGCATAACCACAAGCGCCCAAACATTCCACACCTACTACGGTGAACATACCGTCAACGGTAGTTTCGCCTTCTTTGATGCCTAATTTGTTGCAGGTGTAATCCATTAAATCTTCCACTCCGCGTGTGGCACAACAGGAAGTGCGGCAGAACTCGAACATGTATTTTCCGATCGGTTTCTGGTTGAACATGGTATAAAACGACACCACTTCATATACTTCAATCGGTTGGATGTTCAGGATTTCGGCCACTTTGTCTTGCAGTTCGTAGCTCAACCAGTTGTCGTGAGCATCCTGAACTTCATGAAGTACAGGCAATAAAGCCGATTTTCTTTTGTCTTCCGGATAATGACTGATCAGTTCGTTGATGCGAATCATTAATTCGGGAGTAATATTGATATCCTGTTTGTAGATATATTTTTCCATAATCATTAAGCGTCTAATTCTCCGGCGATAACGTTCAAACTCGATAAGGTCGCAATGGCATCGGATAACATTTGTCCGCGTACCATATCGTTAAATGCCTGATAATATATAAAACAAGGTCTTCTGAAATGTAGTCGATATGGGGTACGGCTTCCGTCGGTAATTAAATAAAATCCTAATTCTCCGTTACCGCCCTCTACCGCATGGTATACTTCGGTTAAAGGAACCGGTACTTCACCCATCACAATTTTAAAGTGCCAGATTAGCGATTCCATAGTTGAATATACGTCCTCTTTCGGAGGTAAATAGTATTCCGGGACATCAGCATGGTATGGCCCTTCCGGTAGTTTAGCCAAAGCTTGTTTGATAATGCTCAAACTTTCCCAAACCTCTGCATTACGCACACAGAAACGGTCATAAGTATCTCCTGATTTTCCTACGGGAACATTAAAGTCGAAATCTTCGTAGGAAGAATACGGTTGCATTACACGTACGTCGTAGTCGATTCCGGCAGCACGTAAGTTAGGGCCTGTAAATCCATAGCTCATCGCTTTTTCTGCTGAAATCGGTCCCACGTTAATGGTACGATCCATGAAAATTCGGTTTCGCGTTAAAAGATTTTCGAATTCCTGCCAGATAGGAGGGAATTCTTCTAGGAAAGCGTCAATTTTTTTCCAAACTTCCGGGCTCCAGTCTCTTTCGAAACCACCTATACGGCCCATGTTAGTCGTTAAACGCGCACCACAGATTTCCTCATAAATCTCATAGATTTTTTCACGGAACTGGAACACGTATAAGAATCCGGTTAACGCTCCGGTATCTACTCCCAATACGGAGTTACAGATGATATGGTCGGCGATACGCGCTAATTCCATTACGATCACTCGCATGTACTGTACGCGTTTCGGTACTTCAATGTTTAAGGCTTTTTCCAAAGTCATCCACCAACACATATTGTTAATCGGTGCAGAACAGTAGTTCATGCGGTCGGTTAAAACCGTGATTTGGTAGAAAGGTCGGTTTTCAGCAATTTTTTCAAATGCACGGTGAATATACCCAACGGTTCCTTCGCCGTCAACGATACGCTCTCCGTCCATTAATAGGATGTTCTGGAAAATTCCGTGGGTAGCCGGGTGCGTTGGCCCAAGATTCAAAACCGAAAGTTCGCTTCCGTCTTCGTTTCTTCTTTTTTCGATTTCTTTGGCGAATCGGGTTTCCGGCGTTAATAATAGATCTGACATTTGGGTTGTTATTTCAGGTTACTATTAGCAATTTTGTTTGGTTCTTCCGAAGAAACGATCGTCTTTGTCGGTTCTTCCGCCGTCTTCCAACGGGAATTCTTTGCGCATCGGGAACACGGTCATTTCGTCCATGTTTAAAATGCGTTTTAACTGAGGATGTCCTTTGAAGATGATGCCGTAAAAGTCATACGTTTCTCTTTCCATCCAGTTAGCACCTAGGAATAAAGGAGTAACCGAGTCGATTTCCGGATTGTCTCCGTTTAAGTAACATTTGATGCGGATACGAACATTGTCTACCCAATTGTGCATGTGGTATACCACGGCAAACTGACGGTTTTTGTCGTATTCCGGATAATGAATCCCGCAAACATCGGTAAGGAAGTTAAAACGTAGGGTAGCATCGTCTCTTAAAAATTTCATGATTTCCAAGATAGCATCCGGTGCTACTTCAAAAGTTAAAATATCATGGATTTGAACAAAATCGGATACGTTTAATCCGAAGTTTTCAATTAGTTTGTTTTGTATTACTGAGGTTTCTAAAGCCATTTTACTTGATGTTATAAGAACCTAATAAATCTTTGTATTCGTCGGAACTTCTTCTGCGTACGGATTCACTTTTCACAATTTCCTGTAATTTCATGATACCGTCCAAGATTTGTTCAGGTCTTGGTGGACAGCCAGGTACGTAAACGTCTACCGGAATCACTTTGTCAATACCCTGTAGTACGGAGTAGGTGTCGAAAACACCTCCTGAAGAAGCGCAAGCTCCTACAGCGATAACCCAACGGGGTTCTGACATTTGCTCGTATACTTGACGAAGAATTGGAGCCATTTTTTTTGAGATGGTTCCCATTACTAAAAGCATATCAGCTTGACGCGGTGAGAAACTCATACGTTCCGATCCGAAACGGGCCACATCATAATGTGAGGCCATAGTAGCCATGAATTCAATACCGCAACAAGAGGTGGCAAAAGGTAGTGGCCATAATGAATTGGCTCTTGCCAATCCTACCACATCGCTTAATTTGGTAGCAAAAAAACCTTCCCCGGCATAACCATCCGGAGCATCTACCGTAGTATATTTTGATGAATCGCTCATTGTCTTAATTTTTTATTCCCACTCTAAACCGCGCTTTTTGATCACGTAGTAAAAACCAACGACCAAAAGCCCCATGAAGACACCCATTTTTGCTAGGCCTTCCCAGCCCATTTCTCGGAAATTAACCGCCCAAGGATACATGAAGATGACCTCCACATCAAAAAGAACAAATAGGATAGCTACTAAAAAGTATTTTACGGAAAAAGGAACACGTGCGTTTCCTACGGACTCAATTCCGCACTCGAAGTTTTTGTCTTTGTTGGCGGAATGTCTTTTAGGGCCTAAAAGCCCTGAAATTACTATTGTAGTACCTACAAACCCAGTTGCTAAAAGCAGCTGCATGATAATTGGAATGTAGTCGATTTGGTTCGTTTGCATGTCTTTTCGTTCTTAAAAGAAAATGAATTCACAAATATACATTCCTTAAATTTATACGCAACGTAATTTTTTAATGATTTTTGCGTTTACACTCTTTTAAAGTTAAAACATATTTAGACTAATTACAAATAATTAACACCTTGTTGTTAGGAGTTTTCAGAAAGTTCTTAATAAAAAAACCGCTCCAAATTGGAGCGGTTTGTACATTCAGGTAATCAAAAATATATATTAATCTTCGATAACAGCTACCTGAGCAGCTACTTTACCTTTTCTTCCTTCTTCTTCAACGTAAGAAACTTTTGTTCCTTCGCTTAAACCTTCGGCATTTAAACCTGTTGCGTGAACGAAAATGTCATTTCCTGTTTCATCGTCTGTAATGAATCCATATCCTTTGGATTCAATGAAAAATTTTACTTTGCCTGTGCGCATTTTGTAATAAAAAAAAATTAATAATAATCCAAAGATAGACTTTTTTTTAAACCAAACAAGTTTTTGCTAAAAAATTTTCAAAAAAAATGTTTAAGTTTTGAGAAGTTTGCCTAAAAGTTAATTATTTATTATAAAAACAAAAAAACGGCTCAATGGCCGTTTTTTATTTATGAATTTAAATTTAGTTTTATGAAAAGCTCATCCAGTTGTTTGTTGTCAATGGCTGATGGAGCATCAATCATCACGTCTCTTCCGGAGTTGTTCTTAGGAAAGGCGATGAAGTCACGAATGGTTTCTTGTCCCCCTAAAATCGCTACCAAACGGTCCAATCCGAAAGCCAATCCTCCGTGTGGTGGTGCTCCGAATTGGAAGGCGTCCATTAGGAAGCCGAATTGGTTTTTCGCTTCTTCTTCGGTAAATCCTAAATATTTGAACATTAATTGTTGGGTTTCTTTATCGTGAATACGGATGGATCCTCCTCCGATTTCGTTTCCATTCAAAACCATATCGTAAGCATTAGCACGAACGGCTCCCGGATCAGTGGCTAACAAATGCATGTCTTCCGGTTTTGGAGACGTAAACGGGTGGTGCATCGCGTGATAACGGCCACTTTCTTCATCGAATTCCAATAACGGGAAATCCACTACCCAAAGCGGTGCAAATTCATCAGGTTTACGCAATCCTAAGCGAGTTGCTACTTCCATACGCAAAGCACTTAATTGTGCACGGGTTTTGTTGGCCGGTCCCGATAAAACGAAAATGATATCGCCTTGTTTTGCACCTGTTGCATCAGCCCATTTTTTCAAATCGTCCTGATCGTAGAATTTATCTACAGACGATTTTAAGCTACCGTCTGCTTCTAATTTACAATATACCATACCCGATGCGCCAACTTGAGGACGTTTTACCCAATCAATTAAAGTATCAATTTCTTTTCTTGTATATGCGGCTCCACCTGGAACAGCAATTCCGACTACCAATTCAGCGGAATTGAATACACCGAAATCTTTATGTTGTGCTACTGCATTTAACTCCCCGAATTCCATTCCGAAGCGGATGTCCGGTTTGTCGTTTCCGTAGGTTTTCATGGCGTGATCGTAGGTCATTCTCGGGAATTTGGCTACTTCGATGCCTTTTAATTCTTTTAATAAGTGTCTGGTTAAACCTTCGAATACATTTAAGATGTCTTCCTGTTCCACAAAAGCCATTTCACAGTCAATCTGCGTAAATTCAGGCTGACGGTCGGCACGTAAATCTTCATCGCGGAAACATTTTACGATTTGGAAGTATTTGTCCATTCCACCAACCATTAACAATTGCTTGAAGGTTTGTGGCGATTGCGGCAAGGCGTAAAACTGTCCTGGATTCATTCGCGAAGGGACTACGAAATCGCGGGCACCTTCCGGAGTCGATTTAATCAAATATGGGGTTTCCACTTCGCAAAAATCCTGAGCGGAAAGATAATTACGTACTTCCTGTGCTACTTTATGGCGGAACAACAAGCTGTTTTTTACCGGATTTCTTCGAATGTCCAGGTAGCGGTACTTCATACGAATATCTTCACCGCCGTCGGTTTCGTCTTCGATGGTGAATGGAGGTGTGATGGCTTCATTCAATACCGTTAATTGAGTTACCAGAATCTCGATATCACCGGTTGCCATGTTTGGGTTTTTCGATTCACGCTCGATAACAGTTCCTTTTACCTGAATGACAAATTCACGGCCTAAAGTTTTGGCTAGTTCGAAAACGGTTTTATCGGTACGGCTTTCGTCGAAAATTAATTGGGTAATGCCATAGCGGTCACGTAAATCGACCCAGATCATGAATCCTTTATCGCGTGATTTTTGCACCCATCCGGCAAGGGTAACTTCTGTATTGATGTGTGAAGTATTTAAAGCTCCACAGTTATGACTTCTGTACATTTTTGAAAAAATTTGGAGCAAATTTAAGTTTTATTTTCCGAGTTTGAAACTTAGGCGATTAATTAAAAACATAATTTAAAAATTGTAGGAATTTACTTTGTCATGTTAAGTTTTGCTCAGTGTTATGAAATTGTTAAGTGAAAGTTTCGTGAATGTAAATTTAAATTGTAACTTCGTTTGTATAATTGATAACCTATTAAAAAACAGCGCTATGAAAAAGAACTTACTTGCAGGATTGTTATTGTTTTCGGGAGTATTATTTGCACAACATATCGAACCTAAATATGAGATTGTCGGAAAAATGGTGAAAGCCACGTATTATTACGATAACGGTCAGGTGAAACAGGAAGGGTTCTATTTGAACGGAAAATTACAAGGAAAATGGGTTGCGTTTAATGAAGACGGATCAAAACAATCTATTGGAGAATATACCGGTGGAATGAAAACCGGAAAATGGTTTTTCTGGAACAATGCTACTTTAGCGGAAGTAGATTATTCGAAAAGCAAAATTTCAGAAATAAAAAAATGGTCTAAAGACGGGTTGGCAAATCGAAATTAATCACGGTCTGCTTTCGAGAAAAGATTAAATCGGTTTGTAGGATTAAAAAACCACCGTTTTTAAAGAGGAATGGCTGTTACAGAGTAGTGACAGCCATTCTTGTTTTAGAACGATAAATAATTTTTTTAAATTGATGGTAAATCTGACAAAATAAATATATTTGATGCCTTAACTATAAAAACAACACTTATGAAAAAACTTTTTTTAGTGGCGGGTTCCTTGTTGCTGACTTCTGCTGCCATCGGACAAAGTAAAGACTATGTTACTTTTTCTGCGAATATTGCCAACGGTCCTAAAGAAGCCGTCATTACTTCCAGAGGGAAATTGGTAAAAAAACTAACAGTCAACAATGGTGTTCTTAAGGATACGCTTAAAGTGAAAGAAGGTTTGTATGAGTTTCATGTCGGGGAAGAATATACCGATTTGTATTTGAAAAACGGTTACGATCTGAAATTGAAAATGGATGTGAATCAATTTGATGAATCGATTGTGTACGAAGGAAGTGGTTCGCCAGAAAATAATTTTTTAGCCCAGCAGGTTTTGGCCGATGAAAAATTGGATTTTGGCGGTTTGATGGCTTCCAACGAAACGGATTTCAATACAAAATACAATGAAATCCTGAAAACTAATTTAGCGGGTTTGGAAGACAAAAAACTCAGCACTGCTTTCGTGACGCTTCAGAAGAAACAGATGGAAATGAAATACGGTCAGTTAAAAATGATGTATGATCAAACGCTACAGACCAAGAAAATGAACAATACTTTGGCACCATCATTTGATTATGTTAATTACAAAGGCGGAAAATCCAAACTGGAAGATTTTAGAGGAAAATACGTGTACATCGATCTTTGGGCAACTTGGTGCGGGCCTTGTCGTGCCGAGATTCCTTTTTTGAAAGATGTTGAAAAAAAATACCATGATAAGAATATTGTTTTCATGAGTATTTCTATTGACAAACAGACCGATATGGAAAAATGGAAGAAAATGATCAAAGACAAAGAATTGGGTGGTGTACAGCTTTTTGCCGACAACGACTGGAACTCAAAATTTGTGCAGGATTTTAAAGTAACCGGAATTCCACGATTTATTCTGATTGATCCTAACGGTAAAGTGGTAAATGCCGATGCTCCAAGACCTTCGTCTCCGGAATTGGCTACCGTTTTTGATAAGTTGTTGAAATAAGAAGTATTTATAAAAACAAAAAACCGCTACTGTGATGTAGCGGTTTTTTTATGCTTTAAATTGAAAATTACATTTCGTGTTTCGGGGTAAAACCGTCATCACTCAATTCTTTATGTTCGTATGCTTCCACCATTAAAGCTTCGTAATTGGTTGCTTTTCCTTTGGTGAATTTATGAACTATTTTCTCCATGATGTCATAAATTACCGGAACGATTACTAAGGTTAAGAATAACGAGGAAATCAATCCGCCGATAATAACCCAAGCCAAACCATTTTTCCATTCCGCACCGGCTCCGGAAGCTAAAGCAATTGGTAACATACCGAATACCATCGCAATAGTCGTCATCAAGATTGGACGTAAACGTGCGTGGTTCGCCTGAATTAAGGCCGTATGTACGGTTTCTCCGGCGGCAATACGTTGGTTGGTAAAGTCAACTAACATGATCGCATTCTTACATACCAATCCAATCAACATGATAATACCTAAAATGGTGAAGATGTTTAAGGAATTGTTCGTTAAGCCAAGCGCTACTAAAGCTCCAATGAATGATAACGGAACGGCAAACAATACTACAAATGGGTGAACGTAACTGTCGTATAAAGCGACCATTACCAAATACACCAATACGATGGCAGCCAACAAAGCAAAACCTAAAGTACCGAAACCTTCCGTTTGGTTTTCCATATCACCGCCCCAAACATAGTTTACACCTGTTGGTTTGTGTAGTTTTTCGAATTTCGCCTGCCATTCTGCAGCTACGGTTCCAGTAGGACGTCCAACAGTTTGTCCTTTGATGGTTACCGAAGCGGTTTTGTCACGACGTTCCAGCTGACTCGGTCCTGAACCCTCTTTTACGGTTGCAAATTGTGATAGTTTAATTTGTTGTCCCATTTTATTGATGAACGTCAAATTACTCACATCGTCAATATTTTTACGGTTGAAATCGTTGTATTTTAAGTTGATGTCGTACTCGTATTCACCCGCACGGAATTTACTGTCGGTGTTACCACTGAAAGCCGTTTGCATTGTCATCCCCACCGTTTGCAAGTCCAATCCTAAAGCCGCCATTTTATCACGGTCTACCTGAACGTTGATTTCCGGGTTTCCGGTTTCTACCGACAATTTAATTTCGGACGCACCGGCGATGGTGTACAATTCTTTTTCAGCAGCTTTGGCAAATACCATTGCGCTGTCTAGAGTGGTTCCGGTAACAACTAAAGCTAAAGGCGCTTCTTCGGCTGTACCCATGATACTCATACCTACGGTTTTGATTTTGGCTCCTACTAATTCCTGTTGAAGTTTGCGCTTGATTTTCGCGGCATAAACATACGAATCGTCTTCGCGCTCATCCTGATCCACCATTTTTACACGGATTTCCGATTTGTAAGCCGTAGCCTGAGAACCTGAAAAACCTTCTGAAGTTTGACCAACGGTGGTAATTAAATTGGTTACATCTTCTTGTTTTTTAAGAAAGGCTTCCGCTTTTTGGGTCATGAAGTTGGTTTGCTCTAACGAGGCGTCTTTCGGCATTTCAATCTGCACTAAAAACTCTCCGGCATCGGAACGGGCAAAGAATTCCCCTCCAACATAGCCTCCAATTACCATATACAAGGAGCTGAAGAATAAAATCACAACGATAACCAACGTTTTAAATTTATTAGCCAAAGACCAAACCAAAATATCGGTTACCCAGTTCGTGAAACGGGTTAATTGCGCTTCGAAAGCCAAAATGGTTTTTCCGAAAAGGTTCTTTCCTTCAATATGTTCTAGTTTTCCGAAACGGGAGGATAACCAAGGTACAATAGTAAACGACGATAATAGGGACAAAAGGGTGGAGATTACTACGGTCACACAGAATTGTGTAATAATGTTGGATACCAATCCGGTACTCATGGCAATCGGTAAGAATACCACAACAATTACTAAGGTAATTGACGTTACGGTACCCCCGATTTCAGCGGTGGCATCATACGCGGCACGTACCCTGTTTTTACCCATTTCCATGTGCCTGTAAATGTTCTCGAGGACCACGATGGCATCATCCACCAAAATACCTACTACTAATGAAAGTCCTAATAAACTCATCAAGTTTAGGGTGTAGCCCATCAATACGAAACCGATAAACGTTGCAATTAACGAAGCCGGAATGGAAACCATTACAATCAAGGAGTTACGCACACTGTGTAAGAAGAACAACATCACCAAGGCTACCAACAATACCGCTAAAATCAAATCGTGAATTACCGCATCGGCTGCATTTAAGGTAAAGACGGAACTGTCGTTGGCAATGTCTAATTCCAGTTTTTCTTTCGCATAATCCGTTTTTAATTGCCCTAATAAAGCTTGAACATGTTCACTTACTTCTACAGCATTTGCATCGGATTGTTTGATAATCTGAAGGATAATCGCATTTTTCTGATCAACACGGGCGATTTTTTCGGTAGTTTTTTGTGCATCCTGTACATCAGCTACATCACCTAAACGTACCTGAGAACCATTCGCACTGGCAATTACCAAGTTTCTTAATTCTTCAACGGTTTTATATTTACCCGCTAGACGAATCAAGATTTTCTGCTCACGTGTCTGAATGTTACCGGTAGGGAAATCCAGATTCGAAGCTAAAACAGCTTGTTGCACTTGAGGTACGGATAAGCCGAACCCTTTCATTTTATCGGCATCCATGTTTACCTGAATCTCTCTTTCCTGACCACCAACTAGGTTGATCTGAGCGACACCATTTACACGGGATAAAATCGGTTTGATTTTTTTATCAATCAAGTCGAAAAACTCTGCTTCGTCCATTTTAGCGTTGGCACCGATGGTCATAATCGGTAAGTCACTCAGCGAGAATTTACTTAAAGACGGTTGTTTTACATCGTCGGGTAAATCTCCCAAAACAGCGTTTACTTTACGTTGAGCATCGTTTAATGCTACGTCGGCATCGGCATTACTGGTTAACTGAACCGCAATGGTCGATAAACTTTCGTAGGATTTCGATTCGATTTTTTTAATGTTTTCCATCGAGGAAATCGCATCCTCAATTTTTTTGGTTACGGTATTTTCCACCTCACCCGGAGAAGCACCCGGATAAACGGTAGAAATACTGATTACGTTTTGTTCGAATTTCGGGATCAATTCGTATCCTAAAAGTCCGTAGCTAAACAATCCTCCCAGGGTTAATATCGTGAAGAGCACGACAACCAGCGACGGACGTTTAATGGATATTTCCGCTAATTTCATATGTTTTTTTCTGCTTAAGTTTTGAGTTGATGGTACAAGACAGTGCGCTTATTTTAATACTGTAACTTTTGTCCCGTCTGTTAAGTTGATTTGTCCGCTGGTAATTACAATGTCTCCGTTAGCTAAACCGTTAAGGATTTCCACTTGCTCTCCGAAAATTCTTCCTGCGGTTACTTTTTTCAGTTTTGCTGAACCGTCTTTTTCCACTACGAAAATTTCGTTGGCACTTACACTTCCTACGAAAGCTGTTCTAGGTACGATCATTAAAGGTGTTTTGTCGGTTGTGGTCGGAACGAAATTTGCAGTTCCATACATTCCGGCTTTCAAGTCGCCTGATGGATTGTTGGCAATTTCGATTTCCACGGCGAAGTTTAAACTCGCATCGGCTTTTGGCGCGATGAATGTAATTTTTCCGTTAAATGCTTTATCCGGGAAAACTGTAGCGGTCACTTTAACAGGGCTTCCTATTTTTAGGCTGCTTACTTGGTTTTCGTTTACCGTAACTTTTAGTTTCAGCTTGGAAACATCTACGATTTCGAACATTTCTGTTGGGGGCATACCGGCAAGAATAGTTCCTACCTCAATATATTTTTTGTTGATAATCCCGCTAAATGGTGCTTTGATTCTGGTGTCACCTACATTGATGTTCGCTTGTGTTAATCTTGATTTCGCATTCACCATATTAATTTTGGCCTGATCCAATTGTTGTTTGGTCACACCACCAGTTTTATAAGCGCTTTCGAAGCGGTTATAGTCACTTAAAGCGTTCTGATAATTGGCGTTAGCAGTTTGTGCCTCCACATTGATAACATCGCCACGCACTACAGCAAGGGTTTGTCCTTTGCTTACACGGTCACCTTCCTTTACTAAAATACTGATTACTTTTCCGGATTTTTCCGCAGAAAAATTCAGTTCCTGTGCAGGGGCAAAAGTTCCGTTGGTTGTAAAGTTCTGATTCACTGCTTCGGTTTTCACAGTATCAACTTTAACCACTACTGTTGCGTTATTTTCTGCTACAACGGCAGTTTTAGCTTCGTTGCTCGCTTTGTTTTTGCTTAATATGAATCCTATTAAACCTAAAGAGGCTAAAATGATTACTCCGGTGATTATTTTCTTGTTCATTGGTTGATTAGTTTACTAAATTTTTTAATTCTCCTTTTGATTTGATGATTTGTATTTCAGCTAATTTGTATTCCAATTGTGCTGTTGTGTAATTATTTTGCGCTTCCGATAAAGCGTTTTCGGCATCCAAAAGTTCGGTTAAGGAAGCCAAGCCGTTGATGTAATTATTTTTGGTGTTTTCCAGTACTGTTTTGGCCAAATCAGCGTTTTCTTTTTGTGTTTTGATGTTGATTATGCTATTGTTTATCTGCGTTTTAGCATTTTCGAAACCATAATTTAATGCCAATTCCGTGTCTTTGATGTCTTCTTCCACTTTTTTCAGGCTTACTTCCGCTTGACGGACTTTGGATCGGGTTCCGAATCCACTGAAAACAGGAATATGAAGGTTCAATCCAACAGAAGAAAAATCAGTCCAATATACTCCGTCTGCCGGTTTTGCGAACCACGGAAATTCTTTTCCTAAGCCTTGATAACCGTAATTGGCACTCAGGGAAAGGGTAGGGTAATATTCTGCCTGATAGGCTTTTTTCTGAAAAGTTAAAAGCTGTTGTTGTTTTTTCAGTAAAGCCATTTCGGTTCTTTTGCTGCTTTCTACTTTATCGGTAAAGGCTTCGGCGGTCACTTCTAAGGTGTTTTCAGGGAGTTTGATTTGCTGTTCCATTGGCATTCCGATGAAAAATTTCAAAGTGTTTTCCTGTAGTTGGACAGCATTGGTCAATTGCTGGCGCCCCGCTTCAAGGTTGCTTACTTTAACCGAAATACGATCCAAATCGATTTTTTTCGCTAATCCGTTTTCGAACTGGCCTTTAATAATGTCCCGTACTTTTTTAGTGCTTTCGAGATTGTTGGTTGCGATGGCCAATTGCTGCTTGGTTACATAAACCTGATAGTAGCTGCCGGATACTTTTTCAATTAACTGCTCTTCGGTCAGTTGTTGGTTGATAGTGTAAAAATCGCGTGTAGTTTTAGCCGCTTTGAGTCCTGTAAATACAGACTGATTGAATAAGTTTTGGGTTAAGGTGGCGACAGCGTTGCTGTTCCATTTCTGTCCGAATGGGACCATTATAACCTCACCTGGGCGATTGATGATTTCCCCAGGTAACGCGCTTTGCTGCAAAATAGGATTGTATGTTAATCCAGCGTTTATGCTCAATTGCGGTAATGCCATGGCGCGTACTTCGGCAATCTGATGGTTACTGTTTTCTACATTTAATTTGGCTTTTTTTGCATCGGCTTTGTTTTCCAAGGCGAATGTAAGGGCATCTTTAAGCGTAAGCTCTTTGACGTCTTGTGCCTGAGCAGAGAAGGCGAAAGCTATTAAGGTTGTGATGAATATTCTTCTCATTATATATTTGGATTTTGTAAATGTTTTTCAAGTTCTTCTATTCCTTTAGGAGTTGCAATGGCTCGTGTATGATATTCCAGTGCTTTTATTTCCAATTCGTGAGCATCTTTCTCGTAAACCGTGTTTTCGTTGATGTTGAAAATCAAGGTGTAATAAAAATCTACCGCTGTTTTGATGTCCAATTCTTTGCGATACATGCCTTCTGTAATTCCCTTTTCAATGTTTTTTTTGAAATTATCACTGCAGAATTCGAAACTTTTTGCGTGTATTTTGTCGAAAATCATCGGATAATGTTTTTTCAGCTGATACACTGGCGAAGTGTCGTAGGATTTGAACATTTCTTTGAACATTTTCTGGATTTCAAAGTTTTCTTCAATGGCATTGAAATTCTTCTCCGTTATAATGTTGATTTTTTCATTAACATCATTATGGATTCTTTCCGTGGTTTCTTCCACTAAAATTTCTTTGTTGCAGAAATATTTGTAGATCGTTTTTTTGGAGATGCACATTTCTCCTGCAATATCGTCCATCGTCACGCTTTTAAAACCTAGTTTTAAAAACATGTCTTTGGCTTTGCACATAATTTTCTCTTTCATAATCATAAAGAATTCGATGCAAATTTACTTTGGAAACTTTAAACACAAAAATAGTTTCCATAGTTTTCACAATTATTTAACATTCGGGTTAAGTGTCTGTTTTGGGTTGTTTCGGGAGATTCCGGAAATCTTTTTTACCATTAGGTGGTAAACTCCCACCAATTAGAGAATTTTTGTTGTTTTTTTAAATAAATAATCTCTCCAATTTTCGGGGTTATTGTTTGCAGGTCAGTATCTTGGCTTAGTGAACTGATTTTTGTCAGAGGTTCATCCCAGTCGTGATTGGCTAAGGCAAATTTTGAAGAATGCACCGGAAATAATTTTATTGCTTTTAAGTCGTTTGCAGCTTTTATAACTTCTTCGGGCATCATATGAATGTACTTCCAGCTTTTATCGTATTGCCCGTTTTCTAAAATGGCCAAATCGAATGGGCCAAGGTTTTGTCCTGCTTTTGCGAAATGGCTGTCGTAACCGCTATCGCCGCCAATAAAGATATTCATGGAAGGTGTCTTTAGTGCAAAAGATGTCCAAAGCGCCTGATTGCGTTTTAGGCCACGACCTGAAAAATGTCGTGCAGGAACTGTGGTTACGGTAAATCCTTTGTCGGGTGAGAAGCTCTCGTTCCAGTCTTTTTCTATAATTTGATCTGAAGAAAATCCCCAGCGTTCCAAATGCGCACCTGTGCCTAGGCCACAAATTACTTTTCCAACTTTAGATTTTATTTTTTTTACAGTTTTATAATCCAGATGATCCCAATGATCGTGTGTGATGAATAAATAATCAACAGCAGGAATGTCATCAGCGGAATACACACTGGTTCCTTTAAAGGCTTTTGTGGTAAACTTCACTGGTGAAGCTGTTGCGCTCAATACGGGGTCAACGAGAATTTTTTTGCCGTCCAATTGTATAAAATAGGAGGAATGACCAAACCAAATCAGTACGTCTTTTTCAGGTTCTAAATTGTGTAGATTGGTTTTGATGGCCGGAATTTCTTCTATTGGTTTTTTGCGCTCATTTTTGCCAAAAATAAACTCTTGGATGACCGAATAATAGGTGGCGTCATCTGTTAAATCCGGCGTTGGACTTAAATTCTGAAAGGCACCGTTCTGATAGTTTGGTGAATTTTTAATTTTTTCCAGATGGTTTCCTTTTGGTGTTGCTCCGAAAGCGTTTCTTCTTAAGAACCAGATGGCGGTTAAGAGAAGTATAGCTGTTAGTATGATGATTGTGATCATTTTACGATGAATTAATTTCAAAACAAAAGTAAAAAGGAAACTATAAACACTTTAAAAGTTTCCAAAGTTTTATAAATAAATTAACATTTGAAAACAGTTTAATTTGAAGTACTTTAGCCGAAAATTTGTTGTATGCATTCCATTTCGCAGTATCAGACGTTCATTACCGATCATTTCTCTCAGATTTCCATAGACAGAGAACCTAAAAATTTATACGAGCCCATTCAATACATTTTGTCGTTAGGCGGTAAACGAATCCGTCCGGTACTTACTTTAATGGCTGCGGAAGTGTTTAACTGCGAATATAAAAAAGCGCTGGCTGCGGCTACGGCGGTGGAAGTTTTTCACAATTTTTCACTGATTCACGACGATATTATGGATGATGCACCCTTGCGTCGCGGACATGAAACCGTACACGAGAAGTGGGACATCAACACCGGAATTTTATCCGGGGATGCCATGCTGATTTTGGCCTACCAGTATTTCGAACAATATGAACCTTCCGTTTTCCGGGATTTGGCAAAACTTTTTAGTAAAACCGCGCTGGAAGTTTGTGAAGGACAACAATGGGATGTCGATTTTGAAAACCGTGACGACGTAACCATTCCGGAATACCTGAAAATGATTGAATACAAAACCGCGGTTTTAGTGGGTGCGGCAATGAAGATGGGCGCCATAGTAGCGGAAACTTCCGAGGAAAATGCCAATCTGATTTATGATTTCGGACTGAATTTGGGCATTGCGTTCCAGTTGCAGGATGATTATCTGGATGCTTTCGGTGATCCTAAAACCTTTGGAAAGCAAGTGGGTGGCGATATTATTGAGAACAAAAAAACGTACCTTTACTTAAAGGCTGTTGCATATGCCGATGCGGATGTAAAAGAGCAATTGCGTCATTTGTTTTCGATTCAGCCAAGTGACAGCACGGATAAAATCGAAAAAGTAAAAGAGCTTTTCAATGCTACCGGATCGAGCGAAGTGACCAGAGAAGCGATAAAAAATTATACCTTTAAGGCTTTTGAAATGCTTGATCGGATGTCGATAGAAGAAGATAAAAAAGTGGTTTTACGAACGTTTGGTGAAAACCTGATGGGAAGAAAAGTGTAGTTTTCATGAATTCAAACTTATAGATGTACATAGCTCCTTTAAATACCGATTTGCTGCTTTCTGAAGCCCAGAAAGAAGAGCTGTATGTGAAGTTGGTGGAGCAAATCAATAAAGATTTTACTTTTGCCAACGAGAGTGTGGATTTTGCAACCGATAGTACGCCTATCGATCTCAAACGGCAACTTCATGAAAAAATTTATAAACTCATTCAGTATAAATTTGCCGAGTACCTAAATTTGCTATACATCATTGATGTATCCGAAGAGCAGGTAAAAAAATTGGACGGCTCCGATTTGGTGGATTTGGCCGAGCAGGTCACATTCCTGATTTTAAAGCGGGAATGGCAAAAAGTGTGGTTTCGTAACCGCCTTTAAAAATTCAATTCTTCTTTGAATTTCGGACTGGTGATTTTGATTTCGTAAGTATTGATGTTTTCCAGAGTTGGAAGTTTTTTTAGTTTTTTACGGAACGTTTCATCTTCCGTTTTAGAGATAACGGGATCTCCATAATCCTCTTCACAGGTTTCGTATTCTTTTTTATAATGAATTTTTCCATTGGAAAGATTGTAATCAAACTCACCCCAGTATTCACAAGGTTTTCCGAAAATTGTGCTGTAACCAATCAGTTCAAACCGATTGTTTTGGTAGCGGTATTTATGCGTGGTGCCCCATTTCCAGCTGGAACCTCCGTTGTGTTCGATGGTGATGATGCTGTTTTTTACTGAAAGGTTTTTGTCGAAAAAAGGGTCGCCCATCATTCCACCACCTTCACTGCCTAAAACAGCCGTTCTGGAAGTGACCATTTTTTGCCATTTTTTGTTTTGCCATTTATAGATGTCCAACTGTCTTATTTTGCCGTATTCACCTTGTTCCTCCAGTTCGGTTACCACTATTTTTTCGTTTCGTTTGTCGTTGTCCACATCTGCCTGAATTTCAGTGATGATGTTTTCCTGTGCCACCAATTCTGTAATACAAAGGAAAAAGAAAATGAAAAAAGAAAGTTGTTTCATATATGATTAGAAATAAACCCTAACAAACGGCATCCATGCCTGGCTGTACACATTGTTTGCTTCCCGATACAAAACGTTGTAGCGAATGCCGACGGTGATATTATTGGCCCGATATCCGGCTCCAAAATACAAGGCGGTGTTCCAGAAATCGTCCTTGATTTCAGGGGAAAATTGGGTGTAAGTATTGTTAACGCGCAGTTGTTCCAATTCGGCTGAAAGCTGGACTTCGGGAATTGGGTTGAACAATTCAATAAGACTGATGCCGTACAGATGGGATTCGAAATAATCACGAGAATCCACGTAACTGTATTGAAGTCCTAAACCAGTTGAAAAATAATCGTTTACATCATAAATTGCACTGGGTGCTACCATAATGTTGGAATAGCCGTTTCCGATACTCAAACCTAATCCGCCCCCAATGTGAATCCGATTCTTAAAATTACTTTTTTGTGGCGCATTGTTACCATTCTGTGCTTTTATGGAAGAAGTTGCCGTTAAAAAAAGAAGAGAACTCGCAAGTAATGTTAAAAAATTACTGATGTTTATTTTCAAGTTCATCATTAAGAAGAATTTATGATATAAAAGTATGAAAAACATTAGAAGATTATTATAAAGTATTGTACTTTTGCGTAAAATTTTTTAACCCAAAATCGTCATTCGACCGTATTATGGACAGGTTTTCCTTTTTAAACGCAGCACACACGGCATTTTTTGCCGATTTATACGATCAATATTTACAAAATCCGGACAGCGTAGAACCCAGTTGGAGAAGTTTTTTTCAAGGGTTCGATTTTGCCAATGAATTTGGTGCTTCTCCTGCCGATGAGCTTGCTGTTATGGCAAACGGAAGCGGAGATTGTTCCGCCGTTTCGGAAAAACTACAAAAAGAATTTAACGTTTTAAAGTTGATTGAAGGGTACAGAACCCGCGGTCACTTATTCACCAAAACCAATCCGGTTCGCGATCGCAGAACATTTTCTCCGGACTTGGCCATTGAAAATTTCGGTTTGTCATCCGCAGATTTGAATACGGTTTTTGATGCCGCGCGCATCGTGAACTTAAACCCGTGTTCGCTTCAGGATATCCTGAACCACCTGAACAAAGTATATTGCGAATCCATCGGGGTGGAATACATGTACATTCGCGATCCGAAAACTATCGAATGGATCCAGCGCCGTTTAGACATCAACGATAATTTACCGAATTTCAATACCGATCAGAAAAAACGCATCCTTGCCAAGTTAAACGAAGCGGTTTCTTTTGAGAATTTCCTTCATACGAAATACGTAGGTCAGAAGCGTTTCTCTTTGGAAGGAATCGAATCGGCAATCCCGGCTTTAGATGTACTTATTGAAGCTGCGGCAGACAAAGGCGTGGAGCAGTTTGTAATGGGTATGGCGCACCGTGGTCGTTTGAACGTGTTGGCGAATGTATTCGGAAAACCGACGCAGGACATTTTCTCTGAGTTTGACGGAAAAGATTACGATGACGATGCTTTGTTCGACGGAGACGTAAAATACCACTTAGGATTAACGGCGGACCGTACAACACAAAACGGTAAAAAAATCAACATCAATTTAGCACCGAACCCTTCGCACCTTGAAACGGTTGGAGCGGTAATTGAAGGAATCGCAAGAGCAAAACAAGATAAATATTATCCTGAAAATGCTTCGAAAGTATTGCCGATCGCGGTTCATGGAGATGCAGCGGTTGCCGGTCAGGGAATCGTGTACGAAATCATTCAGATGGCGAAACTGGACGGATACAAAACCAGCGGAACCATTCACGTTGTATTGAACAATCAGGTTGGATTTACCACGAATTATTTAGATGCACGTTCTTCAACGTACTGTACGGACATTGCGAAAGTAACCTTGTCTCCGGTATTGCATGTTAATGCAGACGATGCCGAAGCGGTAGTACACGCGATGTTATTTGCTTTAGAATACCGTATGGAATTCGGAAGCGACGTATTCATCGATTTATTAGGATACAGAAAATACGGGCATAACGAAGGGGATGAACCTCGTTTTACCCAGCCAAAATTATACAAAGCCATTTCCAAACATAAAAATGCGAGAGATCTTTATGCCGACAAATTGAAAGCAGAAGGAACTATTGACGGGAACTATGTTTCTGGATTGGAAGCAGAATACAAAGCCAATCTTGAGGAGAATTTAGAAAATTCCCGTAAAAAAGATTTGACGGTAATCAGCCCGTTCATGCAGGACGAATGGCAAGGTTTTGAACAAGCCGAAGCGAATGTAATGCTTCAGAAGTTTGAAACAAAAGTCGACAAACAAGTTTTAAAAGATGTGGCGAAAACCGTAACGGAATTGCCATCGGATAAAAAATTCATCAGCAAAATCACCAAACTAATCGGAGACAGAAAAGCAATGTTCTTCGAAACGGACAAATTGGATTGGGCGATGGGGGAAATGATGGCCTACGGATCGTTATTGACCGAAGGGTACGATGTTCGTATTTCCGGTCAGGACGTAGAGCGTGGAACATTCTCACACCGTCACGCAGTGGTTAAAGTGGAAGATTCTGAAGAAGAAGTAATCTTGCTAAACCACATTCCGAACAAAAAAGGAAATTTCTCCGTATACAATTCCCACCTTTCCGAGTATGGAGTTTTAGGCTTTGAATACGGCTATGCGTTAGCGAATCCAAATGCTTTAACGATCTGGGAAGCACAGTTTGGAGATTTCGGAAACGGGGCGCAAATCATGATTGACCAGTACATTTCCGCAGCAGAAGACAAGTGGAACAACCAGAACGGTTTGGTAATGTTGTTGCCGCACGGTTATGAGAACCAAGGAGCAGAACACTCCTCAGCTCGTATGGAACGTTTCCTTCAGCTGTGTGCAAATCACAATATGTATGTAGCAGATTGTACTACACCGGCGAATTTCTTCCACTTATTAAGAAGACAGTTGGTTACGAAATTCCGTAAGCCATTGGTGGTATTTACTCCGAAGAGTTTATTGCGTCACCCGGAAGCCGTTTCGTCTGTAGAAGAATTTGCAAACGGACAATTCCAGGAAGTTATCGACGATGCAAACGTAAATAAAGCGGAGGTGAAAACGTTGGTATTCTGTACCGGTAAATTCTACTACGACTTAAAAGCAGAACGCGAAGCGAACGGAAGAAACGATGTAGCTTTGGTGCGTTTGGAGCAATTGTTCCCATTACCAGTGGAGCAAATGAAAGCAATCATCGCACAATATCCAAATGCAGACGATTACGTTTGGGCACAGGAAGAGCCAAGAAATATGGGAGCTTACGGCTTTATGCTGATGAACTTCCACGAGGTGAAGTTCCGTGTAGCGTCGCCTAAAGCATACAGTGCGCCGGCAGCGGGAAGTTATGTGCGTTCTAAAAAACGTCATGCAGCCGCTATTGCGATGGTTTTTGATAAAACCTTATTTCAATAAAAATTGTATTTTTGAGAATCTTATAAATAACAACACCTATAAAATTATATAAAAGATGATTTTAGAAATGAAAGTCCCTTCACCGGGGGAATCGATCAAAGAAGTAGAAATTGCTACTTGGTTAGTAAAAGACGGCGATTATGTAGAAAAAGATCAGGCGATTGCTGAGGTTGATTCTGACAAAGCTACTTTAGAGTTGCCAGCTGAAATGAGTGGTGTAATTACCCTTAAAGCAGAAGAAGGTGATACAGTAGCAGTAGGTGCAGTAGTTTGTTTAATCGATACGGATGCCGCAAGACCAGAAGGTGGTGCAGCTCCAGCAGCAGCAAAAGTGGAAGAAGCACCAAAGGCTGAGACTCCAAAAGCAGCACCGGCTCCGGCAGCTGCAACATACGCTACCAGCGCACCATCGCCGGCAGCTAAAAAAATATTAGACGAGAAAAACATCCAGCCAACAGATATCGTGGGTACTGGTAAAGGTGGAAGAATCACCAAAGATGATGCAGTGAACGCTGTGCCTTCTATGGGAACACCAACCGGAGGTTCTCGTGGTTCGGAAAGAACAAAATTATCGATGTTGCGTCGTAAAGTGGCTGAACGTTTAGTAGCGGCTAAAAACGAGACCGCAATGTTGACAACTTTCAACGAAGTTAATTTAACCAACGTTAATAAATTAAGAAACGAATATAAAGATGCTTTCAAAGACAAGCACGGAGTTTCTTTAGGATTCATGTCGTTCTTTACCAAAGCGGTTACAAGAGCATTGCAATTGTATCCGGATGTAAACTCGATGATCGATGGAGATCACAAGATTTCGTATGACTTCTGTGATATTTCCGTTGCGGTATCTGGTCCAAAAGGTTTAATGGTTCCGGTTGTTAGAAATGCGGAGTTATTAACGTTCCGTGGTGTAGAAGCTGAAATCAAACGTTTGGCTTTACGTGCTCGTGATGGTCAAATTACAGTAGACGATATGACCGGTGGAACGTTTACTATTTCTAACGGTGGAGTTTTTGGTTCGATGTTGTCGACGCCAATCATCAATCCTCCGCAGTCAGGAATTTTAGGAATGCACAATATTATTGAGCGTCCCATTGCTGTAAACGGTCAGGTTGTTATTGCTTCCATGATGTATGTAGCATTGTCTTACGATCACCGAATCATCGACGGACGTGAGTCTGTAGGATTCCTGGTAGCGGTAAAAGAAGCGTTGGAAAATCCGGTGGAACTTTTGATGGATAATAATCCTAAGAAAGCGTTGGAATTATAATCCAATTATAAATAGTTATAAAAAAATCCCGTCTTTTAGGCGGGATTTTTTTTATGGTTACAACATCCGTGGCTTTGCGAAGTTTTAATTTTGTTACTACTACCACCAGTTTTTATATTAATAATAGCCGAAAATAGTATCGTTTTCGTTTATCATATTTTTTAATTTGTCGTTATTAAGTTTATAGTGTCACCATAAGAATTCAATACGCTTCTATTGTTTCTTATACTATGGTAACTCATTTTCTAAGTTTTACAATTTTTTTGCTTTCTCCATTTTCAAATTTCACAATGATAACTTGATTATACGTTTCTACAGGAATTTCTTGCCCAAGTAAATTGAAAGCTTTTACAATTTTAGAATCATTGTTTTGATTAAATCCTGTTATTGATAAGTTTTGTTGTTCTGATACTGTTGAAATGATTTCTCCAAAATCATTTGAAGTTGGTGAAATCAGATCAAAGCTGTTTTCCGTATTATTGATGAAGTTATATTTTACAACTTTATAATTTGTAGAAGTAACTTGATTTTTGATTATTCCGCAAATTTCGTGAGTATCTGCTAAAAAAGTTAAACTTTTTATTTTGTCATAATTAGTTAAACTTGTTGTATAAATATGACTGTTTATTACTGAAGCATCATTTGTATTTAGTTCTAATAGTGTGTGAATTGTTGGATTAACACTATAATCTCTTTTTACAACAAAAAGTCTATTTTCTGCAATAATTATATCTGTATAATCTGAACTTGCAACGACTGGTAATGTTAAAGTTGCTTCTGAGCCAGTTGTAATATTGTATTTATAAATAATATTTCCAGACATTCCGTAAATTTCGTTTGTCAAACTAGAGTATGATAAATCTCTATTGTATGAGGATGGAATGCTTGAAGTTAAATTATAAGAACTAATTATGTTTCCGTTTGATTGATTTATTTCTTGTATTGAATGAATGTAAATTGGCGAGTTTGAATAATCTCTTTTGGTTACGAACAATCTGTTATTTGCAATTATTATACCGCCGTAGTCTGTTGCTGTTGCCGTAGGTAAAATAAATGAGGTCTCATCGGAATTTATAATATTGTTTTTGGTAATAATATTGTCTGATATTCCAAATATTTCATTAGTTTGAGGATTGAACGTTAAACTTTTTGGAGAAGAATTACTTGGAAAATTTGTTGTGAAATTAGTGCTGTTTAAAACGGTTCCGTTTGATGAATTTAATTTTTGTAAGGTGTGAATATAATTGGATGAATTGCTATAATCTCTTTTCGTTATAGTTAAATTCTGTGAAAATGCATAAATGCTAAATGAAAATGCAAATGCAATTGATAACTTTTTCTTCATTTTTTGATTTCTTTTTAGTTGTTTTTTCTGGTAAGATTGTGTAAAATTAAACAGCCCTGCAAACATAAATATAAAAAATTACCTACACAATGACTTGTTTAGTGATGTTTTATAAAATGTTTTTACTGATCGAATTGCAGCGCAGAAAAAGAGACTTTGGAAAATCAGGTGGAACTTTTAATGGGTAATAATCCTAAGAAGGCGTTGGAGCTTTAATAGGTAAGTTTATAAATGAAAAATCCCGTCTTTTAGGCGGGATTTTTTTATGGGGTTGGGTTTTTAACGTTTTGAGGCTTTAAGAAGTTGCGTAAATTCGACACTAGCCATTACAAATATACCGAAAGGTTTTTAAGAAAAATTTGAAAATAGGTTAGAAGTACAAGTCCTTGCTCCTCCAAATACAAACCGGCGCTAGCCATTTCTTAAAACCGCTGTTAGCTGTAGCCAAAGATTTATTCTTGATTGCTACCATATAGTTTCAAAATATTCGCACAGAATTTCCATGTCTTCATTTGGGGATTCATGGAATTCCTTCATCTCATTTTTGTAGTAATCCCAATGAACTTTTTTCCAATGTTCTAAAGATTTATCTCCTTCACCTTCAGTATAAGCATATTCAGGTGTTATATCTTTAAACTTAACTATTTCAACTTTTGTTGTCCTAATTATTGCTTTAGGTTCTCCATTCCAATTTGTAACAATAGCAATATCTCCAATTTTTGGAAATGACTCATTGTTTTTTTTAAACCACCAGACAGATGGCGAAGTTGCTTGTTTAATTTTTCGAACAACTAACTCGGCACATTCATCAGCATCTTTTTTATTATCACAAAAGAAAAATGATTGTGGTTGTGGAGTATTAATGTATTCAGGATTATTGTTTTGAAATTCATTCCAATAATCGGTCATAGTGTTTCTTATTTCGTCATTATTTTTATTGTTTTTTTTTGTTGAGTTTTCACTTTGATTACAAGATATAAAAGTTATTAAAACAATAGGAATTATCAATTTCAGCATAGTTTTTTTGGTTACAGCTAATTCAAGAATATGTATAATTGAAACAATCTCATTTAGGAGGGTTTCATAAAATCATACAATCCGTACAAACATAACCATAAAAAACACTTACACAATCGCCAAATCTGATAATGTTTCAAAATGCAGTTAGATGGTCATCATTCCCAAGATTGAATAACCTGTCAAACAAAAAATCCCGCTTATAACGAAGCGGGATTTTTTTATAGGTTGTGTTTGTAATTATTGTTTTACAATCTTAACCGTGTTTTTCTGGTTGTTGGCTTCCACGCTCAGGAAATAAATGCCGCTTGTTAAGTGCGAAACATCCAGTGTGGTTTGGGTTGTGGCGAAGTTTTGTTTCATCACGGTTTTACCCAACACGTCATGAAGTGTCACGGATTCAATAGGAGCAGCGTTTTTAGAAGCAATTGATAGTACTCCTTTTGTCGGGTTCGGATACACTGTAAAAGCAGCATCGTTAAATTCCGAGACACTCATAGTTGCTACAAATTCCGTTTGGGTGGTATTGGTAACAATCGCCGGGTTGAAATCGAAATAAATCGAGGCGGTATTCGGGATAATATCACCAATCGCATAACCGGCTTTCGGTTTAATCTGGAAGGTAACGTGTCCTTTTCCTGCAGGAAGTAAATCAATACCATTAAAATTCCAGTTTACGTTGTTACCGGATCTGTTTAAAAGGTAAGGGTGACTGGCATCCACCATTTTAATGGAGGTCTCGTCTAATTTTGCATCTAAAACATCGTTGATTCTTACGTTTTCAGCATAATAGGTTCCCGTGTTTTCAAACTGAATAGTGTAGGTTAAATAGTCGTTGCTGCTAAAAGTAGCATGCACGATTTTACCGCCATGACTTTCGGCTTTATCGTTAGGGTCGTACGAACCTACAACAATCTGGGAAAGTGTCGAGGTGTTATTGGAGGCGACAACATCGGCTGATAAATTGCTGAAAGCTGCGGTGTTGGTCAACACATCATTCAGGTTTACAGTAGGGATCGTTGGCACCAGCATGGTTACGATAAAAGAACGGGTTTCGTGAGGTTGTAAATTGGTAAAGTCATAGGTAAATCCGTTGGCGTTGGAAACGGTTCCGGATTGTGATACAGAAGTGATGCTTACACGGTTATCTTTAGTAAAAGTTATCGTACCGGATGCAATAGCCTGATTTCCGGCATTATGATAGGCCACTCTGTTGCTGTATTGGAAACCGGGTCTTGGCGGTGCGCCGCTTTGTGTAACTCCTATTAGCGCGTCGGCATAAGGTAGTTGGGTAATCGGGAAATTGTAAACCGTAACGCCGGAACCGGCAACAAAACTGATATTGCTGTACGAGGATGGTGTTACCGAATAATAACTGCTGTACGTCGGATTAAGACTATAACTGAACGTATAAACATTTGCAGAGTTCGATTCCTGGATGTAATATGTGCCGTTAGAGGAAGCAGCCGTAGTGGCGGTTCCGCTGTTTAACTGATATTGGAAGTTCCCTAAGTTGGAATTTACCTCACCGTTGTCCTGAACGCCATTATTGTTGCTGTCAATAAAAGCATTCAGCAAGAACCCTTCATTGGCTACCGTGATGGTTGCTGTAGCGGTTGAACAGGAATTTGGGCTTTGTACCGCGCAAATCTGATAGGTAAACGTGTAGGTTCCCTGCGGTGTTCCCGGTAAAATATTGAGGGTTCCATTCGGATTGATTGAAAAACCGGATGGAATATTGGCCGAAGTTATGACAACGTTCGTGTAACTGTTGGTGTTTCCGGTTGTCGTTGTGTTGATCGGTAAATTGTTTAAAAAATCATTGGATAAAAGAGAGGTGCCGGACGGTGTAATGTTGGTACCATTCGGGTAAAGGGTTATATTGTCGTTATTGGCATTAATTGACAATCCCTGAACAAAAACAGTAGTGGTTATCGTTGCATTGGTGGAATCCGTTACCGTTACCTGATACTGACCGGATTGCCCTTGTGTAAAATAAGTCTGTCCGGTAGCGCCAGAGATAGGGACTCCATTCAGGCTCCATTGAAAACTGAAAGGGCCTGTGCCTCCGATTACTTCAGCAAATAACGAACTGACAGGAACATCTGAGGATTGAATGATATTCACGGAAAAGGCACAGCTGGGCATCCCCATAGTGGTGAAATACCGGGCTTGTGTCCAGGCGCTGGTTTCGGATGGCGCACAAACGGATCTTACGTAGCATTTATAGGAAGTGCAGGGTACAAGGCCTGTTATTAAAAAAGGATTTACGCTGCCTAAAATGGAAGGGACTGCTGTGCTGGTCGGTTCTGGGTCCGTTGCCAGTAAAAGTAAAATATCCCATTGTGTTGCATCACCGGAAGAATTCCATGATAAAGCAGCCGAAGTTCCTGTTATTTGTGATACCATTAGAGTGGTAGGGGTGGTGCAGTTTTGCCCCCAGCCAGGTATAAAACAGCAGCAACTGATTAAAAGCACGAAAAGGTAGTTTTTTGTCATCGAGTTGATTTTTAGGTAATTGATTCACCAAAGTTAGATAAAATTTACAAAACGTGAAAGATGAAATTTGTTATATTTGTAGGTAAATTCAGAATATAGGAAAAGGCGATTTACTTCAGGTACAAGTAATGATTGAAATAGTCGATGATCGCTTTTCCTTCCAATAAAATATCCGCACCAATGATGCCGTGAACCGGTTTGGCTTTGTATTGTTGTAATGCTGTGTTTACGTGGCTCATATCAAAAATCACCACAGAAAAATCGTTGGTTCTCCAGCGGGAGAGCTGTAAAGAATTATTGGTAGCCATTTGTGTGTACATGCCTGTAGCACCCGCACCTGCCGCTTGTGTTGGTGAATCTTGGGCGGTCAGGTTGAAAAAAGCCACACTTTCAAAGCCTATGCAGCTGTTCGAGGCTCCGGTGTCTAAAATGAAATTACCTTCCACACCATTAATTTTTGCTTTAATTAAAAGATGCTGTGTTTTGGAAACTTTGAACTTTATTTTTTTGTAACCTTCTGTTCTTAAGAGTGTTTTTAATTGATTCATCCGGAAATTGTTGCCTTTTGTCTAAATTATGGTTAAGCTTTTGAAATTGTAAAACAATTATAAAAAAGATAAAATTATTTTCGATAAATTAGTGAGATTAATTATAAATGTTCTTGCTATGATTTCAAAAATACCACTTAATTTTAGAGGGCTAGGACAAAGTTATTGGTTTTTAACCTTTTTAACTTTTATGATTGTTAGTCCTTTATGGGCACAAACTACCTTACATTCCGACAGTTTTAACGGTTCGACCCCAACGTATCCGAATCCTTATTTGTCGCCCAATGCTTTCACATCATCCGGAATTACGGCACAAGGACTAAGCGTCGGAGCTGGTGCCACCGGCGTTTCTGGTACGGCAAATCTTTATGCGGTTAGAAACTGGGGGCAGACAACGCTTGCGAATGCCCAAACCACCAATGATTACCTTCAGTTTACGTTAACCCCTGCTGAAGACAGGATGCTGGATATTAATCAAATCTCCTTCCAGATTACACGTCAAAACGCGCAAAGCCCCAATAACTTCACATTGGTCATTACCCGTCCAAGTGTAGCGGGTAGTGTGGTTTTGGGTACTCAGGCTGTTACCGGTACAGGAACTACCACGGTTTCGTTTGCCAATCTGATGACGAATGATTACATGAATAATATTTACGAAACGATAACAGTGCGCTTGTATGCTTATGGAACAACAGGGACTAACAGTGCGATACGAATCAGCAGTTACAATGTTAACGGTGTAAATGAAAACAGACCTTCATTGGCTCCGACAACAATTTGGGCTTCGCAGTGTGGCGGTACATTGGCAACTTTGGAAACTCCAATTTATTCCATATCTGTTTTAGGGGCGGACAGGGTTCGTTTTAAAGTGGCCCGTCAGGACAATCCTTCGGTGGAAGAAGTTGTTGAAAAACCAATGACTAACAGTACCTATTTCAGATTGACGGAATTGCAAACCATACCCTTGGATTTTAATAAAGGATATTTGGTTACGGTACAGATTCATAAAACAGTGAATGCTATTCCCGTTTGGTCGCCCTACGGACAAACCTGTACGGTATCGACGCCGAACATGCCAACGACTCAAGTTGTGTCGGCACTTTGTAATGCCACGTTAAGTTCGCTTGATACTCCTATATATAGTGCTTCAGTGCAAGGAGCATCAATAATACGATTCAAAATTACAATTCCGAATTCCGCATTCGGTGAGGAAGTTATTGAAAAAGTGGCCGCTAACGGAAGCTCTTTTTTCAGACTAACCGAATTACAGACAATTCCTTTGCAGTTTGGAACTACATATGCAGTGTCGATTCAGCATCAGAAAAGTTACTTCGGAACCGATTATTGGTCAGATTATGGAGCAGTATGTAATGTAAGTACGCCAAATATGCCAACTTCACAAGTGGTGCCGGCACAGTGTAATACAGCTTTAAGTAGTAACTCGGTGTCGATATACAATACGTCTGTATATGGTGCTACAGCAATCCGATTTAAAGTTTGGAAAACAGCCGAGCCGGAAATTGAAGAAGTTATTGAAAAAACAGCTGGTGGGAGTACCTATTTCAAGTTAACCGAATTGCAAACGTTAACCGTTGATCCAGGTGTAAGTTATTCCGTTTCAATACAGTATCAGAAAAATTATTTTGGCAATTTGTTTTGGTCGGGTTACGGGACGGTATGTACGGTTACCACACCGGGTACTGCAAGATTCACAGATGGTGATTTGGAAGTAAGAATGGAAAATACTGATGAAGTTAAGGCGTATCCAAACCCATTTGTTTCAGAATTCCAATTAACTTTGGGGGCTAATTCGCCGGCAAAAGTTACCGTATTTGACCAAAGCGGACGCCAGATTGAAGTGTTAAATAGCATGGGAAATACTTTAAAAATAGGTTCAGCCTACCAAAGCGGTATTTATTTGGTAGTGGTGCATCAGGGTGATACAACCCATCAGGTGAAAATGATTAAACGATAAACACCTTATTACTATAAAAAGAAAACCGTCTTTTAAAGGCGGTTTTTTTATGCCTTCTGATTTGAAGCTTTTTAATCTTACCTTACCTTTGCGTCAAATTTTGATCATGATCTTGACAGACACCCATACGCATTTATACTCTGAAGAATTTGCCGAAGACAGAACCGAGATGATAAACCGCGCCCTGAATAGTGGTGTGAAACGTTTTTTTGTTCCGTCGATTGACGCAAGTTATACCCAAAAAATGTATGCTTTGGAACAGCAATTCCCCGATAATATTCATTTAATGATGGGCTTGCATCCCTGTTATGTGAAAGAAAATTATGAAGCGGAACTGGCGCATGTGGAAGCCGAATTGGCCAAGCGAAAATTTGCCGCCATCGGAGAAATTGGGATTGATCTGTATTGGGATAAAACCACGCTGGACATTCAGAAAATAGCTTTTCAAAAACAGATTCAATGGGCGAAAAAGTATCAATTGCCGATTAATATCCATTGTCGAGACGCTTTTGATGAAATTTTCGAAGTGCTGGAACTGGAAAAATCAGAGGAGTTGTTCGGGATTTTTCACTGCTTCAGTGGAACCTACGAACAGGCGCTTCAGGCGATTTCCTACAATATGAAACTGGGAATCGGAGGTGTTGTTACCTTTAAAAACGGAAAAATTGATCAGTTTTTGCATCAAATCGATCTAAAACATATTGTTCTGGAAACGGATTCGCCTTATTTGGCACCGGTTCCGTATCGCGGAAAGCGCAACGAAAGCAGCTATGTTGCGCTGGTTGCCGAAAAACTTTCTGAAATTTACCAACTCCCGGTTGCTGAAATTGCCCGCATCACCACTGAAAATTCAAAAGAAGTTTTCGGGATTTAACAAAGAAATTCCCTTTGATTCACAAAAAATTCGTTCTTTTGTGAATTGTTAACGAATTAACCAAAATGCCAACAAAATTCGATTCGATTCGTCAGTTTTACGACAGTGAGGTAAATGCCGCCATTCAGAGCATTGCTAATCATCCTATGATGAAGGCTTTGATGAGTTTCACTTTTCCGGATATGGACGAGTCGGTATGGATGGAACAGTTAAAACGCACCCATTCTATTCGCGATTTTCAGGTTAATTTTATTTATCAGTCCATTCAGCGCGTGTTAGAACGCAGTTCGGAAGGGCTGACCACTTCGGGATTTGAAAAACTGGATCCGAGTTGTTCCTATCTTTTCATTTCCAATCACCGTGATATTATTCTGGATACCTCATTGCTTAATGTAAGTTTGTACGATCATGGGCAGATTATGACCGCTTCAGCCATTGGAGATAATCTGGTGCAGAAATCTTTTTTATTGGCCTTATCCCGTTTGAATCGTAATTTCCTGGTTCGAAGAGGTTTGCCGCCAAGAGAGTTGTTGCAAAGTTCCAAATTGATGTCGGAATTCATGTATCATTTGCTGTCCAAAGAAAATAGATCTGTTTGGATTGCACAGCGTGAAGGAAGAACCAAAGACGGAAACGATGCAACCCATCAAGGTGTTCTGAAGATGCTGGCTATGGCTTCGGATGAAAAGAATGTTATGGATTTCTTCCGAAAAATCAAGGTGGTTCCGGTTTCTATTTCTTACGAATACGATCCGACCGATGCGCTTAAAATGCCGCAATTGATGGCAGAGGCTAACGATGAGGTGTATATCAAAGAAAAAAACGAAGATTTTATTACGTTAATCAGCGGTGTTATCGGACAAAAAAAGCGTATCCATATTCATGTAGGCGATATTTTGGATAAAGAATACGATAAAATTATTGCCGAAAACGATAATACCAACAAACAGATACAAGCATTGGCTCAGGTAATTGACGATTCCATCTTGTCTACTTATAAGCTGTGGCCGACCAATTTTATTGCTTACGATTTACTTCACACCACGGATCAATTTGCGACAAAATACACCGAAAAGGAAAAACAACTTTTTGAAAGACGCCTGGAAATGCGTCTGGGCAGTGAAAAAGAAACGCTGCGCGACAGTTTCCTGGCCATGTATGCAAATCCCGTAATAAATAAAATGAAATACGGTAATGTCGACTAAACCGAAAATATTGTTGGTTTACACTGGGGGAACCATTGGAATGGTAAAAGATTCCGAAACCGGTGTGCTTAAAGCCTTCAACTTCGACGAGTTATTACACAACATCCCCGAACTGCGATTGTTAGACTGCGAAATCGAAACCTTTTCGTTTGGAAATCCGATAGATTCGTCTAATATGAACCCTGAAAAGTGGGTGGCTATGGCGGAAGCGGTAGAAAAAAATTACGATGCCTTCGATGGATTTGTAATTCTTCACGGTTCTGATACCATGTCGTATTCTGCTTCGGCCTTGAGTTTTATGTTTGAAAATCTGGCTAAGCCGATTGTTTTTACGGGTTCACAATTACCTATCGGAGATTTGCGTACCGATGCGAAAGAGAATTTGATTACCGCAATCCAGATTGCTTCGTTGCGTCATAAAGGAAAACCGGTAATTTCGGAAGTGTCCTTGTACTTTGAATATAAACTGTACAGAGGCAATCGAACTTCAAAAATCAGTGCTGAACATTTTAATGCTTTTGCCTCTCCAAATTATCCTGAATTGGCGGAATCCGGTGTGCATTTAAAAGTAAACAATGAATTACTTTTAAAGAAAACGGGAAATAAAAAAATGAAAGTCAATAAGGAATTTGACAGTCATGTGGTGGTAATTAAGATGTTTCCGGGAATTAATGAAAGTGTTCTGAAAGCAGTGTTGTCCATTCCGAATTTAAGAGGTGTGGTGCTGGAAACCTATGGTTCCGGGAATGCACCAACTGAAGATTGGTTTATCAGTACCCTTAAAAAAGCCATAAAAGGAGGTTTGCATGTAGTGAACGTTACACAGTGTTCTGGCGGTAGTGTAAATATGGATAAGTACGAAACCGGAATTCAGCTTAAAAAAATGGGAGTAATTTCAGGTAGGGACATCACAACGGAAGCTGCTGTAACCAAATTAATGTATCTGTTAGGGCAAAATGTACCACAGGCAGTATTCAAAACTATTTTTGAGACTTCCATTCGGGGAGAATTGTCGTAAAATTTTCTTCGAAATCGTTGAATAAACCAAATAAAAGTCGTTATTTCGCAATCTGAATTTAGAGGGGTGTCCGAGTGGTTGAAGGAGCAAGCCTGGAAAGTTTGTATATGGGTAACTGTATCGTGGGTTCGAATCCCATCTCCTCTGCTAAATGAGCAAGGCAATCGTAAGATTGCCTTTTTTTATTACCTTAGTGTTGGAAAATTTAGCCTATGAAAAATCTTTGGTTGTTACTGCTAATGGTTGCTTTGCCTGTTTTAGGTCAGGATCAGGACGAAAAAGAGCCTGAAAAGAAGACTGTTGCTGTTGTCGATTCTCTTTATAGGGAAGATCAGTTTTATTTTTCCATGGCATACAATTTGGTGCAAAGTAAACCTTCGGACTATTCCCAGCGCGGTTTTTCACCTACTTTTGCTTTTGGTTTCTTGAGGGATATGCCTGTGAATAAAAAAAGGACTATTGCGTTTGCTTTGGGAGCGGGCTATTCGTTTACAAGCATTAAGCATAATTTAACCGTTACTAAAACGGCAGCAAATGAAACTTTTTTCGATGTAGTATCAGAGTCTTCTTTTGATAAAAATAAGTTAGAGCTGCATACAGTTGATGTGCCGTTGGAAATCCGTTGGCGGACATCTACACCCGAAAGCCATAAGTTTTGGCGAATATATACGGGCTTTAAAGCGAGTTATGTTTTTGCTTCCAAAGCGGTTTATAAGGCTCCGGGTGTTAATTATAAGTTGGCTAATATTGATGCGTTGAATACATTTCAATATGGAGCTTATATTAATGCCGGATATAATACCTGGAATCTGTATGCTTACTATGGATTAAGTCCAATTTTTAAAAAAGGAACTGTGGCAGGTAAAGATTTGGAATTGAATTCGCTTAATTTAGGTTTGATGTTTTATATCTTATAACCAAAAATACCAAAGTCCTATTTGTGGCAGTGCACCTGCAAAAATTCCTATCAGAATTTCTTTTACTGAATGTGCGTTCATGTAAAGTCGGGAAGATGCAACACAGCCAATCAGTACCATTGAAAAAGCAATGAGGTTTAAAAATGGCACACCGTAGTGCAACGAGATGCCTATTATAAAAAGAGAAAGACCTGTAATTCCAATCATATGGATGCTTGCTTTGAAATGAAACACCGAAAGGAGTAGGGCCAAAAAAGTACTGATTAATGCACCATTATAAAAGTAATACAACTCTGGTACTACAATGGTGGAAAAACTATGTTGGGTTAAAACTAGAAAAAACATGGCTTGAAAGGCAAGCGGTAACCGTCTTTCGCGGGTTTCGTTCAGCATGATGCCCGATTTTATCAATCCCAATGATTTTAATAAAAAATACATCGATAACGGGAGAAAAACTGTCAGGATACTAATCTGAATCAGCGTAAGCCAGATTTCATGCGGATAGAAAAAGCCTTTGGTAACATAAAAATAAAACAAGGCAGCATAAACCGAAATAAAAAGCGGGTGAAAAGCATAGGAAAAGAAAGGTAAAATCTTTTTCAAATCCATGGCTATATTTTTTTACGCATTCGTGCTACCGGAATATCCAGTTGTTCACGGTATTTGGCAATGGTTCTTCGGGCAATCGGATAGCCTTTTTCCTTTAGAATATCGGCTAATTTGTCATCCGGAAGGGGCTTGCTTTTGTCTTCTTCCTCGATAACTAACTGTAATATTTTTTTAATTTCTATGGTGGAAACATCTTCGCCCTGGTCATTTTTCATGGCTTCGGAGAAAAATTCCTTAATTAATTTAGTGCCATAGGGAGTTTCAATGTACTTACTGTTGGCTACTCGGGAAATGGTTGAGATGTCTAAACCTATCATGTCTGCAATATCTTTCAGAATCATAGGTTTTAGCTTGGTTTCATCGCCGTCCAGAAAATATTCCTGCTGATAATGCATAATAGCATTCATGGTTACCCAAAGGGTTTCATTGCGCTGTTTGATGGCATCGATGAACCATTTAGCGGAATCCAATTTCTGTTTGATAAATTGCACCGCATCTTTCTGGGCATTCGATTTGTCTCTCGAATCTTTATAGGTTTGCAGCATTTCCTGATAGTCTTTGGAAACATGCAGTTCCGGTGCGTTTCTGCCGTTTAAGGACAGTTCCAGTTCGCCGTCGGTTACCCTTATGGTGAAATCCGGAACAACGTGCTCTACGGTTTTGGAGCTATTGTCAAACGAGCCTCCCGGTTTCGGATTTAACTTTTCAATTTCATCAATCGCTTTGCGCAGTTGTTCCTGGGAAACATCAAACTTTTGTAATAGTTTGTCGTAATGTTTTTTGGTGAACGCTTCAAATTGATTTTCAAGGATGCTGATAGCCAGACTCACCGAATCCGTTGGGGTTTTATGGCGAAGTTGCAACAGTAAGCATTCCTGAAGATCTCTTGCACCTACCCCGGCTGGTTCCAATTGATGGATAATGTGAAGAATTTGCTCCACTTTCTTTTCTTCCGTATAAATACCTTGTGTAAAGGCCATGTCGTCTACGATGTCCTGAATGCTTCGACGGATGTAACCCATGTCGTCAATGCTGCCCACTAAAAATTCGGCAATTTCCCGTTCTTCATCGGAAAGTATAAAGGTATTCAGTTGGTTGATTAAATCCTGATGAAAACTCACGGTTGCTGCAAAAGGAAGGCTTCGGTCTTCATCGTCATCACTGTAATTGTTTGCCTGAAGCTTGTAATCCGGGGTTTCATCATTGCTCAGGTACTCATCAATATTGATTTCGTCAGCATCGATTTTTTCGTTGTCGAAGTCGTCATAGTCATCGTAATCGTCTTCAGTATTGTAGTCTTCGGTTTCCAGGCTTTCTTCTTTTCCAGATTCCAAAGCGGGGTTTTCCACCATCTCTTCTTTTAAGCGTTGTTCAAAGGCCTGCGTAGGCAATTGAATCAGCTTCATCAGTTGAATTTGCTGAGGCGATAATTTTTGAGATAACTTAAATTGAAGATTCTGTTTGAGCATTTACAAAGGTTTTTATGCAAAAGTTCCAAGCTTAAAGTTAGTAAAAAACCTGAAACTTGGAACTGTAAATTATAAACTAAATTTTATTAGAACTCAGCGTTTTGCGGTGTTCTTGGGAACGGGATTACATCGCGGATGTTACTCATGCCGGTTACAAACAATACCAAACGCTCGAAACCAAGTCCGAAACCGGAGTGTACAGCGCTTCCGAAACGACGGGTGTCTAAGTACCAGTGCAATTCTTTTTCGTCAATCCCTAAGGTTTTCATTTTCTCTAAAAGCACGTCGTAACGTTCCTCTCTTTGTGAACCGCCTACGATTTCACCGATGCCTGGGAATAAAATGTCCATGGCGCGTACGGTTTCCATACCTGGTTCGGTGTTGTCGTTCAAGCGCATGTAAAATGCCTTGATTTTTGCAGGATAATCAAATAAAATTACGGGACATTTAAAGTGTTTTTCTACTAAGAAACGCTCGTGTTCACTTTGTAAATCGGCACCCCATTCGTCAATCAGGTACTGGAATTTTTTATTCTTGTTCGGTTTCGAATTTTTAAGAATGTCGATGGCTTCGGTATAGGAAACACGTTTGAAGTTGTTGTCCATTACAAAACTCAATTTTTCCAGAAGTGTCATTTCACTTCTTTCCGCCTGTGGTTTCGATTTTTCTTCTTCCAATAAACGTTGCTCTAAGAATTTCAAATCGTCCGCACATTTCTCGGTGGTATATTTGATCACGTATTTGATGAAATCTTCCGCCAAATCCATGTTGTCTGCTAAATTGTTGAAGGCAACTTCCGGCTCAATCATCCAGAATTCTGCCAGGTGACGCGAGGTGTTCGAGTTTTCAGCACGGAAGGTTGGTCCGAACGTATAAATCTGTCCTAATGCCATAGCATAGGTTTCACCATTCAACTGGCCTGAAACGGTCAGGTTGGTTTCTGTTCCGAAGAAATCTTCTTTGAAGTTTACTTTTCCGTCTTCGGTTCTTGGCGTGCCGTCAAAAGGCAAGGAGGTTACTCGGAACATTTCTCCTGCACCTTCCGCGTCCGATCCAGTAATGATAGGCGTATTTACATAGAAAAAGCCTTGCTCCTGAAAATATTGGTGGACTGCAAAAGCCAACGTTGAACGCACGCGCATAATCGCTCCAAACATATTGGTACGAATTCTTAAATGCGCGTTTTCACGCAAAAATTCCAAGGAGTGTTTTTTAGGTTGCATCGGATATTTTTCCGCATCGCAATCGCCTAAAATTTCTATTTTGCTAACCTGAATTTCTACTTTTTGTCCGGCACCCTGACTTTCAGTCAATGCTCCCACTACACAAACAGCAGCTCCTGTTGTAATTCTTTTTAAGGTTTCTTCCGGTGTGTTTTCAAAATCAACCACACACTGGATATTATTGATAGTCGAACCGTCGTTCAACGCGATAAACTGATTGTTTCTAAATGTTCTAACCCATCCTTTTGCTTTTACTTCATGTAGTCCCGGTGCGCTGTTAAGCAGGTCTTTAACTTTAGTATGTTTCATTTTTTCAATGTTTTGCTTCAGTTTTCCTTATACAACTGAAATTATCGATAAATAAAAATTAATGGCTGCAAATGTAGTAAAAAGCTGGGTGAATTTAACTTTTTGAGCCTCAGTTTTTACAAAAGATTAAGGAATCAAACGTTATCTTTGCAGTCAACTTAAATTCTGTGAAAATGAATTGGATTTTACTGGTAATTGCCGGCTTTTTTGAAGTAGGTTTTGCTTCTTGTCTGGGTAAGGCTAAAGAGACAACGGGAACCACTTCCACGTTATGGATGGTAGGTTTTTTTGTGTGTTTATCCATCAGTATGGCATTGCTTTATAAAGCTACGCAAACTTTGCCAATCGGTACGGCTTATGCGGTTTGGACCGGTATTGGGGCAGTAGGAACCGTTTTAGTGGGGATTTTTGTTTTTAAAGAGCCTGCAGAATTTTGGCGTGTTTTCTTTTTAACTACGCTAATTGCTTCGATTGTTGGCTTGAAATTTGTGTCCTCACATTAAAGCCCTAAATCAAGCGTGAAAGTCAGTTTTAAGGAAATGTTGTCGTCGAAACTTGGCAAATGATAGTGGCCGTATCGGTAGAATCCCGAAAAACCAAGTCCCTTAAAAATATTATTCAATTCAAGTCCCGATTCAAAATAACCGTTTTCAAGGGTGTTGAATTCCGCACCTGAATGCCTTTCGTTATGCTTTAAAGTTCCCCATGCAAAGCGGCTTACCAGAACCGGTGTTGGTTTTACCTGCTTTAAAATAGGAATGCGTTTTAAGGCGTGTTTGAAATGTAAAGCTATATATTCTTCGGAGAAAAATTCGTTAAAACGCATGGTTTCAAAGCTGTTTTTTCCGGAGATGTTGATGCGTTGCAGTATGGCGTCTTTGTTTAAGCTGTTTGGGGAAATACTGTAAAGATGGGTAATAGGTGTGTCGCCGTAGGCAATTCCGAATTGAAACAATAAAGAGGTTTTTTGACCGTCGAGATATTTTTTCTCAAATTCACTTCGGAAGTCAAATTTTCCAAAACCGATGTCGTTGCCAAAAAATCCCGGTAACGTTTGCGAGAACTGAAAGGCAAATTTCGGGAATCGTTTTTCGGTTTCAATACGTCCGTTCGGGGTTTGCATGTATACGCTAAAAGGATTCCATTGTACGGAAGCAGTTGCCAGCGTGATGTTGAAATCGGTAAAGGTCTTGTCGCCCACTGTAAAAACATAATTGAATTTTGGCGTGATGTGACTTTGTGACAATTGCCAGATACTTTCTGTTTTTGGAATCAGACGCGTTTCAATATAACCTTTCCAGGTTTGGTGACTGTAGAAAGTGGTTAAGTTAAGCGGCCGCGGATCGTACAAGCGGAATTTGCGTTTGTCTACTTCGTAAGACGTGCTGGCAATTTCCCGAATGTCGTCGGTATACGAAACCCCTACCCACGAATTGGAAAAATTTCCCAATCGGACAGCGCCACCCAAACTGTATTTGAAGGCGTCATCCTTGAGACCGTAGGCACCATAACCCTCGATTCGGAATAGTCTGGAAAATTTATCGTTGGTAATGCCGCCGACTCCAAAGCGGAAACCTTCATAATTATTGTATTTAATGAGATAACGCAAATCGAAATCGATCGGTCCCACCGGAAAAAAACCGTTGATTACTTTTCTTCCCAGCAATATTTTTTGTTCGTAACGTTCCTTGGTAACCAAACTGTCCAATGTGGAATAGGTTTCAATGCTTCGAACGTCCAAGCTGTCTTTTCGGTAGGGAATCCAGAAGTGTTCGTTGCGGGAAATAGCTTCTTCTTTAACTTCAATGCCAACATACTGATGTCGGATGCTAACTGGGATGTTGAATTCCGTTTCTGAGTTTTTGGATTCAGAGAGGATGTATACAAAATCGGAGGCTTCTTTTTTTTTATTACCTTCGGTTGCGAGCTCTTCTTCCGGTGTGAATTTGATGGTTTCACCCAAAATTTTCAAATCACCTTTTTTGTTTCCTTTTACGATTTTGAGTGATTGCTTGCCGGGAAACCAAAGATCTTCTTCTTTGTAATACTCATAATGATTGATGGCGCTGATGTCTAATACGCCTTTTACGCGATAAACCGTTTTTGCTATGGCAAAGGATTGTTTGTCAATGTATAAAATGCCTTCCAGTTTTGCTTTTCTGCTCTTTTTTTTGTGTTTGAAATGAATCATGAATGCTTTTCGCGTTCCGATGAAAACAGTGTCCAGAATTTTATAATTGTATTGCTCCAGCCCTTCATACGAAACAGGGTTTTGGTATTTGCCTTCGAAAAGTTGTATACGGTTGTCGTAATCAGTAAAAGACTGCAGTTTTAAACTGATGTATTCGTAAATCGGTTGTTTAAAACCAGCCATTCGGGTAGCCAGAACAGTTTCTTTCATGCCCTGAGTCTGGTTGTATTTGAACTCGGAAACTTTTTCCGTTTGGTATAAGTGTTGTTTCTGGATAATTTTTTTGAATTTAAAACCGGAAGAATCTACTTTGAGTAGCTGCGCGCCTATTTTTTCATAAATAAAAACCGAGTCGATTTTTCCGCTGAGAGAATCAGGATTAGCCGTAATAATCAGTTTGTTGTAGGTTTTGAACCGAAAGCTGTTTAATCGTTTCTCCGGATTATTAATGTCTTTGTACAGTATGGTATTGTTGATAATTTCTAACGCCGGATTTTTGCCCACCACCAATTCTCCCAATTCCATTGTTTTTTCATGAAGACTGACGGAATAAAACTTCTGGTTGGTTTGCAGGGGTACGGTTTTAGAATGAAATCCGGTGTAGGAAACGATGAAGCTTCGGACATCAGTTGTGTTTTCAATCACGAATTTTCCATCAACATCCACAATTACTGTTTTTCCATTACTGAGATGAAGTGTAGCAAAGGCTAAAGGTTTCTTGTTGATCGCATTGACAACGATACCGGAAACGGGCTGTTGTGCATTGATTAAAATGCAGAAAAAAAGAAACAAAATTGAAAAATACCTTTTCAAATGATGGAGACAAATAGCGTATAAAGTGTAAATATAGAAAATAAAAAATCCCGATACAATCGGGATTTGAAATTATACTTTCATGATTTCGGCTTCCTTAATCACTAAATGCTCGTCAATTTTTTTGATGAAAGCATCGGTCAGCTTCTGTACGTCTTCTTCTGCGGTTTTGCAGATGTCTTCTGAAGTGCCTTCTTTTTCTAGTTTTTTAATGTCCGTGTTGGCATCTTTACGGGCGTTTCGGATGCTGATTTTTGCATCTTCTGCTTCCGCTTTGGCTTGTTTTACCAAGTCTTTACGGCGTTCTTCCGTTAAAGGCGGTACACTGATAATGATGTTATCACCGTTGTTCATTGGGTTAAAACCTAAGTTGGCAATCATAATCGCTTTTTCGATAGGTTGTAACATGGATTTTTCCCATGGGGTTACCGTGATTGTTCTGGCATCGGGTGTATTTACGCTTGCTACCTGTGAAAGCGGCGTTTGCGAGCCATAATAATCCACGTGCACGCCACCTAACATTTGTGGTGATGCTTTTCCGGCACGGATGTTTAAAAATTCTTTTTCAAGGTGTGCTACCGAACCGTTCATGGATTCTTTGGTGCTATCTAATATAAATTTGATTTCTTCAGTCATCGTACTTAATTTTTAAAGATCAAAATTAAACATTAACAGTTGTTCCTACCGTTTCGCCTTGACAAACTTTTAACAAATTTCCTTCTTTGTTCATGTCGAAAACGATAATTGGTAATTTATTTTCCTGGCTTAACGTGAAAGCCGTAGTGTCCATGATGTTCAGTCCTTTGCTGATTACATCATCGAAAGTGATTTGGTCGTATTTTACAGCATTGGCATTTTTCTCCGGATCGGAATCGTAAACACCGTCTACTCGCGTTCCTTTTAATATTACATCGCAGTCTACTTCGATTCCTCGTAAAACGGCTGCAGTATCGGTGGTGAAATAAGGGTTTCCGGTTCCGGCACCAAAAATTACAATTCTTCCTTTTTCCAAGTGGCGGGTGGCTCGTCTCTTGATATAAGGTTCGGCAATGGCTTCAATTTTTAAAGCAGTTTGTAAACGTGTTGGCATCCCGGCTTCTTCTAAAGCACCTTGTAAAGCCATTCCGTTGATTACGGTTGCCAGCATTCCCATATAATCTCCCTGTACGCGGTCCATTCCGTTACTGGCTCCGGCCACGCCTCTGAAAATATTTCCTCCTCCTATTACAATGGCAATTTCAACGCCTTTGTCATGAATTTGTTTGATTTCAGCAGCATATTCCGCCAGTCTTTTTGGTTCGATTCCGTATTGACGTTCCCCCATTAAGGCTTCACCGCTTAGTTTCAGAAGGATTCTTTTGTATTTCATTATGCCGTTATTGTTTTTTTTCAGTGGTTAATTGGAACTCGTTTCCGCGTTACATTCGGTAACTGTATTGTTTTGTGGTGCAAATATAATTATAATCTGTTTTTTTTAAACAGCTTCGTGAAAAATTATGGGTTTAGTGCGTTATATGATTTTTTAGCCGCTTCGTACCCGATCTTAAAAATGGCATCCATCTTAGTCTTGTTGGTTTCAAAGGTGCCGAATTTTGCCAACTCCTCGGGCTCGATTACCCAATCGCAGCTGTTAAATTTCTGGGTGTTGGAGTTCGCGGAAAACAAATCGAAAGCTCTTGCAGTCACGGCTTTTATGGAAGACAAATCTTTGTTTTCTATTTTTTGAAGAGGGCTTACATAAACCCCTATTAAAGTGTCGCAACGGCCTTGTAAAATGTCAGTGGGGAAGTGGTTCAGTATGCCGCCATCGCTGTATAGTGTGCCATTAATTTCATAGGGAGACATTACGCCCGGGAACGATGAAGAAGCCAATACGGCGTCAATCACTTTGGTGTCGGGAGGAAAAATTTTGAGTTTACCTTTTACTAAATCCGTTGCTGTTATATGGGTGTGAATTTTTAAATCGCCTATCCTGCTGTCTCCGAATATAGCATGAAAGTACAGTTTGAAGGCATCAGAATCAATAAACCCTGCCTTTGAAAAAGTGAAATGTTTCCAGTTGAAAAAGTAAATAGATTTGAAAAATTCCAGAATTTCTTGAGGTTTTTTTCCTTCAGCATACAAAGCTCCAACAATAGAACCTGCGCTGGTACCTGCAATGTGAGTTGGACGGATGTTGATTTCTTCAAGGAATTTGAGCGCTCCTGCATGAGCCAATCCTTTGGTGCCACCTCCGGACAGAATCAGGCCTATTGATTTCGATTTTAAGTCCATGGTCAATCTTTGTCATAAAAATACACTTTTTGTCCAATAGAATGTGACTTTTGTAGCGTTTTGATTTCTAAATTTTCAACTAACTTTGTACTACTAAACGTCATGCAATGAAAAATCTCATCGAAACCAGCATCAATAGCAGTTACAGTTATTTGGAATATCGTAAAAAAGTAGCCGATTTACTGGCTGAAGGGAAATCATCCGGAAACGAACAGTCTGAGGACTTACTACATTACAGCCAATTGAACGAAACGCGGATGAATCGTTTGGATAAAACCATAGTCGTGCCGGAAGAAGTAAAGCAAAAACTGAGGCAACTTACGAAAAAGTACGTATGGCTGGTGTTGGCCGAAGGTTGGTGTGGTGATGCCGCACAGTTATTACCTATTATTGAAAAAATGACAGAAATGGCAACGCATTTGGATTTGCGCATTGTTTTTCGAGATGAAAACGATCCACTAATGCAGGAATTTTTAACCAACGGCGCAAGATCTATACCTAAATTGATAATTTTGAATGCTGACAGTCATGAAGTTATGGCGGCGTGGGGCCCAAGGCCGGAAGCAGCAGCACGTTTGATAAAAGAGTATAAAGCCAGGTTCGGCGTGGTGAATGAAGAGGCTAAAATCGAACTGCAGAAATGGTATTTAAACGATAAAGGTTTGTCAACCATGGAAGAAATTATGCATTTGATGCAACAGATTGATTAAAGGAAAAATACGGTGCCTCCAATGCTGAAACTTTTTATGTTTTCGCGATCATGAATTGAAAATCGCATTTCGTTGTATTCCAAAAAGACGGCGCCTCTAAAAATTTTATCGGTATCGCCAATACCTACATTTATTCTTTTATAGGGTCCTGATAAACCACCTCGGCCCAAAGCGAAGACTTTTCCGTAGCCTAATTGGATATGCAAAATGGTGTCTTCTCCAATTTGCGGGCTGATTCGATAATTTAAAAAAATAGGGGTGGCTAGGAGTTTTTCGTCAAGTCGCATGTTGATTCCGGCATGAAAGCCAATGGCGGTCCATTTTTTATAATGATAACCGAATCCTGCTACCGCATTGATTCCGGCGGGTAATATGTCGCCTAATTCAGAATCTTCAGAGGCAGCGGGGTCGTAATAAAGCGGTAAGGCAATATCGATTTGGGTATACGTAATCCTCTTGCTTTCATTTTTAGGCAGCGAATCACTTGAGGTTTGTGCCAGGTTTTTAAAAGCAAGTAAAAGGAGAAAAAAAACAAAAAGGGATTTGAATTTTTTCATGAGGATAACTATTTAAAGTTATCTTCAAAGTTAGTGATTATTAATGAGTTGTCTACAGAAAATTCTCCAATTTTTGTTCTGCGAAGTGCGGTTAAATGCGCCCCTGAATTTAAAGCAGCACCAAAATCGTAAGCAAGTGATCGGATGTACGTTCCTTTACTGCATACGACTCTGAAATCGATTTCGGGAAGTGCAATTCGGGTGAGTTCCAGTTCCAGGATTTCAATTTTTCGCGATTTAATTTCCACTTCTTCTCCGGCGCGTGCGTGTTCATACAAGCGTTTTCCGTCTTTCTTGATGGCCGAGAAAACCGGGGGAATCTGGTCGATTTCGCCTATAAACTTCAAACGGGCTCCTTCAATTAGTTCCGGAGTGATATGATCGGTCGGGAAGGTTTTGTCAATCGGTTTTTCCAAATCATACGAAGGTGTTGTGGCACCAATGTAAAACGTTCCGGTATATTCTTTTACCATGCCCATCAGTTCCGGAATTCTTTTGGTAAATTTTCCGGTGCAGACAATCAAAAGGCCTGAAGCCAATGGATCTAAAGTTCCCGCATGTCCGATTTTGAATTTTTTGGGCAAATGCAGGTTTTTGATCAACGCCCATTTTACTTTGTTTACCGCCTGAAACGACGACCAAGTAAGCGGTTTGTCAAGTAATAAGATCTGTCCTTCCTGAAATTCTTCGGCTGTTTTTGCTAGCATTATTTTAGGGTGGTAAAGTAAATTAAAAGTCCGATGCCCACTATGATACGGTACCAGCCCCAAGGTTTGAAACCGTATTGTTTGATGATGCCGATGAAAAATTTAATCGCTAAAACAGCTACGATGAACGCAACAACATTACCAATTAAGAACATTTTTATGGTGTCGGAAGATTGTAAAATCAGTTCGTAGCCTTTCATTTGTGAATGTTCATACGTTTTGATGAACACTGAATAACAAGTTACCGCCAACATCGTTGGAACCGCCAAAAAGAAGGAAAACTCTGCCGCAGCATGTCGCGTTAAGCCTTGTTGCATCCCACCAATAATGGATGCAGCGGAACGGCTCGTGCCCGGCATCATGGCCAAACATTGCCAAAAACCAATGATTACGGCTTTTTTGATGGAAATGTCTTCTTCGTGTGCTACCGTTGGATTTTTGAATCGGCTGTCAATAAAAAGTAAAATGACACCACCGACGATCAAAACGATAGCGATAGGAATCGGATTGCCTAAAACAGCTTCTATTTTATCATCGAAAAATTTGCCTAAAACCAAAGCGGGAATTACGGCACAAGCCAATTTGATGAAAAAATTCATCTTGCTGAAATCGAAAAACTTCTTCCAATATAAAGCGACAACCGCTAAAATGGCACCAAATTGAATGGAAACCTGAAAAAGTTTAACAAAGTCGTCTTCCTGAATCCCGAAATAGGAACTGGCAAAAACCATGTGTCCGGTAGAAGAAACGGGTAGGTATTCGGTCAATCCTTCAATAATGGCAATAATCAGGGCCTGAAATAAATCCATGAGCGAGTTGCAAAGTTACAAAGCGACTGAGTTACAAAGTTTAAAACTAAGAAACCAAAGTACTCGGAAACTGTATTTAGTTACTTTTTTTAAATATTGAATAAATGACAACGCCAAAACCGATTAAAACCACTGTTGGCGCCAAACGGATTCTGCGGAAGTTGAAAATGTCTTCACTGAAAACATTCGGATCGTCACTGCCGCCACCGGACATTAAAATAAAGCCCACAGCAATAACGGCTATACCTATTAAAAGTACTTTATAGTTAATGCTTTCAAAGAGAAAGTCCGGTTTTTGTTTGTTTTCCATAATGCTGGCTTTTAAGGTCTTTAATTAATATAAATCGTCCGTTTTTAAGTTTAAGAAACGTTGCGTAGCAAAGAAGGTGCTGATCCAAGTGATAATAATCCCCACCACTAAAATTCCTAAGGAAATAATAGCCATCGATACGTAATCTTCCGCAATGCCTAAGCTTGGAAACAAACCGTCTACATAAAATGTCAACGCAATAAGCGCAATTACCGCTAATCCGGAACCGATTAACCCCAAACGGATACTTCTCCAGATAAATGGTTTACGGATGAATGATTTGGTGGCGCCCACCATTTGCATAGTTTTAATGATAAAACGGTTGGAATATACAGATAAACGAAGTGAACTGTTAATCAATAGCATCGAAATAACGCCAAAAACACTGCTGATTATCAAAATCCAGAAACTGATTTTCTTAATGTTTTCATTGGCCAATTCCACCAAACGTTTGTCGTAAATTACTTCCGACACCATATCGTTGGTTTTGATATCGCTTTCAATCTGTTTGATTTTAGCAGCTTCTACATATTCTCCTTTTAAGTGAATGTCGAATGAGTTCGGTAGCGGGTTCATACCTAAAAATTCCAAAAAGTCTTCCCCAACAATGTCTTTGTTGTTCTTTGCCGCATCGTCTTTGGATACAAAAATGTAGTCTTTTACGTACTTCGAACCTTTCAGTTTGGCATCGAAAGCTTTGAGAATAGTGTCATTCGCTTCGTCTTTGAAGTACACCGACATCGGAATATCTTCCTTAAAACTGTTGGAGATTTTTTCAGAATGGATGACAAAGAATCCGAGTGCTCCCAAAAGGAACAACACTAAAAAAATACTTAAAACAACAGAAAAATAAGAAGAAATAAGGCGCCTTTTTTGAAACTTCTCGAATGATGATCCCATATATACTCTGAATTAAGCCGTAAAAATAATAAAGAAAATCGTTTTTCACCTTTATAACGGTCAAAGTTTTAACTTTCTTATAATATAATGTAAATTTGCATCCTTGAAAACTTAGAACCTTAGTTGCTTAGTGACTTAGAACCTTATAAAAGAAATGAAGTACTTCCACAACGAAATCGAAGCCAAATGGCAACAATATTGGGCAAAAAATCAAACGTTTGCCGCTTCCAACGATTCTGAAAAATCAAAATATTATGTGTTGGACATGTTTCCGTATCCTTCGGGAGCCGGTTTGCATGTGGGGCATCCGCTGGGGTATATTGCTTCGGATATCGTAGCGCGTTACAAAAGACATCAGGGGTTTAACGTGTTGCATCCGCAAGGTTACGATTCGTTTGGATTGCCGGCAGAGCAGTATGCCATTCAAACCGGGCAGCATCCGGAGAAAACCACCAAAGAAAACATTGCCCGTTACCGCGAGCAGTTGGATAAAATCGGTTTTTCGTTCGATTGGAGCCGTGAAGTACGCACTTCCAATTCCGATTATTATAAGCACACCCAATGGATTTTTATTCAGTTGTTCAATTCTTGGTACAACAAAACTTCCGATAAAGCCGAAAGCATCGAAACGTTAATTGCACACTTCGAACAAAACGGAAATACAACCGTTAATGCCGTTTGCGATGAAAACATTATTTCGTTTTCAGCTGCGGAATGGAATGCTTTTACCGCATCGGAACAACAAAGAATATTATTGCAATACCGATTAACCTATTTGGCAGAAACGGAAGTTAACTGGTGTCCGGCTTTAGGAACCGTATTGGCGAACGACGAAATCGTAAACGGTGTTTCTGAGCGTGGCGGTCATCCGGTCATCCGTAAAAAAATGACCCAATGGTCGATGCGTATTTCCGCGTATGCCGAACGATTATTACAAGGTTTGGAAACCATCGATTGGACGGAATCGCTGAAAGAATCCCAAAGAAACTGGATTGGAAAATCCGTGGGTGCGTCGGTAACTTTTAAATTGAAAGATCACAAGGAAACTATAGAGGTATTCACAACTCGTCCCGATACTATTTTCGGAGTAACCTTCATGACGTTAGCGCCTGAACACGAATTGGTAGCGCAAATCACAACGGCAGCACAAAAAGCAGCCGTGGAAGCCTATGTGGAAGCTACGGCAAAACGTTCCGAGCGCGAGCGTATGGCCGATGTAAAAACCATATCCGGCGTATTCACTGGAGCGTATGCTGAACACCCGTTTACCAAAGAACCGATCCCGGTTTGGATTGGCGATTACGTGTTGGCCGGCTACGGAACAGGAGCGGTGATGGCGGTACCTTGTGGTGACGAAAGAGATTACGCGTTTGCCAAACATTTCGATTTGCCGATCAAAAACATTTTGGAAGGCATCGATATTTCCGAAGCGGCTCACGTTGATAAAAACACGACCATTTTAGCCAATTCCGAATTTTTGAATGGTTTGAGTTATAAAGAAGCTACCAAAAAAATCATTGCGGCTTTGGAAGAAATCGGAGCTGGAACCGCGAAAGTAAATTATCGTTTGCGCGACGCGGTGTTTTCCCGTCAGCGTTATTGGGGTGAGCCGTTCCCGGTCTATTACGTAAACGATTTACCGCAAATGATTGCCAAAGAGCATTTACCGGTTCATTTACCGGAAGTGGAAAAATACTTGCCAACCGAAGACGGACAACCGCCATTAGGCAACGCTTCCGTTTGGGCTTGGAACACCGAAACCAATCAAGTGGTTAGCAACGATTTAATTGACGACGTAAAAGTATTCCCGTTAGAATTGAACACCATGCCGGGTTGGGCAGGAAGTTCATGGTACTGGATGCGTTACATGGATGCCCACAACGACAGCGATTTCGCCAGCCAAGAAGCACTAAAATATTGGGAAAACGTCGATTTATACATCGGCGGAAGCGAACACGCGACCGGTCACTTGTTGTATTCCCGTTTCTGGAATAAATTTTTGAAAGATAGAGGGTTTGCCCCAACAGAAGAACCGTTTAAGAAATTAATCAATCAGGGGATGATTTTGGGGATGAGTGCGTTTGTGTATCGTTCAGAGGATTCCAAAACCTTGTATTCAAAAGGATTGATTGCCGATAAAAATGTACATCCGATTCACGTAGATTTATCATGCATCAATGATGTGACTAACGAATTGGATATTGAAAAATTCAAAGCACATCCATTATATTCGGATTATGCTAATGCTGAATTCATTTTAGAAAACGGCAAATACATCGTAGGCCGCGAAGTCGAAAAAATGTCCAAATCCAAATACAACGTAGTCAATCCGGACGACATCTGTGAACAATACGGTGCCGATACCTTGCGTTTGTACGAAATGTTTTTAGGTCCATTGGAACAAGCCAAACCTTGGAACACAGCAGGAATTACCGGTGTTTCAGGGTTCCTGAAAAAGCTATGGCGTTTGTATTTCGACGACAACGGTATCATCGTAACCAACGACGAACCAACCGCCGACATGTACAAATCGCTACACAAAACCATCAAAAAAGTAACCGAAGACATCGAGAATTTCTCGTTCAATACGTCGGTATCGCAATTCATGATTTGTGTGAACGAGTTGGCACAGCAAAAATGCCACCATCGTGCCATTTTAGAGCCGTTAGCGATTTTGGTTTCGCCGTATGCGCCGCACATTGCAGAAGAATTGTGGAATGCATTAGGGCATCAGGGTTCGATTGCTACGGTAGCCTTCCCGAAATTCGAGGAGAAATATTTAGTGGAATCGGAAAAAGAATACCCGGTTTCCTTTAACGGAAAAATGCGTTTCACGATCAAATTGCCATTGGACTTGTCCGCCGTGCAAATTGAGGAAATCGTGATGGCTGACGAAAGAACCCAACAACAATTACAAGGCAGAACACCTAATAAAGTAATTATCGTTCCAGGGAAAATCATCAACTTGGTCGGATAATTTTGCCAGAGATTCACAGATTGTTTGGTAAAATTGTAAATGCTTAATGACAAGTAATAAAAAAATCTGTGAAGCTGCGGTTTTATATAGTACATAAAGAACAATCCCAAATTCTAACAAGATTTTGGGATTTGTTTTTGTAACCTTTTTATAATTTTACGTATAATAGATAAAAGGCAAATGCCAAACTGTCACAATGTGGAAAATGGCGTGCAGTTTGCTGTGTCTTTAGTAATAAAACCCGTAAATAAAAAACAATGTTAGGATATTATATTTTATTAGGAGCCATCGCCTTGGCGAGTTTTTTAGTAAGTGCACGTTTAAAGAGTAAGTTTGAAAAGTATTCAAAAGTACATTTGCGTAATGGCATGTCCGGAGCTGAAATTGCCGAAAAAATGTTGGCGGATAATGGGATTCGCGACGTAAAAGTCATTTCCACACCCGGACAATTAACCGACCATTACAACCCGGTAAACAAAACTGTAAACTTAAGTGAAGCGGTATACAACCAACGCAATGCCGCCGCTGCTGCCGTAGCCGCGCACGAGTGTGGTCACGCGGTACAACATGCGCAGGCTTACGAATGGTTGACTATGCGTTCCAAAATGGTGCCGATGGTTAATGTGTCGTCAAGCTTGTCACAATGGTTGATTATGGGTGGGTTGATTTTAGGTTTCGGAGCGAAATCGTCCATCGGATTTTACGTAGCCGTAGCCGGATTGGTGTTGATGGCGATTGCAACGATCTTTAGTTTTATCACTTTACCGGTAGAATATGATGCGAGTAACCGCGCTTTAGCTTGGTTGAAAAATAAAAACATGCTAAGTCAGGAAGAATACGCAGGCGCAGAAGATTCCTTAAAATGGGCAGCAAGAACCTATGTAGTTGCCGCTTTAGGTGCTTTGGCTTCACTATTGTATTGGGCAATGCAGATTCTTGGAAGAAGAGAGTAAGAAACAACTATAAAAAGAAAATCCGTTACGAGAGTAGCGGATTTTTTTGTTTTGGAGCGACCGGTTCGGGATTTATCTGGAAACCCTATTCCCGCCATGCGCTCTACGCGGTGCCGCTCCTGTCGGGGCTAAACAGGAAACTGTATTTTCTTTTTGTAACTTTCCTGAAAACTACAACTGGATTTGACGTTCAATCTGTTGCTCGAGTGAAATATAAGTTTCCGTACGCGACACGCCGTCAATCGACTGGATTTTTTTGTTAAGCAATTGCATCAGATGTTCGTTGTCGCGACAAATAATTTTTATTAGAATACTCCAGTTTCCGGTGGTGTAATGGCATTCCAGTACTTCAGGAATTTTTTTCAGTTCTTTTACCGCTTCTTGGTTTCGGGCGGCCTTATCGAGGTAAATTCCAACAAAGGCCATGGTGCTGTATCCCAAAACTCTAGTGTTTACAATGAATTTTGAGCCGGAAATGACACCTGCCTGCTCCAGTTTTCGTAATCGCTGGTGTATTGCCGCACCTGAAATGCCAATTTTGTTTGCGATTTGTAAAATGGGTTTTCGGGCGTCTTCCATTAAGTCGCGAAGGATCTGTTTGTCAATACCGTCGATTTCTATTTGTAAGTGATTTAATTTCATTATTGCAAATTTGGAAGTTATTGTGTGTTTATCGGTTTAAATATAATGATAATTTTTTGTTAAAAGTTGAAATTTTTCAAAAGTGTAAAATTTTACGCATCTATTAATAAAGAAAAGTTACGTTTTAGGTATTTATCGAATCAAATTACACAGTAACCCCAAATCTGGTAAAATGAAAAAGCTTACTCTTATTACAGCAATGCTGCTGGCTGTTTCGGCAGGAACAGTCATGGCTACACCGGTCAAAACTATTGAAACGGTGCAGGAAAAACCGGTTTCCAAGGCCTCGGTTGAAAAGCAGATTAACCAATTGATGGCTACTTCCGTGGATTATAACGATGTCAAACTCGTAAAAAAGACTGCCTTGGAGGAATTGCGTGCCGATTTCATGACTTTTATTTCGAAAACCGAAGCGAATCTTGAAAGCGCAAAGTCAGCCTTAGCACAAAAAACTTCTCAATACAGGCAACTCCAGACGGAGCACCAATCTGTAAAAGCGCAGTTGAAAGAAAACAGTAAAGGAGGTGAGAAAATAACACTTTTCGGTATTGGAATGAGTAAAGATTTATATCATGCTATTATGTGGTCGCTAGTGTTGGTGCTTGTAATTGCAGTTGTTTTTTTAACCACCCGATTTAGGAAAGCCAATGCAGTTACACAAAACTCGAAAGGGTTGTTAAGGGACTTGGAAGATGAATTTGAGTCGTTTAAACGAAACGCGATTGAAAGAGAACAAAAATTGCGCCGTCAGTTACAAGACGAAATCAATAAACAGAAATCTGAAAAAAAGGTAGAAGTTAGTTAAAAAGAAAGCCCCGATTATGTCGGGGCTTTTTATTATTTATAACCTTTGTATTCTACTGGTTTTTCGGTAAAAATCACGCCGTATTCTTCCAGTTCTTTTAAAATAGGTTCGTACACTTCTTTCTTAATTGGTAATTGTACACCTGGGGTTTTGATGTTGCCGTTCAAAATTTGTAAAGTAGCCATGGCGACCGGTAATCCTACGGTTTTGGCCATTGCAGTATAAGTTTGATCGTCACCAATACAAACCATAGTTGAGTCGATTTGTTTTCTTTCGCCGTTTATTTCGTAACCGAATTTGTGGTACATCACAATCATGTCTTTGTCGTGTTCTTCCAATGTCCAACTGTCGGTAAGGATTTTTTCCAGAATTTGCGCCGGAGTAGCATTTTTTAATCCTACAGTTTTGTTCGGGTTAAATAAATCAAGTTCAAGCAATTTGTCCCACATCATATCATCCTGATCGATTTTCAGTTGGTGACGCAGTTTTATTTCTACAGAATCGGTAGGGTGGTACGGTAAAAATAAATTCACGAATTCGCGATAGTTCATGGTTTCGGAATCGTCAATAGTATACGTGTCATCGGTCATGCCTAACTGAACAAACATGTCCCAGGCTTTGGAATAACCTACACGACGAATTGTACCTCGGTAAACGGTTAAAGCATCATCTAAGCCATAAACGCTTCGGTATTTTAAGGAGTCACGGTTGGCATAGCCTTCGAATCGGCCATAGCCTTCCACTTCCAAAAATTCTGTTCTTCGGAATAATTTATGGTACGGAATGTATTTGTAAGTGCCTTCCTGGATGAATTTCGCTGCTCCTCCTTGCCCTGCCAATACCACGTTTCTAGGATTCCAAGTGAATTTGTAATTCCATAAGTTGTTGTCGGATTCCGGAGCTACTAAACCACCGCAGAATGATTCAAACAAAATAGTATGACCGCCATTTTCCTTAATTTCATCTAAAACTTTCATAGCACTCATGTGATCGATACCCGGATCCAATCCGATTTCGTTCATGAATACCAGATTGTTTTCTTTTACATCGGCATCCAAAGCTTGCATCGCATCGGAAATGTAGGAAGCGGTAACCATGTGTTTTTTAAACTGTACACAGTCTTTTGCTACATCGATATGCATGAAAGCAGGCAGCATGGAAATTACAATATCGGCTTTCTGAATTTCGTGCTGACGCTGTTCTACATTCGCGATATCCAGTTGAATTGGTGTGGCGTTTTTATGGTTGTTGGTCTTACGCTGTGCCAGTTCCAGGGATAAATCACCAATGGTCAGGTGCAGGTTTTCAGCTTCGGACTTGTCTAAAAGGTATTTTATAAGGGAAGAGGCCGAACGCCCCGCTCCGATAATAAGTATATTTCTCATGATTTTTTTGCAATAGGTTACAAATGTATGAATTTGAACCTAAAAAAGTTACAAGATTAACAATTATAGGTTAACTTGTTAAATGAAGGTGTAATTTATTCTAAATCAGCTTCTAAGTTTTCAAGTTCTTCCAGTTCTTTCTTGTCTTCTTCTTTTGATTTTTCGATAGTTTGCTCAAATTGAACATCTTTGGTAACTTCTTCTTTAACGAATATTGCTTTGCCAATTACAATCAGCAAGCAGAACAATGAAGTGAAAAGCAATATTTTAGGAAACGTATTGTGGGTAGGATCTGTTTTTCTGAAGGCAAAAAAGCCTAATAGTAGAGCAAGGCCAATAGGTAAAATGGCTAAAGTTCCCATGGGTAATATCGTAAAAACGATGCTTAAAAGCGTGAAAAAAGCAGTTGGTATGAGCAGTAATTTTTTCATTTTCGAATAAATTTTAAAGACCGCTGGCGCTGGTTAAGTTTATTTGTCCTGTACCAACCGGAATGCTGAATCGGATTAAAGCCGGAATCTTTTTAGTATCGGCGGTAAGCCAGATTAAATTCTTGTCTTTTCCTTTTAAGGCCTGTGTTTTAGCGCCGATTGAGATTTTGTGGCATTCTTTTTTTCCTAAAGTACCGGCATCGGCAGTTTCTTTGCCCATGTATTTAATATAAACCGGAACTTCTTTTTCGTCGAAAACTACGGTGAAGGATTGCATCTGGCCTGCTTTCATTTTGCTGAAATCCAAAGTCCTGATTTTATACAAAAGACTAACCACATCCTGTGAGGCAGGATTAATATTGAAAGTGCGAACACGCTCCGGCATGTTTTTTTTGTTGAGTGTACTGGTAATGGTCTTGCCGTTATTTTTGAAAACGTATTTTTCTTTTTTAGTGTATTTGCCTTCATGAATGTTTCTTTTGTAAAGGCTTGGTCTGAAAGTTTTCGGATTTACATAGGATTCGTAAAGATCCCGGATCTTAAAAAAAGAATCCCATTTACTGAACGTGGCCGCCTGACAGCTTAAATGGAGGTAGCTGTTTTTGGAAGTGTTTACGGTTTCGGCCGTCATGGTAACCTGTGCCACTTGGGTCATAAGTCCACTCATGTTGTAGGATGCAGAATAGACAAGTTTTTCACCCGATTTAACGGTTTGTGCCTGACCATACGCCGAAATAAACAGTGTCAAAGCAAAAAAGAATGCGGTTGTTTTTCTCATGTTTTTGCAAATTCATCACAAATGTATGATTATTTCTTTTTATTGTGGTTTCAGTTGTTGATCATAACTGGTAAATTTGCTTTTTAGTATTAGAATAAAAATTATGGAAAGAAAAATACTTGCAACAGCCGCTTTTTTAGGGGTAACGGCAATTGCTTTAGGGGCTTTCGGGGCACATGGTCTGAAAGCAATGCTTACGGAATCTCAGTTGACGACTTTTGAAACCGGTGTAAAGTACCAGATGTATCATGCTTTGTTCTTGCTGTTTGTGGGAACTACTGTTCAAATCAGTTCGAAAACTAAAAATATTTTGTTTTGGCTGACGAGTATAGGGGTGTTGTTTTTTTCCGGATCGATTTTCCTGCTTTCCACCGCAGGAATAACCGGATTAAGTGCAAAAGTACTAGGACCGGTTACACCAGTAGGCGGTTTGTTGCTGATGGCTGCCTGGATTGTTTTTTTTATTAAAATTCTGGGTAAAAAAGCAGAATAATTGGTTAAAAAAAATATATGTAAAATTAAATTTTTAATTTTGCGTTCTTAAAAACAAACAAACAACACATTATGAATGTTACCAAATCAATTTCATTAGAGAAATACGGAATTAAGAACACGGTTGAGGTAATTTATAATCCGTCGTACGATTTCTTATATAATGAAGAATTAAATCCAAGTTTAGAAGGGTATGAGCAAGGGCAGTTGTCAGAGCTTGGGGCAGTTAACGTAATGACGGGAGTATTCACCGGAAGGTCTCCAAAAGATAAATATATTGTTAAGGATGAGGTAACTCAAGATACGATCTGGTGGACTTCTGAAAAAGCAGTTAATGATAATAAACCAATTTCTCAGGATACTTGGAATGCGTTAAAAGAAACTACAGTTAGTCAGCTTTCCGGTAAGAAATTATATGTTGTGGACGCTTTTTGCGGGGCTAACGAAGATACCCGTTTGAAAGTGCGTTTTATCATGGAAGTGGCTTGGCAGGCACATTTCGTGAAAAACATGTTCATCCGTCCAACAGAAGCAGAATTGGAAACTTTCGGAGAACCGGATTTCATCGTAATGAATGCTTCTAAAACAAGTTTCAAAGATTATGCAGCGCACGGATTGAATTCTGAAGTATACATCGCTTTTAATCTTACGGAAAAAATCCAGTTAATTGGAGGTACTTGGTATGGTGGTGAGATGAAAAAAGGGTTGTTCTCCATGATGAATTACTACCTTCCGTTAAAAGGAATTGCATCCATGCACTGTTCGGCTAACAAAGGTAAAGATGGTGATGTTGCGGTATTCTTCGGATTATCCGGTACAGGAAAAACGACTTTATCCACAGACCCAAAACGTGAATTGATTGGAGATGACGAGCACGGATGGGACAATGACGGGGTGTTCAACTTCGAAGGAGGTTGTTATGCCAAAACCATCGATTTAAGCAAAGAAAACGAACCGGATATTTTCGGAGCGATCAAAAAAGATGCTTTGTTGGAAAATGTTACCCTTGATGCTAACGGTGTTATCGATTTTAAAGACGGTTCTGTAACGCAAAATACACGTGTATCGTACCCAATCGATCATATTGAAAATATTGTAAAGCCGGTTTCTAAAGCGGGTCATGCATCTAAAGTGATCTTCTTAACGGCAGATGCTTTTGGAGTAATGCCACCAGTTTCTAAATTGACGCCAGAGCAAACCAAATATTATTTCTTATCCGGATTTACAGCTAAATTGGCAGGAACGGAAAGAGGGGTTACACAACCGGAGCCGACTTTCTCTGCTTGTTTTGGTAAAGCATTTTTATGTTTACACCCAACCAAATACGGTGAGGAATTGGTGAAAAAAATGGAGCAGCACAATGCTACGGCTTACATGGTAAACACAGGATGGAACGGAACAGGAAAACGTATTTCTATTAAGGATACTCGTGCCATCATTGACAGAATCCTGGATGGTTCTATCGAAAAAGCGGAAACGCAAATTGTACCGATTTTTAATTTAGCAGTACCAACCGCTTTGGAAGGAGTGAATACTGAAATCTTGGATCCTAGAAATACTTACGCTGAAGCTTCCGAATGGACAGCAAAAGCAGAAGATCTAGCAGGAAGATTTGTTAAAAATTTCGTGCAATATACGGATAATGAAGAAGGTAAAAATCTTGTAAACGCCGGGCCTCAGTTGTAATAAAACAGCATTTACTATATATAATCCCAACCGAAAGGTTGGGATTTTTTTGTTTTCTAAAAATGAAATACCGCAGCTTCGCAGATAAAAAACAATTGTTGTAAATAATCTGCGAAGCTGCGGTTGTTTTCTGTTTGATTAATAGAAAGAATAAAAAAAAGCAGCCATTTGGCTGCTTTAAATCGTGTGAAAGTAAAGTTATTTCTCCTTAGATTCTTTGTTTGCTTTAATGATGTATTTTTCCAAAGCCATGGTCATTGATGGCGTTTCCGGAGTTGGTGCCATAATGTCTACACGTAAACCGTGATCCAAAGCTTCTTTTTGAGTTGTGCTTCCGAAAACCGCAATACGGGTGTTGTTCTGAACAAAATCCGGGAAGTTCTTAAATAACGACTTAATTCCTGTAGGGCTGAAAAAAGCTAATACATCGTAATATACATCTGCCAAATCGGAAAGGTCACTCATTACGGTTCTGTAAAAAGTACCCGGTGTCCAATCTACTTTTAAGTTGTTCAACGTTTGAGGAACATCTGCATTTAACTGGTCTGATGACGGTAAAAGGAATTTTTCGTCCTTGTATTTTTTGATCAATGGCGACAAGTCTACAAAATCTTTTTGGCCGACATAAATTTTTCGCTTTCTGTAGACCACATATTTCTGCAGGTAAAAAGCAATAGCTTCCGATTGGCAGAAATATTTTAAGTCTTCCGGTACTTTGTAACGCATTTCTTCTGCTACCCTAAAGAAGTGATCAATAGAGTTTTTGCTGGTTAAGATAATGGCCGTGTAATTGTTTAAATCGATTTTCTGAGTTCTGACCTCTTTCGCAGGAACGCCCTCAACGTGAATGAATGGTCTAAAGTCGATTTTGATTTTCAACTTTTGCTGAAGCTCAAAATAAGGTGAATTTTCCACTTTAGGCTCTGGTTGGGAAACCAGTATAGTTTTCACTTTCATATTAAAAAATAAATCTATTATTCTAACTTTTTGTAAACCAATAATACATGAAATAATAGGGCGCTATTTCAAGTGCGCAAAGATACAAAATAAAATAGAAGAACTTACTTAGGATTAAGTTTTGATAATTTTTTAATGAAAAGAAATATGTGATTATGTTTATTGCTAAAATAACACCTAAAATGCTAATTATTAGTGTTTTTGACAAAAAAGCATTGTAAAATAACAGAATGTTTACCGGTAAAATCATCATTCCGATGTAGGTGCGATAGTTAACTTTTTGTAAATTAAACTGTTCGTTAAATTCTTCAATGTTAAAAGTGGTAGCAATAATTTTTTCGATGAGGTATTTTGAAAGAATGAAAACCCCCAAAAGTGTGATGATCTGGATGTAACTAATCCAGTTGGTTTTGGTGGTAAGCCCAAAAACACTCAGTGTGAGTTGGATCAGAAAGGCAAAAGAAATCAGTTGGATCACAAACATCGAGATGGTAAACCAACTTTGCATGTTGCCACTGTCTTTGTAAATTTTAAGGTATTTGTCGGATATGGCAATGCGGACGAATTCATTAAAACGCACCTCAAAAATCGCTCGGTTTACGGCAATCAGTACAAAACATACCACAAACAGGATGGTAGCCCAGTCTTTGCTTTCTGCAATTCGTTCGTGTAAAAGTAAATCCATCATGATGGGGTAAAAGTACAAATTTTTAGCACTTCATGAAAAAGGAGCCATGTCTTAACTGTATTTTTTTAGAATTGCAGTAAATATGGAAAATCTTGACAAGCAATGTGATTTATTATAATTTTATTGTGAAAGTAGCGTTAGAAAAGCGTTATTTTTGCATGCAAAATTATCAAACATGAGTAGAGGTGTTGTAATCATTCCAACTTATAATGAAATTGAAAATATAGAAAGCATTATAAAAGCTGTGTTTTCTCTGGCAACTCCTTTTCATATATTGATAGTAGATGATAGTTCTCCGGATGGTACTTCGCAAAAGGTAATAGAATTGCAAAACGATTATCCGATTCAGCTTCATTTGGAAAAACGCGAAAAGAAAGCTGGTTTGGGAACGGCTTATGTACACGGATTCAAATGGGCCCTGCAAAATAATTTCGACTATATTTTTGAAATGGATGCCGATTTCTCCCATAATCCCAACGATTTGGAAAAATTGCTGAAAGCTTGTGAAGAAGGAGCAGATATGGCTATCGGGTCGCGTTACATCACTGGTGTAAATGTGGTAAACTGGCCGTTGAGCAGGGTGTTACTGTCCTATTTTGCTTCAGTTTACGTAAATATGATCACCGGTATGAAAATTCATGATACCACTGCGGGATTTGTGTGTTATCGAAGAAGAGCCCTGGAAGCGATCAATCTGGATAAGATTAAATTTATCGGATATGCGTTTCAGATCGAAATGAAATACCGCACTTTTGTCAATAAGTTTAAAATTGTTGAAGTACCCATCATTTTTACAGACCGTACCAAAGGCCAGTCAAAAATGAGTAATGCCATTATTAAAGAAGCTATTTTTGGGGTAATTTCACTGAGAATACGAAAAATGCTAAACCGTTTATAAACCGCATGAACCACACACTAATTAAAAACGCCAGAATTGTAAACGAAGGGACAATTTTCGAAGGCGATTTGCTTATCGAAAACGAATTCATTAAAGAGATTGGGGAAAACATCAGTGCCAAACCCAATTATACCGTGGTAGATGCTCAGGGTAGTTATCTGATTCCGGGTGTAATTGACGATCAGGTACACTTCCGTGAACCGGGTTTGACGCACAAAGGTGATATTGCTTCCGAATCCAGAGCAGCGATTGCGGGCGGCGTAACGTCCTTTATTGAGCAGCCGAATACGGTTCCTAATGCGGTTACGCAGGAATTGTTGGAGCAAAAATATCAAATTGCTTCCCAAAGTTCGTTTGCAAACTATTCGTTTATGATGGGCGGTACCAATGATAATCTGGAGGAAGTGTTGAAAACCAATCCGAGAAATGTAGCGGGGATCAAGTTGTTTTTAGGCTCGTCTACCGGAAATATGCTGGTGGATAACGAAGAGGTTTTGGAGAAAATTTTCTCGAGTACTCCAATGCTTATAGCGGTACATTGCGAAGATGAAGCGACCATAAAAACCAATCTGGAAAAATACAAAGCGGAATATGGAGACAACATTCCGATGGAATTCCATCATTTAATCCGAAGTGAAGAAGCCTGTTACCTGTCATCATCCAAGGCCATTGAGCTGGCGAAGAAAACAGGGGCAAGATTGCATATTTTCCATGTGTCAACGGCAAAAGAAACAGATTTGTTCACCAATAAAATTCCGTTAGAAGAAAAGAAAATCACTGCGGAGGTTTGTGTGCATCATTTATGGTTTACCAACGAAGATTACAAAACCAAAGGAACGTTGATCAAATGGAATCCGGCGGTAAAAACGCAAGCCGATAAAGATGGTCTTTGGAAAGCCTTGCTGGACGATCGTATCGATGTAATTGCAACCGACCACGCGCCACATACTTGGGAAGAAAAGCAAAATCCATACACGAGCGCCCCTTCGGGAGGGCCGTTGGTACAGCATTCAGTAGTGGCTATGTTTGAAGCACATTTGCAAGGGAAAATTTCTGTGGAGAAAATCGTCGAGAAAATGGCGCACAATCCGGCAAAGGTTTTTAGAATTGAAAAACGCGGTTTTATCCGCGAAGGTTATTTTGCCGATTTAACCCTTGTGAATACCACCGCACCATGGACCGTTAATAAAGATAATTTGTTGTATAAATGTGGTTGGTCACCGATGGAAGGCACTAATTTTAAATCGCGAATTTCCCATACCTTTGTTAATGGTCATTTGGCTTATACCAATGGTAAGGTAAAGGAGGATCGATTCGGACAACGTTTATTATTTGAAGTGTAGATGAAAAAAATAATTATTTTCTTTGGTTTGGTTTTGATGGTTTCCTGTGGCGATACGGCCATGGAAAAACCGGACAACCTTATTGAAAAGGATGTAATGATAGCCATTCTTTATGATATTGCAGTATTGCAGGCAACAGAGAATACCAATGCTGCCCTTTTTCAGCAAAATGGGATACAGCCTGGGGCATTTATCTATAAGAAATACAATATCGACAGTTTGACTTTTGCTCAAAGCAATCGGTATTATGCAACCGATCCACAGCAATATAAAGAGATGTTTGGTATGGTGTACCACCAAATCGAGCAGAAACAATTGGAGCTGAATCAAAAATCAGTACAGGAAACCGGTAAAGCTATTGCTCCTTCTGATGCGCCTGCGATACAGTAAGCAAACATGTTCTCATGGGCTTAAACGTATAATTAAGGCAATTGATAATCTTTGAGTTGTCGTAAATATCCAAAGAATGAGAGGATTTTGAAGTTGCTCGGGTAAAACTTCTCTTTTTGAAAAACAATTTTGAAAACAACCAGTCTGCCCGCCAGGCTATGGAAGTCATATAAGGTCTTGCATAAAAGTAAGGCCTTTTTTTATGCATGGCATCCGCTAAGATGGTAAGCAGATCCTGTAGGTTTATGTTTTCGGAAACAATGGTAAAACGTTCTCCGAAAATGCCCCGATCCATTACTTCTGTCATGATATGCACTACGTCTTCTACGGAAGTAATACCTGTGGAGCCTTTCGTGTAAAAAGGAAATCCTTTTCGGATCTTTTCCAACAGTTCGCCACTTCCTGAAGTGCCAAAACCCTTACCGAAAATAATCCCGGGATTTACCACGACTACGTTTAACCCTTCCTGTGAACCGCGCCAAACTTCCATTTCTGCGCCAAATTTCGTTAAGGCGTAGTCGCCATGGTTTTTTTCAGGATTCCATTCGGTTGCTTCCGAAATTACGGTTTCGCCTTCTTTGGTATCGCCTAAAGCAGCAATTGAACTTACATAGCAGAATTTTTCAACACCGAAGTCAATGGCACAATTCACCATATTTGCGGTGCCTTCGATATTTACTTTACGTAGTTGTTCTTCGTCTTTAGGATCAAAAGAAATAAGGGCGGCACAATGGTATACAGCAGTTACACCGTTGAAAGCCGGTTCCAGAGCGGGAATGTCATTGATGTCAGCCTGTACCCATTCAATTTTGTTGAATAAGTCGGATTTGTTTTCCGTCTTGAAAAGGTTTCGGGTCTTGTTAATGGAGAAATCCGAACGATAAATAGCGCGAACCGCTTCATTTTTATGAAGCAAATACAGTAGTAGGTGCGCTCCTACCAAACCGGTTCCGCCAGTGACTAATATCATACGAACAAAGATAATTAGATTGTTGGATTATTGGAATTTTCGAAACGTAAAGATTTTCAAATTGTCTAATTACCATTATCTTTGCTGAAATTGAATACAAACATGAAAAATTTTATTGAAGAAGTGACTTGGAGAGGAATGCTCCACGACGTAATGCCAGGCACCGAAGAACATTTGATGGAGCAGATGCGTGTGGCGTATGTGGGTATTGATCCAACCGCCGATTCATTGCATATAGGTCATTTGGTTGGTGTTATGTTGTTGAGACACTTCCAGTTAAGTGGTCACAAGCCGTTAGCTTTGGTGGGCGGTGCAACGGGAATGATTGGCGATCCGTCAGGAAAATCAAATGAAAGAAACCTTTTGGATGAAGCGACTTTGCGTCATAATCAGGAGGCGATTAAAGGACAGTTGGCAAGATTTTTAGATTTTGCATCCAACGAGCCTAACGCCGCGGAATTAGTAAACAATTACGATTGGATGAAAGAATTCTCTTTTTTAGGATTCATTCGCGATGTCGGAAAACATATTTCGGTGAACTATATGATGGCGAAAGATTCCGTTAAAAAACGTTTGACCGGGGAAGCTTCGGAAGGGATGTCGTTTACGGAGTTTACCTATCAGCTTGTACAAGGATTCGATTTTCTGCACTTATACCGTACCAAAAATTGTACTTTGCAAATGGGAGGCAGTGATCAGTGGGGGAATATTACCACGGGAACGGAATTGGTTCGAAGAATTGAAGCGGGAAAAGCCTATGCTTTAACTTGTCCTTTGATTACCAAAGCAGACGGAACCAAATTCGGTAAATCGGAAGGTGGAAATATTTGGTTGGATGCGGAAAGAACGTCGCCTTATAAATTCTACCAGTATTGGTTAAACACGTCCGATGTGGATGCGGAAAAATACATTAAGATTTTTACCTTTTTAGATAAAGCGACTGTCGAACAACTGATTTCGGAACACAACGAAGCGCCACATTTAAGAGTGTTGCAGAAGCGTCTGGCGGAAGAAATCACGGTTATGGTGCATTCTAAAGAAGATTTGGAAAATGCTATCGCTGCTTCCAATGCCTTTTTCAGCCCTTCTATGGAGGAATTGAAAAAGTTAGACGAAAAAACGTTTTTGGAAGTGTTTGAAGGAGTGCCACAGGCTGAACTTGCTATGGCGGATTTAGCAGAAGGTCTGGACATGATAGCTGCACTTGCTGCCAAAACAAATTTCTTGGCTTCCAACAGTGACGCACGAAGAGAATTGAAACAAAACGCGGTTTCCCTAAACAAAGAAAAAGTTGGGGAAGAGTATAAAATCACAACCTCCGATTTGATCAACAATCAGTTTTTGTTGCTGCAAAAAGGAAAGAAAAACTACTACGTAATTAGGGTTAAATAACCATCAAATTACAGCCGCGAATATCGGAATTATCAAAACGTCCCAACACTTCGAAAGAATGGTTGGGATATTTTTTGCCCAAATCCTGAGTGGCAATAAAGGAACAGGAATTTACATTGGCCAAATCAATCACGTTGATGCCGCCGGTTTTACCTTCCGAAACATAAGAAAGGGCGTCTTCTGTATCGCGGATTAAGATTTCCATCCAAGGCGGACACTCGAAAATACCGTCTCCCAAAGAATAGGCCTGCGATAAAAGTTCGGTCATGCCGTATTCGGAGTGAATCTCAGAGACTCCAAACCCTTTGCATAATATTTCATGCAGTTCTTCACGGATGATTTCTTTACGCTTGCCTTTCATGCCGCCCGTTTCCATGATAATGGTGTTCTTTAGTTGGAAATTTTGCATTTCAATTAAATCCAACAAAGCGTAGGTGACACCAATTAGTAAAACATTTTGTCCGGAAGCATCGAGTTCGGTTAGCTTTAGGGTTAGTTCGTCGTAATTGTGCAGGTAAAAGCCGCTGTCGGGCTGGTTGGAGCGTTCAATCAAGTCTTTCGCCATGTAAATCAGTGAGGAACCTTCTCTTTCCAGGTAGGATGGTAATAAGGCTAAAACTACATAGTCTTCAATGTTGCCATAGAATTGGGAAAAAGCCAATCGGAAGCTTTCTTCGTAAAAATTTAAATCGCTAACCAAGTGCCGGCTGGTGACCATGCCTGTGGTTCCGCTGCTGGTGAAAGTAATCTGAATCGGATCAGCAGTGCTTAAAACTTCATGCGATTTGAAAAACTGAATCGGCAGAAATGGAATTTCCGTTAATGACTTTACATTGGTTTTGTCTTTCTTCAGCAGTTCACAGAAATTACGATACACTAAATTATTGTCGTATTGATAACGAAATACTTTGAGGGTAAGTTTCTCAAATTCTTTTTTGGAGCCGATGTGGAAAATGTCTGAAGTAGTAAACATGTTGCAAAGGTATAAAAATAAAAAAAGCACCAACTTTCGTCAGTGCTTTCTTTATAAGGATGAAAAGGGTTATTTGATTACTAATTTTCTAGTAGCCGTTTTTCCTTCTTCAGTAATTTTAACTAAGTAAACACCAGCGTTTAATGAAGATACGTTGATCACTTCGTTAGCCGTAGTAGTGTTTAGTACTTCTTTACCTACTACGTCATAGATTGCGATGGTTTTAACACCGTTTGCTGCTGTAGTAATGTGTAAGAAATCATTAGCCGGGTTAGGGTAAACGTTTAATCCGGAAATGTTGTTTTGTTTAACGCTTAGGATTTCTGTAGTTGTGGTAGCAATTCTTAATTCATCAATTGTGATGAATGGTGTAAGATTTGTTGACCCTTGTCTTAACATAAAACCGTTAAGGTTCGAAATTGCTGCTGCAGGGGTGTTAGTCAAATCAGGAGTTGTACCAGCTGTAAAAGTAGCTACAGTTGGGTTGAACCATGCGCTTAAAGTATTGGTAACGAAGTCGTATCCGATAATAACATATACCACGTCTCCAACATTGAAAAAGGCAGTGCTTAAATTGTTTGTAGTGGTTCCTGTAGAATCTAAACCAAGTTGGTATGTGGTTCCTGTTTTTTTGATGAACACACGCGCTCTGAAACTTCCGTTGTCGGCTAATGTTACAAAATAGTCTTGGTTAGCTTCTGTCATGCCACTATTGTCTGTAACATTCATTAAGAAACCAGCATATAAATTGCCCGAAGTGGTGTTGGTGAACGGTGTCATACAGTCAATTCCTCCGTTGTCAAAAGCAACTGAATTTCCTGAAGAAGTTATTCCTGGGTATGATAAGTTGCCTGATACTGCTAGAATGTCATCACCTGTGTTAGCGTTAGACCATCTTTGTGTAGAACCTAAAGCTGTTCCAGCTGTGTAGTTGAAAGGCTCTGAGTAAGGTAAAGTATTTACCGGCTTACATTGTGGAGCGGCTACAACTTTGCTTAAACCGCATGTACCTGTAATGGTCAATGTTACGTTTGTGCCTTCTGGGATATTTGTAATAGTGATATTCCCTGCTGCAGTAGTTGATGGATTATCACCGCCAATTGTTCCGATATTCGAAGATAAGTTATAGGTTCCGGAATTTCCTCCTGTGAAAGGAATCGTTACATTATAAGTGTCAATCGCTAAAGTAACAGCGTCACAAGTAGCTACTTCTGTGCCTAAGTTTAAGCTACATGGGATAGTGCCTAACCAAGTTGAAGAAACGTAAAGTGCATCTATTGTTTCGTTTTGAGATGCGTTGAATTGTCTTAAACAGATTCTGTCAATAGCAGCATTTCCACTTCCGGAAGCAGAAACTTCAGCAGGTCCGGCTGCAGCTTCAGAAGCTGGAATTCCGCTTGCTACTGCCCAAAGACTAACTGCACCGGTTGTGCTGTTGTCATATTTTATAATTATTAAATAGGTAGTATTTAAGCTTAATTCTGTTGGAGTTGCTGCGTAAACACCTGTTGAAGTGTTGGAGATACCAATGTTGAATTTTGTTGCAGCATCAATTGCTGAAGGTTTTACGAAAACTCTTGCTGCTTGGGTTCCAGTATTAGTTGGTGACAAGTGCATGAAGTAACCAGCATTTGCGTTGGTAACATTCAATAGGAAAGAAATGTAAATTGTACTTCCGCTTCCTGGTACAGAAGAGAGTGCTTTGTTAATGTCTTCTCCGGTGTTGTCTAATCTTGCTGCATTTCCGGCCAAAAGACCAGTAATACTTGTTGGACCATCGTTAAAGCCAGCATAAGTAAGTCCGTTGGATGTGCCAACATCAACCGGTTGTGTTCCTGCTCCACTGTGAGCAGTCCATCCGTTGTTTGTTAATAAATCATTATCGGTATAGTTAAAACCATCGTTCAGATAGTTTACCTGTCCGAAAGAAAGGGCACTAATTGTTAAAGTTAACAATAAAGCGTAAAAATGTTTCATAATGAAATGATTTTTAAAAATTGGACAACAAATATAGTGAGTTTTTACTAATCTGTAAAACTTTTAATATGAAATTATAGTTAAGATATAATAATGAACAAGATGCAATTATCTTACAATCAGTTTTCTGGTGGCTGCTGCCTCTCCTTCTTTGATTTTGATAATGTAAACACCTGCGGGAATGGAACCGATAAACAGTTCTTTGTTGCTGATGGTGGATTGTAAAACACGTTTTCCCAATACATCAAAAATTTCCACTTCCTTCTCCAAGTTGTTTTTTGATGAGATGAAAATACGGTCTCCGGAAACAGGGTTAGGGTAGATGCTAAGTCCTTCAATGATGTTTTCCTGAGCTTTGTTCACGGTAGATGCTTTGCTTTCCTGAGCCTGAGCATTCATGGAAAATATAAAGCAAACGAAAAGAATAATATAGATGTAATTTTTCTTCATGTGAATCAATATTGTGTAAATATATAAAAATATTTTCAAAATATATGCCAAAAAAAAACGCTCTTCATCGAAAGAGCGTTTTTTTTATGATTTTATAGAAATTAATTATTGGATTAGGTTAACCCCATTAACAGTAGCCCAAGTTCCTGTTGAAAGGGTAGCCCCTGTAGATGCAGTGTTTGTAGTGTAATTGCCTGCAGGGAATGTTACTGTAAAAGTGTCGGCACCTCTACCGTCTTGTGGAGTAGAACCGTTAATTTTAACATTTGTTAATTTAATTTTACCTGCATTCACCTGATCTGTATTAGTGGCAGCATCCTGAATTCTTACAGCAACCGCATTGGCATCATTATACCCATCGATTACTATGTTTGTGAATTCGCCATTACCTTGTTTTTTGAATTGGATTGCGTCATACTCTACGGAAGCATTTTCGGTTAAAGTTCCAGCGGATCTTTTTAAAGTAATGTTGCTTACTTTTGGTCCGAAAGCATTGTTTACTGATTTCGCTTCGATTTCCATTCCAAAGTTTCCGGTTCCTGTTTGATAAGCATACCAGTTAGTGTTTGCTTCACCTCTCCAACCATCTTGCCAGTCGAAAGAATCATCATAGTTTCCGTAAGAGATTAAGTTTTTGGCACTTACTGTTCCGCCATAAAACTCGAAACCATCATCAGCACCTTTATAAGAAACTAAATTTTCTAAAACCGTTCCCGAACCTACAGAGTAGAAAGAGAAACCGTTCATTTCGCTTGTTCCATCCGTAATTTTTTTACCGGCATATTCTACACGTACGAATTTTAAAGAACCACCATTATGAGAAGCGTTAGTCCCTCCGTACGGTAAAGCCAAACCGTCTTCTGAAGTTGCAGAAGTTGCCCCGCTTGCCCCTACAATTGGTGCATCACCATACATGATGATACCACCCCATGAGCCTGGCATTGCAGAGGATTCTGTAAACACTACCGGTTCTGCAGCTGTTCCGTTGATAATTAATTTTCCACCGTTTTCTACTACTAAAGCATCTACTCCGTTGGAAACATCAGCAGTAATTTTTGAACCAGCATCGAAAGTTAGTGTTACACCAGATTTTATTTTTACAATACCTTTTAAAGTGTAATTTCCGAATGCATATGTTTTACTGGTAGTTGCATCTCCAGTGATTTCTCCGGTTGCAGGAGTTATTGGAGTGATTGTTTCATCATCGTCTGATGAACAGCCTGTAAAAACGGAACTTAAAATTGCCAAACTGAATACTAATTTTTTCATTGTGTTATTTTTTTGATTTGTTGAGACAAAACTAAAACATCTTCTTTTTTAAGGAGTTACGAGAGTATTATCAAAACTTTATATAACAATAAACTATTTGTAAAATTTGTGTTATGAACTGTAAAAAAAATACCCCCAATAAGTATGTGACTTTTTTGGAGGTATTCTAATTGCTGCTTTTTTTAGTTAAAAAGTGTAAGACAGATTTAATGACAAACCAACTCCTTTTTTATATTCTCTCACAACCAAAGAGTTTTCAGAGATTGTTGTGGTGCTGTTTTTTCCCAGTTCAAATCGTTGATACGGATTTAGAATATTATCGGCTGAGAATTTCACGTCGATATTGTCGGATAATTTACTGCTCCATACAAAGTCCAATTTGTGGAAAGGTTTTTCGTAAATATGGTCAATGCCTGCTGTTCCGACGGAGAAAATATTTTCGCCTTTTACGCCGTAAACTAATGAGGTAGTGTTTTTTACGTTTTTCCCTAATGTAAATTCATATTTCAAATCGGAATTGATTAGCCATTCGGAAGCTCCCTGGAGGTTTCTTTTGCTGGAGTTTTCAATCAGGTTGTTTGATCGGTCAATGCTAACTTCTGTTTTCATCAAGGAAGTGTTGAAACCAAGTGACAAGTTGTCTAACTGTTTGGATAAGCGGTTGAACTGGAAGATGAATTCTAATTCAGCTCCAAAAAGCGTTGCTTCTTTTGAGTTTACAAACGTGATTAATTGCGTCGCATTTGATGAGAAAATGGTTTCGATTGGCTTGTCGATTTTTTTACCAAAAACCCCAACGGCAATCATTTCTTTATTGTTGGTGAACAACTCGTATTTTAAATCAACATTGATGTTGCTGGTGTTTTCAAGATTTTCATTTCCTCTTTTAACAGTTCCGTCCGGATCTACAAACTGTACTGGTAAAAGCTCCATTAATACAGGTCTTGTAACGGTTTTCGATGCTGCAAAACGAATGTTGGATAAGTCGTTTAATGCATATTTTGCATTAACAGAAGGTAAGAAATCTAACTCCTCATCTAAATCTTTCAAATATGGATCGGTGATACCAAGAGATAAGGTGCGGTATTTTAATGTTCTTTTTGAACTTTCCAGACGAATACCGCCGTTTACTTCCAATTTCGGGCCGAAGTTCCAAAATAAATTGGCGTAACCTGCATTAACAAACTGATCCAGTTTTGTTTTGTAGTCGGATAACGATTCTTCTTTAAAGAAAAGGGTTCCGTTAGCCACATCACCTGCAATTTGTTCGTTTACATCATTCAGGTTACTTGTGATTAATTGCGAAGTATTTGTTTTTCCGGCTATGAATCGGTATTTCGATGTGATGTTGTTGCGGAAGGTGTTGTATCCGAGTGATAGTCTTTTGGTTTTACCCTCAGCATCTTCGCCAAACTTCCAATTGTACTCCAACATACCGCTGGTGTAGTAGTTTCCTTTGATGGTAAAGTACTGACGGATTAAATTGTTTCCGCCATAAGACATTTGAATTTCTTGGTCGTTAACTTTATTACCGGTAACTACTTTTCTGTCTGGTAAATCGTAGGATGTTTTTACATAAGAAACACCTCCTTTTAAGCTGTGGTTTTTATCCTCTGTTAAGTCGTAAGAAGCTAATAGCTGATTGTTGAAGTAATTTGATTGTTCAAACTGGTTCAGACGTATTAATAAATTAGGATTGTTGCTCAAGCCATTGTTTGAGCCTAACTGATCCTGAATTAAACTTTCCGTAGAACGCAGGTAAAATGAATTTACACCAATTGAACCTCTTTTAGCTTTGTATTTTAAACCGATTAGTGCAGATGAAGCGGTTTGGTATTTATACTGTTTGGTAAAAAAGTTTTTGTTGTACGTTCCCAATCCTTCCAGAAAGGAACGGTCAGCTCCCTCGCGAATAACATATTTGTTTTCTCCGTTAAGGGAAATCACATAGTTAAGGCTGTTGTCGTTTTTAAACTTTATGCGGTCTGTATGTAAGAAACCAATGCTGGTGTTTATTGGACTCGACGATTCGTCTACATTCCAGGAGTTTTGTTTGTGTGTGTCTGCATACTGAGTAGAAGTCATTTGAACGGCAGAAGGTGCGTTTCCGAAAAGGGAAGGCAATTCGCGATCTTTTTTTAATGTACCAAAGAATCCCTGTGTTGAATTTGCATCCTCGGAAATCAGGAAGTTTTCACCGTTATTATTTGTAGTGTATCCAAAACCAACGCTTAATTTGGTTTGGGCCCCTCTGGCTTCAGAAGTTTCAATGTTTACGGTTGCACCGGCAAAATCACCGGAAATATTAGGATTGAATGTTTTGTAAACATTTAATACACCTACAATGTCCGTTGGAAATAAATCCAATGGAATAATCTTTTTGAACGGGCTGTTAGAAGGGGCCTGTAAGTCGTTGATCAATAAGTTGTTGTAACGGTCTTCTAAACCACGAACAAATAAACCGCGTGATTCTACTTTGGTAATACCTGTAATCTTTGTTAATCCTTCTTCTACATCGCTTACACCTTTTCTGGAAAGTTCCTGTGCACCAATAGATTGCTTGATTTCAACTGCTTTTTTCTGTTCGGCTAACAAAGCGGTTTCTTTTTCACGATTCTGCTCTACTTTAATCACTACATCTTCCAGTTCCACGCCTTTTGAACCTAAGGCCTGATTAAAAGTTTTGGTTTCGTCTGCTTTAATGCTGAAAGGAATCTCAACGCTCTCATATCCTAAGAATGAAATCACTAAGGTATGATTGCCTTCGGATACGGAAAGGGTGTATTTTCCACTTTCATCGGTGTTGATTCCGTTTGAAGTACCTTTTAGCATTACTGTTGCAAAAGCCAAAGGTTCGTTGTTCATGTCTTTGTCGGTAATGGTACCGGTTACGGTCCCTTTTTGAGCAAAACCCAAAATAGCGGTAAATAAGGTGATAAATAAAAATTTAAATTTCATTAGTGTGTGTTATTTTAATTTTGGTGCAAAGGAACTTCTGGCAAGTTAATCGGATGTTATTCACCTGTTATGTTTTTGTTGAGCCTGTATTACCAAAACGTTAAGAGATTAAATAATCGTTAACACACAAAATACAACGTACAGCGTTTTGTATTATCTTTACCTTTACAACCCGAAAACACACTATGGTGTCACATTTATGAAAAAGAAAGACATTAAGATTTTATTGGTTGATGATGAGCAGGATATCCTGGAAATTGTAGGATATAACCTGTCTCAGGAAGGTTACCAGATTGTAACCGCGAGTAATGGAAGAGAGGCCATTGCTAAAGCAAAAAAAGAAGTACCGCATTTAATTATCATGGACGTGATGATGCCGGAAATGGATGGGATGGAAGCCTGCGAAAACATCCGTAGAATCCCGGAGCTGGCGAATGTGATTATTACCTTTTTAACGGCAAGAAGCGAGGATTATTCTCAAGTAGCCGGTTTTGATGCCGGTGCTGATGATTATATCGCCAAACCGATTAAACCCAAAGTATTGGTGAGTAAAGTAAAAGCGCTGCTTCGTCGATTAAAAGAAGATGAAAAAGGTGGTGATGTGTTGCGAATCGGTGATATTGAAATTAACCGTGAGGAATACAAAATTATCAACAACGGAGAAGAAATCGTTTTGCCAAGAAAAGAATTCGAATTGTTTTACCTATTGGCTTCCAAACCCGGAAAAGTATTCAAACGCGAAGAAATTTTGGATAAAGTATGGGGTAATGAAGTGGTTGTGGGTGGAAGAACTATCGACGTGCACATTAGGAAATTAAGAGAAAAAATCGGTGACGATTTATTTAAAACCATCAAAGGTGTAGGCTATAAGCTGGAGCTGTAAATGAGCATAAATTTTAAGAAGTCATATAAATTTGCGATAAAATCATCGTTCTACATTAGCTTGTTTGCAACAGGGTTGGTAGGGATTTTGCTGTATCTTTTTTATGAAATTAACTATTCATTCATAGGGTTGTTCGGTTTGACAACCCTTTCCTTTTCTTTTTTTGTATTGCAGTACCGTGTGGAGAAATTCATTTACAAACGGGTGAAAAAAATCTACGACGATGTTTCCCTTTTGGATTCCACCACTTTAAGGAGTCAGCCTATTACTACCGATATGGCCACCTTAACACGTGAAGTGCAGAAATTTGCCACCGATAAGAAAATCGAAATCGAAACCCTGAAAATCCGCGAAGAATACCGAAGAGAATTTTTGGGTAATGTGTCTCACGAATTGAAAACCCCGCTGTTTACCGTTCAGGGTTATCTTTCCACCTTATTGGATGGTGCGATGAAAGATAAAACGTTGTTGAAAAAATACCTGCAACGAGCAGAGAAAGGTGTCGAAAGGTTAATATATATCGTGAAGGATCTGGATATGATCACCAAGCTGGAAACCGGTGATTTAAATCTGGAGGTTTCGGAATTCAACATCATTGAAGTGGTGCAGAATGTGTTTGATTTATTGGAAATGAAAGCCGATGAAAAAAACATCCTACTCATGTTCGACCGCAAGCATCCAAAACCGGTTCTGGTGCGTGGCGATTATGAGAAAATCGAGCAGGTGCTCATTAACCTGATTATGAATTCCATTAAATACGGGAAACAAAACGGCAGTACGGAGGTAAGTGTGGAAGATCTGGTAAATAATAAGGTAATTGTACGCGTAACCGACAACGGTGAGGGGATTCAAAAGCATCACATTCCGCGTTTGTTCGAGCGTTTCTTCCGCGTAGATAAAAGCGGTGCGCGTTCCGAAGGTGGTTCCGGTTTGGGGTTGTCCATCGTGAAACACATCATTGAAGCCCATGACGAGCGTATTTATGTGGACAGTAAATATGGCTACGGTTCAGAGTTTTCGTTTACCTTGGAAAAAGCTAGTTAAAAATTCCGAAGAGTTCCTTCCAGGTTATTTGTTGGTTTCCAACGTCTTTTAAGCCTTTGTATAAGTCAGTTTTCAAAAGCTGATCGATTTTAAAATCATCTTGTTTACACGAAGGAACCATGCCTTTCTTTTTGAGTTTTTTAGCGAGATATTCCTGTTCGTATTGTCCTGGCGTAGGAATGAAAAACGCTTTTTTTCCTAATTTGGCCAAATCCATAATGGAAGTATAACCGGATCGGCACAGTACCATTTTACTTTGGTTGAATGCCAGTTCCAGTTCTTCGGAATTCATGAAATTGTAGCAGGTAATGTTAAATCGCTGATTGATTTTTTGTTCTTCTTCCACAACCCCGCGGATGAAAATAACATTGCCTTCGTAATTTTTCAGTTCCTCTTTTAACTTGTTTTCCAGTAGTGTTCGCTGTGGTTCCGGTCCGGAGAGAATAACCATTAAATCATACAGCTGTTCAATGTCCTTTTTTTTCATCCGGCTAATTGGGCCGATGTATTTTATATTGAAACAATCCTTGTTCATATGTCCTAATTTTCCGGAAAGGTTGGGTTTGTCTTGTACATCAGGAACCCAGCACTGATTGAATTTTTTAATAAAATGATGGTGGATTTTGGTTGTCAGCCATGAAGTATTTCCGGTCAATACATTTAATTGATGAGTAATGAATACCGAAGGAACTTTTTTGGAGTGTACACCCAATCGGTTGTCTGAAATAATGCAATCAATATTATGTTCTTTCAACCAATGATCGACTACTTTGCGCTCCTGTCGTACGGCGGTAAACATATTTGGAATCTGTTTAAAAAGTTTCCATTTGAAATTTTCCCCGTTTTGCGCGTATTCAATCTTATAGGAAGGAAGTTCCAATGCGGTAAGGTGCGGAAATTCTTTTTTTAACAATGCCAGTGCGACACCATCTGAAGCAATTACAGGCTCGAAATCATTATTTTCTAAGGCTTCTATAATCGGAATGCATCGTGTGGCATGACCTAAACCCCAATTTAAGGGTGCAACAAGAATTCTTTTTTTTGACATTTTTTTATGTTAATCCGTCTGAAATCAACTTAACTATTTCATAACCAATTTGTTTTGGTTAAATTTATATATTTGGCGCAAAATAATAAGTGCAAAGTAACGCTATTTTTATTGGTATATATTTCCTTAATTTTACCAAAAATTTAAATTAAGTTGTGGGAAGTAAAAATAAATTAAAAAGATTCAACGAAAACGCTACCTTTAATAATGTCTTTCAGCCAACAAGGGAAGAAGTGACAAGCGATGCATTTTCGATGAAAGGCAAATGGAATAAAGAGGTTTTTAAAAACAACCATCCATTGGTTTTGGAGTTAGGTTGCGGTAAAGGAGAATATTCTGTTGGTTTGGCAGAGCGTTATCCTGATAAAAATTTTATCGGAGTTGATATAAAAGGGGCACGATTTTGGAGGGGAGCTAAAACAGCTGTTGAAGGCGGAATGCACAACGTAGCTTTTTTACGTACCCAAATCGAATTGATTGAAAATTGTTTTGCAGAAGGCGAGGTAGATGAAATCTGGATTACCTTCCCAGACCCGCAAATCAAGTACAAGCGTACCAAGCACCGTTTAACGAATTCCGAATTTTTGCAGCGTTACAAAAAAATATTGAAGCACAACGGGATCATGAACCTGAAAACCGACAGTGAATTCATGCACGGTTATACGCTGGGATTGTTGCACGGGCAAGGGCATGAGGTAATTTATGCCAATCATAATGTGTATAAAAATGAAGGTTCTCCGGAAGTGGTTACGGCTATTCAAACGTTTTACGAAAGCCAATATTTAGAACAAAACAAAGCGATAACGTACATCCAGTTTAAAATAAAATAAATGAATTACTTTTTGCCGCTCATATTAGGATTTACGGCTGCTTCGGTTGGGGTAGCGCCTCCGGGTTTGCTTAATATGACGGCAGCTAAAGTAAGTGCCGTAGACGGTCGTAATCGGGCCATGATTTTTGCCTTAGGTGCCAGTGTGACCGTAATTTTTCAAACGTACATTGCGGTACTTTTTGCCAAATTCATCGACAGTAATCCGGATGTGGTTATTCTGTTACAGGAAATCGGATTGTTTATTTTCGCTGGCTTAACCGTTTATTTCTTCTGGTCTGGTAAAAAAACCAAAAAGCAAAAGGAGGAACTGAAAATGAAAAGCAAAACCAGCCGCTTTTTCTTAGGGATGCTTCTGTCTTTTTTAAATCTTTTACCGATACCGTATTACGTCTTTTTAAGTGTGTGGTTTTCACGAAAAGGATGGTTTTTCTTTAACCAATCCTATATATGGTTGTTTGTTTTGGGAACAGTGGTGGGTTCTTTCTTAATGTTTTACCTTTACATCTTATTTTTTAAGAAGAAAGAGGCTTCAGAACCTTCTTTTTTGATGAAAAACGGAAATTATATCATTGGAACCGTAACCGGGGTTATTTCCATTGTTACCCTTTTAAAGATTCTGAAAAGTTAAATGGCAGCTGATAATGCTAATTTTTTCGAGCGGGTTTACGATGTCGCCCGACAAATCCCCTACGGAAGAGTAACTTCATACGGTGCAATTGCTAAAGCTTTGGGTGCGGCTCGTTCTGCCCGAATGGTAGGCTGGGCTATGAATGCTTCTCATTTAAGAGAAGACATTCCGGCGCATCGCGTAGTGAACCGCAACGGAGTTTTAACCGGGAAGCACCATTTCGACGGTACGAATTTAATGCAACAATTACTGGAAAGCGAAGGGATTAAGGTGAAGAATAATCAGATTATTGATTTCGAGAAGCATTTTTGGCAGCCCGAGATTCAATTTTGACGAATATTTTCACAAAACTTTTGGCTTTTTTCCATCCTACATTTAAACTTTTCAAGTTATCTTTGCAATCGAGAATCAGTCTTAATAAAGATTTGATTCCTAAAGATTTAAGCATTCTCAAGTAAAATGAAATTAGACAGAAAAGAAATTCTTAGCGCTTTGGAATCCATTTCCATTGCCGGAGAAGGAAAAAATATGGTTGAAAGCGGTGCGGTACAAAACGTGATCACTTTCGGCGACGAAGTAGTAGTAGATTTGTTGTTAACCACACCGGCGCTTCACATTAAAAAACGCGCTGAGGTAGACATCATGAAAGTCATTCATGAAAAAATCTACGATAAAGCCAAAGTAAAAGTAAATATCAAGGTAGAAGCTCCGGAAAAACCACAAATCAAAGGAAAATCCATCCCGGGAATCAGCAACATTATCGCCGTTTCTTCTGGAAAAGGAGGAGTTGGAAAATCTACCATTACAGCAAACTTAGCCGTTACTTTAGCCAATATGGGCTTCAAAGTTGGGGTTTTGGATGCTGATATTTACGGGCCGTCCATGCCGATTATGTTCGACGTGGAAGGTGCAAAACCCATTTCAGTTGAGGTAGACGGAAAATCCAAAATGAAACCCATCACGGGTTATGGCGTGGAAATCCTATCCATCGGATTCTTTACCAGTCCGGATCAGGCCGTAATCTGGAGAGGGCCAATGGCTGCTAAAGCCTTAAACCAAATGATTTTTGATGCCGATTGGGGCGAACTGGATTTCATGTTGTTAGACTTGCCACCGGGAACGGGAGATATTCACCTATCCATCATGCAATCGTTGCCAATTACCGGAGCGGTTGTGGTAAGTACGCCGCAAGCTGTAGCGTTAGCCGATGCTAAAAAAGGGGTGGCGATGTTTCAGAACGAAAGCATCAACGTGCCGGTTTTGGGAATTATCGAGAACATGGCCTATTTCACACCGGAAGAATTACCAAACAACAAATATTATATCTTCGGACAAGAAGGTGCTAAAAATCTGGCAGCAGATTTAGATGTTCCTTTCTTGGGTGAAGTGCCAATCGTACAAAGCATCCGTGAAGCGGGAGATTACGGTCGTCCAGCAGCGTTACAGACTGCTACACCGGTTCAGGTGGCCTTTGAAACCTTAGCGAGAAGCGTAGTGGAAGAAACCGTGCGTCGTAACGATAACCTTCCACCGACCGAAGCAATTAAAATAACCACTATGGCGGGTTGTTCTGCCGTGAAAAAATAATCGGAAGTATATGAATACAGAAGAATTAAAGTCGACCATTGAAAAAGCGCTGGAAGAAATCCGTCCGTTTTTAAATTCCGACGGAGGCGACATCACTTTGGTAGACGTCGAAGAGGGCAAGCACGTAAAAGTGCGTTTGGAAGGCGCTTGTACGTCGTGCAAAATCAACCAAATGACCTTAAAAGCAGGTGTGGAAACCACCATTAAAAAGTACGCGCCACAAATCGAAACGGTGGTAAACGTAGCTTAATTTTTTTTGGGCGTGACCACAAGGGTCGGGCTGTACGCTATATCTTTTATTCTGCTTCGCGCCATAAAAGGATGCCGCTCCCATCCCTCACGCAAACCTGACATTAATCATGTTGGGTGAAATTACAACTCAGTAACTTTGTTACTCAGAAAATTTTAAACAATGATTGAAACAGATATACTCATCATCGGTGCAGGTCCTACGGGGCTTTTTGCCGTTTTTGAAGCCGGGCTTTTAAAACTGAAATGCCATATCATCGACGGTTTGCCACAACCGGGCGGACAGTTAACCGAATTGTATCCCAAAAAACCCATTTTCGATATTCCAGGGTTTCCATCGGTTTTAGCAGGTGATTTGGTTACGAATTTAATGGAGCAAATCAAACAGTTTCAGCCAGGGTTTACCTTGGGAGAAGTGGCTGAAACCATTCAGAAATTAGAAGACGAAACCTTCATCGTTACCACCAATAAAGGAACGGAGCACAAAGCCAAAGCGGTTGCTATTGCAGGCGGTTTAGGAAGTTTCGAACCCCGTAAACCCATTTTGAAAGATTTGGAATTTTACGAGCAGGAAGACCGAGGCGTGGACTATTTCGTAAAAGACCCTGAAAAATACCGTGGCAAACGCGTAGTGATTTCCGGTGGTGGCGATTCGGCGCTGGATTGGAGTATTTTTCTTTCCAATGTAGCTTCTGAAGTGACGTTGGTTCACCGAAGAAACGAATTCCGTGGCGCATTGGATTCTGTAGAGAAAGTTCAGGAACTCAAGCATGCTGGAAAAATTAAATTGATAACCCCTGCTGAGGTGGTTGGATTTAAAGGGTCCGAGCGCATTGAATCGGTAGATATCGAAGTAAACGGTGCCCGCATGAACGTAGCTACGGATTATTTTATCCCGCTTTTCGGGTTAACACCAAAATTAGGGCCAATTGCACACTGGGGCTTGGAAATTGAGAAAAATGCCATCGTAGTAAACAACGCTTTGGATTATCAAACCAACATCGAAGGGATTTATGCCATTGGTGATGTGAATACCTATCCGGGCAAACTGAAACTGATTTTGTGTGGTTTTCACGAGGCGACTTTAATGTGCCAATCGGTTTACAACAAATTGAACCCAGGAAAAAAATACGTATTGAAATACACGACAGTTTCCGGAATTGACGGTTTTGACGGAACCCGAAAAGAAGCGGAAAAAGCCGTAGTAAAAGCAATTGATTAAACATGTCACAAGACGTTACCATAAAAATAATCGACCGGGACGGAGTCGCCCATGAAGTACAGGCGCCCACCGACATGAACATGAACATCATGGAATTGGTTCGTGCTTACGAATTAGCTCCGGAAGGAACTATCGGCATTTGCGGTGGTATGGCTATGTGTGCTTCTTGCCAATGTTATGTTTTAAACGAAGTGGAGCTGCCGGAAAAAAATCCGGATGAGGAAGCCATGCTTTGGGAAGCCTTCAACGTAAAAGAAAACAGCCGGTTAGGGTGTCAGATACACATCACACCGGAAATAAATGGTCTGGAAGTGGAACTGGCTCCGGAATCCTAATAAGTCAAGCGAAGATTTTTCTTCGCTTTTTTTGTAACAAAATTTTAACACCTCCGTATAAGTTGATATAAAGCACTTATAGCATTAATGATTTTACCTTCGTATTCTCCCGGTTTACACATTTTACTTACTTTGGAAACGGAAAGTCTTTCAAAATTGACCGACAGCCATTCTTTCATAGCTAAAACCGATTCCGTTTTGGAAAAATTCGGATTGGAAAAAGTAGGGGACATTACACACGATTTTGAAAACGACAGTTTTACAGTGGCTTTTTGTTTGAAAGAGTCCCATATTTGCGTGCATACCTGGCCGGAATACAAGCAATTAACCTTAGATGTGTATTTGTGCAATTATCTTCAGGACAATACGGAAAAGGTAAAAGCCATTGCTCAGGAATACATTGGGTATTTTGAAGCGAAAGTGATTAAAGAATTTGAAATTTACCGTTAAGATGAAAGTACCTTGTTATCAGTGCGACACTACTACAGAGGTAGCGGTAACTTTTGAAGTGAAAAACTTCGTCTGCCCGAATTGTCAATCCCTTTACGAAAATCATAACGGCGGTTTACGTTTTGATCGTAAGTTTAGTCATAAAAAGATTTTTGATACACTTAAAGTCGGTCAATCTGGAGTACTTCGCGGGAAAAAGTATACCGTAGTAGGTCTGCTTATTAAAAAAGTGTATCGGATTTATTTTTGGAGAGAGTACACTCTTCAGGATGAACAAGGTAATTTTATTTACCTGTCCGAAACCGACGGGCATTGGATTATACTGAAAGAAGCTGAAGAGCAATATGAAGTAAGCGGCAGTCCCAAACAAATAAAGCACAACGGAATGCAGTTGAACTTGTATGAGGCAACCCATTCGGAAATTGTAACGGCTCAGGGCTATTTTGATTTTGAACTTCCTAAAGGAAATATCTGGATGGCCGAATTCATCAATCCGCCGTATATATTATCTGTGGAAGACATTCCCGGTTCCAATGGAACTTATTTTGGCGAACACATCTCCCGAAGTGAAATTAAAAAAGCATTTCCAAACACACCACTTCCACACAAATCGGGAGTAGGGATAGTGCAACCGTTCCTGTTTCCGTTGAAGCATACGATTATGGTATTTTGTGTGGTGGCCATAGTAATGTTGATTTCGCATTTGTTTATTTATGCGAATCAAAAGCAAACGGATATATTAAGAGAAAGCCTCACTTTTACCGCGAGTAATAATAAAGAGATCGTCAGTAAATCGTTTGAATTACAAGGCGGTTCGGCTCCGATGACCATAAGCGTTTCTTCTAATGTTGACAATTCCTGGGCAAATGTTCAGGTGGCTTTGGTGAATGAAAATACAGGCGAAGAACGCTATGCCAGCAAAGACATCGAGTACTATCATGGGTATACCGATGGGGAAAACTGGACCGAAGGCAGCACCGGAGAAGAATTCAATATTTGTGGCGTACCAAAAGGCCGGTACCACGTCGCGATAACACCGCAAAAAGCCCCTGAAGATTTTATGAACGACAGGATATCGGTTCAGGTGGTCTGGAATGCGTCCTCGATGCGCAATGTCTGGATGGTGGTTCTTTTTATGGGGGTACTATCGGTAGGGTTGTATTTTTTAAACGTCTATTTTGAACAACAACGTTGGGCAGACAGCGATAATTCACCTTTTAATCAATAAAACATGGATCAGGTACGACAGTTTATCAGGCAAAATAAATTCGGGTTGGCATTGGCTGTGTTTTTCTACGGCATTTTTCTCTACTATACCTTTTCGGGCAATCGGATTTGCGATTGTGAATCCACGGAAAATTACAAACCGACGGCTTCCTCAAGAGGTACGGTTACTCGTTTCTATCATAAATAACATTCAAAAAATATAGATTATGGATATTTCATTTGCACCCATTTTTAATTCGGTTCTTTTTTCGGTAATAGGTTTTGCTATTTTGTTGCTGGCTTATTTTGTCATAGAAAAACTAACTCCGGAAAGCACCTGGAAAGAAATCTCTCAAAAGAACAATGTTGCGGTAGCGATCGTTTTCGCGGCGTTCATTATTGGGATTTCTATGATTATCAGCGCGGCGATTCATGGGTAATCGTTTTTTTAAATTCGAATACCTTCTCTTACTGGCTGTTTTTACCATTGCCACCTGCGGGCTGATTTACGAATTGGTTGCGGGAACTTTGGCCAGTTATTTGTTGGGGGATTCGGTAAAACAGTTTTCGTTTATTATTGGAGTGTACCTCTTTTCGATGGGGGTTGGCTCTTATTTTTCAAAATTTCTCAGACGAAACCTGCTCAATACTTTTGTGGAAATCGAAATTTTAGTCGGTTTGATAGGAGGACTGAGTTCGGTCATTCTGTTTTTGTTGTTTGAAAGTATCGGTTATTTTCAGTTCATTCTTTATTTTCTGGTGTTTGTTACCGGATGCTTGGTCGGGTTGGAAATTCCGTTGCTGATGAACATTCTGAAAGATCGGGTGAAATTCCGCGATTTGGTTTCCAACGTTTTTACCTTTGATTATATCGGTGCCTTATTAGCATCGATATTGTTTCCGTTGGTTTTGGTACCGCAATTGGGCGTGATGCGAACGTCCTTGTTTTTTGGGATGATTAATGTTGGTATTGCCATAGTGCTGTGTTTCCTGCTTAGTCGGGAATTGCGCAAACCATTTCTTCTGAAAGCAAAAGCTATCGCTTCGTTCCTGATTTTGTTGCTGACGTTTATTTTTTCCGAAAGCATCTTATCGTATTCGGAATCGAAATTGTATGGTGAAAACATTGTATACACCCATTCCACACCGTATCAGCGCATCGTTTTAACGCATAATAAAAGTGATTATCGACTATATCTGAACAATAATTTACAGTTCAGTTCCGCAGACGAATACCGCTATCATGAAGCATTAGTGCATCCAGTAATGGCGGCCGCTTCAAAAGTTGAAAGTGTGTTGGTGCTCGGCGGTGGCGATGGTCTGGCCGTACGGGAAATCCTGAAGTACAAGGATGTAAAAAAAATCACTTTGGTCGATTTGGACGAAGGCATGACCCGGCTTTTCAAAACCAATAAAATATTAACCGATTTCAATAAAAGTTCGTTGCTTAATCCTAAAGTAAAAGTATACAATCAGGATGCTTATATCTGGGTAAAAGACGCAAAAGAAAAATTTGACGTGGTGATAATCGACTTTCCTGATCCTTCAAACTATAGTCTCGGAAAATTGTATTCCCTTAATTTTTACAGGACGCTGCAAAATGTCCTGACGCCGCAAAGTATGATCGTGGTCCAAACTACGTCGCCTTATTTTGCCCCTAAATCTTTCTGGTGCATCAATAAAACCATAGGCGAAGTGTTTCCGAAAACCGATGCTTTTCATGCCTACGTGCCTTCCTTTGGAGAATGGGGATTTACCATTGCCGCCAATGCACCTTCCGACGATTTTACAAAAGCCCGTCGTAAAGTAAGCGGTTTACGGTTTTACAATTATCAGTTTGATAAACTCAATTATTTCACCGGCGATATGGTCTCCAAAGGCATAGAAATCAATCGTTTGGATAATCAGATTTTAGTACGCTATTTCGATGAAGAATGGGGAAAACTATAACGCAGGGCGCAGGCGGTTTTTAAAAGGAATAGCTGTTTCTGGATTCTTGCTTCCGTTGCTGCATTCCTGTAAAGAAAAAGCACTTTCGTTGGTCTTCCGGCTTACGGGAACCCATCATGTTTTAGGACATCGGCTCTGGATTAAAAATTTCCCGAAACCTTCTCAAGAAATAACAATCCCTTATTTGATAGTTGGAGGAGGTATTTCAGGGCTTAGTGCAGCAAGAGCATTTGTCCAGAGAGGTATTACCGATTTTTTGTTGGTGGAAATGGAAAATCACCTAGGCGGAAATTCCTCAAACGGGGAAAATCAGCATTCCAAGTTTCCATTGGGTGCACATTATTTACCGTTGCCGAATTTTTCAGATAAAGAATTACTACGCTTTTTAGAAGAAGAAAAGATTATCACGGGTTATAGCAGGAAAGGTTATCCTGTTTTTGATGAAACGCAACTTACGTTTTCGCCACAGGAACGCTTGTTTTATAAGAATTACTGGCAGGAAGGGTTGGTGCCGAAATACGGGAATACTGCAAAAGAAGAAGCTGAATTTGCTGCTTTTTTTGCTAAAATGGATGGTTTTCGAAGGGCTAAAGATGAAAGCGGTGCGTTTTATTTCGATATTCCGCTTGCAAAGTCATCCGACAAAAAAGAAGTTCGGGAGTTGGACAAATTATCCATGAAGCAATGGCTTGTGCAAAATGATTTGTCTTGTGCGCCGCTTTTGGATTACGTCGATTATTGCTGTCGTGATGATTTTGGTTTGGGCATCGATTCGGTTTCCGCTTGGGCAGGCATTCATTATTTTGCCGGAAGAAAGCACGATTCGACCGAACAGACAGGAGAAAACGTGTTGACCTGGCCCGAAGGCAATGCGCGTCTGGCGACACATCTGAAGAAATATACCGAAAAGAAATCCTTAAAGAATCATTTGGTTTATGAGGTGAAAACGGAAAAAGACAAGGTGATTGTTACCGTTTTTGATGAGAAAACCAATACTTCCAAAACCATTATTGCCGATAAAGTGATTATGGCTACACCGCAGTTTGTGAACCAATACCTTTTAAAAGATCGGAAAGATTTCACTAAAAATTTCCATTATGCGCCTTGGATGTTGGCCACTTTAACGGTAAACGAATTAACCGATAACAGCAGTTATCCTTTGTGTTGGGACAATGTGATTTACGGTTCGAAGGGGTTGGGGTATATTTACGACCAGCATCAGTCGGTAGGGCAATTGCAGGCCAAAAAAGTAATTACGTATTATTACAGTTTTTCCGATTCTGATATTAAAAAGAGTCGAAAGTTTCTGTACAAGCAATCCAAAGCGTATTGGAAACAATTGGTTTTTAACGATTTAAAAATTGCACATCCTAATATTGAAGCACAAACGGAAGCCATTCAGGTACATCTTTTAGGACATGGAATGATTAGTCCGGTGCCCGGGTTTCTTTTTGGAAAGGATAAAATGGAAGCCGGTAAATCTGTTGATGGTAAGATTTTCTTTGCCCACACCGATTTGTCGGGAATTTCTATTTTTGAAGAAGCCTTTCATCAGGGAATTAACGCCGTAAACGAAATACTTAAATGACACAACCTTGGATACATAAAGCTAAAACAGACAGTTTATTTATTCTGTTGCCTTCTTTTTTTGTGTTGGCAATCGTTTTGTTGTTTCCGGATTGGCTGGAAAGGGTTGAGGCGTCTTATTCGTTTTATTCCTGGTTGATCCTGATCGTTTTTATTGATGTGGCGCATGTGTATTCGACTTTGTTCAAAACGTATTTTAACCGGAGAGAATTTGCCAAAAGAAAGAATTTGTATTTAGGATTACCATTGCTTTGTTTTTTGATAGGGATGGTGCTTTTTTCTTTAGGAAGCAAGGTCTTTTGGTCGGTATTGGCCTATGTGGCGGTCTTTCATTTCATCCGTCAGCAGTATGGTTTTATGCGGTTGTATGCACGAAAGGAATCCAAAGAAAAAGGGAGCCGGGCTTTTGACAATATCGTGATTTATGCAGCCACCGGGTATCCGATGCTCTACTGGTTTTTGTCTTCACCCAGACAATTCAACTGGTTTATGCCGGATGAGTTTTTTCGCTATGAAAGTGAGGAATGGCTCAAAGTTTTTGGGATTTTGTACGTGATGATTCTGTTTGTTTATCTGGTGCGGACCCTTTACACTTCCTTTAAAAATAAGTTTTTTAACATTCCGAAAAATTCAATTATTCTTGGAACTGCCGCATCTTGGTATTTTGGGATTGTTTATTACGACAACGACCTTGTTTTTACTTTGCTCAATGTGGTTTCGCACGGTGTTCCGTATATGGCTTTGATTTATTTTAAAGAAATAGAAAGCAGGGTAGAAAATGAGCAAAATTTTTTTTCCTACTTCAGAAATTATAAAGGCGTAATGTTGTTTTTAGCCTTGTTGATTGGTATTGCTTTTTTTGAGGAATATTTGTGGGAAATTCTGGTTTGGAACGAACATTTTTCCATGACCGCTTTTGATGTTTCGAATTGGCATATTTTTTTGGTTCCGTTGTTAACGGTTCCGCAATTCACGCATTATTTGTTGGATGGGTTCATTTGGAAATCGAAATAAAAATCCCGAAACATTTTCGGGATTTTGTTTATTAAGTGGTGGCTAAATGCTTCTCGTTAATGTGTTCTTCGATGGCATCCCATAAACCAATTCTTTTTTCTAAGGCCTGGATGGAAACGGCTTCTACTTCTTTCCATTTGTGGTTGTCTTCACCACATAATTCCGTAATCATCTGCATCGCCATCGGTCCGTGATCGTCAGCATCTAATTCGATGTGTCTTTCAAAATAATAGATCAGTTTCGATAAATCAACCTCCGGGAAATTCGCTTTGAAATTTTTAAGGATTTCAGTAAACATCTCCGGAATCAAGTCTTCTCTTCCAAAGGTAAATGCGGCTGCTATTTCATGTGGTTTTCCCTGCTCAATCACGCGGAAGGTAAAGTCTAAGAAGTCTTTAATCTTCGGATGTAAATCGCTGATTCGAATCGATACGAAAATGTTCTGCATGGCAATTACACTTTCCAAAAACACATTCACATTTTCGGTATTGGCACCGCAGGCTTCCATTGCTTCCAGGTACATTTCAAAGTGGCTTTGTCTTTTGCCGTCCAAGGTAATGTCGGATTCTTCCGCCAATACAATTTCGTTGATTAAATACCGCATTTCCGGATTTGCCGAGGCGAACCAAGGGGTGGTAGTGCATGTGAGTTTCATTTGCAAAGCCTTAAGCAATGACATGAAATCCCAAACAGCATATACATGGCCTTCTAAAAAATGACGTAAATCGTCAATGTTTTGAATTTGAGCGTACAAAGGATGATTCAGTAACTGATTTTTCTGCTCCTGAATTGACTTGTTGATGGACTGAATATTCATGGGGGCTTTTTGTTTTATATACGAAAAAAAAAGTGTTGTTCGGATTTGTTTTCGTTTCACAAAAATATAAAAGCTTCCCGTTTTAAAGAAGCTTTTAACATTGATTTTATTGATGCTGTTATAATTACATGACGTCATCGGCTGTTGGGCCATACATTCCCGGTACTTTTGCGCCAACAGCTCTTAAGTAAGCGGTCATTTGTCCTCTGTGGTGTATGGTATGGTTCATGACAAACATACGGTAAACCGAAATTTTGGGCATGGTAAAATAGATAAGATCTCCTTTTCTCATGGTCCAGTTTTCCTGCAGGGTTTCATTGCTTACTTCTGTCATTAATTTTAAGGCTTCATTGATGTTTTTGTCAAAAAAAGCTAAAAGATCGTTAACGGTGCGATGATTAGGAACAACATAGTGGAACGTTGCAAAATCGAGTTCAGAATGTAAAAATGTCGCTGGAATCCAAGTTGGAATTTCTGCAATATGATTTGCTAATTCAGAAAGACTCATGGCTTTTTCATTTGACCTGTAATCAAAATGCTCCTCTGGAAGTGCAGCCAATAATTTTCTGGTGTTTTCTGTTTCATGAAGGAATTCCGGAAGTAAAAATTCGTTTAGTTTCATAATGTGTAAAATTTAGTTGTCAGAGGTTACATATGGCACAGCTTTTTTATTTATTGCGTTTATTTTACAAACTATGCTTTTTTATTTGTATTTGATGATTTGTAATTGATTGCAATAAGCTTGTTGTTGACAAGACGACTTTATAAGAAATGTTTTATTCAAATATACTAAAAATAAAAAGAGAGCCTGTATTAGACTCTCTTTTAGTATTGTTGAAAAAAAACTATTATTTGAATGCAGAGAAACCTGTAACATCCATACCTGTGATTAGCAAGTGGATATCGTGTGTTCCTTCGTAGGTGATTACAGACTCTAAGTTCATCATATGTCTCATGATTGAATATTCTCCGGTAATACCCATACCTCCTAACATCTGACGCGCTTCACGAGCAATTTCTACAGCCATGTTCACGTTGTTTCTTTTCGCCATGGAAATTTGAGCCGAAGTTGCTCTGCCCTCGTTTCTCAATACACCTAATCTCCAAGTTAACAATTGTGCTTTAGTGATTTCGGTAATCATTTCGGCTAATTTTTTCTGTTGCAATTGTGTCGCTCCGATGGGTTTGTCAAACTGGATTCTTTCTTTAGAATATCTTAAAGCAGTGTCATAACAGTCCATAGCGGCACCGATAGCGCCCCATGCGATTCCGTAACGTGCAGAATCCAAACATCCTAGTGGTGCTCCCAATCCTGATTTGTTAGGTAATAGGTTTTCTTTCGGCACTTTTACGTTGTCGAAAATAAGTTCTCCGGTAGCTGAAGCTCTCAAAGACCATTTGTTGTGGGTTTCCGGTGTAGAGAAACCTTCCATACCTCTTTCTACGATTAAACCGTGAATTCTTCCGGTTTCATCTTTTGCCCACACTACAGCGATGTCGGCAAAAGGCGCGTTGGAAATCCACATTTTGGCGCCGTTTAATAAATAATGGTCGCCCATATCTTTAAAATTAGTTACCATACCACCTGGGTTGGAACCGTAATCCGGCTCGGTCAAACCAAAACAGCCAATCCATTCTCCGGTAGCCAATTTTGGTAAATATTTCATTCGTTGCTCTTCATTTCCGTATTTCCAGATAGGGTACATTACCAAAGAAGATTGTACCGATGAAGTAGAACGAACTCCAGAATCACCACGCTCGATTTCCTGCATGATTAATCCGTAAGAAATTTGGTCTAAACCAGCACCACCATATTCTACTGGAATATAAGGACCAAAACCGCCAATTTCTCCCAAACCTTTTACAATTTGTTTTGGAAATTCAGCTTTTTGAGCATATTCTTCAATTATAGGGGATACTTCTTTTTTTACCCATGCACGGGCAGCATCACGTACTAATTTATGTTCTTCTGTAAGTAAATCGTCTAACAGATAGTAATCAGGAGATTGAAATAAATCTGGTTTCATTGTTGTTTGTTATTTTGGTACACAAAAGTACATAAAGAAATTTAACTATTCAATCTGTGATAGTTATAATTTCAAGTAAAAAAATAAATGGGTTAATGGCTGTAATTCAAGGATTACATTTTTAAATAAAAATCCTTAGTCAATGTAATATATTCCGGCGTGTACTGATGACGTGCGGTTTCAATAACCAATTCATCCGTCAAAGGTGTTTGCTCAATTCGGCAAAAAGCCAATAAACTGCGCTTGATTTCAGTAGTAGGTGTGCCTTTTACGCGAGTGATTTTTAGAGGAAATAAGCCTCTTTCTGCACAAAGCGCAATCAGTTTTTCTTCCTCTTTATAAGGGATAATCAAAGAAAAGACACCGTGATCCGATAAGAAAAAATCAGCGGCTTCCACCAATTCTTCAAAAGGTAAGGAATTCTCAAAACGAGCATTGTCCCTTTGATTGTCGCCGGATTTGTACTCATCGGTATAAAATGGAGGGTTGGATACAATCAAATCGAATTCTTCATCCACTTCGTCTACAAATTCATCTAAACCAGCGTGGTAACAATACAAACGGTCGTTCCAGGGGGAGTTTTCGAAATTTTCGGTGGCTTGTTCGTAAGCGTCGTCATCAATTTCAATAGCATCGATTTGTTCTGCATTGCTGCGTTGTGCTAACATTAGTGCAATTAAACCCGTGCCGGCTCCAATGTCTAAAATATTGAAAGGGTTGTTGATAAGTGGTGTCCAAGCACCTAATAAAACGCCATCAGTACCCACTTTCATGGCGCAACGATCTTGTTGAATGGAGAATTGTTTAAACTGAAATGTCATTGGAAGTTATCCAAGATAAAGGTCTACTAGTCCTTCAGGGGTTTTTAAAACCACTTTTTTGTTGGTGCGGTCAATCTCCACAATAAAGTCATCAATCATCGGAATCAGGATTTCCGTGTCGTCTTTCATGATTTCGAAAAGCGGTTGAGCAGTAGAATCGTTAATGGAAACGATTTTGCCGATTTTGCCCAAACGTACATCTTCCACGTCAAAACCAATTACCTCGTGGAAATAGAATTTTTTGCCTTCCAGTTTTGGCAGCATGGTTAATGGGAGATAGACTTCGCTTCCCAGAATTCGGTCGGCGTCTTCTTCGTTGTCTACTTCTTCAAACTTAACTCGTAGGAAGTCGCCTTTGTGAAGTGCACTTTTTTCAATAAAAAATGGAACCAGATTTTTGCCGAATTCGACAAAAACTGATTCCATATCTTCATACATTTCGGGTTCGTCTGTGTCCAAATAGATCAGAACTTCTCCCTTAAAACTAAATTTCTTCGCGATTTTACCTAAATAGAAACAATCCTCTTTACGCATGGAACCGCTATAAAATTAAGCTTGAGTTTCTTCGTTGTTCTCCTCAACAGCCGGAGCTTCTTCCGTTGTAGCTTCTGCTACTTCTTCTGTAGTCTCTTCTTCTGTAGCTTCAGCAGCTTTTAAAGCCTCAGCCTGAGCAGCGATACGTTTTTCGTTAGCAGCTTTTTCAGCTTTTAAAGCCTCAGCTTTAACATCCGCTTTCGATTTTGCTAAACCGTCTTTTTTGGCATCTACTTTACCAGCTTTAGCCTCTAACCAAGCCGCTAATTTAGCTTCAGCTTGCTCAGCAGTTAAAGCACCTTTGCGAACGCCACCTTCTAAGTGGTGTTTTAATAAAGCACCTTTGTAAGAAAGGATAGCTCTTGCAGTGTCAGTAGGCTGAGCACCGTTGAATAACCATGTAACTGCTTTATCAAGGTTTAAGTCGATAGTTGCAGGGTTAGTGTTTGGATTGTAAGTTCCGATTTTCTCTAAGAATCTACCATCTCTTTTCGCGCGAGCATCTGCTGCTACGATCCAGTAAAAAGGTTTCCCTTTTTTACCATGTCTTTGTAATCTGATTTTTACTGACATAATCTTTAATGATTAATTTGAGGTTCTCGACCTCGGTTATTTAAGGGTGCAAAGATATAAAAGTTTAGTATACAAAATAATTAATTAATGAAAAATATGTTTTATATACAACAAATATTTTGAAAACAAAAAGCTTAATAATGAGTGATTTAGAAATTAAATGCATTACCTTTACCAAAATTTTTAAAATAATTATATGAATATTTTTGTTGGGAGTCTTCCGTTTTCAATCGACGAGGCAGATTTAAGAGAGTCTTTCGAGGCTTATGGTGCTGTAAATTCAGTTAAAATTATTACTGATAAATTTACAGGAAGAAGTAAAGGTTTTGGTTTCGTAGAGATGGAAAATGATGAGGAAGCTCAGAAAGCAATTGACGAATTAAACGGTGCAACTGTTGGTGGTCGTGCGATTGTAGTTAACAAATCCGAGCCGAAACCGGAAGGTGAAAGAAGAAGTTTCAATAACAACCGTTCAGGCGGAGGTTACGGAAACAACCGCGGTGGTGGTAACTACGGTGGTGGAAATAATAGAGGAGGAAGATACTAAGCCTTATTTTATATTCTTACAAAACCATCTCAAACCGAGGTGGTTTTTTGTTTTTTATAGTTTTTGGAGCGACCCGAGCGATAGCGAATTGGCGAAGCAAAGGTTCGGGTTTTTTTGGAGGTCTTGTTCCTGTCTTCGCCTTTAGTCCCGATAAATCGGGAGCTACCGGCTCAACCGGGGCTAAAAGATAAAGGTTTTGCATGTTTGTTAATAACTAAAATTGACAATTGCTTTTTGAAAACGTATTTTTGTTTTCGTCTAAAACCGGTTTGTGGTTTTAAGCTTACAATCTAAATATCAGCCTAATGTATTTAATTTTCGATACCGAAACCACCGGATTACCGCGCAGCTGGTCGGCACCCATTACCGATACGGACAACTGGCCGCGTTGTATCCAGATTGCCTGGCAGTTACACGACGAGCTGGGAAATCTTGTTGAGCATCAGGATTATTTGGTCAAACCGGAAGGTTTCAATATTCCCTACGATGCTGAGCGAATCCATGGTATTTCCACAGAATTGGCTATGGAGCAGGGAATTTCGTTATTGGAGGTACTCGAAAAGTTCAATATTGCCTTGTCGAAGGCCAAATACATCGTAGGTCAGAACGTAGGGTTCGACGTGAACATCATGGGGTGTGAATTCCACCGTATGAACGTCGGTTCCGACATGGTAAAAATGCCTGTTTTAGATACTTGTACCGAAACCACCGCAGAGCTTTTAAAATTACCCGGAGGTCGCGGAGGAAGATACAAACTCCCAACGCTAACCGAGCTACACCAATACCTTTTCGGAGAGCCTTTCGCCGAAGCCCACAACGCAACGGCCGACGTAGAAGCCACCACCCGCTGTTTTTTAGAATTAATCAAACGCGAGGTTTTTACCAAAGAAGAACTCGATGTAACCGAAGACTATTACGACCGTTTCCGCGAGAACAATCCGCAGGAAATTCAGCTGATTGGCTTAAAGCACATCAACCTGAAAAAAGCGTCGGATGAAATTCGAGCGCGTTTAAAACAGATTCAGCAGGAAGAAGTTACCACAACCATTTCCGAAGAAGACAAGAAAGATTTAGAGCATGCGGCCTTTGCCCATCTTCACAATCATACCCAGTTTTCGGTGTTGCAGTCGACCATTGCCGTTAATGACTTGGTGAATGCGGCCGTAAAAAACAGGATGCCGGCCGTAGCCATGACGGATATCGGAAACATGATGGGCGCCTTTCATTTTGTAAGTGCGGTTTTCAATCATAACAAAGGAGCGGAAGCCAAAAATAAAGCGGCAGAAGAAAACGGAGAACAACCCTCCGAAACTGTTGTAAAACCTATAGTTGGCTGCACCTTCAACATTTGCGAGGACCATAAAGACAAATCCAAAAAAGACAACGGCTATCAGGTTGTTTTTCTGGCCAAAAATAAAAAAGGCTATCATAATTTGGCTAAAATGGCGTCCATTGCCTATACAGAAGGTTTTTATTATGTGCCGCGAATTAACCGTTCGGTAGTCGAACAATATAAAGAAGACATTATTGTTTTGTCGGGGAACCTGTATGGGGAAATCCCGAGCAAGATCTTAAATATCGGTGAAAATCAGGCGGAAGAAGCACTGGTCTGGTGGAAATCCCAATTTGGTGCCGATTTCTACATCGAAGTGATGCGCCACAATCAGGAAGACGAAAACCGCGTAAACCAAACCCTGATCGCTTTCGCCCGCAAGCACAACGTAAAACTGATCGCCACCAACAATACCTATTATGTAGCCAAAGAAGATGCCAACGCCCACGATATTTTATTGTGTGTGAAGGACGGGGAAAAGCAGGCTACGCCAATCGGTCGCGGTCGCGGCTATCGTTACGGGATGCCGAATCAGGAATACTATTTCAAGTCGGAAGCGGAGATGAAAAAAATCTTCGCCGATTTACCCGAAGCGATCATCAATATTCAGGAAATCATTGATAAAGTGGAAGCCTATTCGTTGTACCGCGACGTATTGCTTCCGAAATTCGATATTCCCGATGAGTTTAAAGTAGAAGAAGATAAAGCCGATGGCGGTGTACGAGGTGAAAATGCTTATTTACGCCATTTAACCTACAGCGGAGCTGAAAAACGCTATCCCGAAATAACGGAAGATATTCGGGAACGTTTGGATTTTGAATTACTTACGATTTCCAATTCGGGGTATCCGGGTTACTTTTTGATCGTACAGGATTTTATTGCCGAAGCAAGAAAAATGGGCGTTTCTGTTGGCCCCGGTCGTGGTTCGGCAGCAGGTTCAGCCGTAGCCTACTGTTTAGGAATTACCAACATCGACCCGATTAAATACGACTTGCTTTTTGAGCGTTTCCTAAATCCGGATCGTGTGTCGATGCCCGATATCGATATCGATTTCGATGATGAAGGCCGTGGTTTGGTAATGGATTACGTAATCAACAAATACGGTGCGAATCAGGTGGCGCAGATCATTACGTATGGTAAAATGGCGACCAAATCCGCGATTCGTGATACGGCGCGTGTACTGGATTTACCGCTATTTGAAGCTGACCGGATTGCCAAACTGATTCCGGGAATGATGCCGTCCAAATGGAACTTGGCGCGTTTTCTGGCGGAAGATGAAAGTGAAGTCAAAAAAGCTTTGAAATCGTCTGAAGAATTCGACCGTGTTAAAGAATTGATAGCGATTGCTGGCGAAGAAGATTTGGCCGGAGAAACCATTCAACAGGCAAAAATGTTGGAAGGTTCGTTGCGAAATACCGGAATTCACGCTTGTGGGGTAATCATCACGCCAGACGATATTACGAATTTCGTTCCTGTAACCACTGCAAAAGATTCCGATTTGTACGTAACGCAGTTCGACAACTCGGTAGCGGAAAGTGCCGGACTTTTAAAAATGGACTTCTTGGGGTTAAAGACTTTGACCCTAATTAAAGATACCGTCAAATTGGTGAAATACCGCACCGGAATCCAGCTCGATCCGGATACCTTCCCGATTGACGATGAAAAAACATACGAGCTGTTCCAAAGAGGGGAAACCGTCGGGATTTTCCAGTACGAGTCGCCCGGGATGCAGAAATACATGAAAGAGCTGAAACCGACGGTTTTCGGAGATTTGATTGCGATGAACGCCTTATATCGTCCGGGACCGTTGGAGTACATTCCGTCGTTCGTCCGTAGAAAAAACGGTGAAGAACCCATCACCTACGATTTGGATGCGAATGAAGAATATCTTGCCGAAACCTATGGAATTACCGTATACCAGGAACAGGTAATGCTTTTGTCGCAGAAGCTGGCGAACTTTTCCAAAGGTGATGCCGACGTTTTGCGTAAAGCAATGGGTAAAAAACAGAAAGATGTCTTAGATAAAATGAAATCCAAATTCATCGATCAGGCGATGGCCAACGGACACGATGAAAAGAAACTCGATAAGATCTGGACCGACTGGGAAGCGTTTGCGAGTTACGCCTTCAACAAATCCCACTCGACCTGTTATGCCTGGATCGCGTATCAAACCGCCTATCTGAAAGCGCATTACCCTGCGGAATATATGGCGGCGGTGCTTTCCAACAACATGAACGACATCAAACAGGTTTCGTTCTTTATGGAAGAATGTAAACGCATGGGCTTAGAGGTTTTAGGTCCGGACGTAAACGAATCGTTCTATAAATTTACGGTAAACGAAAACTATGCGGTCCGTTTTGGAATGGGCGCGATCAAAGGGGTAGGAGAAGGTGCGGTTAAAACCATCGTCGATACCCGAAAAGACGGAAAATACAAATCCATCTTCGATTTGGCCAAACGCATCGATTTGCGCGCCGCTAATAAAAAAGCCTTTGAAAATTTGGCATTGGCTGGTGGTTTTGATTGTTTTGAAAACACGCACCGTGCACAATATTTCCATCACGATGGCGACAATGTGACTTTTTTGGAAAAGGCGATGCGCTACGGGTCGAAAACACAGGAAAACGAAAACTCCTCGCAGGTGAGTTTGTTTGGCGATGCTTCGGAAGTACAAATTCCGGAACCAACCGTGCCGCCTTGTGAGGAATGGTTCACGATGGAGAAGCTGGCAAAAGAGAAAGAAGTAGTAGGGATTTATATTTCCGGACACCCTTTGGACGATTATAAATTCGAGATGAAATATTTCTGCCCGACGCGTTTGGATGCTTTAAAAGATTTGAATCCATTTGTTGGGAAAAATATAGCCGTTGGTGGTATCGTAACGAACGTGCAGCATAGGGTTGCTAAAAACGGTAAAGGTTGGGCGACTTTCAATTTGGAAGGCTACGACGAAAGTTACGAGTTCCGGATTTTCGACGAAGAATACTTGCGTTTCCGTCATTACTTAGGACAGAACCACTTTGTCTACATTCGATTGAACGTGAAGGAAGGCTGGACGAATAAGGAAACCGGAAAAAAATCTGATCCGCGTTTACAGTTTATGGATGTGTTGCAATTGCAGGACGTGTTGCCGAAATTTGGTAAAAAATTGATTTTGATGTTCTCCATTAACGAATTGCGCGATCAATTGATTATGGAGCTGAATGAGCTGTTCAAAGCCAATGCCGGGGAAGCTTCGGTTACCTTTGAAGTAATGGAACTCGAGCGCGTGAAAACCATTGTTGAGGTTCCGGTGGTGAGCGAAATGAACGATTCGGACGAGGTGGGTGACGGCGAGGAAAGTATGGATGAGGTGGAACTAACCGTGCCGGAAGAAAAAGAAGAAATCCGTATCGTGACCAAACTCAGCATGCCGAGCCGAAAGTTAAAAGTGGGCATTTCCAATGCGGTTTTAACGGAATTGGAACGCTTGCAGGTGAATTTTAAACTCAATTAAAGTGCAAAACCCCTAGCCCTGATGGAAGCGGAAATCCTTTTGGTTCTTTCTTTAAGAAGCAAAAGATTGCAACGTACAGCAGGAAAAAGCTTCGTATAAAAAATAGTAATGACACGATAATCAAAACTGATTTTTAAACGGTTTGGGATTCAAAATAAAGTTCTATTTTTGTTCAACAATTTTAAACAACATTAAAATGGCATTAGCAATTACAGATGCTACTTTTGACGAAGTAGTATTAAAATCAGATAAACCGGTATTAGTGGATTTTTGGGCAGCTTGGTGTGGACCGTGTCGTATGGTAGCGCCAATTATCGACCAAATCAGTGAAGAATATGCTGGTAAAGCCGTAATCGGTAAAGTAGATGTAGATGCAAACCAAGAGTTTGCGGCAAAATACGGAGTGCGTAACATTCCTACAGTATTAGTGTTCCAAAACGGAGAAGTGGTTGGAAGACAAGTAGGTGTAGCTCCTAAAAATACGTATACTGAGGCTATCGACGCTTTACTATAATCTTAGGAAAAGTGTTCACAATATAAGGTTCGGCGAAAGTCGGGCCTTTTTTGTTTTTGGAGCGAAGGGTTCGGGTGTTTTTGTAAGCCTTATTCCTGCTTTCCGCGCTACACGGTAGCTTGCTCCAATCAGGGCTAAAAAGGAAGCCATTTTTTCTTCTGTAAAAATCATTTTCAAAGTATCTCATTTTCAAATTTTCAAATTATCTTTGAGAGATGAACTTAGAGAATCAAATCGCTAAAATATCCAGTTTTCAGCACCTTGAATTGTTGGCCAACCAAATTGTGGAAGGCTTTATTTCCGGGATGCACAAATCGCCGTTTCATGGTTTTTCTGCAGAATTTGCCGAACACAAAATCTACAATGCGGGCGAAAGTACCAAACACATCGACTGGAAACTCTTTGCCAAAACCGATCGTTTGTACACCAAACGTTTCGAGGAAGAAACCAATTTGCGTTGTCATTTGATTATCGATAATTCATCTTCCATGCATTATCCGAAATTAAGCGACGGACAGTTCTTTTACGAGAATAAAATCGGTTTTTCGGTATTGGCTTCGGCGGTTTTGATGAATTTATTAAAAAAACAACGCGATGCTGTCGGTTTGAGCGTGTATTCGGATTCTTATGAATATTATGCGCCGGAAAAAGGCAGTGAACGCCATCATAGAATGTTGTTGAATCAGTTGGAAGGAATTTTGCAAACACCAAAAGAAACCAAAACCACCGACACCATTACCTATCTGCATCATATTGCCGAGAAACTACACCGTCGTTCCATGGTGATTTTGTTTACCGATATGTTTCAGGGTGAAGATGATGAGCGTTTGTTTAAGGCGTTACAGCATTTAAAGCACAACAAGCATAAAGTGGTGTTGTTTCATGTGATTGATAAAAAGACGGAGTTCCGTTTCGATTTTGATAATGCTCCACGAAAATTTATTGATTTGGAAACAGGTGAGCAGGTTAATCTTTTTGCTGAAAACGTAAAAAAGGAGTATGAAAAACTGGTGGAAGCGTATTTTGAAAAAGTTGCCAATACCTGTTCGCAATATAAAATTAAGTATGTTCCGGTTTCGGTAGATGAAAAATTTGAAAAAATTTTAATGACTTATCTGATTGAAAAACAGAGGTTTGGGTAAAATTGAAATGTTAAAATATAAAAACTGATAAAAAAACATTTGCAGGATTTAAAAAGGGTTGTATATTTGCATCCGCAATAAAGCACTGGTTTGGTAGTTCAGTTGGTTAGAATACATGCCTGTCACGCATGGGGTCGCGGGTTCGAGTCCCGTCCAGACCGCCAGTAAAAGAGGAAGCCTTTCGATACAAAGAAAGGCTTTTTTGCCCTCTTAAGATATTTAAAATTAGTTGTGTTGTTTAGGTACGAAAGTACCAGGTTTAGTAGTTAGACCAATGAAAAGCTTTCCATTTTTGGAAGGCTTTTTTGATTTTGACATCAATTGGTTTTAAAAATTGAAATTCAGCTACTTAGAAATTTTTATAAATTTTCTTTGCAAAATCCTTGCAAATGCTCAAAATTGATAGTACTTTCGCAGCAGAATAAAACACTGGTTTGGTAGTTCAGTTGGTTAGAATACATGCCTGTCACGCATGGGGTCGCGGGTTCGAGTCCCGTCCAGACCGCCAGTAAAAAAATAAGCTCCGTTATCGGGGCTTTTTTTATATCCGTATTTTTGCAGTAAGTAAGCTGAAAATGAAAAACCCAAGACTGGCACTTCTTTTAGGTATCTTTTGTATTTCCGTTTTTCCGGTTCTGGTAAAATGGACGCCGGTGTCTGCCCTGAGCGCTGCTTTTTACCGAATGGCTATTGCTTTAGCCGTGGTTTTACCGATTGTACTCTTTCGTAAAAAACTGGAATTTCCCAACCGTAAAACGGCTTGGGTCATCGTATTGTGCGGGTTGTTTTTTGGAGCGGATATTGCTGTCTGGAATATTGCCATTCAAAAATCTACGGCAACTCAGGCTACACTGCTGGCCAATTTGGCTCCAATTTGGGTCGGGTTGCTGATGTACTTCTTTCTGCCGAATAAGCCAGGACGGAATTTTTGGCTGGGCGCTTTTTTAGCGATCATCGGCATGGTGATATTAATCGGATTTGAAACTTTTTATGAATTGAAATTCGACATCGGATTCCTTTTTGGCGTATTGTCAGGAATCTTTTATGCTTTTTATATGCTGCTGAGTAAATATGTACTCCGTAAGATGCAGCCCATAAGTTTTATGACCTACAGTATGGCGGTTTCAAGTGTTTTTATTGGGACTATCTGCTTGATTTTGGGGCAGCCTTTTTCCGGATTTTCATCCACGGTATGGAACGTATTGCTGGTGGAAGGCTTTATTTGTCAGTTGATTGCATGGTTGTTAATTAGTTATGCGACACAGCAGATGGAAGCCAATCGGGTTTCCTTGAGTTTGCTGTCGCAGGTGCTTTTTACCTCGATTATTGCCTGGCTGTTTTTGAAAGAAAGGATTAGTTTGCAGATGGTATTCGGCGGTTGTATTATTTTGTTGGGAATCGGCATCACCTTTTATAAAAAGCAGGAAGATTAGAACCAGCTAGAGCGGAATTCCCAGACCTTCATTATAAATAAGCCGAAGAAAATCACACAAACCACAAACTTCATAAAGGTTGAAGCTAAAAAGCCAATAAAGGAACCGGTGGCAGCTTTTACAGCACGTTTGTGATCCTGACTGTCATGAATCAATTCGCCAACCAAAGCTCCGACAAAAGGGCCAATGATTACGCCTAGCGGAATAGGAGCAATCAATCCGATGACCAACCCGATGTTAGTACCCCAAATGCCGTATTTACTGCCGCCAAAACGCTTGGTTCCTTTGGCTGGAATCACATAATCCAATACGGCTACAATTACAGCAATCAGTAATGTGATTCCTAAAACCCAATAATCATTTGGGACGGCTTTGGTAAGGTATAAGAGTAATAAACCTACCCAACTGATGGGCGGACCCGGCAAGACAGGTAAAAAACTTCCAAGGATTCCAACCAACATACATACAAATCCGGTGATCAATAAAAAGTATTCCATGTTTTTTTTACTATTTTTGATTTTTAAAGTTACAATTTTCATGCTAAAAAACCTTTTTGTCTTATTTTTCTTTTCGGTCGCTTTGGTTTCCTGTCAACTTTTTGACAAGAAGACACCGTCCGAAGATGAATTGCTGCAAAATGAATTGCAGAAAATTGACTGGAAAAAAGTGGATGCCTTTCCCACGGTAGATGCCTGTGAAGTGATAACCGATGAAGAACAGCGTCGTCAGTGTTTCTTTGAATATTTAACACAAACCATACAGGATAAATTAAGTGTAGATACTTTGAAAATTTTGTATCCTGAAATAGATACCATTGAAGTGAAAGTTACGGTCTTTCCGGATGCGTCCTTACAATTTGAACCGCAATTCCCAAAAGACAGCGTAGCGTACGATAAAATCAAAATTGATAGCATTCTGCACACTAAATTGGTGGATATGCCTAAAATAAATCCCGCCATTAAACGTGGTGTCCCCGTAAAAACGCAGTTTGTGTTACCGGTAATTTTAAAGTCAGAATAACTTATTTAATATTTTCCCGTTTCCATTCAAAGCCGCCCACCAAAGAATAGAGCGCTACAACAGTACTGAAAACCGGATACAGTAAACTGCTTATTGGTGCGGAATACAAGTACATCCCCAGAAACCGGTTCGTTCGGAATATCAATACGAAATCCACCACGAATTTAATCAGGAACAAAGCCATAATAAACTCCCAAGAAAGGAATTGTAGCCCTGCAAGTAAGGAGCTGACCAGCAATGTAACATTTGCCAAAAACACCATAATGGCCAATGCTTTGGAGAAATCACTCTGATACGCAGATGTTTTGGAAGCCCAACGGACCCGTTGTTTGAATAGTTTTAGCCAGCTTTTTTCCGGTTTAGTCGTTACTATGGCTTCTTTTGCTTTGAGATAATGTATTTTTTTTGGATGTTGTACAACGGCTTTTTGCAGTAAAAACACATCGTCGCCACTGGCAATATGATTGTTGTCTTTGAAACCGCCTAATTCCTGAAAGAAGTTTTTAGTGTATGCGAAATTCGCACCGTTACACATGAATGCTTCTTTTAAACCGAAACTACCAATAGTGGCACCTTGTAAACTCAATAAATCCATTTGTTGGAAATGCGACAATAAAAACCCTTTTTTTGGATAGCGAACGGCTCCGGCTATCATTTCAGTATCGTGATTTTGAATGTAGCTGTCGAAGGTGGAAAGCCATTTCGGTTGTACTTCGCAATCCGCGTCGGTAGTGATAATCCAAGGGTGTTTGGCTATGGTTACGGCTCTTGTGATGGCATCTTTTTTGGGTGATTTGGAAATTCGTACATTGTCCAGAATTGTCAAATGCACCCACGGGTTTTCCATGCGCCAGTGGTTAATGACGCGCTCGGATTCGTCCGATGAATTATCATTAACGAAAATAATTTCGAATTGTTCTTTGTTGTATTTCAGGTGGGAAAACGATTCCAATAATTCCGGCAGGTTCTTTTCTTCGTTGCGAAACGGGACCACAACGGAAAATCCGGTTTTCGTTTCTGCATTGGTTTTTTGAAACGATTTTACTTTGGAAAAACCCCAAATCAGCAATCCGATAAAAATAACGTAGTTGATAAAAATCAATACGAAAAGTAAGTTTACGATTTCCATTGCGTCTTAAAATTTAAAACAAAATAACTTCCGACGGTAACCGGAATCACCGTATTCAAAAACCACATCAGCGTACTGATGAATACTACAATCCACTCGTTTACCCCCAGCAAGCCGAAAAAATACACCGCCACGCTGCCTTTGACGGCAAAATCCAGAAACTGAAAGGTTGGCAAAGACGAAGCCAGGAAATAAACACTCGTAATCGTCGCCATTAACAAAAAGTACGGAATTTCCACATCAAAAATTAAAAATAGGAAATAATACTGATGCGAAAAAACCAGATAGCGTCCAATTGCCAATAAAATGTTTTTCTGATGAATCGTTTTGGGAATTTCATTGATTTTATGGATGAGTTTTTCCAGCGAATATCCTTTAATATTGATTTTTTTGGTGAAAAATAAAACCAGAATCAGCACTGTAAGCGCCCCAAACAAAAGGCCAACGGTTTCCGTGGTGATCACCTGAAATTCGGCATTAAAATAAAGCAACCCGAAAATCCCGAAAAGAATCGTCAGGATCATTTGAATCCCGTTGCAGATCAGGTTCAGAAAGACAATTTTTTTGGTTTGTGATTTGTCGAAAAACAACGCTTTGCCGGCATATTCGCCAATGCCATTGGGCGTGAACAAACCAGCAGTCAAAGCGGCTAAAACCTGTTTTGACGCTTCACCAATCGAAATGTTGCGGATGACTTTAACTAAATTCTGCCATTTCAGAATTTCCAGAAAGCGGTTTAAAAACGTCAGCAATAAAATCAGGGCGATATTACCAAAGGATTGTTTTTCCTTTAAAAGTGTGATGAATTTTGGCCAATCCAGTTTATTGTTGTGAGCCAATTGATTGTAAATAAAATAAAAAGCGCCTCCTACAATCAAAAGTTTGACTATAAGAACCAGGAATTGTTTAGTTTTGTCGGATACAGAAATCATCGGTACAAAATAACGAATTAAAATTGGCAAACGAACGCATTATATTAGGCATCGATCCCGGAACGACCATCATGGGTTTCGGACTCATCCGCGTGGTGAACAAAAAGATGGAATTCATTCAGCTGAACGAATTGCAACTCAACAAAATGGACGATCATTATATGCGTTTGGCCCGAATTTTTGAACGCACCATTGAGCTGATCGACACCTATCATCCGGACGAAATTGCCATTGAAGCACCGTTCTTCGGTAAAAACGTGCAATCGATGTTAAAGTTAGGACGTGCACAAGGCGTAGCGATGGCAGCAGGTTTGTCCCGCCAAATTCCGATTACCGAATACGAGCCTAAGAAAATCAAAATGGCCATCACCGGCAACGGAAACGCGAGTAAAGAGCAAGTGGCGAAAATGTTGCAACAATTGCTTGGCTTGAAAGAATTGCCTAAAAATCTAGATTCCACGGACGGTTTGGCGGCAGCGGTTTGTCATTTTTTCAATTCCGGAAGAGTGGAAGTCGGCAAGAGTTATTCCGGCTGGGACGCGTTTGTGAAACAGAATGAATCAAGAATTAAAAAATAGTTTTCAGTCTCGGTTTTCAGCCTCTAAACTGTTAACTGCGACTGCGACTGTGAACTAAATATGAGCGGCATCTACATCCATATCCCCTTTTGCAAGCAGGCTTGTCATTACTGCGATTTCCATTTTTCGACTTCCCTGAAGAAGAAAGACGAAATGGTTATGGCGTTGGCGAAAGAAATCCGTTTGCGTAAAGAAGAATTTGCTGATGAAGTGATTGAAACCATTTATTTCGGCGGTGGAACCCCGAGTATTTTAGAAGTCTCGGATTTGCGAATGCTGATTGATGAAATTTATAAAAACTATGCTGTAGCAGAAAATCCCGAAATCACTGTAGAAGCTAATCCTGACGACTTATCCGAAGTGCGAATAATTACGCTTTCTGAAAATAAAATCAACCGTTTGAGCATCGGGATTCAGTCTTTTTATGAAGAAGATTTAAAGCTGATGAACCGCGCGCACAATGCTGAAGAAGCGAAAAAATGTCTGGAAATTGCTACGAAGTATTTTGATAATATCACCGCAGATTTGATTTACGGAATACCTGGGCTTACCAACGAAAAATGGCTTCACAACATTCAAACGCTTTTGGATTTGAACATTCCGCACATTTCGAGTTATGCTTTAACGGTCGAGCCGAAAACTGCTCTGCAAAAATTCATCAAACAAGGAATCGTTCCGCAACCCGATGATGCTGTTGCGCACGAACAATTTCTAATGTTGGTGGATATTTTGGAAGCGAACGGATTTGTGCACTACGAATTGTCGAATTTCGGGAAACCTGGCTATTTTTCGAAGAATAATTCGGCCTATTGGTTAGGGAAAAAATATTTGGGAATCGGTCCATCGGCACACAGTTATGACGGGACCAATCGTAGTTGGAATATCGCTAATAACGCCATTTATATCAAATCGTTAGCCGAAGATAAACAGCCCAGTGAAACGGAAATTTTAACAGAAACCGATCGTTATAACGAATACATCATGACCGGATTGCGAACCGTTTGGGGCGTTTCTTTGGAGCGAATCAAATCGGAATTCGGCGAAAACATGCTACAGTATTTACTTCAAAACGCCGAACGTTATCTGAAAGACGAAAAATTGATTCTCGAAAATAATATCCTCCGCACCACTAAAAAAGGAAAATTCTTCTGCGACGGAATTGCCAGTGATTTGTTTCGAATACGTTAAGGCTATTTGTTGTTAAACAAGCCGGCTAACAGATTAAGCGTTCCTGTTAAAAGTGCTCCTTCAAAGGAATCAGTGACATTAGGGTTAAACGAATCCATCTTAGTATTAAAGACTAAATTCTCAGGTATAATTATTGAATTTTTGTATTCAATCTTACCATTATAAACCGAAAAATTATCGTTAAACATCGTAGTTCTATTGTAGATTGAAAAATCATTTTTGGTGTAAAATTTCAACTGTGTAAAGGTGAAAGTTGGCGTATTTAAATTTAAATTTTTCATCATAGGTATATTGTATTGTTTCGGTTGAAACGTAACCTGACTACTTTGTGCAAACAAATAACCATTTGAAATAAGCAACACTGCAATAAATAATTTTTTCATTTATAATATCTTAAGGCGTGATGGAATTGTAAAATTAATTAATTTTTTAAAGCGAAAATCTTACATAACGTTTTTTTTGAGGCAGATTTGTTAAAACCTTTTGCTGTTTCGTTGTGCTTTTCCAGGATCAATCAGAATCCGATTACGAGTGCCTTACCTACGTTTTTACAGCAACAAGCAATGTCTGAGGTAATTTTTTCACGACTGAATTATTTTTCGTAGTTCCGGAAGTCATTACCATCAGAATCTTACCGAATTCGGTGGAACTAAAGGTATTATTTGTTGCATACTGCCAAACATTATCTTAAGGATGAAAGACTGATCCCCGAAAACAACATCCTTCGCACCACTAAAAAAGGAAAATTCTTTTGCGACGGAATTGCCTCCGATTTATTTTACTTAAATTTGGAAGAGTAATCTTAAGAATCAGCGAAAATTTTATGGAAACGCAAAAAGCAACTTTAGATACTTATCTGGACAGTCATTACATTCACAGAAGCAACTGGTTACGGGCAGCGGTGCTAGGTGCCAACGACGGCATTTTATCGACAGCAAGTTTGGCCATTGGGGTTGCTGCTGCGAGTGATGTCCGTGAACCTATTATTTTGGCGACTTTGGCTGGTTTGGTGGCAGGAGCTTTATCGATGGCTGCCGGAGAATACGTTTCGGTAAGCTCACAAACCGATATTGAAAAATCCGATATTGAAAGGGAAAAACGAGAACTTTCCGAAGATCCGGCGCTCGAATTGGAACTTTTAACCGAAATTTACAAACGAAGAGGGTTGTCGCAGGAGACGGCGCATTTGGTTGCTAAAGAATTAACCGAACACGATGCTTTAGGGGCACATATTCGCGATGAATTGGGTATTAACGAAATCAGTCAGGCGAAACCTTTGCAGGCAGCTTTGGCTTCAGGTGCCGCGTTTTCAGCCGGTGGTATTCTTCCGCTCTTGGCAACCTTGTATCTTCCGGTTCACAATATGGAATATTATTTGTACGCTTTGGCGATTTTCTTTTTGATTCTTTTAGGAACGTTGTCGGCAAAGGCCGGAGGTTCAAACATCGTTAAAGCCATTCTTCGTGTTACCTTTTGGGGAACAGCCGCCATGGGATTAAGCGCTTTGGTGGGGTATCTTTTTGGCGTTCAGGTTTAAATTATTTTATGAAAACAATCATTCAACATCAGAATACAGAATTCGAAATCGATTTGTCAAAACCTATCGATATTTCTTTGCCACTTTCCAATACCGATCAAAATCCGATTGCCTGGTACATTGAAAAGCCGGAAATTGAACCCGTTCGTTTTGGCGATTGGGTAGGGAAAGTTTCGGAAGGCAGCTCGTCTACTAATTTCAACAACATTTTTTTCAATCCGCACGGGCATGGCACACATACAGAATGTTTGGGGCACATCACGCGTGATTTTTACAGCATCAACCAATGTCTGAGACAGTTCTTTTTTACGGCGGAAGTGGTATCGGTAACTCCGGAAGCACAAGGCGAAGATTTTGTTATTACTAAACATCAGATTGAAAAGGCGTTAGAAGGGAAAAACCCGGAGGCCATTATCATCAGAACATTACCAAATTCAACTGAGAAAACCTCTAAAAAATATTCCAATACGAATTGGCCGTACTTGTTGGAAGAGGCTGCGACGTTCATCCGCGAAAGCGCTATCCAACATTTACTGATTGATTTGCCAAGTGTCGACAAGGAACATGATGAGGGAAAATTGCTCGCACACAAAGCCTTTTGGAATGTTAATGATGTGAACGAATTGAATGCCGATGCAAGAGTCAACAGCACCATTACGGAACTCATTTATGTAAACGATACCGTTTCAGATGGTAGCTACATACTAAACCTGCAAATCGCGTCGTTTGAAAATGATGCCAGTCCGAGTAAACCAGTTTTATATAAAATTCAGTAAGGTATGACAATCGATGTATATTATGATTATTGCCTGAATAAGAAAGGTGTCACCGAGCATTTTCCTTTTGATGAAGATACCTTGGTGTTTAAAGTAGGCGGAAAAATGTTTGCACTTTCTTCGTTACAGGAGTGGGAAAACGGAACGCCGGGAGTCAATTTAAAATGCGATCCGGATTGGGCGTTGGAATTGCGCGGTCAGTATGACGATATTCAGGCCGGCTACCACATGAGCAAAATCCATTGGAATACCGTAAAAATAAACAGTTCTGTTCCGGATGCGTTTGTAAAAGAGTTGATAGACCATTCGTACGACTTGGTTTTTAAGAGTTTAACGAAAAAACAACAGCAAGAAGTTCTCGAGTCTTAAAAATAGGCATTACTTTTGCGGCAGATTTTACGATTTAAAAGTATAAACAATCATGATTGACAATTTAAAGAAAATATTAAACGAAGACCAGGATCCGAAAGCTATTGAGAAAATCACGGCCAAACTGGAAAATCTATTAATGTCCAATGAAGAAGTTGGGTATATCGCCGTGCAGAAAAAACCGGCCATTACCGTATTGCCGGACAGCATCGTGGTAACCAACAAACGCATTATCATCTGCAAACCGAAAAATTTAGGCTTGTCGATGGAATTCATCGATTTTAACTGGGACGAAATGGCTGCTTCCTTTGTAAAAGAAGGGATTTTAGGGGCAGATTTCACGTTTACCACTAAAAACGAATTGACGCACACCATAGATTATCTTCCAAAAAACCAGGCGCGTAAATTGTACACTTTCGCGAAAGAACAGATGGATGCGTTAAAAAATCCGATTGTTTCCGCTCCGGTAACTCCGAATCCAGTTGTAGCAGAAGCTACTCCAGTCATAGAAACTGCTCCAATTCAGGAAGAAGTTGTTGAAGAAGTGGAAGTGGAAGAAGTAACCTCGTTTGCAGAAATCATGCCTGTAGCGCCAGCGGTTCAGGAAACGTTTGCAGAACCGGTACAACAAGCTGCTACTGGTGAGAAAAAGCTAAGCGAAATGTCTAGCGAAGAATTGTTTGCCAAATTACAGAATTACAAAAAACTGTTGGATAACGGTTTGATTCTTCAAGGTGAATATGATAAATTAAAAGCAGAAGTTTTACAGTACATGTAAAATCAATCATAAAAAAGAAAAAGGGATAAGTGTTTAGCTTGTCCCTTTTTTGTTTTGTATGTTGAAAGTTACATCACATTTTTCTGCTTCTCTACATAAGTATCGGATTGCAATTTTAAGAGTTCAGACGCAGCTTTGCGCTTGTAATCGTAAAGCTCTTTGTCGTCGCGAATGTCTTCGTATACTTTATCGTAAATGCTGGCATCGGTTTGTTTTTGCAAGTTGCGTTGGTATACATTCTGCTCGATATGAGTTTTCAAAGCGGTTTCGTTATCTTCCAGTTTGAAATCATATTCGCCGCGTGGCGATAATAATTTGGCGATAACCGGAGACGTTTCCACCGCCAAAAACAACAACATAATGAAGAACGAGGGCAGCCAAGGCAATTTGCCTAACGCATTGATGCGCGCCATCAGTCCGTCGAAACCGTCAATAATGGGTTTGGAATCGGCTACTTTTTTGTCTAAATCGGCTTGCAATGTTTTGGCTCTGGCTTCTTTTTCCGTTATGGTTTTGGCGGATGCGGCTTTTAACGAATCCAATTGTTTCAAGGCTAAATCGTGTGCGGATCGTTTCTCTTTATAAATTGGCCCTTTCCCCATTTTTTTGGTTCCAGTAGTACCTTCTGCTTCCGTGATGTACGATTGGTACAAATCGGCTACTTCTTTTTCTTTGGCTTTGATGCTTGATTTGATACTGTCAATTTCCGATTGGTTTTTCATTACATCCCCTTTGAAATAATTCGTCACCTGATTTTTGTTGGCAATCGCCATTTCGTTCTTCTCTTTCAATAAAACCGTATTGATTTCCTTTTCGAAAATTTTGATTTCCAAGGGTTTTGAAATCACGATGGCAATAATCATAGCCAAAATAATTCGCGGGGAAGCCTGTAAAAATTCACTCCGAAAATTATCGCGCTTTCTAATAGTGGAAACAATAAAACGGTCTAAGTTGAAGATGAGTAAGCCCCAGACAATTCCGAAGAAAATAGCGTAATAGACATTATCGAAAACGGTATATAGTGCATAACTTCCGGCAATAAAAGCCATAACGGCAGTAAAGAAAACGGTGGCACCTACTCCTACATACTTGGTTTGTTCGCCTTCACTACAGGAGTCGAGTAGTGTTTTATCTGCGCCGGAGCACAGAATGAAAAAACGTTTTAACATGATGATGATTTTTTTTCCGCTGCGCTCCAAACGATTCGGCTACGCCTCGGGTGATGATTGATGATACAGCAAATGTAACGCCAAATTTTGATTTTTGGTGTAACAAATTGATATAAATTGATTTGAATAATAAATCCACTCGCTGAAGAGTGGATTTTGTGGTGTTATTTTGATTGTATTTGTATCGGAAGCGTCATTTGTGCGTCGATTTTTTTGCCGTCTTTTTCTCCCGGAATCCATTTTGGAGAAGCTTTCAGTACGCGAATGATTTCGTTGTCCACCTCAGGAGAATGCCCTTTCAATACTTTAATGTCGCTGAGTGTTCCGTCTTTAGTAACGTTGAAGCTCGCCACCAATCGTAAGGTTTCAGTTATTTTAAGGTCTTTGGGGTAGGTGAAAGTGGTACTGAAATATTTCCAGAATTCCGTTATACCTCCCGGATAATCTGGGTTTTTAGTTTCTTGAATCAGTACAGCTGATGTGGCTTTTTCCTGAATTTTAGATTTTTGTTCAATGCACATTTCGATTTTATCGCCCGGATATTTCGTCAGTGCCTCGCCCATCTTTTTTTCATTGTAATACTTGTGCGTGTAAAACCAATATTGAAAGGGTTGCGGATGTTTTTTAGTGCGGGCATTTTTTAAAATTACACTTCCGGAAAAATGAGCAAAATCCGATGGTTTGTATTGGTTTAATTTAGTGTTTGAAACGTTTGCCCCGTCAATCCAAATGGCGTATTTTTTGCCGTTTTTAAAATCGTCCAGTTCTTTTTTAGAAGGTGATTTTTTTTGTAGTGGTTTTTGACGCCAAATTTTAAGCCATTTTCCGTGTTTTTCAAAATCTTCTGGTGTAAACTCTTCATAGGTTTTACTCCATTTTAAATTAACACATTTAAAGCCGTCAAATTTTTCATAAAAGTTAAAGCGGACTCCCGCGAAATATTCGGCATCGGTTATTGTGTCATCTTGTGTTTTGTTTTGAGATATTACTTTTTCACCAGATGTAGAAGTGGTTGTGATTGGAAAGGTTTCACTTATTTCATAAGTACTGAAAGAAGCAGTCAGTCCTGCTACAAGCGGAAGTATCGCCAGTTTTAATAGTGAAGATTTAAGCATCGAGGTGTGTTTGGTCATCATAATAAAGCGTTTTTTGGTTACTAAATAGGCCAGATTGCTGGAAAAGGGTACCGGTTTTTTAGGGGAAATTTTAGCTAAAATCAGGTTTTGATAATTTTCCGTTGGGACAGCATTTTGCAGTACGGCTTCGTCCGCCAAAAACTCATGGTTAAACTGTAGTGCTTTTTTGAAACCATATAAAGCGGGCTGAAACCAAAAGAATATTTGTAACAATTCTATGAAAAGGATGTCAAAACTGTGATGTTGTTGTACATGCGCTTTTTCGTGTTCCAGAAGTTCCGCTTCAATTTTGTCATGGTTGAAGTCGTCTTCGTTCATGAAGATGTAGTTCAGAAAAGTGTACGGTAATGTTTTTTCAGCGGTTAAAACCAGCGTGTAATCTGCAAGTGTTATTTTTTTGCATTGTCGAATTTTTACAAGCATCATAAATAAATTCTTTGCAAAGCGGAGCAGAAAGACTACTGTAATTAAAATATAAATTCCTAAAAGGATGTTTTCCAACGTAAAATAGTTTGTTGATTCTGTAAGAATTGCAGTTGGCTGTTCGACAATTGCAGATACTGTTGGAAGTGCTGCGGTTTCAAGTATCGGCGTTGTTTCTTTTTCAATCGTGTTTAGAGGAATCAGCAAACCAAATGCTAAACTGATTAACAGAAAATAGCGGTTGAAACGGTACATTTTTTCGCTGCCCAGTACAAAATGATAAACAGCAAAAAGTACCAAAAGGCAAAGTCCGGATTTGATTAAATACAGTATCATTTTCTCTTTTTTAGAAGTTCGTTATCGATAATTTTTTTCAGTTCTTCCAATTCCGAAGCCGTCATATTAGTTTCCTTAGTAAAAAAGGAAGCGAATTGGGATGAAGAATTGTTGAAGAAGTCTTTAATAAAACCGCTTACCTCTTTTTTGGAATAGTCTTCTTTTTTGACCAATGGGAAATATTCGCGCGATTTGCCAAATTCGTTATAGCCGATAAAGCCTTTGTCCGTCATTCGTTTTAGTAATGTGGCAACGGTCGTAGTGGCGGGTTTTGGTTCGGTGAAGGCTTCGAGTAAGTCTTTCATGTAGGCTTTTTCCAGTTGCCATAAATAGTGCATGAGTTGTTCTTCTGCTTTGGTAAGTTGCATCTTATTGTACTTTTAGTTCTTGTGTAATCATTCCGTTTTTGAATACTTTTACTTCTGTCAGGCTTTCCGTTTCATCAAAGTAAAACCAGTCTCCGGTGTAATACCAGTTGATGTATTGTGAAGTGTGATCGGTTCGGGTTAGTCCCATGGCTTTTATTTTTCCGTTAGGGTAATAATAGGTTGTGGTACAGACAAAGCCTTTGTACACTTCTTTTTTATAAAATTTTCCATCGATGAATTGTTTCCAGACGCCTTTCTCATTACCTTCTTTATCGTAACGTCCTTTTGAAACAGATGCAATCCCGGCCAAGGTGTCTTTATAAATCCATTTGCCAACATTAACACCATTATGCCGTTTGTTTATGCCGCATTGCAGAAACAAAAAGGAGCTGATCAGGATTAATAGCAGTGATTTCATTTCTACAAATATAGAATATATTCTACAAATGTAGAATAAAAAGCGTAAAAATGTAAAAAAATTATATAACATATTGGTAATTAAATGATTGTATTAAAATAATGGTTAAATTTGTATCGAATACCGCAGCTTTTCAAACACCACATGCCTCGAATTTCAAAATAGCATGTTAACAATTCTTCATTATAAATTTTGAAATTATGAAAACTGCAACTACTTGTTTTTATGCCCTATTGCTGTTTCTTTTTCTGTTCCCATTGTCTTCCTTTGCGCAGGAAAAGAAAATGTATTACCTGACGGTTACTACAGCCCATCGTAACTTTGCTGTTGAAAATCCTAAGTTTGACGAATGGCTGGCACTCGAAAAAGAATACTTTGAAAAGGTGGTTAAAAAGAACGAATTTATCATCGGTCATAATGTGTTAAATCATTATTTTACTGCTGATAATAGCGAAATCATTTTTGTAAATGTTTACGAAAATTGGGATGCTATTGATAAAGCCTGGACGAAAAATCAAGATTTAGTAAAACAGGCTTGGCCGGATGAAAATGCAAGAAAGGCTTTTTTTGAAAAGCGAAACAAGTATTATGTGCCGAATCATTCCGATGAAATTTATGTAACCTATGGTGATCGTAAAGGACTTGCCAAAGCGCCTGAAAAGCCTATGGTTTATTATGTGCGAAAAAGCATTTTTGCCACTCCGAAAGATGGTACCGGTAAGGAGTTTGATGAGTGTAATAAAGAGCTTTTCGATAACCTGGCGATGAAGAATGATGTTTTGAAAGCTTATTACGCCTACAATCATGCTTGGGGTTCCAATAATATGGAGTTTGTAGAGGTTTTTGTAGTCGATGCTTTAGGAGATTTAGAAAAAGCCTGGGACAAAGACGACGAGCTTTTTAAAGCCAAATGGAAAGATGAAAAAGCCAGAGAGGCGTTCAGTAAAAAGTATGACAAATATTTTACAGGGCAACATGCGGACTATGTTTATCGATCTGTTCCTGAGTTGCTTAAAATGGTGTCAAAAAAATAAATTAATTAGTATTGGTAGGTTTTTCTTAAAAAGCCACGAATTTGCGAATAACAGACATTTATTCGCAAATTCGTGGCTTTATTTATGATTGATCTTTATTTGGAAAGTTCTGTAAAATACTTGTAGAACAACGGAATGGTTTCAATACCTTTTAGATAGTTGAATACTCCGAAATGTTCGTTCGGCGAGTGAATAGCGTCACTGTCTAAACCGAAGCCCATCATAATGGTTTTGGATTTCAGTTCTTTTTCGAACAAGGCCACAATCGGAATACTTCCTCCGGAACGTACTGGAATAGGTTGTACGCCAAACGTATCCGCATAAGCTTTCGCTGCCGCTTGATAACCGATAGAATCAATTGGTGTTACATAACCTTGCCCACCGTGATGTGGTGTAACTCTAACTTTTACAGCTTTCGGAGCGATGCTTTCAAAATGGTTTTTGAACAATTCAGTGATTTCTTCCCAGTCTTGGTTCGGGACTAAACGCATCGAAATTTTAGCATAGGCTTTGCTTGCGATTACGGTTTTTGCACCTTCTCCCGTATAACCGCCCCAAATTCCATTTACGTCCAAAGTAGGACGGATGGAGTTTCTTTCGTTAGTGGTATAGCCTTTTTCGCCATAAACTTCCTCAATATCCAATGCTTTTTTATAGGCGTCTTCAGAATAAGGACGTTGTGCCATTTTTTCTCTTTCCGCAGTTGAAAGTTCTTCTACTTTATCATAGAATCCCGGAATCGTAATGTGGTTGTTTTCATCGTGCATCGACGCAATCATTTTGGTCAACACATTAATCGGATTTGCAACCGCTCCTCCGTATAAACCAGAGTGTAAATCGCGGTTCGGACCGGTAACTTCTACTTCCACATAACTTAAACCACGTAAACCTGTTGTAATAGAAGGCTGTTGGTTGGAAATCATTCCGGTATCCGAAATCAAAATTACATCATTAGCTAATTTATCCTGATTACGCTCTACGAACCAGCCTAAACTTGCCGAACCGACTTCTTCTTCGCCTTCAATCATAAATTTCACGTTGCAAGGCAAACAGTTGTTCTGAATCATGTATTCGAAAGCCTTCACGTGCATGTACATTTGGCCTTTGTCATCACAGGCGCCTCGGGCGAAAATAGCGCCTTCCGGATGTAATTCTGTGGTTTTGATTACCGGTTCGAAAGGTGGGGAAGTCCATAATTCGATCGGATCAGCCGGTTGTACATCGTAATGTCCGTATACTAAAACGGTTGGTAGGTTTTTGTCAATGATTTTCTCTCCATATACAATAGGGTAACCCGGAGTCTCACAAAGCTCTACCACATCGCAGCCGGCTTTTTCAAGACTTGCTTTTACTGCATTGGCCGTATCGATAACATCTTGAGAATAAGCGCTGTCGGCACTTACGGAAGGTATTTTTAATAATTCGATTAACTCCTTTAGAAAACGTTCTTTGTTGTCCTGAACGTACTGTTTGATAGTGTCCATTATGTTGTTAAAAATGATGAAAGCCAAATGTACAAAAAATCAAAAAGCAAAAAACAAATTTTGAAATTAACGTGTTAGTAGATCTGAAAGGAGTAAAAAAACAATTTTCTAATTTTTTAGAAATGAATGCTTTGTGAAAAGTTTTTTCGAATTTGAATTTTTGTCTTTGGAATTTCAAAATTATGTATATCTTTGCACCCACTTACTGAAACAACTACTTGTTTTATAAGCCTGCGGGTGTGGTGAAATTGGTAGACACGCCAGACTTAGGATCTGGTGCCTCACGGTGTGTAGGTTCGAGTCCTATCACCCGCACAAAGCCTCTCCATTTCGAGAGGCTTTTTTTATTTCAACGGTCGTAAGGTGTTGCTATAGGTTATTTTGTATGGATTCTCCAGTCCATTGTCCTTCATCACGTAAATAAATTTGTGTTTTTTAGCGTTTTCGCTATCGATAACGGCCTCTTTTTTACTGAATTTATCCGTTATTTTAGTAGTAATTGTGTTGTTGATTCTGAAATATCCCGCAATACCCGTTTCTAAATGACTGATGGGGTTGCCTTTGTATAGTACTTTTTCACCATTAAAAACTTTGACTTCTTCCCCCATAAAACCTTTCGTCAGGAGTATCACGGAATATTGGTCCTCCGTAGCTTTCAAGCCTTTTAGAAAAGTAGTTTTGCTTTTGTCGGAGACCGATTTAAAATCATCGCGATACTGCACAACAGGCTCGGAAGCTTTTTCGGTTGTCGCTTTTTTTGAAGAACAGTTGGTTAAAATAATACCTAAAGCAGCTAATAGAAGTAGTTTTTTCATAATCCTTTTCAATCTTCTGTTTTAATTGTAACGAACCGTACGGCAATCTATTATCTTTGTAGCGTTAAAGAAATCCCAAAGTTGTATGGTACAGAAAATCGGACATCGCGGAGCGAAAGGATATGTTGCCGAAAATACACTGGAATCGTTTCAAAAAGCACTGGATTTAGGTGTAGATGCCATTGAACTAGATGTCCATATTTCCGCTTGTGGGGAAGTGGTGGTTTTTCATGATTTTACTGTGGACAGAATGACCAACGGTTCCGGTGAAGTACACAAACTAACCTTAGCGCAATTAAAAAACCTGACCGTTGCCGAAGCATTTCAGATTCCTACGCTGGCGGAAACATTCGATTTGATCGACAGAAAATGCTGGATTAATGTTGAATTAAAAGGACATGGAACCGCCGAACCTGCTTGTAGGCTTATTGAAATATACGTAACCGAAAGAGGGTGGCAGTATGGCGATTTCGTGATTTCCAGTTTTCAGAAAGAAGAATTGGAACGCGCTAAAGCAATCAATGCTAACATAAGATTGGCAACCTTGTCTCAGGCCAGTGTGGAACAGGCGTTGGAATGGGCCGATGAACTTTCTGCTTATGCCATCCATCCGCATTTTTCTTTGTTAACCGATGATAATATAGCTGAAGCCAAGCGCAAAGGCTACAGAATTAACGTGTGGACAGTCAATCATGACGAGGACATTCAACGTTTAGAAGCCTATAACATTGATGGTATAATTTCCGATTTCCCAGACCGCTTATGATTTCCAATTACGATATACTTATTGTTGGCGGTGGTGCAGCCGGTTTTTTTACGGCCATCAACCTCGCAGAAAACAATCCAAAACTAAAAATAGCCATACTTGAGCGCGGAAAAGAAGTTTTAACGAAAGTGAAAGTTTCCGGCGGCGGTCGTTGTAATGTTACCCATGCCTGTTTTGTTCCGAATGAGTTGGTGAAATTTTATCCAAGAGGTGAAAAAGAATTGAAAGGACCCTTTCATCAGTTTTGTTCAGGCGATACCATCGAATGGTTTGAAAAGCACGGTGTAGCGCTGAAAATCGAAGAGGATGGCCGTATGTTTCCTGTTTCAGACAGTTCACAAACCATTATTGACTGTTTCCTGTCGGCAACAACTAAACTTGGAATTGAGGTGTTGACGGGTCAAAGCGTACAAACAATTTTTAAAGGTGAAGATTATTGGAAAGTAGCAACCAATCAGCAAAGCTATAAATGCAGTAAACTGGTGATGACCACCGGAAGTAATCCGAAAATCTGGGAAATGATGGAGGAACTTGGTCATTCTGTTGTGGCGCCTGTTCCGTCGTTGTTTACGTTTAATATAAAAGATGCCAGAATTAAAGATCTGATGGGGGTTTCGGCTTTTGCATTGGTTAAAGTAAAAGATTCTAAATTGAAAGCCTCTGGTCCGCTATTGATAACGCATTGGGGAATGAGTGGCCCTGGGATTTTGCGTCTTTCAGCATGGGGTGCACGAGAATTAGCGTCAAAAAATTACCATTTCATTTTGCAGGTGAATTGGCTGAATGAGGTTGATTTCGAATCCGCTTTGGAAACCCTGAAAGATTTGAAAGAAGAAAATGCTAAAAAACTTGTTGTAAAATTCTGTCCATTTGAATTTCCGAAACGCCTTTGGGAAAGCTTGCTTACAGCATCCGGTATTTCAGCAGAGACAAAATGGGCGGATATCTCTAAAAAACAATTGTCTGATCTAACCAATCAGCTAACCAACGGGCAATTTCAGGTGAATGGAAAAAGCACCTTTAAAGAAGAATTCGTTACGGCCGGTGGTATTGATTTAAAAGAAATCAACTTTAAAACCATGGAAAGCAAGCTGCATGAAAATCTGTATTTCGCAGGTGAAATTGTAAACATCGATGCCATAACGGGTGGTTTTAATTTTCAAAATGCCTGGACAGGTGGTTTTTTAGTCGCGAAAGCAATCGCTGATTTGGAATAAAAAAAGGTTCTTGTGATAAGAACCTTGAATGTTACTCTACTCCGCCAACCAGAGAATCCTGCCATGCTTTCAGATCTCTCCATTTGCCTTCGTATGCCAGGCGTGCCTGTCTTGGCCAAGTTGTTGGATTGTATTTGGCAAAACGCTCGCCGGCTTTGGCTAAAATTTCGTTGCAGCGATCCACTGAAGTTTCGGATAAACTTTTCCAGCTTAGGATGCCTGAGGTGGTTAGCAGTTCTTCTACTTTAGGTTCAATACCTTCAATAACCTTAAAATCGTTTTCGGTTATGTGTTTGCCGATAACTGATGAGGCTAACTCTTCGTCAAAATCTGCATGAATGGGACTTCCACTGGTAAATCCTAAAATATGTGCTCCGGATTCGCTCTTGGATTTCAGAGCGTTTAATTCGGATGTCAACCTCGCGGCTTTGGCTCTGTACTTTTCGAGCTCTTCTTCGAGATAGGGAAGGCTGTTGCCTCCCAATATACCTGAGCGTCCTATCAGATAACCTAATAAAACACCGATTAGGGCAATGCTTACAACTACTAAGGAACTCATATGCTTACTTATTTTAATTGTTTTTAGTGAACTTTTTCTCGGAGAGAGAAGTTTATAAAGTTAGTTAAAATGCTAAATATGAGTAATATACAAATTATTAAAAACAGATAAAAGACTAAAAAACTCGATAAAATGAAACTATCGGTTTAGCCAGAAAATTGCCGCGTTTAAAATTCCGGCAAAGGAAACCCATGCAAGATAAGGAATCAGTAGTATTGCGGCCATTTTATCTACTCTTTTGAAAACCATAAAGGTTTCGTAAATCATCAGCCAGAGTAGTGTCAATTCGATTAAAGCCAAAAGAGGGTTCTTTAATCCGAAAAAGAGGAACGACCAAAGTAAATTCAGCCCCAGCTGAATGGTAAAAAACTGTAATCCTTTACGAACATTGATACGGTCTGATTCCATTTTGTTCCAAACAACTCCGGCCGCAACGCCCATTAAAATATAAAGTGTAGTCCAAACCGGCGCGAAAACCCAATTGGGCGGATTGAAACTTGGTTTTATAAGGGTAGGATACCAAGTGGTAATACTTTCTTTGGTAATGATTCCTGAAAAATAGCCTACACACAAACATGTAGCTACAATCATCAGGATTTTGGTTATTTTTTGGTTCATAGTTTTGTTTCTCTTTTCAAAAATAGGAAATTCTGAAGAATATAAAACTCCTGAATATAAAACCTTGTAAAATACTATCTTTGCTTAAATTTTCAAGTTTATGATTTCTGAAAAGGATTTTATCCAAAACGAATACAATTTATCGATAGAAAACGGAAGTTTTGAGTGGAGTGCACCCAGTAATATTGCCTTAGTGAAATATTGGGGAAAAAAGGACAATCAGATTCCGGCCAATCCCTCCATCAGTTTTACGCTGAACAATTGCAAAACAATCACCAAATTGACATTTGTAAAGAAAGAAAACGATGGAAAATTTTCATTCGATTTACTGTTTGAAGGACAGCCTAAAGAAGATTTCAAACCAAAAATTTTAAAATTTTTCCAACGCATTGAAGTTTACTGTCCGTATTTGAAAGCGTATCATTTTACGATTGATACGGCCAATACCTTTCCGCACAGTTCGGGTATTGCTTCTTCGGCTTCCGGGATGGCAGCTTTGGCAGTAAACATAATGAGCTTGGAAAAAACCTTAAATCCTGCCATTTCTGAAGCATATTTTAACCAAAAGTCTTCTTTTTTAGCTCGTCTGGGTTCCGGAAGTGCGTGCAGAAGTGTGAAAGGTGAAGTCGTGGTTTGGGGTAATCATGCTGAAATTGAAGGGAGTTCGGATTTATTTGGCGTGGAATTTCCATCAATAATTCATGATGATTTCAAAAACTATCAGGACACGATTTTGTTGGTTGATAAAGGAGAAAAGCAAGTTTCCAGCACGGTAGGGCATGATTTGATGTTTGGGCATCCGTTTGCCGAGCAGCGTTTTTTGCAGGCGCATCACAATTTATCGGCAATGAAAAGCGTTTTGGAAAACGGAGAGGTGGAACAGTTTATTAAAATTGTGGAAAGTGAAGCCTTGACGCTGCATGCCATGATGATGACCTCGATGCCGTATTTTATTCTGATGAAACCGAACACGTTGGAAATCATCAATAAGATTTGGAAATATCGTAACGAAACGCAAATTCCGGTTTGTTTTACTTTGGATGCGGGTGCGAACGTGCATGTGCTGTATCCGGAAAAGGTGAAAGAAAACGTCTTGCAATTTATTCAAGACGAATTAGTTGGCTATTGTCAAAATGGTCAGTACATTTGTGACGAAATTGGCAAAGGTGCTGTAGAATATAATTGATTTTTTACTACATTTACGTAGTTAAAGACCCAAATTAAACCAAAGCAAAAAATGAAAGGACCACTTTTTTATTCTAAGATTTTACTTTTCGGAGAATACGGAATTATCAAGGATTCCAAGGGTTTGTCTATTCCTTATAATTTTTACAACGGCGCTTTGAAGGTGGACGAAAATCCATCGGAAGAAGCAGTAAAATCCAACGCAAGTTTAAAGCGTTTTGTAGCGTATCTGAAAGATTTGCAAAGCGAACAACCTGAGTTGGTTACCTTTAATTTGGATGGTTTAAAAACAGATGTAGAGCGTGGTATGTATTTCGATTCCAGTATTCCACAAGGGTACGGAGTGGGAAGTAGCGGTGCTTTGGTAGCAGCGATTTACGATAAATATGCCAACAATAAAATCACGGTTTTAGAGAATTTAACACGCGAAAAATTGTTGCAGCTGAAAGCTATTTTCTCGCAGATGGAATCCTTTTTTCATGGCAAAAGTTCTGGTTTGGATCCGTTAAACAGTTATTTAAGTTTGCCGATTTTAATCAATTCCAAAGACAATATCGAGCCGACGGGTATTCCATCCCAAAGCGCTTTGGGGAAAGGTGCTGTATTCTTGATTGATTCGGGAATTGTGGGTGAAACGGCTCCCATGGTAAACATCTTCATGGAAAATTTGAAAGAAGAAGGTTTCCGTAAAATGCTGAAATCGCAATTCATAAAATATACCGATGCCTGTGTGGAAAACTTCCTGCACGGTGATATGAAATCGCTTTTCGCCAACACCAAAAAATTGTCAAAAGTGGTGTTGAACAACTTCAAACCGATGATCCCTGAGCAATTCCATCAGGTATGGCAAAAAGGAATTGACACCAACGATTACTACTTGAAATTGTGCGGTTCCGGCGGTGGCGGTTACATTTTAGGCTTCACTCAAGATCTAGAAAAAGCCAAACAATCGTTAAAAGATTACAAATTGGAAGTGGTGTATCAGTTTTAAGCTATAAATTTAAACTTTTAACCAACTTTCAACAAAAACCATGCTTACACGTAAGACAAAATTACTGCTGATGAAAATCCTCAGTTTGTTTTCTGTGGTGCGCGGTTACAACATTCCCATTATTGTTTTAGCACAATATTTGTCTTCTATTTTTATTTTAGCACCCGAACGAAGAGCGCTCGACGTACTTTTGGATTGGCGTTTGTTCATCATCGTTTTTGTGTCGACCTTAACAATCGCTTCGGGGTATATTATCAACAATTTTTACGATTCCGAAAAGGATTTGATTAACCGTCCGAACAAATCGATGTTGGATCGTTTGGTGAGTCAGAAAACGAAATTGCAAGTATATTTCGGTTTGAATTTTTTGGCAACGGTTTTGGCGTACATCATTTCGTGGCGTGCCGCTTTGTTTTTTGCAACATATATTTTTCTGATTTGGTTTTATTCCCATAAGTTGAAAAAATACCCGATGATTGGAAATTTAACAGCTTCCTTATTGGCGGTTTTGCCTTTTTTTGGGATTCTGTTGTATTTCAAAAACTTTTACCATGTCATTTTTGCGCATGCAACATTTTTGTTTCTGTTGATTTTAATTCGTGAAATGATTAAGGATCTGGAAAACATCAAAGGCGATGTGGCGAACAATTATCAAACGATTCCGGTACGATTTGGCGAGAAAGTTTCGAAACAGGTTATTACTTTTTTGACTGTTGCCACCATACTTCCTGTTTTTATTTTAATTGATAAATACGATGTGGGTTACATGGATATTTATTTTTACATAAGCTTGATTGTTTTGATATTCTTTTTGCTGAAGTTATGGAAATCCCAAACGCATAACGAATATTTACAGCTTCATAACATTCTGAAATCCCTTATTGTAGCAGGTGTTTTTTGTATTGTTTTGATCGATCCCGTGGTGCTTATACATGGAAAGAGTTTGTTGAGAATCTAAAATTTTTAAAAGCAAATAAAAAAGCAATACATTTGCTACAAATTTAATTCTATGAGAAACCTCTACCTCCTTCTTTTTTTATTGGTAAATTGTATTGCTTCTGCAGCAAATACTAACAAATACAGTAATGCAAGAGCCAACAATCCTGCTATTGGCATTACAATGTTTGGATGGTATAATTCGCCAAATGAGCTTAATTTTTCTATTAGTATTAAAAATCTCGGCGATGAGACTTTAACGAATATTTCTGTGGCAAACAATCCCAATGTATCTGCGTTTGGAGACCTTTTGTTGATGTTTGGGCCGATACCGAGTTTGTCGCCAGGACAAGAGATGACGAATTTACAGGCTATGAAAATAGGGACTCAATGTTTAGATTATAGTCAGGTGATAGTTTCGGCAACTACCTCGGGAGGGGGAACTATTTCAGATTTTTCATCAGTCTATTCTTATTATTCTGATGAGGTAACCTATTCGCATTTTATATTTAACGGACAGATCGATTCTGTTCAGGAAGCGGTTTATCAGGATCTGAATTCGAATTCCGTTGTTGATTTGGGCGATGTGATTAATTATACCTATACAATTACTTCTACTGCTAATATAAACAATGTTTATATTTACGATAATAATTCCAACGTGAGTAATCAATACTTCAATTTAGTAGCCCATGTACCTTATACTGTTACGGCGGTTCATAATTTAACAACTGCAGATCTAAACTCGGGTTATGTTTATAATCAATCTCATTTTAGCAGTAACGAGATCTGTTATGACTTTCCTTTCGCAGACAGTACGCCTTGTAATAATTGTCCAAATCCGGGGTATTCAAATATTGTAACTCCACTTTCAGATTTAGTGCCAAATGTAATCACGGGGCAAGTACGATACAATAGCAATGCAGATGGTTGTGCGACAGGGGCGTCTTTTGTTAATCGAAGAATAACAACCAATAATGGTATTTATGATTATTCCTCCTATACGGACAATTACGGAGCGTATAAAATTTTCATACCGAATTCGGGCAACTTTACCACTTCTGCATTGGTTAATTTAGGAGCCAATTTTACTTCTACTCCAACCTCAGTGGGGATTACAAGTTCAGGGGCAGATATGAATTATTATGGTACGGATTTCTGCATAAGTTCAAGTACCAATGTTTCCGATTTAAATGTAGTGTTGGTTAATATTAATCAGGCCATTCCTGGTTTCGAGGCCAATTACAGAATTTATTACACGAATAAAGGAAGCACTAATTTAAATGGTTCAGTTCAGCTTGTTTATCAAAATGGTAAACTAACATTTGCTAATGCATTGCCTGTTCAAAATAGTGCGACAAGCAATTCTTTGACGTGGGATTATTCAAATCTATTGCCTTTTGAAAGTAGATATATTGATGTGAATTTTAATGTTTTAACCCCTCCGACCGTTAATGCAGGCGATATTTTAAACTTTAATCTTACAGCTACTCCTACAGTGGGGGACGCCACTCCGATAGACAATTTTTTTACTCTTAATCAATTGGTTAGAAGTTCGTACGATCCAAATGATAAAACGGTTTTAGAAGGGGCTTATATTTCTCAAAGCCAGGCTTCGGATTACTTGCATTATGTAACGCGTTTTCAAAATACAGGGACTTATTATGCGACAACGGTTAGTGTGAAAGAAGTTCTGGATCCTAAATTAGACTGGTCAACTTTTCAGCCAATTGGGTCAAGTCATAATGCAAGAGTTGATATTAAAAACGGAAATGAATTAACCTATACTTTTTCAAATATTCACTTGAATTATGAATCGAATAATGAGCCTGAAAGTCATGGTTGGTTGGTTTATAAGATTAAGCCAATAAACGGATTTACAATTGGAGATGTCGCAAGTTCAAGGTCTGATATTTATTTCGACTATAACGTTCCAATTGTTACCAATACGGTTACTACACAGATTTCCGTTTTGTCGACTTCAAATTTTCTTAAAAATAATTTTTCGGTATATCCCAACCCTGCAACAAATTATATAACTATTGAGAACAAAGAGAGCCTTGATTTCGAATATGAAATTTTAGATGTTAACGGAAAGCAATTGGTAAAAGGAACCAATGCTGATTCCAGACAGGTTGATGTCAGTTCGTTGCAAAAAGGGTTTTACTTTATTTCAATAAAAGCGAATCAAGGAAAGTCGGTCTATAAATTGATTAAAGAATAAAGAGGATTTTTTCTTATTTCCTGATAATATTCATTGTCAAATAAAGAAATACTACCTTTGCACAAATTATAGCGAAATGAACAACGGAAAAGGAAATAATAAAAGAGGTGCGTCCTCAGGAAAAGGGAAAACCGGATTTGGCCCTAAAAAACCAAGCGGAACCGGGAAACCAACCTTTAAAAAAGACGAGAAGAAAACAGGTTTTCCAAAACCAAAGCCTTCTTTTGATAAGCCAAAAGGTCCAAAAACGCCTAAAAAACCTTCCAATCCTGATGAAATCCGTTTGAATAAATATATCGCGAATTCCGGGGTGTGTTCCCGTCGTGATGCCGATATTTACATCCAATCCGGTAACGTAAAAGTGAACAACGAAGTGGTGACGGAAATGGGGTATAAAGTAATGCCGGGTGATGTTGTAAACTTTGACGGAACGGTAATCACACCAGAGAAAAAAGAGTATATCTTACTAAATAAACCAAAAGGCTTCACGACTTCGAGAGAGGAAGATATGAATTCTAACAATGTGTTGGATCTAGTTCGTAACGCTACCCGCGCTAAGTTGCAAGCCGTTGGGCGTATGGATAAAACCACTACAGGTTTGTTGTTGTTTACGAATGATACGGATATGGTTCGTAAATTTACAACGCCTAACCAACGTTCTTCCAAAGTGTATCAGATTTCGCTGGACAAGAATTTGAAATTTGAAGATTTAGAACGTATCGCATCCGGTTTAACCATTGACAATCACCGTGTTTTTGTGGAAGAAGTGAGTTATATAGAAGATCAGCCGAAAAGCGAAGTAGGTTTGAAAATGAAAACCTCCAATGTAAAAGTAGTGCGTTCCATTTTTGAGCATTTGGATTACAATGTGTTGAAAGTAGACCGCGTTGTTTTCGCCGGATTGACCAAAAAGAATTTGCCAAGAGGAAACTGGCGCTTTTTAACCGAACAGGAAATTATAAATTTAAGAAATATCTAAAACCCAATCCCGCTTCGTCGGGATTTTTTAATACTTACAATGACACCAGAGAATTTACAATCTATTGCTTTTCGTTGGTTTGACGCCTTCAATACCAAATCATTAGAGAAGTTATTGTCGCTTTATGATGATGAAGCACAGCATTTCAGTCCGAAATTAAAAATCCGTCAACCGGAGACCAATGGTTTGGTGGTGGGAAAAGAAGCCATGCGTGCTTGGTGGCAGGATGCTTTCGACCGTTTGCCAACCTTATATTACAAAGTAACATCGCTAACGGCAAATACCGACAGGGTTTTTATGGAATACATCCGTCAGGTAGAAGGCGAAGAGGATATGTTAATTGCTGAAGTACTGGAAGTTCGTGATGGAAAAATTATAGCTTCCCGCGTCTATCACGGATAAAATTAGTAGTTTTATATTCTAATCTTTAAGTTCGTAATTATGAGAAAAACAACTTTTCTTTCAGCAGCTTTAGCACTTGCGTTATTTTTTGTGCAATGTAAAAAAGAAGAAAAAGTGGTCGATTTTAAAGTGTTAACCGAGAAGTATTTCAAAGGGAAAAACGAACTGAATCCGTTGGATGCCACGTTGAACGGGCAAAATGACTATAATGATCAGCTGGTGTTTGAAATGACGGATGCTTATCGTAAAAAACAGGCGGATTTTTTCAATAAATATGAAAAAGAATTGGGAGATGTGGACACCACGGCCCTTACTGAAGAAGAAAAAATCAGTTATCAAATTATTAAATGGGAGACATCCGTCGGTAAAGATTTGCTGAAGCAGGAAGCGAATTTGATGCCGGTCAATCAATTTGAAAGTACCCATCTTAAAATTATGCAGTTTGCTAGTGGTACCGCATCACAACCTTTTAAAACCGAAAAGGATTATCGCAATTTCCTGAAACGTATGGAGTTGTATTCGGTTTGGATAGATTCGGCTATCATCTACATGGAAAAAGGGATTCAGAAACGGGTAGTCTTGCCAAAAGCACTTACTGAAAAATTAATTCCGCAGTTCGAAGATCAAATCACTGCCAATGTGGAAGATAATTTGTTTTATTCGACGATTAAAACCATGCCGGCTTCTTTTTCGGATGAGGTGAAAACATCGCTTAAGAATGATTATACGAAAGTAATCAGTGAAAAATTGGTTCCGAAATACCAAAAAATGGCAACGTTTTTACAAACCAAGTATTTGCCGGCTTCCAGAACGGGTAGTGGTGTTGGTAGTCTTCCCGGTGGAAAAGACTTGTATGCGGTATATGTAAAGCAATGGACAACTACCGAAATGAAGCCTGAGCAAATTCATGAATTAGGTTTAAAGGAAGTGGCTCGTTTGAAAGCTGAGATGGAAAAAATAAAGGAACAGGTGGGTTTCAAGGGAACAATTGTGGAGTTTTTTGACCATGTGCGTAACAAGCCGGAATTAAAACCGTTTAAAAAGCCGGAAGGAGTGATAGCCAATTTTGAAGCGATTCACAAAAGAATAAAGCCGAATGTAGATAAATTTTTCTCGTTGCAGCCTAAAACACCTTTTGAGATAAGAAGAACCGAGGCATTTCGTGAAAAAACCGCCAGTGCGGAATACATTCAGGGAACAGCCGACGGAACAAGGCCTGGGATTTTTTATGTGCCGATACCGGATGTGAAAAATTATAATTATTACGGTGATGAAGATTTGTTTTTACATGAAGCAATCCCAGGGCATCATTTTCAGGTTTCTTTGCAGCAGGAAAACAAGGAATTGCCGGATTTTAGAAAATTTAGCTGGTTTGGAGCGTATGGTGAGGGTTGGGCGTTGTATACCGAAAGTTTAGGTAAAGAATTAGGATTGTATGTTGATCCGTACCAATATTTCGGAATGTTGGGTAATGAGATGCATCGCGCTATTCGTTTGGTGGTTGATACGGGCTTGCATTCTAAAGGCTGGACACGTGAACAGGCCATTAAATATTCGTTGGAGAACGAAGCGGAAAGTGAGGCGAGTATTATCTCGGAAATTGAGCGCTATATGGCGTATCCGGGGCAGGCTTTATCGTATAAAATTGGGCAGCTGAAGATTATAGAATTGCGTCAGAAAGCCCAGCAACAGATGAAAACCAAATTTGATATAAAAGTGTTTCATCAAAAAGTGCTGGAGTCGGGTTGTATGCCGTTGGCACTGTTGGAAAGCAAAATTAACAACTGGATTAAAACCGGTAAGTAATAGAGAAGCCATCCTGTTAGGGTGGCTTTTTTGATGGGAATAGTTTAAAAACAAAAAACCCTTGAAATCTTATGAAGTCAAGGGTTGTAAGTGGTGCCTCCAGGAATCGAACCAGGGACACATGGATTTTCAGTCCATTGCTCTACCAACTGAGCTAAGGCACCATTATGTCTGCTTTCGTTAAGCGTGTACTGCTTGCTGATTGCGAGTGCAAATATAGAGCGATTTTTCATTTATGCAAAACAATTTTTTAAAAAAATCAATTTGTATCTTTGTTTGCACAATTCAATAACTATGCTTTTAGCCATCGATGTGGGGAATACCCGAATTAAAGTTGCTGTTTTTGAGAAAGATAGTCTTTTGCTGAAAGATGTTTTTTTTAAAGAAGAGGCCGAAAAAAAAATTCAAAATATTTTTCAAAAATTTCCAAAAATTGAAAATTCGGTGTTTTCATCGGTCGGAAAATTGGAAGAAAAGGTTCTTGAATTGATTAGGAAGTATTCTAAACTTACCATTATTTCGTCGGAAACAGAATTCCCCTTCGAGAATCATTATGAAACGCCGAAAACTTTAGGAGTGGACCGCATGGTGTTGGCTTCTGGAGCGACCTTGTTGTATCCGAGACAAAATCGCCTTATTATTGATGCGGGAACTTGTATTACCTATGACTTTGTAACGGCTCAAGATGTCTATCTTGGAGGCGCCATTTCACCCGGATTTCGTCTGCGCTATGAATCCTTACATAATTACACGGCCAAATTGCCGTTGTTAACTTTAGAACAGCCTGAAAGTTTTATCGGGAATTCTACAAAACAATCCATTCATTCCGGCGTTGTTAATGGAATTTGTAATGAGATTGAAGGTTTTATTGATAGCTATCAGAAAGAATATCAACATTTAACAGTAATTTTAACAGGCGGTGATGCGGAATTTTTGGCTAAAATCATAAAAAACACCATATTTGCCAATCCAAATTTTCTCTTGGAAAGTTTGAATCATTTACACAATTATACAAGCAGCAATGATTAAAAAGATAATCTTAGGAATTAGTATACTTTTTTCAACAACAATTTTAGCACAAGAGGGGACAGCTTCACCATATTCTTCATACGGATTAGGAGAAGTGAAATTTGGAGGTACAGCAGAAAACCGGGCCATGGGTGGTTTGGGGGTTATTGTGGATAGTTCAAGAATTAATTTGCAGAATCCCGCGACGTATTCGTCTCTTAAATATACAACATTTGCAGTAGGTGGTTCGAATAACAGAGTAAACTTTAAAACGAACAGTCAGGAAGAAAAGGCGCAACGATCAACTTTGGATTATCTTGCTGTGGGTTTGCCTATGGGAAAATTAGGGATTGCATTTGGAGTGATGCCTTATTCTTCGGTTGGGTATAAGATAAGGAAAGATGCTTCCGGTGCAGAACCGATTATGCAAACATTTACCGGTGAAGGGGGTATCAATAAAGCTTTCTTAGGAGGTTCGTATATATTTTCCAAGAAGCTGAGTTTAGGATTGGATGTTAAATATAATTTTGGAAAAGTAACTACCGAGGCTATTGCTTACTATCCAGAGGTTGTGTGGGGGTCCAGATCTAAAAATGAATCCCGATTTAGTGGTTTTTCCACGACTCTGGGAGCGTTTTATCAGACAAAATATAAAAATAAATACGATTGGCAGAGCAGTTTTACATTCTCGCCTGAAAGTAAATTGACATCTGAAAATTCAAGAAATGTAGCAGTTGTTACTTATACTTTGCAGGGAACTGAAATTATCGGTGATCAAATCGATGTGGAAGTTGCCGATACGGAGCAGACCATTCCGATGAACCTGACTTTTGGAACATCTTTCGGAAATGTAAAAAAATGGATGGTGGGAACTGAATTTATGCTTCAGGCTAAAAATGATAATTTGAATGTTGAAAATGTGGAGTCAAAGACAGGAGGCAGATTCTCTTTGGGAGGGTATTATATTCCGAAATATAATTCGTTTTCCAGTTATTTTGACCGAATAACCTATAGAGCCGGATATAAATTTGAAGATTATGGTATGACAATTAATGGGAAAAACATTATGAGTCATGGTGCTTCAGTTGGTTTTGGTTTTCCGGTGGGAACTACAATTTCCAGTATCAATTTAGGTTTGGAATATGGTAAACGAGGAACCAGAAGCAATGATTTAATCGAAGAAAACTTTTTCAACATAAGCCTGGGCTTGTCATTTAGTGATCGTTGGTTTGTTCGTGTTAAATACGATTAATACAGTTTTATTGAAAACGAAATTTAAACATATAAGCTTTTGCATAGCTGCAGTTTTTACTGTGGCTTTGTTCTTTTCATGTGAGGGTAATTTTAAGGAGGTTCAGAGTATTAACCGGACTACTTTTGCTCCAACAGGTGAGGCGGATAATGTTAATTTGAAGTATACGGATTCCGGAAAAATAAAAGCAATCTTGGTTAGTCCGAAATTGTTGGATTATTCCAATTTGAAATATCCCTTTACTGAATTTCCTAAAGGGATACAGGTTACCCTGTACGACGAAAAAGCACAGAAAAGTTATGCGGTTTCGGACTATGCCATCACGTATGCAAAGACTGATATTATTGATTTGCAGGGAAATGTAAAAATCACCTCGCATGACGGGAAAATTCTTGAAACCGAGCAGCTTTATTACGATCAGAAAAACGAATGGTTTTTCACTGAGAAACACTTTAAGTTTACAGATGCAGCCGGTGGCTATCTTGAAGGGCCCGGAGTTGATTTCAGTAAAGATTTTAAAGTTTTTAACATGCAAAACAGCCAGGGGCAGGTTACTAAAATTGATTAAAAATGAAAATACTTAAATTCACACATTACCTTTATCTGGTTATCGCTCTTCTGTTTTTGATTGATGCGATTGATAAATTGCAAAACAATGAAAACGCAATCGTTAGCTTTCTTTTTGTAGCTGTGGCGGTTTTTATGTTTTTCTTCCGAAGAAGCTTTCTGAACAGAATGAATAAATAATTAAAAACGACCGAAAAAACTTTGTGCTATTATTTTATTATTTAATAGATAATTGTATTTTCGCCCTCTGAATAAAAATTTTAACTATATAAAATGGCAGTTTTATCAAAAATCAGACAACGTTCAATATTACTGATAGGAGTAATTGGATTTTGTTTATTGGCATTCGTAATTGGTGATATCGTCCAGAATGGAGGTTTTAACCAGACTTCAAGAAATATCGGAAGCGTAAACGGAGAAAATATTTTAGCTCAGGAATTCCTGGAGAAAGTAGCCAATACTGAAAAAGGCGGGCAGGGTATAAGCTATACTCAGGCTGCTAATTCTGTATGGGAGCAAGAAGTGAAACGTATTCTTTTTGGAGTGGAATTTGAAAAATTAGGATTGAAAATTGGTAAAGATCAATTAGTAAACGTAGTGAAACAAAATCCTAATATTGCTCAGAATCCTCAATTTTTAAATGCTGCCGGAGTATTTGACGTAAATAAATTCAATGAGTTTTTAAACACTTTGAAGAGTTCAGATCCTGAAAGATGGAACGCTTGGTTGAAAGACGAGAAAAACATTGAAAATTTTGCATTGGAGCAAATGTACTATACCTTAATTAAATCTGGAATCGGTTCAACTAAGGCAGAAGGGAAATTGGCTTACGAAAGAGAGAACAATAAAGTAGATTTTGACTACGTAACTGTTGCGTACTCGACTATTAAAGATGAAGAAGTAAAAGTTTCCGATGCAGAGCTTTTAGAATACATGAAAAAACACCCGAAAAAATACAAATCGGATAGTTCACGTGATCTTGAATTTGTTTTCATCGAGAACAAACCATCTGCTGAAGATGAAGCGGAAATGAAAACGACTATTAATGGTTTACTTACGGGTCGTGTAGTTTACAATGATAAAACTGGTAAGAATGATACATTGCCAGGTTTTAAAGCTGCAACAGATGTGGCAGAATTCGTAAATTCAAATTCGGACATTAAATTTGATTCTACGTATATCGCTAAGAAAGACTTACCACTTGAGCACCAAGAGCAATTGTTTGGCTTACCGGTTGGAGAAGTATTCGGTCCTTATATTCATAATGGATATTCTTGTCTTTCCAGAATGTTAGGCAGAAAAGGTGGTGCATCCGCTAAAGTTAGCCACATTCTTATTGGATATGAAGGAAGTAAAACGCCAAATTTAACAGTAAAAAGAACAAAAGAAGAGGCACAGGCTAAAGCAAACGAATTGTTGGCACAGGCACAGGCTAATCCAGGACTATTTGCTATGTTGGCGATGACCAATACTGATGATTCTGGTTCAAAACAAAACGGAGGTTCATACGATGATGTTGTTCCCGGACAAATGGTTAAAGCTTTTGATAGCTTCCTTTTTGGAAATCCGGTGGGTAAAATCGGGGTGGTAGAAACAGAGTTTGGATTCCATGTAATTAAAGTTGATGCTAAGTATGATGCGGTTCGTATGGCTACTATTGCCAGAAAAATTGAGCCGTCTGAAACTACAGCAGATGCAATTTATACACAAGCAGCAAAATTTGAAGCAGATGCGAATGCAAAAGATTTCGAAGCGGTTGCTAAGGAAATGAAATTGAATATTACCCCTGCAACAGTAAAAGTTACAGACGAGTATTTGGCATCAGCGGGAAGCCAAAGAGCTGTAATTTCATGGGCATTCAGTAAAAAAACAAATGAAGGAGATGTTAAGAAATTTGACAACCTTCAGGGACATATTATTGCAAGAGTTAAAGCTAAAAATGAAACAGGATTATTGTCTGTTGAAGAAGCTAAACAATCGGTGGCACCTATCTTAAGAAACGAAAAGAAAGCCGCTATGATTAAAGCTAAAATGACAGGAGCTACTCTAGAAGCAGTATCGCAAAAAACAGGAGCTTCAGTGCTTACTGCTACAGCAGTTTCTATTGAGAGTCCGGTTATTCCATCTGTTGGAAATGAGCCAAAAGTGGTTGGAAAGGCTTTCGGATTGAGCGCAGGTAAAACGTCTCAATTGATTGAAGGACAAATGGGGGTTTATATGATAAGACCTAAAAATGTGGTAAAAGCACCAGCATTACCAAATTATGCACCATACACTGCAAAACTTAAATCGCAAAACCAAGGTTCGGTTTACGGAAGAACAATTGGAGCACTTAAAGCTGCTGCAGAAATTGAAGACAATCGTTCAGATTTCCAATAATCTGAAAAATATAATTCAAATAAAAAGGTTTGCCATTGGCAAACCTTTTTATTTTATCATTTCTGAGTAAGGTAATACCGTAAGGTATCCCAGAGCTTTGAAATAGTCAGTAGGGTCGTCTTTAGAAATGGCGAGAACAAAATCGCCTCCCCAGGCCCCCAGGCTTTTTACCACACCGTTAAAGTCGTTAAAAAAAGCTTCTTTGACCGTTTGCATTTCCAAAATATCACTCATGATTGCTTCATGATTTTCCAGAATTCCTGCAAATTCTCCAAGGGATTGCGCTTGAATAGCGTTAGAAGTTAATTGGCTTATTTTTGCAATAGTTTTGTCTAGTCGCTGTTGTTTCTCATAATAGCTGGCAATGGCTGCTTTGCTGTTTTGTTTTTTATTCAGATAGACAAAGTATAAATTTTCTTTAAAAATAGGATTGAAATCGAGGGTATGGATAATGGGTTTTCCGGATTCCAAATGATATAAAATAGGGGTGTTATTCTGAGCACAGGCAATATCATAGCCGCTACCACCAAAACTGTTGCGTAGTAATTCAAAAGCATCAATTGTAAGCCATTGTGCAATATTATTGATTAGCGTTGAAGAAGTGCCCAGTCCCCACGCTTTTGGAAAAGTCAATGCTGTAGTCACCGTGTAGCCTTTCGTGTTTTCTAAAAAGGAAGGATTTGCCCGATAGGCATGGTGCAGAATTTCAATCAGTGTATTTTTGACTCCGGCATCTTTCCCAAAGGTCATTTTTTGTTTTACTTCTTCAAAATGAATGCTGTCAGTAAACCAGACTGAGCCGTCAATATCATAACTTGTCCAGTGGATTGTATGTTCAGGACCTTCGCTAACATGAAGATATTGTCCAAACTTTGTGGGAAGCGCCAAAGCAGTTGCTCCTTCAAGCACCACATATTCACCGGTAATCAGTAATTTGCCGTTGCTGTAGAATGTTTTTTTCATTTGCAGTGAACACCCTTGTTTAGTTGCGTAAACTTTCCAGATAATCGACTACGCCGGAATGCGATACCGTATTTTTTTCAAAATACTTGATAACCTGTTTTTTTTCTTCTTCTGTTGCTTTGAATTGGTTGAGGATATTCATCAGGTGCATTTTCATATGTCCTTGCTGGATTCCGGTTGTCGTAAGCGAACGCAGGGCGGCAAAGTTTTGGGCTAAGCCTGCTACTGCAACAATCTGCATCAGTTCTTCGGCTGTTGGGTTGCCAAGCATTTCCAATGAGGCTTTAACAAGTGGATGTAAAGTGGTCAAGCCGCCTACAGTTCCTAAAGCTAAAGGAATTTCCATCCAGAAAGTAAAAATGCCATTTTCTACTTTGGCATGTGATAAACTGGTATACTTCCCATTGCGAGAGGCAAAAGCATGTATGCCGGCTTCTACAGCTCTGAAATCATTTCCTGAAGCAATGATAACAGCATCAATACCGTTCATGATCCCTTTGTTGTGTGTTACCGCACGGTAAGGTTCAATTTCAGCAATTTGAACAGCTCTAACAAACTTTTCGGCAAATTCTTCCTGAGAAATATTTTTGTCTTCTTTTAGTTCCGCAACCGGACAGGAAACTTCAGCGCGAACCAAACAATTCGGGACGAAATTTGATAGAATACTCATAATAATCTGAATATTTTTTTCTTCGTCGCTAAAGGCCGTGTATTTTTGGGCTTCTTCTTTCAGGGTTTTGGCAAATTGTTCCAAACAGGAATTGATGAAGTTAGCTCCCATACTGTCTTTGGTTTCAAAGGTCGCATGAAGCTGATAGTAATTTTCCAGCTCAGAGGTTTTGTCGCGTAATTCTATGTCAAGAATTCCACCACCACGCTTTTGCATGTTTTTAGTAATGCTTTCCGTTTCAGAATACAATTTTGGAGTAATACTGGTAAAAAAAGCATGAAGTGTTTCAAAACTTCCCGGAAACATAAAATGAACTTGTCCTATTTTTTCAGTGCCCAATACGGTAGTCTTAAATCCGCCGCGATGTGCCCAGAATTTAGCCGCTTTTGAAGCTGCTGCCACAACAGAACTTTCTTCGATTGCCATGGGAATAGTGTAGTTCTTTCCGTTGATCAGGAAATTGGGTGCTACACCAAGCGGCAGGTAAAAATTGGAGATGGTATTTTCAATAAATTCATCATGAAGTTTTTGCAATTCAGCATCACTGTTCCAGTATTTTTTTAGTACCGCAACGGCTTGCTCCGGATTTGAAAAATGATGTTCCGCTATCCACTGTACTTTTTCTTCTTTGGAAAGTTTTGAAAACCCACTTACCGCTTTTGTCATTTTATCTGCATTTAATTCGTTGGACAAAGATACAGTTTTAAGGTGTTAAAACCGGATAGTTTTCGTCCACTTCAAAAGTGATTTTTCCAGAATCTCCCGATTGATTGGTTTGGCCAGATAATCGTTCATTCCAATTTCACGGCAGTATTCCTGTTCGTCTTTGATAATACCCGCTGTCAGAGCAATGATAATGCATTCATTGTCTGTTTCTCTGATTTTTTGGGTAGCCTCATATCCGTTTACAATTGGCATTTGGATGTCCATTAGGATGATATGCGGTTTGTGAAGGGTATGCTGTTCTATGGCCTCTTCTCCATTTTTGGCCTGAAAAACCAAGGCTTTTGGGATAATTTTTTCGACAAGTGTTTTCGATAGTAACATGTTTATTTTGTTGTCTTCCACAATAAGAATGCGAATTTCGTCATTAAGGTTTATTTCCTGATAAGGCGTTGATATAACCGTCGTTTCTGTTGCATCCGGATTATTTAGCTCGTTTAGTGTTTGTTGCAGGATGTGAATTTTTACAGGTTTTACCAATGGTTTTATAGTTGTTGTCATTGGATAGTTGCCGATATTCGCATTTGAATTCTGCATCAGGATAATCGGTTTTCCAAATTTCGAAAGATCATCAATTCCTTCGTTTCCGATGAGCTCGTAGTCTGCCACGAAAATATCGACATCCGGATTGAACTTATAAGCGTTTTGATAGTTTTTATTTGTAACCGTTTTGATATGAAAATGGTTAAGCATGCGTTGTAATACTTCAGAATTCGTTGTATTGTCTTCCAGAATCAATGCTTTTTTGAATGTATTGCCTTCGAGTTGTTTCAGTGATCCGCAGTGTTCGGCTTTAAATTCCAGCTCAAAGAAGAAAATGGTTCCTCCTTCCGGACGATCTTCCAATTGTAATTTGCTGTCCATTAATTGCAACAGGCTGTCTGTGATAGGAATACCTAATCCTGTACCGCCAAATTTTCGGGTAGTGGAATTATCTTCCTGAGAAAAGGCTTCAAAAATTCTTTTTCTGTTTTCCGGTTTAATTCCGATCCCGGTGTCTTTTACAAAGAATTTCATTTTTGATTTTGATTCGTTTATTTCTTCATACCGTACTTCGAGCTCAATTTCGCCTTCAAGGGTGAATTTCACGGCATTGGCCAATAGGTTGACCAGAATTTGTTTTGTTCGTATTTCATCTACCCAAATTAAGCAGGGTATGTCTTCCGGAATGTTTACAATAAGCTCAAGATTTTTTTCATGAGCAGAATATTTCACCATATCAATTACTTGATTGACAATGTCGTGCAGATTGGTCTTGGTGATGTCTAATTCTAGTTTTCCAGCTTCAATTTTAGAAAGATCAAGAATGTCATTTACAATTTCCAGCAAGGCATCAGCCGATTGGTTTACGGTAACAGTATATTGTTCCTGAACAGAGTTCAAATCCGTTTTGAGTAAAAGATTCGTAAAACCAATGATACCGTTTAGCGGTGTACGGATTTCGTGACTCATATTCGCCAGGAATTGAGTTTTTGATTTGTTGGCGGCTTCGGCTACTTCTTTTGCTTTTAAGGCATCTTCTACTTTTCTTCGTTCAGTAATGTCGATGACTACCCCTTCAATATATTTACTGTCTTTCTCAATGGAAATGGCTTCACCATATTCCTCAATCCAGATGATTTCTCCGTTTTTCTTTATCAATCTGCAGGAAATATGAAAAGGCTTGTTGTTTAAAATGTTTTTCTCTATTTCTTTTGATACCCTTTCTTTTTCTTCTGGGTGGTACAAATCAAAAAGAGAAATTCTTCCATCGAAGAAATCGTCTTTGGAATAGCCGGTTAATTTTTCAATTTCATCATTCAGGAAGATTTTAGTGCGTTGCGGATTGTATTTCACCAAATATACTGCAGCCGGAATATTGTTGGCTAACAGCCTGAATTTTTCCTCACTTTCTTTAATGGTTTTTTCTCCGTTGATACGTTCTATGGTGGAAGCAATGTTGTTGGTGAAGGTCTGTAAGATGTTTACTTCGTCTGTGGTCCATTCCCGTTCTATGGTACAATCATCAAAACCAATAAAACCACCAAAACTTTCTTTGATGAAAATTGGTAAAATCAGTACGGAAAGTATATTCTGTTCTTCAAGAATGCGTTTTAAGCTTTCTTCGTGTATATCGTTTACTTTAGCTATGTACGGTTTGTTTTTTAATAAGTAATCCATGAATTCCGGATACACATCATGCGCGATATTTTGTAATTCAGGATTGTCTATTTCTTTTAGCGCCTCGTTTTTCGACCATTCAAAACGTTGACTCATCAGGTTGGTCGCCATGTCGTTTTCGAAATAATAGACACGATCTACTTTGGTGGCTTCACCGATATAACGCATCGAATCTTCAAAAATCTGATTGACATTTTCACTTTTCAGTAAACGGTCAGTGGTTTTGGCAATGGAGGTAAGGATTTCGCTTTTAAAGATAATCTGATGTTCTGCTTTTTTGCGTTTAGTGGTCTCGATTGCTAATGCTATAATATCGGCAACCGTTCGGGCAAAGTTAATTTCATCAATGCTCCATTTTCTGGAGACTGCTACGGTTTCATAACAAGTTACTCCTACGAGTTCTCCGGAAACGATGATCGGGAAATCTAAAAGGGATTTAATATTGTATGTTTTGGTGTAACTTTTGGTGAATTCAACGGTACTTGGGTCGGTCTCAACATCATCTGCAACTATGCTGCCTTTGCCTTCTATGGCGTTGAAATAGATAGGATATTCCGTTTTTAACAGTTTTTTTCCTGAAATATAAGTGTCGTTCGCTTTTTCGTATAGTGTGTACAGTTCGATTCTGTCGTTATAGTTGTTCCACAAGCTGGCACGGTCAATGTTCATGGCCAAAGCGGCTTGCTTTATAATATATTGTATTAATTTTTCCTGGTTTTCATATTGCAGGAAGTTTATAGTGGAAATTTTGTTCAGTGTTTGATTCAGACTTAAACTTCTTTCCTTGCGGATATTGTCTTCAATTTCGATTTTTTTAGCGGTAGTAATGTCTCTGACAATGGCTGAATATCCGAAAATTTTTCCTTTGTCGTCTTTTTTGGCCGTGACTTTTTGAGAAACCCAAAGTCTATCCCCATCTTTTTTAATGATTGGGAATTCAATAACATCAAATTCGTCATCATCACCATGAACAGCATAATAATCGTTGATCATTTTTGCATATTCTTTAGGGATAAGATCCGAGAAATGTTTTCCAATAAAATATTCCATTGGAAAGCCTAATAATTTAACGGCAAATTGGTTTACAAATGTGAAATGGCCTTTACGGTCAATTTCAAAAATGATGTCAGACGCATACTGAACCAGGTTGCGATATTGTTCTTCCACCAAAACTTTTCCGGTAATATCCTGGCCGTTAGCTACAAAAAGATTGTCACTGTATTTCTGGTCGGCCCATTGAATGTATTTGTAATCTCCGTTTTTGCATTTTAATTTCCGGATATAAACCGAATCAGGAACATAAACAGTATTGTAGTCAACTTCTTTAAACTCTTTGTCTTGTGTGAGTTTCCAGAAATTTTCGCCCATTACATCTTCAGGGGTGTAGCCAAGAATTTTTTCAATAGATTTTCCACAGAAGGTCAAATTTCCGTGACGGTCTGTGGCAATAGTCAGTGAATTGGAATTGTTAATAATACTGCTGGTGAAAATGATTTTATCATTGGCATTCAGAATGGCTATCCGACGGGCATAATTGATTACCAGTATAATAAACGAAGTGTTTATGAGTGTGATGATTTGTTTGGTTTCCGTAGTGTGGTTGAAAAGCAAAACAACTAAAATAGCAATGAGTGAAATTACAAAAAACAAATACTGATTCACCTTTTTGAAAACACTATAGGAGAAGAATAAAATCAGCAGGAATTCTGTAAACGTTATTAAATCGAAAGGGAGCATGATAATTTTATAGACAACCGTTATGGCGTATAATGTAATGAAACATATAAAAATTGTTCCCAGTAGGTCTCTTATTTTTTTATATTCTTTAGACAGATAATATATTGTGAAACAAAAAATACCTACAAAAAGATTAGATATCAGATCGAAATTACTACGTTCAATAAAGAAAAGATTTATCACTTCCGTGAGCGGAAAAATGATTCCAAGAAAGAAGAAATAAGTGCGTAACTCGTTGGCATTGTCATAATCATCTGCAAAATTTTTGATGAAATCTTTGTTATAAGTTGAAGCTTTTTTGAAAACAATTTTGGCAAAAAGGCCTATAAAAAAGAAAATAGGTAGTAAAAACCACCATTTGTAATAATACGGTGCCTCAATTTCAAAGCTAAAATCAGTAGAAGGACCTATGGTATTACCCAACTTATCGACCATTTTTACTTCGAATTTGTATTGGCCGTGGTTTAGGTTGGTGTAAGTTACCTCTCTTGTTTTTAGTGGTTTAGACCAGGTGTTGTCTGCGCCTTTAAGGTGATAGGTGTAATATACTTCGGAGTCGTTTTTTTAATTGATTACACCAAAACGGAAGGTTAATTGGTTGTCTTTGGGGTTAAAAACATGTCCTTGTTTCGGAATATTGAACCAATTATCCCCAGAATCTTTTTCAGTTGCCCAATTTCTGGATTGGTTAAAAACGTCTACACCGGTAATTCGTAGAACTGCCTGATCTTTTGTTCGGGGTTTGTAATGGGTTAGGTATTTGTAAAGGCCTTTTGGAGTCCCGAAAAATAGGTTTCCGTTTTCATCTGTAGTTTGTGCTCTTGTATTGGTTTCGAGTCCTTTAAATCCATTTTCGGAATCGTAATTGTAAATGTTGGTGATTTTACCTTCCTCGGTTACGGTTACTTTGTCGATGCCTAAATTGGAGCCGATATAAATATTGGATTTCTGGTCGGCAGAAAGAGTATAAATAAAAGTGGAAGTAAGGCCGTTGTCTGTAGTAAATACTTTTATAGTGTTTCCTCTAACAAAATGCAGTTTATTGTCTCCGGCGAACCAGTAATTTCCATTACTGTCTTTACAGGAGGTTGTGACGGTTTTTACAATTATTGGGGATGAAATCTGAAAGGATCCTAGCGCTTTTTCAGTAACTGTGAAGAGTCCTTTATTGGTTCCGATGTACCATTGTTTACTGTTTATTTCTTCCAAACTCGTGGCATTTCCGACGTCTACTCCGTCATTCATCTTACTGATGAAAGCTATTTGATTTAAATTGGGATCGGTAATTAAAACACCATTTTGGGTTCCTATAAAATACCGGTTGGATTTGTCCTGCTTAATGATGTTAATAGTTGAATTTTCAGGTATTTTGCTGTTTATAGGGGTGGGAATAAGGCTTTTTTCGCCAACTATAAAAACGCCTCCTCTGGTGGCAGCCAGAACTTCTTTTTTATGATTCATGAAAAGACAAGAGGCCCCTCGCATGTTATTATATTTTCTTTTTAGGCGGAGTTCCTGTGTTTCGTCACTTTCAAAATAATAAATACCGGTATTTAGAACCCCGGCATACAATCCCTTTTCGGTAGTTAAGACAGAAAAAATATAAGGCGATTTCAGTTCCGGGATGTTGTTATAGTTGTAGAAGTTTTGGGAGCTGGCTCGGTAAAGTCCTGTGCCGTATGTTCCGATATACATTTGCCCGCCTTTGTCCTGAAACATGCAGAAAATGTTTTCTCCCATAAAGCCGTTTGTCTCGTTGATGAAACTGGTGTACCCTTTCATGTGCATGGCCAGGCCTTGTTTTTGGGTTCCGGCCATCCAGATGAAACCACTTCGCCCTTTGAGCATTTTTGTGATGGAAAAAACTTCTTTGTTGGATAGTGTTATTTTGTCCGTGAAGGTTATTTCAAAGGAGTCTTTGCTTCTGCTTTTCAATTGGTATACCTCTCCTTTTGAATTTCCTATCGCGATTTGATTCTCTCCCGTTTCGGTAAGACAAGTGTAGCCGTTAAATTTTTCAGGCTCAATGGCGGTTGTTTTTTTGCCCGTAACTTTCAGGATTCCGTTCTGTGTTCCGATAAAAATATTTGAAAAGCGGTCCTTGTAAACGGAATTGATATCCAGCGATTCATCATTAAATCGGGTAATGATTTCCATCGAATAATCTTTCTTGAGGAAAAAGATTTCTTTGTCGGTAAAGCAATAGGTTCCTGTAGGAGTCGGGAGTAGTTTTTTTACGTATGCCCCTTTTATTAGAGGATTAGTGTGATCGAATTCCCGTATAAATTCCTGACCGTTATAGATTAAAAGCCCAGAGTATCGGGTTGCCATAACAATATTTTTGTTGGCATCTTCGGCGATGTCAATAACAAAAAAACCTTCCTTTTTTTTCGATTTGTTGATGATACGGAAGTTTTTACCGTCGTATCGGATTAATCCTGCGCCATCGGTACCAATCCATATCAGGTTACGGCTGTCCTGTGTTATGGATATAACGGTAGATGAAGGCAAGCCAGAACTCTGATCCAGTATCTCATAATTGAATACCTGACCAAATGTGGTTTGGCAAAAAAACAGGAGTAATGAAAAAAAAGCTATTTTTTTTATCATAGAATTGGGTGATCGCAGTCTGATTTAACAAGTCAACTAATAAATATAATACTTTAACTAATAATTCTCATTTTGTTTGTCTTTATTTTGAAAATATATCGATAAAGTGTTAAAAAAAGCCGATGATAATGATAGGCGTTTGTGTGGTGTTTTTACCTTTTAACAAATTAAATTGCCTACAATTGATATTTTTTCACTAAAATTGGAAGTTTTTTTACCATCGATTTTATGAAAAATATCACAAAATGTCTGTTTTTACTGGTGCTAACGTCTGTTTCGGCACTGGCACAACAAAAATTAACCCTTGAGGAAATCTGGGGAGGTGCGTTCCGTACACAAGGAATGAATGCACTAGAAGCCATGAAGAATACCAACCAGTACACGGTGCTTAATTTCGACAGGGCTACCCGATCCAATCAAATTGATTTGTACGATTTTGCTACGTTGGAGAAAGTATCAACTTTAATCGATTCCAAAAATCACAAAGAATTACAGGGAATTGATGCCTATACCTTCAGTAAAGACGAAAAGAAAATTCTGATTGCGAACAATTCTGATCAGATTTTCCGTCATTCGTTTGTAGCGGATTATTTTATTTACGATACGGCTACGAAATCCTTAGAGAAACTGGCCGATTACAAAGTTCAGGAGCCAATTTTTTCACCTGACGGTACTAAAATCGCTTATGCTTATCAAAATAACCTGTATGTTTATGATTTAGGATCCAAAAAACATACGCCAATTACTGCTGACGGTAAGAAAAATGCAGTCATCAACGGAATCACGGATTGGGTGTACGAAGAAGAATTTGCCTTTGTTCGTGCTTTTGACTGGAACGCAACAAGCGATAAAATTGCTTTCATCCGTTTTGACGAAACCAATGTTCCTGAATTCTCAATGGACATGTATGTATCGGGATTGTATCCGTCACAAAATGTTTTCAAATACCCTAAAGCCGGAGAAAAGAACTCCGATGTTTCATTACATGTTTATGATGTAAAAACGGCAGCAGCTAAGAAAATCAATTTAGATAAATACACTGATTTCTACATCGCCCGTATCGAATGGACAAATGAGGCCAATACGTTAAGTGCACAGGTTTTGAACCGTCACCAAAACAATCTGGATCTGTTGTTTGTAGACGGAACCACCGGAGCAACAAAAACGGTGTTAAATGAAAAAGACAAAGCCTATGTGGATGTAACTGATAACCTTACGTTCTTAAAAGACAACAGTTTTATCTGGACATCTGAAAAAGACGGTTTTAACCACATTTATCATTACGACAAAAACGGAAAACTGAAAAACCAGATTACCAAAGGGAAATGGGAAGTAACCGCTTATTACGGGTTTGATGAGAAAGCCGGTGCGATTTATTTTCAGTCAACAGAAAACGGTTCCATTAACCGTGATGTTTATAGTGTTAAATTAAACGGAAGCGCTAAAAAACGCTTAACCCTGCAAACCGGAACGAATGGTGCTACTTTCAGTCCTAATTTCCAGTATTTTATCAATTCGTATTCCAGTGCCAAAAATGCACCTAAGTACACATTGCTTGAAACAAAAACAGGGAAGTTGGTTAAAACAATCGTTTCCAATGAAGCGTTAGAAACTAAATTGGCGAAATATGATTTGCCTACGAAAGAATTCTCAGAAATCACAACGGAAAAAGGACATAAGTTAAACACTTGGATGATTAAACCGAAAGATTTTGATCCAACTAAAAAATATCCGGTGTTCATGTTCCAATATTCAGGACCTGGTTCTCAGCAAGTAGATAATAACTGGAACAGCACAGACGATTACTGGTTTATGATGTTGGCGCAACAGGGTTATATTGTAGCTTGTGTAGATGGTCGCGGAACTGGTTTCAAAGGGGCTGAGTTTAAAAAATGTACGCAAAAAGAATTAGGAAAATATGAAGTGGAAGACCAGATTGATGCTGCCAAATTGTTCGGAACGTATGCGTATGTAGACAAATCCAGAATCGGTATTTTCGGATGGTCGTATGGCGGTTTTATGGCTTCCAACTGCCTTTTCCAGGGTGCCGATGTGTTCAAGACTGCAATTGCGGTAGCACCGGTTACCAGCTGGAGGTTTTACGACAGTATTTACACTGAGCGTTACATGCAAACCCCACAGGAAAACCAAGGTGGATATGATAACAATTCACCAATCAACCACGTAAGCAAACTGAAAGGGAATTTCCTTTTGATTCATGGTACAGCCGACGATAATGTACACGTACAGAACACCATGAAAATGGTAGAAGCTTTAGTACAGGCTAATAAACAGTTTGATTGGGCGATCTATCCGGATAAAAACCACGGTATTTTCGGTGGAAAAACACGTTTGCAATTGTATACGAAAATGACGAATTTCATTAAAGGAAACCTTTAACATTAACACTCTATAAATTTTCAAAAACCAAAACTAAAAATGAGCGAAACAGCGAAACAAGGGCATCCAAAAGGACTTTGGGTACTTTTCGGGACCGAGATGTGGGAGCGCTTCAACTTCTACGGAATGCGAGCGATTCTTACCCTATTTATGGTAAATTCATTATTAATTAAAGAAGCTGATGCAGCCATTATCTATGGTGGTTTTTTGGCATTATGTTATTTAACACCGCTTCTGGGAGGATTTATCTCGGATAAATATATCGGTAACCGATACAGTATCATGTTGGGTGGTACTTTGATGGCTATTGGTCAGTTTTTGTTGTTTATCAGCGCATCAACATTCGATGGAAGTATAGAGTCGGCAAAATTGTTCATGTGGATTGCCTTATTCATTATCATTTTCGGAAATGGATTTTTTAAACCGAACATTTCTTCCATGGTGGGAAGTCTTTATCCAAAACAAGACAAAGACAAGTTGGATTCGGCGTTTACCATTTTCTACATGGGAATCAATATCGGGGCATTTTTAGGTCAATTTATTTGCCCTTATGTGGGAGATGTTAAAGATGCCGCAACCGGAGTGAGAGATATCCATGCTTTCAAATGGGGATTTTTAGCCGCGTCAATTGCAATGATAATCGGAACCATCACGTTCTTTATTCTGAAAAATAAATATGTAGTAACACCGGAAGGTCGTCCTATTGGAGGTTTGCCAAAACACAATACCAGCCACGATTTTGAGGAAGGCGAAACGCAAACCGCGCATTTCTCCGGAAAGTCAATCGGAATTGCTGCTATGATTTTTGGGGCGTTGTTTTTTGTGTTCCGTTACTTGTTGGTAGGAGAATTAGGATTTTCATCCGTTGCAATGGGGCAGCTGATAAAAGGGATTATCTATCCGTTTATTTATTCTGCAGGTATAGCTTTGGCCTATTTAATTATGAGTTCTGCCGAAAACAAAGTGGAGAGACAAAGAATCTGGGTTATTTACATTGTTTCCTTTTTTATCATTTTCTTCTGGGCCGCGTTCGAACAGGCCGGTTCCTCTTTAACGTTTATCGCAGACAACCAAACCGACCGAAATATTTTTGGTTGGGATATGCCGCCGTCCATGGTTCAGATTTTCAATGGAATATTTGTAGTTATGATGGCCTTACCGTTCAGTTTGTTATGGGATAAGCTTAGATCAAAAGGAAAAGAGCCTGTGTCGCCAATGAAACAAGCGATGGGACTTGCTTTAATTGCTTTGAGTTACTTTATTATTGCACATAACGTTAAAGATTTAGGAAACTCAGGATTATTGGCAATCAAATGGTTGATGTTATTGTACTTCATTCAGACCTTGGGTGAGTTGTGTTTGTCACCAATTGGATTGTCATTGGTAGGGAAATTGGCTCCAAAACGATTTGCCTCGTTGTTGTACGGTGTATTCTTCATCTCTAATGCTGCGGGTTATGCTTTAGCAGGATCATTGGGAGCAATTATTCCGGCAACAGGAGATAAGTTCGAAAAGGCTAAAAAACTTGGATTCAATCTGCAGGACGTTTTGGATAAAAAAGTTACTTTAACAGCAGAACAAGTTGCTTTATTTGAGAAGGAGCAGTTGCCAATTGCCAATACTTCATTTGCAGGTTTTGAGATCCACAATTTATATGAATTTTTCATGGTTTTCGTAGTATTGTGTGGTATCGCTGCTATTATTTTGGCGTTAGTATCGCCACGATTGAAAAAGATGATGCACGGAATCAACTAATTCCATTCCAAAATATTTTTATATCTTTCAAGCCTGTAACCTAGTTGCAGGCTTTTTTAATTTATAACTATGAAGAACAAACACCCTAAAGGACTACTCTTTTTGTTTTTTACCGAAATGTGGGAACGTTTTGGTTATTACCTTATTATCGGAATTTTTGTCTTGTATATGATTGATCCGGCTGCTACTGGCGGTCTGGCTTTTTCCGATAAATATGCCGATGATATTTTCGGAACCTATATTGCCTTAACCTATCTTACCCCATTTTTAGGAGGATTTTTAGCCGATAGGGTTTTAGGGTACTTCAAAGCGATTTATCTGGGAGGTTTCCTGATGGGATTAGGCTATATCGGTTTAGGGTTTCACAATCTGACTGCTTTTTATGTGTCGATGGCTTTAATTATCGTCGGAAACGGTTTCTTTAAACCAAGCATTTCCACTTTAGTCGGGAATTTGTATTCTGAGGAACAGTATAAAGCGAATAAAGATGCCGGTTACAACATCTTCTACATGGGGATCAACATTGGGGCCTTTATCTGTAATATTATAGCGGCTTTCATGCGTAATCAGTACGGCTGGAGTGCGGCTTTCATAACAGCGGGAGTAGGGATGTTCTTAGGGTTAATCATTTTTTATTTTGGGAAGAAACATTTAGAACACGCTAATGTGATGAAACCGAAACAGGAAGGTGATATTAGCTTGAACCGCATTTTATCCATGGTGTTTTTACCGGCGATTATTGCGGGAGCCATAGGATGGATGATTCCAGGAAATATTTTTAAAAGTGATTCCACGGATGCCTTTATTTTTGCATGTATCCCGGTTATCATCTTTTATGTTCGTTTGTACCTGAAAGCCAATCACGAAGATAAACGTCCGTTGGGAGCCTTATTGGCGATTTTTGCCGTGGGAATGCTGTTCTGGGCCGTATTTAAGCAAAACGGAACGGCTTTAACACGTTGGGCTAATTATTACACAGATCGTCAGGTAACGGGAACAACGGAATCGGCTTTGGAGAAAATTTATCTGGTGGATCAAAAAGATTATCAAACTAAAGAAGTACAGAAATACGACAATCAATTCCAGGCAGAGAAAGATGATGCGGGCGAGCCGATTAAGGTTCAGGGGAAAGATGTCTATTTTACGAATGTTTCTGCCGAACAAAGAGCGGAATTAGAAGCCAATCCGGAGCAGAAAGTTTCTTTAATCAATACTGAATTGTTCCAATCCATTAATCCGGGCTGGATTATTTTGTTAACGCCGGTTGTGGTAGGATTCTTCGCTTTATTGCGCAGAAGAGGAAAGGAACCGACTACTCCGTCTAAAATCGTATTGGGATTATTTATATCAGCATTATCTTGTTTGTTTATGGTGGCTGCTGTTTATATTGGAAGCAATGGCGCCGTAAAAGTTTCACCACTATGGTTGGTGGGAACCTATGGCGTAATTACTATCGGGGAATTGTGTTTGTCACCGATGGGACTGTCTATCGTGTCTAAATTGAGTCCACCGCGTTTAACGGCTTTAATGATGGGTGGTTTCTTCCTGTCAATTTCCATCGGAAACAAATTATCGGGGGTATTGGCCAGTATGTGGTACGATTACGACAATAAAGCGAATTTCTTTATTGTAAACTGCGGTTTGTTGTTGTTTGCCACCTTGTTAGGACTTTCTATTTTGAAGCGCTTAAACGGAGTCATGAAAGAAAAAGGATTGAATTAAGATGGGTAATACAATAGAACAAATTCAAGATTTTAAAGGAAAGTATCCAAAGCAGCTTTGGTATTTGTTTTTCAGCGAGATGTGGGAGCGTTTCAGTTTCTACGGAATGCGTGGAATGTTGGTGGTATTCATGGTCAGTCAGTTGTCGATGGGGGAAACCACTGCCAATTTACAGTATGGTGCTACTCAGGCCTGGGTATATGCCTTTACTTTCATTGGAGGTTTGTTTGCCGATAAAATTTTAGGTTTGCGCCGTTCTTTGTTTTGGGGAGGGTTACTGATGATTACAGGAAGTATCATTTTATCCGTAGAGCCTAAGAGTTTTTTCTTTTTAGGAATTTCTTTTACTATAGTAGGTACTGGTTTCTTCAAACCGAACATTTCTTCTATGGTAGGACAACTTTATAAAGATGGAGATGTGCGAAGAGATGCCGGATTCTCTCTTTTTTATGCAGGAGTTAATCTGGGAGCTCTTATTGGAGGCTATATTTGTATAGCGGTAGCCAAAGGGAGCTTGTGGTCGTCATTTATTCCGGAGCATTTGCGTTGGAATTTTGCTTTCGGATTTGCATCGATTGTGATGATTATCAGTTTACTTACGTTTACCCAAACTCAAAAAAGTCTTGGTGAAATTGGGCTTTCACCTTTGCGTCATCTGGAAGATTCCAAGCGTAAGATTTTTGAAATCGCAACTTATATTGGATCATTAGCTATAATACCGGTTATCATTTTGATGGTAGCCAATACAAAGTATACAGACTATTTCATGATGGTTATCGGTCCGGCATCTGTGCTGTATTTGTTTTATGAGATGAAAAATTTCTCAAAATCAGAGAACCTCAAACTTTTAGCGGCATTAGTTTTTATAGTATTCTCCATTTTCTTTTGGGCTTTCTTCGAGCAAAGTGGTGGATCTTTAAGTTTGTTTGCCGCGAACAATTTGCACAATACAGTTTTAGGGGTGGAGCTTGATCCTAACGGCGTTAATAACTCAGCGAATTCATTATTTGTAATTGGTTTTGCAGCGTTAGTCGGAATGGCTTGGCTTTGGATGGCAAAACGCAAAATTGAACCAAATACCGTAGTGAAATTCGGATTGGGCTTTTTGTTTTTAGCAGCCGGTTTCTGGGTTTTCTATTATACTAAATTCTTTGCCGGGCCTGATGGGAAAACTTCCTTGGATTTATTTACGTTCGGATGGTTTATCATTACGTTTGGTGAGTTGTGTTTGTCACCGATCGGGATGAGTGCCATGACAAAGTTGTCGCCTCAGAAGACACAGGCGGTAATCATGGGAATGTGGTTTCTGGCCAGCGCCTACGGACAATATTTTGCAGGCTTGCTAGGAGCTAACATTGCAGAAGCTTCCGAAAATGCCACCAATCTCGAAAAACTGAACGTTTATGCAGAGGGTTACGAGCAACTGGCTATTTATGCGTTAATTGCAGGGGTGGTCCTTATTGCGATTTCACCTTTGGTTAAAAAATTAATGCAGGACGTTAAATAATATCGGTATTCGGCATTATTTTTGTTATTTAGTATGCTGTAAATCATTTTGATGATGAAGAAAATAGTAGTGTTATTGCTTGTTGTCATGAGTACTTATTCCGTTAAGGCGCAGGAAAGTGAATTGACGTGGCATACCAATTTTGACAAAGCAATGCAGCTTTCTGTTGCAGAAAAAAAACCATTGATGCTTTTCTTTACGGGAAGTGACTGGTGCGGATGGTGTATGCGTTTACAGAAAGAGGTGTTTCATAAGACTGAGTTTGTTGCATGGGCCAAAGAGCATGTGGTGTTGGTAGAGCTGGACTTTCCAAGGAAAAAACAATTGGATCCGGCTATTCAACAACAAAATTTCGGATTACAGGATGCCTTGAAAATACAAAGCTATCCGACAGTTTGGTTTATCACGGCACAAAAGAAAGAAGACGGGAAAATCAATCTTTCCCAATTGGGACGTACCGGTTATGTAGCCGGAGGTCCGGAGGCTTGGTTGACAGGAGCGAATCAGATTTTAGCGAATTATAAAAAAGGATAATAATGAAAAAAATGTTTTTTGCCTTCTTTTTGATTTTGGGAAGTATGGCGGTGCAGGCTCAGGAAGCCGAAATTAAATGGATGACGCTTGACGAAGCTTTGACATTACAGAAAAAGAAGCCTAAAAAAGCCAAACCGATTTTCATGGATGTTTACACCGACTGGTGTGGCCCTTGTAAGATGTTGGATAAAAATACGTTTCACGATCCTGCTTTTGTGAAATACATTACTGAAAATTATTATCCTGTAAAATTTAATGCTGAAGGTAACTCAGAGGTAACCTATAAGGATAAACAATACAAAAATCCGAATTTCGACCCGAACCGAAAAGGTAGGAATTCTGTGCATGAATTTACCATGTTTTTGAAAGTTCCGGGTTATCCGTCGGTTTTTGTTTTAGATAATAAAGGGGAAATCAAGCCACCCATTATCGGTTACAGAACGGCAGAGCAACTGCTTGATGAACTTAAAAAAATCAATTAATTTTATAGAATCCCTTTTCGACAGTGGCATGGAAAGGGATTTTTTCTTTTTCACAAGTGGCTTTCCATCGGGTTATTGCTTTTCTGTAATTCGAGCCGTCTGCTATAATTTGTTTGGGGCGCAATGTCGCAACCAACCGCTCCAGATTTATTTTTGCCGATTGTGTGAGCAGGACAATATCCGGTTGTCTGCTAAGGTTGTAAATGCCTATACTGTCCACAATCAGAATCGATTTTTCTTTATAATAGACTACATTTTGAATAGGATAAATTTCTAATTTCTGTTTGAATTTCCCTCTGTTGTAAGCCCTGAGGTTATTGTTGTTTTCTATAAGACTGTCATTGGTGTACACGAGGATCTTCTCGTTTCTTTTTTCAGCCAGCAGGGTTTTCTTTTTGTTGTTGAAAACAATGAATTCATTTTGGTTGTCGTTTTCGTGAATTGTTATGAGAAGGGTAAGTTGGAAGAGCAATCCGCAAAAAACTGCTGTAATCAATCGTTTGTAGTTTTTCTGATAACACCAAAACACCATTGTTGCAATCAGCAAATAAAGACTTACGAGCAATGGAAACGAAAAGGGAATTTCTTTTAAAGTAAACCCTTCGAAGGTAGTAATCCAGGCAATGTAATCATTCATCAGTACGATAGAACCGGAGAGTAGTTTTCCTAAAAGAATTGCGGTTGTCGGCCAAATGAAATTCATTAGTAAAATGAATATTCCGTAGACTAAAATAAAACTGGAGAGCGGAATTACCACGAGGTTCGCTAGTAAAAATAAACTTGGGAATTGATGAAAGTAATACAAGCTAATGGGTAGCACACCAATTTGGGCAATAAGTGAAATGATGACCAAATCGATACCATAATTCAGGATTTTGTTGCGGATTCGATTTCGGGGGAAATAATATTTTCGAAACAAAGGTTGTAAGGCAACAATTGAAAACACTGCGGCGTAACTCAGTTGAAAACCTACATCAAACAGGAAGTTAGGCTTAAAAAACAAAATGGTCAGCATGGAAACGGCCATTGCATTGTACATGTTGTTGGTCTGATTCCGGTACACACCCCAACTTATGAAACTGAACATTACCACAGAGCGCACTACAGATGCGGATAATCCGGAGAGTAATGCAAACCCCCAAAGGCATCCGAGCGCTATAAGAAGTTGTATGAACTTGCCATTTCTTAAACGGCTTAACGGTTTTAAAAAGGTTAGCAATATGGCATACAATATGGCAATGTGTAGGCCGGAAATAGCCAAAATGTGTATCACTCCAGAATCGGTATACTGCTGATTGATTTCCGCATCCAAATCCTGTCGCTGCCCAAGTAGTAAAGCTTTGATGATAGTGTAAACCGGCTCCGGAAACTGATGGATTTTAAAACTGTCCAAAAGCTTATCGCGATATTTCTCGATATAGTAGTCGAAATTATTCTGCTGTGAAATAATTTTGAAATCTGTTGCCTTCAATTGTACTTGATGGAATATATATTGTTTCTCCAAGTATGCGGCATAATTAAACTGATACGGATTGATGGATTTTGCAATAGGTTGGGGAAGCTCAAGCAACTGTAATTGATCGCCTGCCTCTAATTGACGGGGGAAATCTTTTTTTGAGACATTGAGAAGTATTTTTCCTGTAGCAGGTTTGTTATTCCAATGAGATACTTTAAAATAATATTTTTCAGAGTAAGCATTTGGTTTTAGTCTCTCTGAAATTGTGCCGGTAATGTAGCCGTTTTCTTTTTCGATAAAGTGAGAATAATGACTGGAATATTGCTGCTCAGAATGCAGCGTGTGCGATAAGATGCCACATACAAAAGCCATGAAAAGCACACTGCATCCAAAATATTTTTTTTGTATAAAATGGGTGTTTGCTCTTCGGTAAGCCAAAATTGTAAGAGTGATGCCAATTAGGGTGATAGTGAAGGCGTGTTGCAGCTTTAGTGGGAAATAATGATTTACTGCAATTCCGGAAGCAAATCCAAGGGTAAGTAATATAATAGGAAATTTCGCTGTTTTCATAACAACGAAAGTAGTAATTATTTTGTAAGATATTACTTATTTTTTTAAAAACATTTTTCAGGATAAATGTAATTGGTTAATTACAGAAATAAATTGGGCTTTTGTAACAGGTTTCACAAGATAGTCGGACACTTCTTTAATGTTTTTTACTCTTTTCATGTCTTCTGACGAAGTGGATGACGTGATGACGTAAATTATAATTGATTTTTCAATTTCGTTTTTAAGGCCGATGTAATTTTCTAAAAATTCCCAACCATCCATGATGGGCATGGAAAGATCCAGAAAAATAATTTCCGGCAGCAGCTGGGGGTTGTTTTTATTTTCAACAATATAATCGATAGCTTCTTTGCCGTTTCTGAAAACCTGAATTAAATCGACCAGCTTAGTTTCCGATACAATTCTCTGCGTTAGGTATACAATAATTTCATCATCGTCTATAAGGGCAAGTGTTTTTAATTGAGACATGTGTCTGGTTTTTTGAGCGTGTTATTCAGGCAAATTTAAGAAAAAGTTATCTTGGGGGATGATTAAGTATCATCCAAAACATACCCAATTCTTTAATGGCTTTGAAGAAATTCTCACTTTCTACCGGTTTAACGATATAACTGTTGGCTCCAAGTTCGTAACATGTTTTTACATCCGGATCTTCTTTGGAAGAAGTCAGGATTACCACAGGAATTGTTTTAAGAACAGGGTCGGTTTTTATTTTTTGGAGCACTTCGATACCGGATACTTTCGGCATTTTTAAGTCGAGAAGTAATAATTTGGGATGTTCCAGAATATTGCGTGTCGCAAATTCATTTTTACAATAAAGATAGTCCAACGCTTCAGCCCCATCTTTCAGGTGTATGATGGTATTTGACAAGCCGCCTTTCTTAAGTGCATGAAGTGTGAGAGTCGCATCGTCGGGATTGTCATCCACAAATACAATTTCAATGTTGTTATAGCTCATAATTTCTGTTTTTTTAAGACGTTATATTTGGTAAACTGAAATAGAAACTGCTTCCTTCTCCTAATTTTGATTCGGCCCAAACGCTTCCGTTATGACGATGGATTATTTTTTGAACAATGGCTAGACCAATTCCGGTGCCTTCAAATTCTTCCTGGGAATGCAATCGCTGAAAAACCCCGAAAAGCTTATGGTAATACTGCATATCAAAGCCTGCACCATTATCTTTTACATAATAAACCACTGAATCATTTTCAGGATACGACCCAATTTCGATGACCGGTTTGTCTTTCTTCTTTGAAAATTTTAATGCATTTGAAAGTAAATTCGTCCAAACTTGTGTGATTAAAGCCTGACTTCCTTTTGCCGGGAGTAAATCCGTTATTTTAACGCTTACGTTATCGTGGTCTTTTTCAATAACTTCCTCCAGTAAAGAAGTTACCAATTGTGTCATGTTTAGGTGTGAGGTGGTCAGATCGGCTCTTCTTAACCTTGAAAAAGCAAGTAGGTCATCTATAAGTTCTCCCATTTTTTTGGAATTCTTGAGAATGGCGTTAAGGGTTCTAATGCCCTCTTCGTCCATAACGTAAGCGTAATCGTCCTTTAAAATTTGAGAGTACCCGCTTATGGCACGCAAGGGTGCTCGTAAATCGTGTGAGACGGAATAGGAAAAGGCTTCCAGTTCTTTATTCATGTCAGAAACCTGTTGTTCGGATTTTTTTAATTCTGTAATATCGGCATCTACAAAAACTAAATTTTTAAGGTTTCCGTTTTTGTCAAAAATTGGGGTAAGGGTGGTTTGTACCCAAATTTCATCCCCACCTTTAATCGGGTTGATAGCGTCATAACGTATCGATTTTTTTTCCCGGATACATTCTTCAATGATGTCTTTAATGTTGTCTTTACCGCTTACTTCTAAAATGTTTTTGCCTCTTTTTTGCAAGTATTCTTCCATGTTTTGCCATCCGAACAGTTTCGAAAATCCTTCGTTGAACCATTCTGCGTTACCGTCTTTATCCGTAATGAATACTCCGTTTGCGGTTTCCCGTGCCACAATAGACAGTTTTTCAAGTTTTTTATTCTTTTCAGTAATAATCTGGTTTGCCTTGACTTTGAGTTTAAATCGATTGTAGACTACAAATAAGAGTAGCAGGATTAGCGTGACAGCTCCTACCAGATAATTACGTATGGTTTGTTGTTGTTCGAGTTTGGTTTGTTGCAGCTCCTGATTTTTGTTCAGCAATGCAATTTCTTTGTCTTTGTTTTTTGATTCAAATTCTACCTGAAATCTGGCTAATGCATTTGCTTTTTCCTTATTCAGTATACTGTCGGAATAGCTTTCGTAAAGTAAACGGCTTTCGTAGGCTTTTTGATAATTGTTTTGGGAATGATAAATTTCGGAAAGCAATTGGTAATGGTCTTTTAAGTTGCCAATATAATGGTTGTATTTTGCAATTTTCAGATATTCATTAGAGATGGACAGTACTTTGTTTAGCGCTCCCATTTCTTTGTAAATGAGCATCATCTGATTCATAGCGGACAGTTTATTCAAGACATTACCGCTTTTTTGGGCTAATTCGTAGGCCTTTAAAAAATAGTTTAATGCCTCAGGATAATCGTTGCGATATTTGTAGGCTTCTCCGAGATTGAGCAGATTAATGCAAGTTCGGGTGTTGTCTTTCAGGTTTTGGCTTATTTCCAGGGATTGATTCGAATAGTCAATCGATTTTCGTAAGAAATTGTCTGATTTCGTAAGTTTGTTGTATCCAAGATAAGTATTGGCCATGTTGATATAGGAAACGCAGATGCGCTCCTGATTGTTGGTTTTTATGTAATACTGTAAAGCGTATCCGTAAAGATTTAATGTTTTTCTGAGGTAGGAAGTGTCCCTTAAAACGCTCGCTCTGTCGGCATTAACGTGTCCCATTACCATTTGGCATAAAGCTGCGTTAAGCTCGTCTTTTGTTTCCTTGTATAAAGTGAAAGCCTTGGTAAAACTTTCGATTGCTTTCTTATAGTTATCGGTTTCTTTGTAAACATAGCCCAATTCAAAGTACGCTTTCGCCTGGCCGGACTTATCATTAAATTTTTCGAAAATGGTAAGTGCTTCCGCAATTTTGTTCAGCGATTTGATTCGGTCTCCCTTGGAACGGCTTATTTTTGAGAGGAGCAAGATGGCAGAAGCCTCTCCTTTTTTAAAATGAATTTGGCGGGAAAGACGGATGGCGTCGAGGGCAAATTTTTCCGCTTTTTTAATATCATATTGAATTAGTTCATTGCTGTATAAGACAAGAGTATTTACTTTATTACTGTCTTCGGCAGCTGTATTAATCCTTTTTTCGAGCGAATCTTTTTTAGAGTTTTGGGCAATAGTCCGTTGCTGCGTTAAAAAACCACAGTTCGTGATGAAAAACAATATCAGAAGTAATTTTTTCAAATACAATCAAAATCTTTTCTTAAAGGTAGTAATTATTTGAGAATAAGTAAATTAACAGGATACTTCTTATTGAGATAAATGAGCTTACAGGGTATTTTTACGGTAGTTTGTAATTTTTGAATTCAGATATTTTCCGTTCTTTCGACAATCTCACGAATGATGGTGTCCAGGTCTTTAGCGGCAATTTCAAGTTTTGATAGCACTTCCAGATTTAAAGGATCAGCCGGGTTTTCAGTATTGAAAATATAGATGAGGCCTAATATGTCGGCAACGGGTCTTCGGATTTGGTGTGACTGCAAATGCGCAATTTCCAGTAATTTCTGATTTTGGGATTTTATTTTTTCTTCGACGATTTTCTTTTCGTTTTTTTCTTCCACTTCTTTTACTGCCCGTTCAATTTTTTGGGTAAGTGTGAAGAGTTTGTCTTTCTGAACATAATCGGTAACCCCGTTTTTAATGAGTTCTACGGCTTTTTCTTCACCAATGGCTCCGGAAACAATCAGAAACGGAATCTCGGGATATTTTTCCTGTTTGATGCGAAACGCACTAAGTCCGTCAAAAGCCGGAAGGTTAAAGTCTGATAGAATAAGATTGGGCAGAAACTGTTCTAAAGCGTTTTCAAATGCTGTGCGGGTGAGCGCAATTTCAAAAAGGAATTTTACTCCGGATTTTTTTAGTTCGCGTACCAGTAAATCAGCATCACTCGGATTGTCTTCAAGGATTAGTATTTTTAAATGCTCCTCCATATTCTGCCTTATGGTTTCGGTTCAAAAGTTCAGTAAATTAGTGGTTGGATGGTTGTTGTATACTGTCAACTACTTTAAATTTACGAACAAATACAATAAAGAAGGCCGATAATTCCTTTTTTTTACATTTTTATCGATGAGATGCGCTTTTTTATAGCGAAAATCCAATTATTCCTTTAGTGCTGCAATGATAAGCTGTGCTGTTTTTTCACTGGCACCGTCTCCTCCTAATCGGGTTTCCAATGCGTCATATTTTTTCAGAAGATTGGCGCGATAGGTCGGATCGAGCAGTTTTTTGAGTTCGGTTTTGATTTTCTTAGGGTTGCAATCGTCCTGAATCAGCTCGGTCACCACTTCCTCATCCATGATTAAATTAACTAAGGAAATGTATTTTAAAGTGATGATGCGTTTGGCAATCTGATACGAAATCCAGTTGCCCTTGTACAGTACCACTTCCGGAACTTTAAACAAAGCCGTTTCCAAAGTGGCGGTTCCAGAAGTTACTAAAGCCGCATGCGCCACACCGAGCAGATCATACGTTTTATTGGAGATAAAATGCACCTGATCGTTTGTTAAAAACTGTTGGTAAAACGAAAATTCCTGACTGGGGGCGCCGGCAATTACGAATTGATAATCCGGAAAATCGGGCATTACGGCAAGCATTTCCGAAAGCATTTTAGCAATTTCCTGTTTGCGACTTCCGGGAAGCAAGGCGATAACAGGGCGCTCATCCAAACCGTTTTCCTTTTTGAAAAAATCAGGATTGGTTTTTGGTCGGTTATGAATAGCGTCAATCAGCGGATGACCGACGAATGCTACAGGGAAATTATGTTTTTTCTCGTAAAAATCTTTTTCAAAAGGCAAAATCACATACATTTTATCCACATCGCGTTTAATGGCTTTGATGCGGCTTTCTTTCCAGGCCCAGATTTGCGGAGAAATGTAATAATGATTTTTCAGACCTATTTTTTTGGCCCACTGTGCAATACGCATGTTAAAACCAGGGTAATCAATATAGATGATGACATCGGGCTGAAATTTCAGAATATCGGCTTTGCAGAATTTGATATTGTTAAGAATGGTTTTCAGATTCATGATTACTTCGGCAAATCCCATAAACGCAAGGTCACGGTAATGTTTCACCAAAGTGCCGCCTGTTTGTTGCATCAGATCACCTCCCCAAAAACGGATTTCCGCATGCGAATCGTGTTTGAAAATGTTTTTCATCAGGTTGGAGCCGTGCAAATCCCCGGACGCTTCTCCTGCTATGATGTAATATTTCATTTCTAAAGAATTACGGTTAAAATAGCCAATACAATAGTAGCAAAAATAACGCCTTTGGCCATTGTTTCTTTTTCTTTGTTAAGCAGATAGAAAAAGGCAAACAGGTTGAAAACAGCTCCCAAAGTAATCAGTTTTCCGGTGTAGCCATAGTTTCGAATCATCTGAAGTTCTGCAACGGAACGTATTTCGGTAAAAAAGTAAAGAAAGATAAGACACCCGACAAAGGCCGTAGTCAAGCCGATGAAGAAGCCAATAAGTAAATCCTTTTTATTCATTTTCGTAATTCATTTTCTGATTCGTAATTATTTTAAATTCCAGGTGTTCAGTTGTTGGATAGCGTGATGAGCCGTCAAATCAAATTGTACCGGAACCACTGAGATATAGTCGTTTTTGAGCGCCCATTCATCGGTGTCTTCTCCTTTGTCTAAATTGACAAATTCACCGGTTAGCCAATAATATTCTTTCCCCTGTGGATTGATTCGTTTGTCGAAACGTTCCTCCCAAACCGCTTTCGCCTGACGGCACACTTTTATACCTTTGATTTCCGTTTTTGGTAAATTAACGTTTAAAACCACTCCATCGGGTAGCCCTTTTTCTAACACTTCCTGTGCAATTTTTTTAATATAAGGCTTGGATGGTTCGAAATCGGCATGCCAGCTGTAATCCAACAACGAAAAACCAATGGCGGGAATTCCCTCGATACCGGCTTCCACGGCTGCCGACATAGTTCCGGAATAAATCACATTAATCGAAGAGTTGGAACCGTGGTTAATACCGGAAACACACAAATCCGGTTTGCGTTTCAGGATTTCATGGACGGCAATTTTTACGCAATCCACCGGCGTTCCGGAACAACTGTATTCGTTTTCGAGTTCCGCATCTATTTTAACCTTTTCCAAATGCAACGTGTTGTTGATGGTAATAGCATGTCCCATAGCAGATTGCGGGCTGTCGGGAGCTACTACAATTACGTCGCCCAATTCTTTCATTACCTCAATTAAAGCACGGATTCCGGGTGCAACTATGCTGTCGTCATTAGTGACTAAAATTAAAGGCTTTTTCTTCATGGTTTCGGTTATTTGTTTATTTTCGCTAAAGTAAGCAATTTCCCGTTGGATGTTGGTACAATTTTTGCTTTTCGAATAGTGAAAGCATAAAGAAACCTTTAACAAAAAATTATTGGAACATTAAGAAAGACGCTTGCTTTTTTATGTAATTTAGTGAAAAATAGTAATGAATACTTTTTGGCAGTTTATGAAGAGAAATTATAAGATTGTGTTGCTGATAACAGCTTTGTCGGCAATACTGTGGAGTTTTATGCCTAACAAAAAGGAAGACCCGGAAAAAGACAAACTTTTATTGGAACTTCTCACTTTTGTTCTGGAGAAAGGGCATTATGACCCCGTGGCGATGGATGATGCGTTTTCAAAAAGTGTATTCAAGGAATATATCAATTCAATTGACCCGTCTAAACGATTCTTTGTCCAGTCTGATATTGAGGAATTTAAAAAATACGAGACCCAAATTGACGACATGATCAAAAATAGGGATTTGAAATTTTTTGAATTAACCTATTCACGTCTGATTGAACGTATGGGGGAATCCAGAAAAATCTATAAAGAGCTTATGGACAAACCTTTTGATTTCAATAAAGACGAAACCATCGATACGGACTACGAAAAAATGCCTTTTGCTAAAAACAAGCAAGAATTGCGTGGCCGTTGGGAGAAACAGTTGAAGCTGTCGGTTTTGTCATCAGTAACCGATAAGCAGAAATTGGAAGAAGACAAGAAAAAAAGCGATGCCAAATATCAGGTTAAATCCTTATCGGAATTAGAGAAGGATTCACGCGAAACAACTTTAAAATCGTTAAACGAATATTTTGATTTTGTAGAAGAGTTAACCCGCAGCGATTGGTTTTCCATCTATATTAATGCGATAGTGGAGCGTTTTGACCCGCATACCTTCTATTTTGCACCCGAAGAAAAAGACCGTTTCGATGTTAGTATGAGCGGAACCTTAGAAGGAATTGGTGCCCGTTTACAAAAGAAAAACGACATTACCGAAGTTTCAGAACTGATTCCCGGCGGACCGGCTTGGAGGGGTAAAGAGCTGGAACAAGGTGATTTGATTATGAAAGTAGCGCAGGGCAATGACGAACCGGTTGATGTGGTAGGGATGCGCCTGGATGATGTCGTGAAAAAGATCAAAGGTAAAAAAGGTACCGAAGTACGTTTGACCGTTAAAAAAGTAGATGGAACCATCAAAGTGATATCCATTATCCGTGAAGTCGTGGAGCTGGAGGAAACGTATGCTAAGTCGAGTGTCGTGAAGCAAGGAGATAAAACTTATGGAGTGATTTACCTGCCTAAATTTTATATCAATTTTGAAAATAAAGACAACCGCGATGCTTTTAAAGATGTAGCCAAAGAAATTGAGCGCCTGAAAGCGGCCGGTGTGGAAGGGATCGTTATGGATTTACGCGATAACGGCGGTGGCTCTTTGCAAACCGTTGTTGATATGGTGGGCTTGTTTATTCAAGATGGGCCGGTGGTACAGATTAAATCTTCCGGTAAGCGTAAAGAAGTACTTTATGACAAAGATTCAAAAGTGCAGTGGGATGGTCCATTGGTAGTTATGGTGAACAATTTCTCGGCTTCGGCTTCTGAAATTTTTGCGGCGGCTATTCAGGATTATAAGCGCGGTATCGTTATTGGTAGTAAACACAGCTACGGAAAAGGAACCGTTCAGAATGTAATCGACTTAAACCAGTTTGTACGAAGCAGTTCATACGGTGATTTGGGTGCCTTGAAAACCACTACCCAGAAATTTTACCGAATCAACGGAGGATCCACACAACGTGAAGGTGTGTTGAGTGATATCGTGATGCCGGATCGTTATTCGTATATCGACATGGGTGAGCGTGATATTGAAAATGCCATGCCTTGGGATAAAATTGATGAGGCTGCTTATACGGTTTCAAAGACGGCAAGTTTTGACGATGTAATTGCTAAAAGTAAGGAGCGAATGGCTGCAAATCCAACATTTCGTTTGATAGATGAAAATGCAAAATGGATTAATGAAAGAAAAGATGTAAATGTATACAGCCTGAATTTCAATAAGTTTAAGGCTGAAGAAGATGCGATTGCAGAAAAAGCAAAACGTTTCAAAGGGATTGTTGATTACAAAAACAATTTGAAATACACTTCGTTACCTTACGAGCAGGAATTGTTTAAAAATGATACGCTTTTGGCTCAGAAAAGAGAAAGATGGCATGAAAGTCTTTCGAAAGATGTTTATGTGGAAGAAGCTTTAAATGTATTGTCTGATATGAAATCGAAAGCGGTACTTAGCAAAGGATCTATCAGTTTAAAAGACAAGAAGAATAAATTAGCAGAAGTAAAATAATGCAATTATTAGTTACAAAAAAAGCCATTCGAATGAATGGCTTTTTTTGTTATCTCAGTTTTTCCAGTTTTATTTGGGCTTTTTCCAAATCCAACTGCAGTTCTTTTTGTTTGTTGCTTAGTTTTAAAAGTTTTTCTCGGGCTTTCAGTTCTTTTTCTGCATCGAGTTTTCCTTTTCTCATTTGCTTATCGAACTTTTCCTGTTCTCGTTTAAGCTCTTTTTTATTGTCTTCGATTTTCTCTTTGGCTCTTTCAATATTCTTTTGGGCTTTTTCGATTTTTTCTTTTTCCTTTTCTGCTTTTTTAAGCTCTTTTTCCAACTTTTTGCGTTCTTTTTCAGCCTTGTCTTTTTCTTTTTCCGCTTCTTTGCGCTGTTTTTCGGCTTCTTTTAAGTTTTTGATGCGCTGTTTTTCGATTTTTTCCGCTTCTAATTGTTTGTTTTTTTCTTCAGCAGTAAGTTTTTCGGCTTGTGTTTTATCGATGGCTTCAACAGCGGTTCCGTCTGTGGGTTTTTGTGTTAAAGAGTCTTTGACTGTTTCCTGAGAAAAGCCAATTTGAGTCATCATAAAGGTTAAAACAGCTATTAGTTTGATTTTCATTGTTACTGAATTAAATTAGACATTATCTTAATACCTTTACAAATCTAACAAATATTAGACCATAAATGATTTTTGCTGTTCGTTTTATGACTTTTGTGAAAGTTGCTTTTTTTGTTTTTTTGTTTTATTCCTGTTCTGAAAATAAGCCAACCAAGAAAGGATATGAATCAGAAGAAGAACCACTACAAGAGGAAAAATCTTTAGTAAGTACCGTTTCCGAACCTTTCGATTTTTATCCCAGTTCTACGACTAATACCGTTGTAACGCGAGATGGTTTTGCGTTTTCTTATTCCGAAGAGCACGAACAATCGGAATGGGTGGCCTATGAATTATCATCCTCAGATTTTTCCAGGCGTAATTTTGAACGCCCTTTTTTTATTGAAGATCCAAAAGTGAAGACGCGTTCTGCCGACTGGCGCAATTATAAAAAGTCGGGTTATGACAAAGGACATCTTTGCCCTGCAGGAGATCGGAAAAGCAGTTATGAATCCTTTAAGGAAACTTTTTTTACATCGAATATTTCGCCTCAGCAACACGATTTTAATGACGGTGTTTGGAACCGATTGGAACAGAAAGTGCGTTATTGGTCCAAAAAATATAATGGGCTATATGTAGTAACCGGTGGCGTTTTGAGTGATAATTTAAAAACCATAGGTCGTGAAGAAGTGGCGGTTCCCAATTATTTTTACAAAGTTTTAATGACAAAGGATGGAAAACGAATGATCGGTTTTTTAGTGCCTCATGAAGAAAGTGCTAAACCCTTATATGAATTTGTAGTTGATGTGGATACTATTGAAAAAATGACGGGAATTGATTTCTATCCTAAACTTTCCGATGGTATTGAGACAGAATTGGAAAAAACAAGCGATTACAAAGGCTGGAGTTTTTAATTACCACTCGTTAACCTTATTGGCATCCATCTTAATAAAAATAAACAATAATATGGTAAACGCCCATAAGCTCGATCCGCCATAAGAAAAGAAAGGTAATGGTACGCCAATTGTCGGGAACATTTTGATTAACATGGCAATATTCACAAAGAAGTGCATGAACAGATACGCAACAACACAGTAGCCGTATACCCGACTGAATTTCGTTTTTTGGTTTTCAGCCAAATGAATCAACCGGAGAAATAATAAGACAAAAAGCGCTATAACTACGGTAGCACCAACAAAGCCCCATTCTTCCCCAACGGTGGTAAAAATATAATCCGTATGTTGTTCAGGAACAAAGCCTCCTTTGGTTTGTGTACCCTCAAGGTAGCCTTTTCCGACCCATCCGCCGGATCCAATGGCAATCATCGACTGGTTCAGGTTGTACCCTTCTTTTTTCATGTCTACATCCTCTCCAATCAGTACATTGATACGATCTTTCTGGTGTGGTTCCAATACATTTTCATATACATAATCCACCGAGAAAACCATTGCGGTAATCACTACGAAAAGGATACCGTAAATAATGGGGTTTCTTGTAATGCGAGTATTGAATATATAATGGATAACCATTACCAGAGTTGTAAAGGCTATTAGGTAAGTGGGTTTTACAATTAGTGCCAAAATAAACAGCGCCGCACCAATAAAACCAGTCCAAAGGTACCAGCTGGGTAAGCCTTCTCGATAAAGAACGAAAATTAGGGAGAGGAAAATCATCGCACTACCTGCATCGGGCTGCATTAAAATCAGTAAAACGGGAAAACAAAATACGGCAAGGGCAAAAAACTGATGGTTGATTTTTTTAAGGTTGATTTGAGAGTCACTGACCAACTTGGCTAATAAAAGCGCTGTTGCAGTTTTAACAAATTCCGAAGGCTGAAAACCAAAGCCTCCAAATTGGTACCAGTTGGTTTGCCCTTTAACGGTTTTTCCGAAAGCAAACAAGCCGAGAAGCGATAATATGCCCAAGATGTAAAAGACTGTCGAGTATTTTTCAAAGATTTTAGCATCCATGGAGAGGATGATAAAGATAAGCGGTACGGTCAAAATGATGAAAAGCATCTGTCGGCCATAGGTTTGCGACATGTCAAAAACGGATGTTTCCTCAATGGGTAACGAAGCCGAATAAATATTCATCCATCCCATAATAACAAGCAGGGTATAGATGATTACCGTAATCCAGTCAAGGTTGCTAACTACGCTTTGATTTTTCATCTTTTCTCGGCTTTTTTTCTTTGTTCTGTAGGTACGGTTTTTACGTTGGCATTATTTTTTTGCGAATTGTCTTTTTTCTCTTTCTTTTCGCTTTCTGCTTTTTTCTCGGCTTCTTTTTTAGCTATTAATTCAGCACGTTGGTCTTTTGGTACCAGATAATAGCCGTTAGTAACTTTTTCATATTCGAATTGTAAACTTCCGTTCAGCATCCTGTTTTCCAGATCTACTCGGGTTATGGTGTCTCTTCGGATGTATTTTTCAATCATTAAACTGGCCATGGGAGCTGCCCATGTGGCACCATAGTGTCCGTTTTCCACCAATACCGCAAGGGCAATTTTAGGATTGTGTCTTGGAGCAAAAGCCACGAAAACAGAGTGATCCTGTAATTGGACCCTTCTTCCATCTATTTTGGTGAAATTTTCGGCCGTTCCGGTTTTACCACATATTTCAATTCCCTCCACACGTGAACCATAGGCTGTACCCATATTGTAAACATCGAACAATCCGTCAATTACCGGTTTGTAATATTGTTTATCGATAGTGGTAATATGCTTGGTCGTGAATTTTTTGTCAATAGGTTGTCCTTTTATTTTCTTAATGATGTGAGGGGTGTAGTAATACCCTTCGTTGGCAATTGTAGCCATCATATTGGCCAATTGCATCGGTGTCATCAATACTTCTCCCTGTCCGATGGAATTCGAAATGATAGTGGAACTTTTCCAGCCGCCATTAGGATACCAACGATCATAGTACTCAGAAGTAGGGATGTGACCTTTACGGCCTGGTGGTAAATCGTAACCCATGAAATCACCCAAGCCAAAACTTTTCATGTGATTGCTCCAGGCATTTACTCCAAAACGCGGTTTAGGATACTTGTCAATGGTTAATTTAAAAACATTTCCAAAGTAGGCGTTACAGGATTTGTAGATACCCACATGTAAATTACGTGCACCACCACCACAGTGACAGCGCATAAAAGCGCCTCGGCCATAGGAAAAACCGCCGTGGCAAAGAAACTGCGTTTGTTCGTCGATAACGCCTTCCTGAAGACCTATAAGGGCTGTAAGGATTTTAAAGGGTGATCCGGGTGGGTATTCTGCTAATAAACCTCTGTCAAACAAAGGCATGGAAATGGTGTCGTGGTATAAAGCTGTGAAATTTTTAGAGCGTTCACGACCTACCAATAAGGCCGGGTTGTAGGAAGGTGCCGTAACAAGTGCTAAAATCTCTCCGGTCTTAGGTTCAATAGCCACAATACCGCCACGCTTGTTCTTCATTAGGGCTTCGCCGTATTTCTGAAGTTCTGCGTCGATAGTCAGTGTGATGTCTTTTCCCTGAACGGCGATGGTGTCGTACTTTCCTTCTTTGTAGGAACCGATGTCTTTGTTGAACCGGTCGCGCTGACGGTATTTCACCCCTTTAACCCCACGTAGGATTTCTTCGTATTCGCTTTCAATCCCTTGCATGCCAATTAAATCCCCGCTTTTGTAATAAGGGTTTTTTTGAATGATACCGTCATTTACCTGAGCGATATAGCCGAAAATATTGGCTCCCACTTCTACCTGATAATCGCGAAGGGAACGTTTTTGGATGTAAAATCCGTTATATTTTCTGATTTTTTCCTGAAAGGCTGCATATTCAACTTTATTCAGCTGTGGTAAAAATACAGAAGGCAGTCTTGGGCTGTATACTATTGCTTTTTCAATTTTTTTGTTGAATTCTTCTCTGGTAATGTTTAGGATAGAGCAGAACTCCAAAGTGTCTAAATTTTTGATTTCCTTAGGGATAACCATGATATCGTACGAAGGCTGGTTAGCTACCAGCAGTTCGCCGTTACGGTCGTACATATACCCTCTTTCCGGGTAATCGTAAACAATCTTGATGGCGTTGTTGTCTGATTTTTTAATGTACGAATCATCAAGAATCTGCAGATAAAAAAGCCGTGCCAGAATAAGTACTGTAGCAGCAATTATCAAACCGGGTAAAAGAATTTTTCTCATCGCTTGCTTGGCTTAATCAGATATAACGTTATAATAGAAAGTACTAAAGTGAAAACTGTTGCTAGTAAAGTTCGTAATAATATTTCCCAAAAGAAATTAAATCTGAAAATTTCAAGAAAAAATAAAGTGAAATGATGAATGAGAATCGCTATGAGCAGGAATGTAAAGCGTTCTGGAGAAAGTTTGTCTGCAATTTTAACAGTCTGGTATTCATAACTGATACCAAAGGCAAAACGGAAAATAGACGGTCGGGCATATGCCAGAATAAGACAAGCGGTTGTGTGCACGCCGCCGGAATTTCCAAACATATCCATAACCAGTCCCAAGCAGAAGCTGGCTAGTAAAAGCCCGGCACGGTTACCGTTTACCGGATATAAAATAATGAAAAGGATATACGGCAAAGGATTGATGTACCCTAAAAAGTTGATGTTGTTAAAAACAGCAACCTGAAGAGCCAGCAGGGCAATGAATCGGAATATGTTTAGAATAAGCGTGCTATTCATCCTTTTTTGTTTCTTCTTCCAGTTGAAGGACTTCTTTTCGTTTTACGTTTTCGATTACATAAACGTGTCCTAAATTAGTCATGTCATTAAACAATCGTACACTGATGGTGTAGTAATTGGTAACCTTGTCAATATAAACACGGTCGATTTTTCCAATTGGAATGTTTTCCGGAAAAATAACCGATCGTCCTCCGGTTACAATGGTGTCGCCTTTTTTAACAGAAGCCAGTCTTGGCACATCAACCAATTGCACAAAGCCCACATTTTTTCCGTCCCAGCGTAAGGAGCCAAAATGGTTGGAGCTCTTTATTTTGGCATTGATTTCCGATTTTATGTTCAGCACACTTTGTACCGTGGCAAAATTTTTAGAGGTTTTTTCAACGATACCGACAATTCCTAAACTGTTCACGACTCCCATGTCCACTTTGATCCCGCTTTTAGTGCCACTGTTGATGGTCAGGTAGTTTTCATGAACGTTGAACGAGTTGTTGATTACTTTGGATTGGATTACTTTAACGTCTTCGTAACCGGCCGGAATCAGTTCTGTGGAAGCGATAACGGTATCCGGTTTGTTGTAAAGTAATTGTTTCAGGTAAGCGTTCTCCTTGGCAAGATTGTCGTTTTGCGTTCTCAGGTAGAAATATTCTTTTACATTGTTGATTCTCTGGTAGACACCTCCTGTGATATCATTAGCCGAACTTACAAATTGGCTTTTATGATAGGAGTGCGACTGAATCGTTAGTGTTAACGAGGTAATTAAAAGCAGCAAAAACAGCAATCGAAGGCTGTTTTTAAATATAAAATTAATTATTTGCTGCATGTATTATTCGTTATTTGATAAGAATACTTCTGTATTTTTGAATATTTTTCAGAGCCATTCCCGTACCTCTTACTACGGCTCTTAAAGGGTCTTCTGCAATGTATACCGGTAGGTCGGTTTTTTGGGATATTCGTTTGTCTAATCCTCGTAACATTGAGCCTCCCCCTGCAAGATAGATACCGGTGTTGTAAATATCCGCTGCTAACTCCGGCGGTGTTTGGGATAAGGTTTCCATTACCGCATCTTCAATACGTTGAATCGATTTGTCCAGCGCTTTGGCAATTTCGCGGTAGGATACATGTACTTGTTTAGGTTTTCCGGTTAACAAGTCACGCCCTTGTACTTCCATTTCGTCTGGCGGGGTGTCCAGGTCTTCGGTGGCTGCACCAATGGAAATTTTAATTTTCTCAGCAGTGGTTTCTCCTACGAAAAGATTGTGCTGCGTTCTCATGTAGTAGATGATGTCGTTGGTGAAAACATCCCCGGCAATTTTAACCGATTTGTCACACACGATACCACCTAAAGCAATTACCGCAATTTCCGTGGTTCCTCCACCGATATCGACAATCATGTTTCCTTTCGGCTGCATGATGTCAACCCCGATACCGATAGCCGCAGCCATCGGTTCGTGGATTAAATATACTTCTTTACCGTTTACACGCTCACATGATTCTTTTACCGCACGCATCTCTACTTCGGTAATACCTGATGGAATACATACCACCATGCGAAGAGCTGGTGTAAACATCTTTTTCTTTAAAGCAGGAATACTTTTGATAAACATGCTGATCATTTTCTCCGAAGCGTCGAAATCAGCAATAACCCCATCTTTCAAAGGACGGATGGTTTTAATGTTTTCATGGGTTTTACCCTGCATCATGTTGGCTTCCTTACCTACAGCAATAATTTTTCCTGAGATGCGGTCACGGGCAACGATGGAAGGGCTGTCAATAACGACTTTATCATTGTGAATGATTAGTGTATTAGCGGTACCAAGGTCAATCGCGATGTCCTCAGTCATGAAATCAAAAAATCCCATACCTTACAAAGGGGTTTATTCGTTTATAAAAATTTAGCTTACAAAAATAGTAAAATTAATGTTTAAAATGACGGATTCCTGTAAATACCATTGAAACTTTATTTTCGTTACAATAGTTGATACTCAATTCGTCTTTAATGGAACCTCCCGGTTGAATAACCGCTGTAATTCCGGCATTTTTTGCTAACTCCACACAATCCGGGAAAGGGAAGAAAGCATCGCTTGCCATAACAGCTCCGTTTAGGTCAAATCCGAAAGCATTTGCTTTTTCAACCGCTTGGCGTAAAGCATCTACTCTTGAAGTTTGTCCGGTTCCGGAAGCTAACAATTGGCCGTTTTTAGCAAAAACAATCGTGTTGGATTTGGTGTGTTTACAGATTTTTGATGCAAATAACAAATCTTCTACTTCCTGAGCTGTTGGAGCTGTAGTGGTAACGACTTTTAAATGCTCTTTATTGTCTGTAATATTGTCTTTTTCCTGAATTAACAATCCGTTAAGACAAGTGCGTACTTGTTTTGTAGGTAATGCCACCTCGTTTTGAATCAGGATGATTCTGTTTTTCTTTTCTTCTAAAATGGCGATTGCTTTTTCATCGTATTCTGGAGCAATTACTACTTCACAGAATAGTTTATTGATTTCTTCTGCAGCCGCCTCGTCAATTTTTGCATTCGAGATTAAAACGCCTCCGAAAGCTGAAGTCGGATCCCCGGCCAAAGCATCTAAATACGCTTCTTTAACTGTGTTTCTTGTAGCAAAACCACAAGCGTTGTTGTGTTTTAAAATGGCAAAAGTTGGATTAGCACCTTTAAATTCATTGATTAGGTTTACTGCGGCATCAACATCTAATAAATTATTGTATGATAACTCTTTACCGTGAAGTTTTGTGAACATTTTGTCAAATTCTCCGAAGAAGAATCCTTTTTGGTGCGGGTTTTCTCCGTAACGCAACACTTGTCCGTCTGCGATGCTCGCTTTGTAAACGGTTTCGTCGGTGTTGAAATAATTGAAAATCGCTCCGTCATAATGCGAAGAAACGTGGAACGCTTTAGTAGCCAGTACTTTTCTTTCTTCCAAAGTAGTAGCGCCGTTCCCGTTGGTAATCATGTCAAGGAAAAGTTCGTATTCCTTCACAGAAGGAACAATCACCGTATCTTTAAAGTTTTTAGCCGCCGCACGGATCAATGAGATTCCGCCGATATCAATCTTCTCGATAATATCTGCCTCACTCGCTCCGGAAGCTACTGTTTTTTCAAAAGGGTATAAATCTACAATCACTACATCAATCTGCGGGATTTGGAATTCTTCCATTTGCGCCACATCACCGGCATGGTCCTGACGGTTCAAGATACCGCCGAAAATTTTCGGGTGCAGGGTTTTTACACGACCTCCCAGGATAGAAGGGTAGGAGGTAACATCTTCCACAGCCACAACCGGAATGCCGAAACTTTTAATAAATTCCTCCGTACCGCCTGTAGAGTAAATGGTTACGTTGTGCTGGTGTAATTTTTTCACAATCGGTTCTAAGCCCGTTTTGTCAAATACCGAAATTAAAGCCGATTGGATTGTTTTTGTAGTGTTCATTGTGTTGTTGATTTTAAAGGTGCAAAAGTAGTCATTGTAGGCTTAACAATCAAATGATTATAACATACTTTTTAGAGTTTTTTTGAAGCGAAAGGTCAAGGCTTTTAAGGATGCCATTTTCCTGCTGTGCGCTGTATCTTTTAGACGGTGGTTGCGGTAGCCACAACCACTGTCTAAAAGGATGTCGCTCCCATCAGGGCTATAGAGGAAATGTCTTGAATTTCTGTAACATTTTGCATACTTTTCATACTTATTTGTGTGTTGCCCTTTTTGGGTATTAATGATAGTTTTTATGAGCCAGCAGAATACACCTTTGTTATACCTACGACTTCTTAAAGAAAGTTTGGGATTTGCGCTTAATGCTTTGCGTAACAATAAATTGCGTACGTTACTTTCTTTGTTGGGAGTTACTATTGGGATTTTTTCCATCATAGCGGTATTGGCTGCGGTGGATTCCATGGATCGTAAAATTAAAAATGATTTGAGCGGTTTGGATAAAAATACGGTGTACCTCATGAAATTTTCCTTTGGGCCCACCGAAATTCCGCAATGGAAAATCGGACAATTCCCCAATGTAAAATACGACGAGTTTCTCTATCTGAAAAAAAACATGAATGATATTGAAAACATCGCTTATCTCTATTTTACCAAACGTGAAAATATCAAATATGAAAAAGAAACCGCCAGTGGCATTGAAGTAGTGCCTTGTACGGAAGGTTCCGAACAAATTGAGGCGTTAAAAATTGCAGATGGTCGTTTTTTTAGTGAAGCAGAATCCAATGCAGGTTCTCCAGTAATAGTTGTCGGATATGAAGTAGCGCAAACCTTGTTTGGCAGTTTGAATGCTGTGGGTAAAGAAGTGCGTTTGTATGGTCAGCGTTTTCAGGTAATCGGGGTTTTAGAGAAACAAGGGGAAACGGTTTTCGGCAGTAACGATACCCGCGCTTATTTTCCGGCAAATTTTGTACGTCGTTTGTATGGTGACAACACCGATTTCTTAACACCGGTTATTACAGTAAAACCCGAAAAAGGTGTTGATATGGATGAGTTTAAAGGAGAACTTGGCCAAAAACTCCGCAGCGTCCGAGGAATGAAAAGCAGCGAGCCGGATAACTTTTTCGTAAACGTTCTTTCGGGATTTACCGATGCGGTAGACAATATCGTTGGACAAATGAACGGGATCGGCTGGGCTATCAGTGGCTTTTCACTTTTGGTTGGTGGTTTCGGGATTGCTAACATCATGTTCGTATCCGTAAAAGAGCGTACGAATCTTATCGGAATTCAAAAGGCCTTGGGAGCTAAAAACCGTTTTATATTGTTCCAGTTTCTGTTCGAAGCCATCATACTTTCGGTTATTGGTGGAATTGTAGGAATGTTATTGGTTTGGATTATTGCGATGATTTTAACCAAAGCGCTCGATTTTGAATTTGTGCTTGGGCTCTCCAACATCATTATAGGAACTTCTCTCGCAGCGTTTATCGGATTAATTTCAGGCATTATACCGGCTATTGCGGCGTCTAAGTTGGATCCGGTAGAGGCGATTCGAAGTGGGATGTAATTTTTGAGTGATGAAAGTAATTTTGATTTCTGCTATTATAGGTTTTGTTGGGATACTGTTTCGAGATCGGATACGGAGTTTTTGTAGAGTACAATGGGATAAGATTAGGGGGGCAAAAGAGGAAGAGGAAATGTTATCATTGTTGGTTGAAAAGTACGAAAAGTTAGAAACCGATTTTTTAGTAAAGCTGTTGCAGGGTAAAATTTCAGACTACGAAAAAAGGGCTATTCAAGTCGTATTGCAAAAAAGACAGATGCAAATGTATCATTCATAAAAAAAAATCCCGGGCATTGCCCGGGATTTTTTTATTATCGGATATCTTGATTCTGAACCAAATCAAGATATAAATTTACTTTGTCTTTCAGTTCTTTACGCGGTGTGATGAAATCCAGGAAACCGTGCTCCAATAAGAACTCAGAAGTTTGGAATCCTTCCGGTAAATCTTTTCCGGTCGTATCTTTTACCACACGCGGCCCGGCAAATCCAATTAAAGCGCCAGGTTCTGCAATATTGATATCACCCAACATCGCATAAGAAGCAGTTGTTCCTCCGGTTGTCGGATCTGTACATAGTGAGATGTATGGGATTTTAGCCTCAGCCAACTGTGCTAATTTTGCAGAAGTTTTGGCCAACTGCATTAATGACATCGCTGCTTCCATCATACGGGCACCTCCAGATTTTGAAATCATCAAAAAAGGAATTTTATTTTTGATGGAGTAGTCAATTCCGCGGGCAATTTTTTCCCCCACTACAGCGCCCATCGATCCGCCGATAAAAGCAAAATCCATACAGCAAACCACTAAATCTTTTCCTTTGGATTTTCCAACTGCCGTGCGAACCGCATCTTTCAGTTTGGTTTTTTCCATGGCTTCTTTCAAACGGTCGCTGTATTTTTTAGTATCGACGAATTTCAAAGTGTCTTTGGAAGTGATGTTTGTATCCAATTCCTTAAATTCGTTGTTGTCGAATAAAATCTGAAAATATTCCTTACTGCCGATACGAACGTGGAAACCGTCTTCCGGGCTTACCCAAAGGTTTCTGGCCAACTCTTCAGCATCTACAATCTTTCCGGTTGGGGATTTGTACCAAAGTCCTTTTGGAACATCTTTTTTATCTTCCGTAGCGGTTTGAATCCCTTTTTCTGTTCTTTTAAACCAAGCCATAATTTTACAGTTATGAGTTAAAAGTTATAAGTTATAAGTTATAAGTTATGAGTTGTACTGTTTGAAACTCATAATTCATAATTTATAATTCATAACTCATAATTAAAGTGTATTAACGTTATTTAAATCGGCAAAAGCCTGTTCTAATCGTTTGTTGAAGGTTAATTCTCCTTCGCGAACCCATTTTCTAGGATCGTAGTGTTTTTTGTTCGGAACATCGTCGCCCTCCGGATTTCCGATTTGTGTTTTCAGATAGTCGATTTTACCTGTTATGTAATCACGAGCTCCTTCCGTAAAGGCAAATTGTAAATCGGTGTCGATATTCATTTTAATAACACCGTATGAAATGGCTTCGCGGATTTCTTCTAAAGTGGAACCCGATCCTCCATGAAATACAAAATCCACAGGATTGTTTTCTGTTCCGAATTTCTGCTGAACAAATTCCTGAGAGTTCTTAAGGATTTTCGGTGTAAGCTTTACATTACCCGGTTTGTAAACTCCGTGAACGTTACCAAAAGCCGCAGCAATGGTGAAGCGAGGGCTTATTTTCATCAGTTCTTCGTACGCATAGGCTACTTCTTCCGGTTGTGTATACAGTTTTGAGCTGTCCACATCGGTATTGTCCACGCCGTCTTCTTCACCGCCGGTAATTCCTAATTCAATTTCAAGCGTCATGCCCATTTTGCTCATGCGCTCTAAATATTTTTTAGAGATTTCAATGTTTTCTTCAATCGGTTCTTCCGAAAGATCGATCATGTGAGAGCTATATAACGGTTTTCCGGTTTGTTTGAAATGCTCTTCGCTGGCATCCAATAACCCGTCAATCCAAGGTAGTAAATTTTTAGCACAATGGTCGGTGTGAAGGATAACGGTAGCTCCGTAAGCTTCGGCTAAAGTATGGATGTGTTTAGCACCTGCGACAGCACCTAAGATTGCCGATTTTTGGCCATCATTAGAAAGTCCTTTTCCGGCATTGAATGAGGCACCACCGTTAGAAAACTGAATGATAACAGGGGCTTTTAGTTTTGCAGCGGTTTCCATTACGCCGTTTATTGTGCTGGAACCCGTAACGTTAACTGCAGGTAAGGCAAAGCCTTTCTCTTTAGCATATCTGAAAATTTCCTGAACCTGATCGCCGGTTGCTACACCCGGTTTAATATTGTGAGCCATTGTGTTGTGTTTTTTTATAGTTGACAAAAATAATAATTTCTCCAGTTAGAACGGATAATTAATTCCAATATTTATAATCGACTTGTCGAATCGCATGTCTTTGAACCATCTTCGGCTTTCTTCGTTGGCAGGGTTGTAGGTTTTAAAGCCTAAATCGGTTCTGAAAACAAAAAAGTTAAAATCATATCGAATCCCAAGACCGGTTCCCAAGGCAATATCTTTTAGGGATTTTAAACCGTTGAAAGTAAAACGCTCGTCTTCTACGTTGTCCCAGATGTTCCAGATGTTTCCGGCATCGGCAAATAAAGCACCGTTCCATTTACCTGAAATGTTGAAGCGGTATTCCGTACTGAGTGCAATTTTCATGTTGGCTTCGTTAAAATCATTGATACCACCACTGCGTCCCGGGCCCAAGTCATAGGATTGCCAGCCGCGGTTGTCGTTGGAGCCTCCTCCAAAATAACTTCGAGAGAAAGGAATGTTTTCCGAATTGCCGTAAGGGATGGCAATGCCAAAGAAGCTGCGCATTGCCATAACCGATTTTTTGCCAAAATCCCAATGCTTGATGAAATCCAGTTCTGTTTTAATGTACTGAGAATATTCTACATCCAGGAACGTTTTCTTCCCGTTTTCGTTTAAAGATTCTTTGTTGAACTTAGAAACCAGAGAAAGGAAATTACCTGCCGATTCGATTTTGGTCTTGAAAATAGAGAAATTATTATCCAGTAAATCTTTTTTGGTGGATTTGGTAAAAGTGAAACTCGAGGCGAAAATCAGGTTGTTTTCGGTTAGTCTGTTTCGGCGCTCTTCGATGCTTTTTACCGATTTATAGCGGTCATCGTTTGGATTCAATGCTGTGTTGCCGCTTAAAACATCATTTATGAAACCTGTTGTTCCTTCATTCTGAATGGAAAGGTTGCCGTTTTCATCCAGATAATCAGGATTAGTATTGTAAATCTGTGCAATTTCATTTAATGAGTTATACGATGATTTGTAAACACTAAAATAATTATTAGGATTCAGGTTGCGTACAAACTGTACGTTAAACAAGTCAAAACGTGCGGTGTTGCTTTTTTTCGGAAACCAGTTATAGCTCAACATTCCGGTGAAATTTTCTTTGTCCAAGCCGATGTTCTGCTGTCGGGAAACACCGAAACTCGCCAAGGTGTTAGGAAACATGATTTTAGGAATTAAGCGGTCCGTTTTTAGAGGGAAAAATATCCTTGGGAAACTCAATTTGACGTCGGCCCCATACTCTGAAATATTGAAAAAAACATCATCCGGATTGGCCAAATCTTTGGAAGAACCGATATTGCCTCTGGTAGAAATTTCCAAAATTTCCGCTCCTCTGAAAATGTTACGGATCGATAAAGCCATACTTCCTGCAATACCAAAATCCTGAATGTTGGAATGCATGAAATCGGCAGTAAGATTGAAATTAAATTTTTTTCTTGGCGTTAAAACAATGTTGGCAATCAAGGAAGTTCCGGTAGTATCCCTTTTGTCTTCCGTGTATTGAATGGAAGGGTAATTAAAAACCCTGAGGTTACTTATGGCTCTGGAGGTTAAAAGTCTGCGCGTGTCGCTAAACATGCTCCCTTTGGTGATAAAGACAGCGTCCGTTAAGGCTTTTGGTCTGTAATTCAGTTTGTCGGAACTGTAAAGGTTGAAATTGTTATACGTAACACTGTCGGCTACTTTCAGTTTGTTTTTACTGGAAGTATTATCGGTGAAAATGTTAACCTCACTGATTTTATACAGTTTAAAAGGGATTTGAATTAAAGAATCACCTTTTTTAACGGTTTGATTTTCAATGACAACATCAACATTGGCTTTGTAATTTCTGTTTAACGTGTCGACATCATACGAGATGTTGGTTTCCTGAAATTTGAAAGCACCGTTGTTTCTAAAGTAGGCAGAAATCCTTTTTCTTTCATCGATAAAGTCTTTAGAATCGTATTGTTTGCCTGTCTTTATAAAGGAAAGATTTTTGTTTTTCTGATACAAAGAATCCAATGCCGGTGTTTCAATCGTAGAAGTTATAGAATCTACCGTGAAAGGTTTGCCGGTAACAATAGTGTATTTAACAGTTCCTTTTTTGTTTTTCAGTGTGTCAATTTTAAAATCCACTTTGGTTTTAAAATATCCTTTGTTGAAATAATAGGAGAGGAAACGGTTTTTTGTTTTTTTGGTTTTCCCTTCATCAATGATTACCGGCGCTTCCCCGTTTTTCTTTAAAAAAGCACTGAAACCGGATACGAAGAACGATTTTCCTAAGCGTTCTACCTGTTTTTCAGAAAGAAATTTAGTTAGGTTCTTGTGTCTGTTGGGCTTTCTGTTTAACCATGCCTGATAGGAAGAGTCTGCATTTGGTTTAGCCATGTTGTATAAATGCAAACGCAACGGATATCCGAAAAATAAATCACTGTTTGGTTTTTGATACAATTGGTTGATGAGAATTTCGTCTTTCTTTTTCTCCTCATTGACTACAATGTCGGCCTTGGTTAAAAGATGTTTGCCTTCCGGAACTCTTTTTACCACCGAACAGGAATATAAAATTGCACCTAATAGGATAAATAGTGCTACTTTTGATGAATTATTTTTCAAGGCGATCAGAATAGTACGTCAAAAATACGTTTTTTTATGGTTAGTAAAAGCCAAATCAAATTAATAACGAGTTTACAGCAAAAAAAGTACCGAAAATTACACGGCTTGTTTTTGGCTGAAGGGATAAAGGTAATACAGGAATTGCTGCGTTCCAATTTTGTGCTGCATCATTTGTATGTAACCGATGCTGTTTTTGATGCTGTGCCGAAGCAAAAAGTTTCTGTCGTTACCGAGGCGGAGCTTAAAAAAATAAGTGCTTTAAAAACGCCGAACAATTGTTTGGCACTTTTCGAAATTCCTAAAGGGGAAGAAATTTCAGAGGCGGGTTTAATTGTGGCTTTAGATGATATTCGTGACCCGGGTAATTTAGGAACGATACTGCGTTTGTGTGATTGGTTCGGTATTCAGAATGTAGTTTGTTCGGAAGAAACCGTAGACATTTACAATCCGAAAGTGGTGCAGGCTACTATGGGCTCTATCACTAGGGTTAATGTGATTTATACAGACTTGGAAGTTTTTCTGGAGAAAACGCAATTGCCGGTTTACGGCACGTTTATGGACGGTGAAAACATCTATAAAAATAATTTGCCGGACAACGGGGTGATTGTTATGGGAAATGAAGCCAACGGTATTTCGCCAGCCATTGAAAAATTATGTACGCAGCGCATTGCCATTCCTCGTTTTGGTGATTTAAAGCAAACGGAAAGTTTGAATGTGGCCACGGCTACGGCCATAATATTAAGTGAGTTCCGAAGAAGTTCTTAGTGGAACGCAAAATTGATAAAAATGCCCCTTGTTTTCATGGAAGCCACATTTCCGGTCCAAGGGCTTTCTGGGTTGTTATCACGGATTAATTCGTCGTCTATACCGAAAACCCCGCGAATGGAAGGGGAAAATTTGAAATATTCGAAATACAGATCAACACCAAAGCCTACTTCATAGTTGCTGGTCATTTTTTTCATGCGGAATCGCTCGTCGTAATTGTCATCCTTTGCTTTGGAATTACTGCCTAAATTCATCGATTGCGAATAGCCGCCTACAAGATATGGTCTGAAATTACCAATACGTTTCGAGGAAAACTTCAACAATAAAGGAAAATGGATGTATGTTGATTTCACTTCGCGTCGTCTGTCAAACTGGTCTTCAATGTTAGGGTAAATCAGGTTGCGCTGGGCGTAATAAAGTCCTGGTTCAAAGCGCAAATCGATGTATTCCATTAAGCGCAGGTTTCCGATTAGTCCTACGTTAAATCCGGTGGTTGTCTGGACTTCAATATCTTTATCTACATCAATATAATCAAATTTGAAATCATAGGTATTGAATCCTAAATAGTAACCCCAATGTACTCTTTGTTTGTCGAAATTTTCTAAATTGACAATAGGGTCTTTGCCGAACATACCTAACCCTTTTTGGCTAAAGCCGTTTAGGGTGAGAGCAAGTGTAAGTAAAACAAATAATTTTCTCATGTTATTTTTTTGAAGCCGAATAAATAGTTGCTACTCCAAAGGTTTGAGGCATATGCTTTACATCTATAAACCCAACTTTTCGTAAAATATTGTTTAAAGCTTCTCCAAAAGGGAAATGGGATGCTGATTCAGACAGATACGAATAGGCTGTTTTGTCTTTCGAAAAGAGTTTACCGATAAGCGGAAGAATAAATTTTGTATGAATGTAGTAACCCTGTTTGAAAGGGAATTTAGTAGGGACAGAGGTTTCCAGAATGACAAAGCGGCCGTTGGGCTTTAAAACGCGAAGGATTTCGGAAAGTCCCAATTCAAGGTTTTCGAAATTACGAATTCCGAAGCCGACAGTAATAGCATCAAAATAATTGTCTTCAAAAGGAATTTTTTCCGAATCACCCAAAACCATTTCAATACGGTTGTTCAGGTTTCGGTCTGCAATTTTCTTTTTACCGATTTCCAGCATACCCGCGGAAATATCAAGACCGATAATTTTTGAAGCATTGGTGTTGGCCATCAGAATGGCAAGGTCACCTGTTCCAGTGGCAATATCAAGTATGGTTTCCGGTTTTTTTTCGGCTACCAGTTGTAATACTTTTTTACGCCATTTCACATCGATACCAAATGAAATTACACGGTTTAAATCGTCGTAGTTGCCCGAAATAGTGTCGAACATCTGTGTAACCTGTTCTTTTTTACCAAGTTGTGAGTCTTTGTATGGTGTAATGTTGTCGTTCATCGATAAAATTAATTTGTACAAAGATAATATAATCTTTATGATATAGGCTTGTGAATTAGTTTGTAAATTTAGTGTCCAGTTAGTTCGTTCTTGAACATATTGCAAATTAAAAAAATTGGCGCATCACCAAATTTGGTGATGCTAAAAATACACCATTTTGGCGATTGACTAAGGTTCTTTTTTTAATGAACTTTACATCGAAGTTACAAACAGGCTAATATGTTGTCCAAGCTTTTTATTTCGGAATTAAAATGGGTATTACTGGCACTGGTAATGTCATTTGTTCTGGTGGAAAGTGTCAACAGTAGTTTCTTGGTTGAAGCTGCTGGTTCAGGGGTGCCGCAAACGTTCTTTGGGTTAAATTTGTTTTTGGAAATTTTAGTTTTTTTTGTCTTTAGTACTTTTGTGGTATTTGGTATTAAGGGCTTTTTTGAGATGTATTCTCGAAAATTTGCTAATGTTATCATATTCATTTCAGGAATACTTTTAGCAATAGTAATTTTTATATTATGTTTTCAGGTACTTTCCCTTGAATAATCCGAATAGTTTGGTAAATTTTTAGTTTGTTAGTCGAAACATCCCGGTAAGTTTTTGTCGGGATGTTTTTCGTTTATACCCTCTCATAGGTAAGAAAGGTAAAGTCAAATTGGTGCTTTTCGTCTTTAGGATGAAATTCTTCAAAGGTTAGTTTCCATTCCTTGGGATTTAATTCCGGAAAGAAGGTGTCTGCTTCCAGTGAAGTATGCACTCTGGTGAGTTCAATTTTATGTGTAATGCTTAGAGATTGGCTGTAGATTTCACCGCCGCCTATAATGAAAACTTCTTCGCTTTTAGGGCAAATTTCCAGTGCTTTTTTTAACGAACTTACCACTAAGCAGCCTTCTGGAGCGGTATATTCCGGCTGTCTTGTAATGATTATATGAGTGCGATTGGGTAATGGTTTGGGAAAACTTTCAAATGTTTTTCTTCCCATAATGATGTAATGCCCTGTGGTTAACTGTTTGAATCGTTTGAAATCATCTGGCAAATGCCAGATCAAATCGTTGTCTTTTCCTAAAGCGTTGTTTTCAGCAGCGGCAGCAATTATGGTAATCATTTATGAAGGAATGTTGTTGTTTTGGTTGAAATCTTTCTCTATTTGTTCCAGTTTGCGCTCTTGTTTCATAATCAGTTTGTCAATTTGGGCGCGTTCCCATTTTTTATTCATAAAACTGTCGGTAATGAAAACCCTTATAAAGTGCAATATGAAAATGAAGCCCCAAATGGCAATACCCCATTTGTACCAATCGGTTTCCGGTTTTACATTTAGGAGTTTGTTGGCAATAATCATAAAAATACTGCCTACAAAAAACAAGACGAAGTGAAAATACAAGTGCTTTTTCTGACGTAAACGCTGTCTTGCATATTCGTATAATTCATGTTGATTGATTTCCATAAATATTTTTTTACGGAATTAAAGATAAAGAATTTTTTTATCTAAACCTTGTGTGAGTGCCTTGAGTCGGTGAAAAAAGATAATTGGAACTGATTTGTACGGTTATTGGTAAGGTGAATTGGGATTTTATTTTTATCCCTCGGTGTTCTGCGGGATTCCAATTGGGCCAATCGCTTAGCAATTTAATGAAGTTTTTATTGGTTTTTTTGTCATAACCTTTTAGGGTCTTGATATCGGTGATTTTTCCGTATTCATCCACGGTGAAAGAAAACAGGAATTTGATTTGATCTATGTTTTCGGAAACCTGCGGAATTTTTACATTGGTTGCAAAAACTTTGTAGAAATTTTGCATCCCTCCTTTTGGTTGGGCAACTTTTTCTGTTTTGGTGTACTTGTAAACTGTACCTAAGGAATCTGTAGCGGTGCCTTCAATTAATTTGCCTTTTTCGTAGTATTCTTTAAAAGTTAACGCTATGGGTTTTTGGGATGCTCCTTCCCATAATCCTTGTTTGTATCCGTTTTTAATTTCTCCTGATGCCGTTTCGTTTTCCAGAATTTCTGTGAGAATGCCTTGTCCGTTACTTATTTTTAACTCGTTGTTTTCTGCCCAATAGTTGTAAATTTTTAGTAGAGGGTTGAATTTATCGTCTGAAACTACAGTAAATTCACCTTCAATTTTTTTGTTCCCGTTTTCATACCAAAAAGCACAGTCTCCGTATAAAATATTTTCAGAGTACATTTTTCGTGATTTTTGGTTACCATTTTCGTAATATTCTATAAAAGTTCCTTCTTTCTGTTTACCATTTTGATCTAAGTACAGGCCTTCGGATTTAAGTTTTCCGCTGTTATAATAATCAAGAACCGTATAACTTTTTTGGGTCAAATAATAATTCTTGATCGTTCTGTACGATGCGTGATTTCCATTTGTGGTTTCCAGTCCTAGAGAATCGAGGTAGATGATCTTGTCGTTTTGAGCCCAAAAAATAGAGGGCAGTAGTCCGATGAAAACTGATAAGAAAAATAATTTCATTACGTTGATTGGAAAAAAGTTTGTTAATTAAACCGCCACCTGTCCTTTAATATGTGGATGCGGATCGTAATCAACCAAAGTGAAATCCTCAAATTTAAAATCGAAAATGGTTTTTACTTCCGGATTTAAAATCATTTTCGGAAGTGGTTTTGGGTCACGTGACAATTGTAGTTCCAGCTGTTCCACGTGGTTGTTGTAGATGTGGGCGTCTCCGAACGTGTGGATGAAATCGCCGGGTTGTAAATCGCAAACTTGGGCAATCATCATGGTGAACAGGGCATAGGATGCAATGTTGAACGGAACGCCTAAAAAGATATCGGCACTTCTTTGGTATAACTGACATGATAATTTCCCGTCTGCCACATAAAATTGAAAGAAAGCATGACATGGTGGTAATGCCGCTTTTCCGTTGGCTACATTTTCGGCAAACGATTTTTTATCATCGGGTAATACCGAAGGATTCCAGGCGGAAACCAGCATACGACGGCTGTTCGGATTTTTTTTCAGTGTTTCGATTAATTCGGTTATCTGATCGATTTCGTCACCATTCCAGTTGCGCCATTGGTAGCCGTAAACGGGGCCTAAATCGCCATTTTCGTCGGCCCATTCGTCCCAGATTCGAACGCCGTTTTCCTTTAAATAACCAATATTGGTGTCACCGTTCAAAAACCAAAGCAGTTCGTAAATGATCGATTTTAAATGCAGTTTTTTAGTGGTTACCATCGGAAAACCTTCGCTTAAATCAAAGCGCATCTGGTAGCCGAAAACACTTTTGGTTCCGGTTCCGGTGCGGTCTCCTTTTTGGTTGCCATTTTCTAAAACGTGCTTTACTAAATCTAAATACTGCTTCATGGTACGTTGCTGTTGAAAAATGAGGTGATGAATTATTATCGCAATTTATGAAATTATGGAAGATAAAACCGGATTGACACCGTTGATTTATTCGCTAAGTTATTGACAAAATAAAGAGCTGCTTCTTTTGGAAACAGCTCTTGGATTTTTATAGGGTAAATTAACTTTCTCGTTTTGAAATTTCGTCACGGATTTTGGCTGCCTTTTCGTAATCTTCATTTTGTACGGCGGTTTCCAATAATTCGTATAATTCGGCTAAAGTGTATTGGGTGTAGGATTCTCCGGTTACGGATTCTTCTCCTACCAAGCCAAAAGTTTCAGGACTCGTTAACGGATCGTCGCTTTCTTCCGGATTTTTAGTGTCTTCTGCAGGATTTACTTTTAGGTAGATTCCGGCTTTGTCCAGAATGTTTTTATACGTAAAAATAGGGGCGTTGAAACGTAAAGCCAAAGCGATTGCATCGGAAGTTCTGGCATCTATAATTTCCTCAATACGATCTCTTTCGCAAATGATACTGGAGAAAAAAACGCCATCCACCAATTTGTGAATGATAACCTGTTTTACGACAATGTCAAAACGGTCTGCAAAATTTTTGAACAAATCGTGTGTTAACGGTCTTGGTGGTCGTATTTCTTTTTCCAGAGCGATGGCAATGGATTGGGCTTCGAAAGCGCCAATGACAATCGGTAATTTTCTTTCGCCGTCTACTTCATTCAGAATCAAAGCATAAGCGCCATTTTGTGTTTGGCTGTATGAGATTCCTTTTATAGTGAGTTTTACTAAGCTCATAGTTGTATAAATAAACAAAGGCTGTCTAAACAAAGATACGAACTATCTCCAATTCAGACAGCCTTTTTATAGGCACAAATTAAGTAAAAATATTAATGCTGTGCCGCTTTGAAAGCTTTTAATTTTTCAATTAATGCAGGAACTACTTGAAAAGCATCTCCTACAACTCCATAATCTGCAACTTTGAAGAAAGGAGCTTCAGGGTCGGAATTGATAACTAATTTCACTTTTGAAGAGTTGATTCCGGCAATATGTTGAATCGCTCCAGAAATACCCACTGCAATATAAAGGTTAGCAGCAACTGGTTTTCCGGTTTGTCCTACGTGCTCACTGTGAGGTCTCCATCCTAAATCGGAAACTGGTTTTGAAGCAGCCGTTGCAGCACCAAGCACAGCAGCTAATTCTTCGATCAATCCCCAGTTTTCAGGGCCTTTCATACCGCGACCACCAGATACTACGATTTCAGCATCAGCGATAGTTACTTTTCCGGTTACTTTTTCTACGGATTCTACTTTTACAGAGAAATCGGCATCGTTCAATGACGGAGCGAAGTCTTCTTCTGTTAATGATGAAGCTGATTCGATTAATCCATAGGAGTTTTTAGCTAATGCTAAAACTTTTACATCGGTTGTGATTTCTGTAATGTTGAACGCTTTGTTGGAAAAAGCATTTCTTTTTACGGTAAAAGGAGATGTGCTTTCCGGTAACGCAATCACGTTAGAAGCAAATCCGGCATTTAAGCCTACTGCTACTAAAGGCGATAAGTATAAAGAATCTGTTGTTGATGATAGAATAACCACTTTTGATCCTTCTTTTTGAGCTGCTTGTTTGATTACGTCAGCATATGCTTTAGCGTTGAAAGCGCCTAATTTATCGTTAGTTACTTTTAATACTTTGTCAACACCATATTTTGACAATCCGGAAACATCGCCTGCGTTTACTGTAACAGCAGTAACGGTAGTTCCCATTTTCTCTGCAACTTTCTTAGCATAAGAAGCCAACTCGAAAGCTACTTTTTTAAATTTTCCTTCTGCGGATTCCGCGTATATTAAAATTGACATAATTTCTTTATTTAAAAATTGAAAGATTTAAAGATTGAAAAATTGAAAAATTTCGTAATTAAATTACTTTCGCTTCGTTATGTAATAAGTTGATTAATTCGTCTAAGTTGTCAGGGCTTACCAATTTCACTGCGGATTTTGCAGCCGGTTTTTCGAATTTCACTGCTTTTGTATTGTTGTCAGCGGCAACAGGCTCTAAAATAGTTAAGGCTTTGGTTCTTGCCGTCATGATTCCTCTCATGTTCGGGATGCGTAAGTCTTTCTCTTCCACGATGCCTTTTTGACCTCCAACTACTAAAGGTAAGTTTGCAGCAATGGTTTCTTTACCACCGTCGATTTCTCTAACCGCTTTTACTGATGAACCGTTGATGTCCAATCCGATACAAGAGTTTACGAAATCAGCACCTGTTAAAGCAGCTAACATTCCCGGAACCATTCCACCGTTGTAATCTAAAGATTCTTTACCTGCGATTACTAGATCGTAAGCACCTTGTTTAACTACTTCAGCTAATTGCTTGGCTACGAAGAAACCGTCAGTTGGGTTAGCGTTCACGCGGATAGCTTCGTCAGCTCCGATAGCCAATGCTTTTCTTAAAGTAGCTTCAGCGTCAGTACCTCCAACGTTTACAACCGTTACGTTAGCGCCTTGTTGTTCTTTGAACCAAATTGCTCTTGTTAAACCAAACTCGTCATTAGGGTTGATAACGTACTGTACGCCATTAGTGTCGAATTCCGTATCACCGTTAATGAAATTAATTTTTGAAGTAGTATCAGGCACGTGGCTGATGCAAACTAATATTTTCATTGTTATAAAATTATAATGTTGATTATCTTTTCGGGCTACGAATTTAAGGAATTAATTTCAATAATTTACTATGCATGCATAATAAATAAATATTATTCAATGAAATGTAATAATTTTTTGAAGAATTTTAAATTACAGGTATTAAAATAAGTTTTAGGTGAATTTTTCTTAGTAAAAGAATCTTTTCTCAAGTGCGTTTGTCAATAAAAACAGAAAAAATAAATCATAAAGTGTAAATAATTTGTGTTATACTTTAATATGTATGCGGTAACTGACATAAAATTTTTATTTTTGCCTTTCAATAATTTTTGGATAAAGAAAAATACATGAGAACGATACAGTTTAGAGAAGCGGTTTGTGAGGCGATGAGCGAAGAAATGCGTCGCGACGAATCGGTATATTTAATGGGGGAAGAAGTAGCAGAATATAACGGTGCCTACAAAGCATCAAAAGGAATGTTAGACGAATTCGGCCCGAAAAGAGTAATCGATACGCCGATTGCCGAGCTGGGGTTTGCAGGTATTGCAGTAGGATCAGCGATGAACGGTTGCCGTCCGATAGTGGAATTCATGACCTTCAACTTCTCCTTGGTAGGTATCGACCAGATTATCAACAACGCGGCTAAAATGCGTCAGATGTCTGCCGGACAATTCCCGATGCCAATGGTATTCCGTGGGCCAACAGCTTCAGCGGGTCAGTTGGGAGCAACGCACTCTCAGGCTTTTGAAAACTGGTTTGCCAATACACCGGGATTGAAAGTAGTTGTGCCATCCACGCCTTATGATGCGAAAGGATTATTGAAAGCGGCTATCCGTGATAACGATCCGGTAATTTTCATGGAATCCGAGCAGATGTATGGTGATAAAGGGGAAGTACCTGATGGCGAATATACTATTCCATTAGGAGTTGCCGATATTAAAAGAGAAGGAAAAGACGTTACAATCGTGTCTTTCGGAAAAATCATTAAAGAAGCTTATACTGCGGCTGATGAATTGGCTAAAGAAGGTATTTCTTGTGAAATCATCGACTTAAGAACGGTACGTCCGATGGATTACGATACGATTTTAACATCGGTTAAGAAAACAAATCGATTAGTGGTGTTGGAAGAAGCTTGGCCATTTGCTTCGGTTGCTTCTGAAATCACGTATATGGTTCAGGAAAAAGCATTCGATTATTTAGATGCTCCTGTGCAACGAATCACTACTGCCGACACACCGGCTCCGTATTCGCCAACACTTTTAAAAGAATGGTTGCCGAACGCAAATGATGTGGTAAAAGCGGTTAAAAAAGTGATGTACAAATAATCTGAAAAAAAGCTATATTTGAACTTCATCAGTAATTGTGCTGATGAAGTTTTTTTTTACGGTTATATGAAAAAAATATTTCTTTTACTAGTTGTTTTATTTGCTTGCGTATCAGTGTTTTCACAGACAAAAGTAGGTGGTGTGGTTTATGATGACACCAATCAGCCAATGGGGTATGCAAACGTATATTTCAAAGGCTCTACCGAAGGTGTTGTTTCGGATGAAAACGGTAAGTTCTATCTGCAGTCCGATAAAACATACAGAACACTTGTTGCGTCTTTCGTAGGATATAAGGCAGTTGAAATCCCTTTAGCACAGGCTGTGAATCTCAATTTGAAAATTGTAATTCAGCCGGACAATCAGTTGCAGGAGGTGAAAGTGTACGCCGGAAAAACATCAAAGAAAAACAATCCTGCTATCGATATTCTTCGTAAAATTTGGGAACGTAAGCGTAAGAATGGACTTAACATGTTCAAGCAGTACCAGTATAATAAATATGAGAAAATTGAGTTCGATCTGAATTCCATTGACAGTGCTTTTAAGGCCAATAAAATTTTTAAGGGCATGGAATTTATCTGGGACCGTATTGATACTTCGCGTGTCACCGGAAAAGCATTTTTACCGATTTTTATTAATGAAAATTTGAGCGAAGTGTATGGCGATAATACCACTAATCGTAAAAAAGAGGTGGTGACTGCCAGTAAAAACTCCGGAATGGGGCAAGGTGATGGGGTGAGTACCTTCATCAAAGATTTGTATGCGGATTACGACATCTACAACAATTACCTGAAATTTTTCGACAAAGATTTTGTGAGCCCACTTTCGAGAACCGGAATCAATGTGTATAATTATGTTTTAGCAGACAGTGCTTTTATCGACAACAAATGGTGCTTTAATATTATTTATTATCCCCGAAGAAAAAACGAACTTACGTTTAAAGGAGATTTTTGGGTAAATGATACCACATTTGCTATTAAAAAAATAAACTTAGAAGCCAGTAAAAGCGCCAATATCAACTGGGTGAAAGAGATTTATATCGAGCAGGAATTTGAAGTGCTGAATGATTCGGTTTTTCTTTTGAAACGCGACCACATGATGTCCGATTTTAGTTTTTCCAAGAAAGACAAGGCAAAAGGAGTGTACGGAAAAAGAACGTCGTTATACCGCAATCATAAATTCGACATTCCGAAAGACGATAAATTTTATAAGGAAGAAGTCGATAATTTTAATGCAGAAGTATACGGTAAATCGGATGAATTTTGGGAAGAAAACCGCTTTGAGAACCTCAATAAAAACGAGCAAAGTATCTATGGACTTCTCGATACGTTAAAAACCATTCCGAAGTTCAAACGGATTTATAACATTGCAACCATTTTAGCAAGTGGTTACATCGAAATTCCGAAGCTGAAAATGGATTATGGTCCGATTTTTTCCACCTACGGATACAACAATGTGGAAGGAATGCGTCTGAGAGCTGGCGGAAGAACCTATTTCGGATCGAATGACAAATGGCGCATCGAGGGTTACACGGCTTACGGTTTTTCAGATCAACAGTTCAAATATGGATTGTCCGGTAAATGGTTGTTGAACAAAAAGAACCGTTTCATTATTTCTGCCGGAAACCGTAGAGATATTGAACAGTTGGGTGTTAGTTTAACGGCAACGAATGATGTTTTAGGTAGGAGTTTTGCATCCAGTACCTTGTTCTCCAGCGGAAATAACGATAAGTTGTCTTCAATAAACCTCTCAATGCTTTCCCTGCAAATGGAGCCGATTAAGAACCTGACCTTTCAAACAGGTTTCACTTACAGGACCTTGAAATCGGCTTGGGATAAATTCAGTTTGGATTATTATGACGGAAACGGCAACATTCAAAGCCAGGTAAAACAATCGGAAGTGAATTTCATGGTGGATTATACGCCGAAACGAAAAACCATCGGACATGGAGTTGAACGTATGTTGGTGGATTATAATTTTCCGAGAGTGTTTGTAAATTACAGTCAAGGTGTTAAAGGTGTGCTTGATAGTGATTTTAACTATCAGAAACTTCAGTTGTATTACCGCCATCCGATATTGATCGGAGGTTTTGGTCGCTTGTTTCCTACTTTTGAAACCGGTAAAATTTTTGGAGAAGTACCACTTGGTTTGATGGGAGTGATTCCGGGAAATCAATCGTATTTTCAGATCGACAACACTTATAACCTGATGAATTACTACGAATTTGTAGCCGATGAATACGCGTCGTTGCATTTGGAACATCATTTTAACGGAAGATTGTTTTCACGCGTTCCGTTGCTGCGTAAATTGAATTGGCGAGAAATCATTGGTATTAAAGGGGTTTATGGTTCGGTTTCCGATGAAAATATAGCGATCAACGCTTCGGGTTTGACCTATCGTGCACCAACGCAAGGATACTGGGAATACCACGCCGGAATCGGGAATATATTTAAATGTTTCCGTCTGGATTTCTGTTGGAGAGGCAGTTACCTCAATTTGCCGGATGCTAATAAATTTGGGATCAAAGGTTCGTTTGGATTTTATTTCTAATGAAAGAAGCGGTTACATTCCTTGTTGAAAAAGAGGAGAAGTTCAAGCATATCGTCGAACAATTCGGACAGCCGGTTTTTGTCACGCGTCCATCGGGGTTTGAAACGTTATGTTTGCTCATTTTGGAGCAGCAGGTTTCCATTGATTCGGCTAAGGCAACATTTCTGAAAATAAAGGATGTAATTCCAGATTTTAGCCCGGAAACTATTGTTGGGTTTTCCGACGAAAATTTTCGAGCTTGTGGGGTTAGCCGACAAAAAACCAGTTATTTAAAAGCGTTGTCACAGGCAATTTTAGATAAACAGCTTGACGTGGAGAGTCTGGCTTTTAAAGACGCACAAACCGTTCGTGAGGAATTGATAAAAATAAAAGGCATCGGGCACTGGACCATAGATGTCTACCTGATGTTTTGTTTGCAATCCCCTGATATTATCCCATTGGGTGATATTGCAGTAGTGAACACAATTAAAGAGTTGTTTGATATCCATGATAAGGAATCCATGGCAGATTATGCCGAAAAATGGAAACCCTACCGATCCGGAGCTACTTTTTTCCTATGGCACTATTATCTTCGAAAAAGAGGGCGAAAAAATCCGTATTAAAATTACATTAACATTGTGCTAAATCTGATTTTTTAGTAGTAAGATTTCTTGTAAGTCAGTTCGTTTTGTAGTACTTTTGCACCCTCAAAATTAAACAAGTAAATAAAATGACAGCTGATAAAGTAACTACTTTTGACGTATTAGTTGAGATTCCTCGCGGAAGCCGAAACAAATACGAATACGATTTCGATTTAAAAAGAATGCGTTTCGACAGAATGTTATTCTCGTCTATGATGTACCCCGCAGATTACGGTTTTATTCCGGAAACTTTAGCGTTAGACGGTGACCCGTTAGACGTTTTGGTATTGGTAACTAAACCGACGTTTCCTGGATGTGTTATCGAAGTAAAGCCAATCGGAGTATTCCACATGGCTGACGATAAAGGACCGGATGAAAAAATTATCTGTGTACCGGTTTCGGATCCAATCTGGAATAAATTAGACGATTTGTCAGATATGAATCCGCACTTAATCAAAGAGATTGAGCACTTCTTCCAAGTATACAAAGATTTGGAAAACAAAAAAGTAGACGTTGAAGGTTGGGGTGATGTAAATGATGCTAAACGAATCCTGAAAGAATGTGTGGATCGTTTCAATGCAATCGAAAACAAACCGGAGGGATTATTCAGTATTAAATAACAGATTTCCTAAAATTTTATAAAAAAAGCAATGTTCTGAAAAGAATGTTGCTTTTTTATTTGTTTTGGTTTCGTTATATTTACTAAAATTAACTAAATACCAAAACCAAATTTATGGAGAAAATGATTGTTTATGTGCCGATAGTATTGGCCATATTAGGTCTTGTGTTCATGGGTGTCAAAGCCGCTTGGGTGAAGAGCCAGGACGCAGGTGACGAGAAAATGCAGGGTATTTCTAAAAGTATTCAGGAAGGAGCGATGGCGTTCCTAAAAGCCGAATACCGAATCTTGGGAATCTTTGTAGTGATTGCATCCGTTGCATTGTTTGCCGTTTCCCGATTTGTGGAAACCTCTCATTGGATTATTGTAGTTGCTTTTGTTTTCGGAGCGTTCTTTTCGGCGCTGGCTGGAAACATCGGTATGCGCATTGCCACCCAGGCGAATGTCCGTACCACGCAGGCAGCTAAAACCAGTTTACCGCAGGCATTGAAAGTTTCGTTTTCGGGAGGAACCGTTATGGGACTTGGTGTTGCCGGTTTAGCGGTTTTAGGACTAAGTATCTTCTTTATTTTATTCACCAATATGTTTGTCACCGGGGCAGGAAATTTCTATGAAGAAATGACCATTGCTTTGGAATGTTTAGCTGGTTTCTCGCTTGGTGCAGAATCCATTGCTTTATTTGCCCGTGTAGGCGGAGGAATCTATACCAAAGCTGCCGACGTTGGCGCCGATTTAGTAGGTAAAGTAGAAGCCGGGATCCCGGAAGACGATCCGCGTAACCCTGCAACAATTGCAGACAACGTAGGAGATAATGTGGGCGACGTTGCGGGTATGGGTGCCGATTTGTTCGGTTCGTATGTAGCAACCGTTTTGGCTTCGATGGTTTTAGGAAACTACATCATCAAAGACATGACTGAAGCAGCCGGTGCTCAATTTACCGATGCTTTCAACGGAATGGGGCCAATCTTGTTGCCCTTGGTAATTGCAGGAACAGGAATTCTGTCTTCTATTATCGGAACGTTCTTTGTGAAAATCACGAATAATGATGCCAAAGAAGTACAAGTACAAAGCGCTTTAAATCTTGGAAATTATATTGCTTTAGGATTAACCGTTGTAGTGTGTTGGTTCTTGATTGACTTTATGTTGCCGGAAACCATCCACATGAAATTCTTTGGAGAAGGTGTAAAAGAAATCCCAAGCCGTCATATTTTTTATGCAACATTAGTAGGTTTGGCAGTGGGCTGGTTAATTTCTGCTTTCACAGAATATTATACCGCTTTAGGAAAAAAACCGGTTTTAAACATTGTTCAGAATTCCTCTACGGGAGCTGCTACTAACATTATTGCAGGTTTAGCAACAGGAATGAAATCGACGTTCTCCTCCGTAATCCTTTTCGCAGCAGCGATTTGGGGTTCGTATGAATTGGCAGGTTTCTATGGCGTAGCGATTGCCGCTTCAGCAATGATGGCGACTACAGCAATGCAGTTAGCAATAGACGCTTTCGGACCTATCGCGGATAACGCGGGAGGTGTAGCCGAAATGAGCGAATTGCCAAAAGAGGTACGTCAAAGAACCGATGTCTTAGACTCGGTTGGAAACACCACAGCAGCAGTTGGTAAAGGATTTGCGATTGCTTCAGCGGCGTTAACAGCCCTAGCTTTATTTGCAGCGTATGTGACCTTTACAGGAATCGACGGAATCAATATTTTTAAAGCCGATGTATTGGCTGCGTTATTTATCGGAGGAATGATTCCGGTAATCTTCTCTGCTTTAGCAATGCAATCTGTAGGAAAAGCAGCGATGGACATGGTAAACGAGGTACGTCGTCAGTTCCGTGAAATACCGGGTATCTTGGAAGGAACCGGAAAACCGGAATACGGAAAATGTGTGGATATTTCCACGCAGGCAGCCTTACGCGAGATGATGTTGCCGGGTGCGATTACCATCATCACTCCAATTATTGTTGGCGCGATCATGGGGCCGGAAGCGCTTGGTGGTTATATGGCTGGAGTCTGTGTTTCCGGTGTGCTTTGGGCAATTTTCCAAAACAATGCCGGAGGAGCTTGGGACAACGCTAAAAAATCGTTTGAGGCTGGAGTAATGATTAACGGAGAGATGACTTTCAAAGGTTCCGATGCACACAAAGCGGCAGTAACCGGGGATACGGTTGGGGATCCGTTTAAAGATACCTCAGGACCATCGATGAATATTTTAATTAAGTTAACGTGTTTGGTGGGATTGGTCATTGCTCCGATTTTAGGAAGCGGACATGGAGCTGGAGCTGATAAAGCTGCTTGTTGTTCACAATCTGAAATACATGCCGGACACCATATGAAATGCGACATGAATAAAATGGCAACCATGACCAAAGACGAGTGCGCTAAAATGTGTGACGAGATGGGTTGTTCCGAAGAAGAAAAAGCGATGTGTATGGCGCATTTCGACGAAAACGGAAAATTCATGAAAAAAGTAGATTGCAAAATGGCGTGTTGCGCTGCTGACGGGATGATGCAAAAAGAAGTGTCCAAACAGATTTCCATTCAGAAAGAAGAGGTGAACGGCAAAGTAAAAGCTACCGTGAAAATCACTTCTGAAGTAAATGGAAAAGCTACAGTAGAAGAAAAAGTTTTCGAAGGTACCGAAGCTGAAGTACAAGCAAAAATTGATGAATTCAGGGATAAATAGAATGTATTCCGTGATAATAAAAAGCCTCACAGTTTGTGGGGCTTTTTTATTTTAGTACTTTTAGCGAAACAACACAAACAACAATGCCCAAAATTTTTACACTGTTTCTATTGGTAATGACCAATCTTGTTTTGGCTCAAAATCCGTTGCCTTTAATTCCTAAACCACAAAAAACGGAGTATCGTTCGGATCCTTTTGTATTGAATTCAAAAACGGTAATTCAAACGGGTGATATGTCATCTTTTGAAGTTTTATTTCTTAAAGAAAGTATCAAAAGTCAAACGGGTTTAGATTTGAAGATCACCTCAAAAGTCAAATCCAAAAACGCGATTCAGTTAGGGCTAAAAGCGCCTGACACAATTAATTTTAGCAGAGGCCAATACGAATTAATTGTCGATAAAAATAAAATACAGATTTCTTCCTTTGACAATCAAGGGTTGTTTTACGGAATCCAGACTCTCTTACAAAGTATTCCATATCAGTATTCAGAAAATATTAAAGTTTCAGGCTTAAGAATTTCAGACCAGCCCAAATTCCAATGGCGCGGCATGCATTTAGACGTTTGCCGTCATTTCTTTCCAAAAGAATTCATCAAAAAATACATCGATTATCTTGCGCTATACAAAATGAACACCTTTCACTGGCATTTAACCGACGATCAAGGTTGGCGTATCGAAATCAAAAAATATCCCAAACTAACCGAAGTGGGTGCCTGGCGAAACGGTTCCATGGTTGGACATTATACTGATCAAACGTTCGATGATATTCGCTACGGTGGATTTTACACGCAAGAAGAAATCAAAGAAATCGTAGCGTACGCCAAAGAACGCCACATCACCATTGTTCCCGAAATTGAAATGCCGGGGCACGCTTTGGCTGCTTTAGCTTCCTATCCTGAATTTTCTTGTACGGGCGGTCCCTTTGAAGTGGGGAAAACGTGGGGTGTTTTAGAGGATGTTTTTTGTCCAAAAGACGAAACGTTTGCATTTTTAGAAGATGTTTTATCCGAAGTGATGACACTGTTTCCTTCCGAATACATTCACATTGGTGGCGATGAATCTCCGAAAGTGCGTTGGAAAAGTTGTTCGCATTGCCAAAAAAGAATCAAAGACGAAAACTTAAAAGACGAACACGAATTGCAAAGTTATTTCATCCAAAGAATCGAAAAATTTGTCAACAGGAAAGGCCGAAAAATCATCGGTTGGGACGAAATCTTGGAAGGCGGATTAGCACCCAATGCAGCTGTTATGAGTTGGCGTGGCACCGAAGGCGGGATTGCAGCAGCCAAACAAAAACATTTTGTAGTCATGTCACCCGGTTCCCATTGCTATTTTGATCATTATCAAGGCGAACCTAAAAACGAGCCAATAGCTTTTGGCGGTTATACCAATGTGGAAAAAGTGTATTCGTTCAATCCGATTCCAAAGGAACTTTCAACAGAAGAATCCAAGTATATTTTAGGTGCTCAAGCCAATCTTTGGACAGAATACATCAACACACCAAAACATGTAGAATACATGATTATGCCAAGAATGGCTGCGCTTTCCGAAGTGGTTTGGGGAACATCCAATCCAGATAATTACAAAGAATTTGAAAAGCGATTGATTCAACATTTTGAAATTTATGATAAAAAAGGAATCAATTACAGTAAAGCCATCTTTGAAGTAACTTCTAAAGTGCAGCCAGCAGAAAACGGAGTAGCCTTCGAATTAAAATCAGCAAATCCAACCGGAATCAAATATACAACCGATGGTTCGGAACCAAAGGCAAGTTCTGTTGCTTATGAGAAACCAATTCTAGTCGTTAAAAACCAAACTATAAAAGCAGCTTATTTTGAAAATGAAAAAGCAAAAAGCGCGACGATAGAACAACCTTTTTTTATCACTAAATCAACCGGGAAAAAGATTGAATTAATACATCAGCCGCATGAAAATTACGGAATCGGTGGCCCTTTTACTTTGGTGGATGGTATGAAAGGAAATCCGTCTAAATTTGGAAGGGATTGGTTAGGGTTCTGGGGAAAAGATATGAATGCTACCATTGATTTAGGGAAAACAGAAGCAATTTCAAAAATCAGTATCAATACCCTTTCATCAGAAGGGAGTTGGATTTACTATCCTAAAAGTGTCGGGATTTTAGTTTCAAAAGATGGTGAAAACTACTATTCAATTACGATTGTTTCTTCCAAAGAAATTTATGAAGATAAAGGAAAAATTGTAGTGGAATTTGACAAACAAAATGTTCAATTTATAAAAGTCATCGCAGAAAACAACGGAATCATCGCCGAAGGAAAACAGGGTGCAGGTTCCAACAGTTGGTTATTTGTAGACGAAATAAGTATAGAATAATGGCAAACCGAAGAAATTTTATAAAAACCACCGCAATCGCTTCCGTAGCCGTTGCGTTGAATGCTTTCAAAGGAAAATCTGAAGAAACCGAAGAACTCATTCCGATTTCAGGAAAAGTAAAAAAACCAATCGTATTGTCGACTTGGAATTTTGGAATTCAGGCCAACGCTGCTGCCTGGGAAGTGTTGAAGAAAAAAGGCCGCGCTCTTGACGCAGTGGAAGCGGGCGTTCGTATTCCCGAAGCTGATCCCAAAGAACGAAGTGTAGGTTACGGTGGAAGACCCGATCGTGACGGACGCGTAACGCTGGATGCCTGCATCATGGACGAATTTTCAAACATCGGTTCGGTAGCATGTCTGGAACACATCAAACATCCAATTTCGGTAGCCAGAGCGGTCATGGAAAAAACACCGCATGTGATGTTAGTGGGTGACGGAGCATTACAATTCGCATTGTCACAAGGTTATAAAAAAGAAAATCTTCTGGTCGAAGAATCCGAAAAGGAGTGGAAAGAATGGTTGAAAAACAGCAACTACAAACCGATTGTCAACATCGAAAACCACGATACCATTGGCATGATTGCTTTGGACGAGCATGGGAATTTATCCGGAGCTTGCACCACCAGCGGTATGGCCTATAAAATGCATGGACGCGTCGGGGATTCACCGATTATAGGAGCCGGATTGTATGTGGATAATGAAGTTGGAGCGGCAACAGCAACCGGTCACGGCGAAGAAGTCATCCGAATTGCAGGCTGTCATTTAGTGGTGGAACTGATGCGACAAGGGAAATCACCTCAAAAAGCCTGTGAGGAAGCGGTGATGCGCATCGTAAAACTTACCAAAAATCGCAACAAAAACTTAAAAGATATACAGGTTGGATTCATTGCGCTGAACAAAAATGGAGAACACGGTTCTTATTGTGTTCAGGGTGGGTTTAATTATGCCAAATACGACGAAACCGGAAATACATTAATTGATGCCGATTATTATTTAAAGTCATGAGAAAATTAGAAATCGCTTGTTTTAATGCAGAATCGGCTTTAATTGCTCAAGAAGGCGGTGCGAATCGCATTGAATTTTGCGCCAATATTAAAGATGGCGGGACAACGCCAGATGTCGAAGCTACTAAAAATTTGCGTCAGGAAATCATTGTTGATTTGTATGTAATGATTCGTCCGCGTGGTGGCAATTTTTGTTATACTGATTCCGAATTTCAGCAGATGAAGATTGAGATCCAGCATTTCAAAACCATGGGTACAAACGGTTTCGTGTTCGGAATTTTGAACGAAGATAATACCGTTAATGTTCAACAGAATACGGAATTGGTGGAATTAGCCAAGCCGCTTCCGTGTACTTTTCATCGCGCTTTTGATGAAGTTCAGGATGTTTTTTCGTCTTTGGAAAGCGTGATTCAATGCGGTTTTTCAACCATCCTTACTTCCGGGACGATGCCCAATGTGGTCGAAGGAATTTCGGTTTTAAAGCAATTGGTGGAAAAAGCGAATAACCGAATTTCCATCATGCCGGGCGGCGGTTTGCGTTCGACGAATATCAATTTAATTCAGCAACAGACTAATGCAGGATTCTATCATTCTTCCGCGATTACTGATGGAAGTGAAACCGCAAATCTTGATGAAGTAAAAGCCTTAAAATTAAATTTGGATTCATGAAAAAAGTCCTGTCGTTTGTATTTGTTTTTTGTGTTTTCGCCATTACTGTTGGACAAAACTATCAACGTGATTTGGGAAAAGAGAAATGGAGTTTCAGGAAAAAAGGCGACATGAAATGGCTGTCCGCCAGTGTTCCGGGAACTGTTCATACTGATTTGTTGCAGCATAAAATCATTGAGAATCCATTTTTTGGCAGTAATGAAAAGCAATTGCAATGGATAGAAAATGAAGCCTGGGAATATGAAACCACTTTTTCGATTACGGCAGAAGATTTAAAAAGCGAAACCATCGAATTGCAATTTGACGGTCTGGATACGTACGCAGAAGTTTTTCTGAACGGAAAATCAATTCTGAAAGCCGATAACATGTTCCGAACCTGGAAAGTTGAAATAAAAAAGCAACTCCAAAAAGGGAATAATCAGCTAAAAGTCGTTTTTGAATCGGCAGTTAAAAAAGGAAAACAAGATGCTGTTAAATTACCGTATACTCTGCCGGGCGATGAAAAAATATTTACTAGAAAAGCACAATACCACTATGGCTGGGATTGGGGGCCTCGTTTTGTAACGGCCGGAATCTGGAAGAAAGTACAGCTTCATTTTTCAAATGCGGTTCAATTAAATACTATCAAATACGAACAGAAAAGTGTAACGGATGTTAAAGCTGAACTGGTTTTTGCAGCAGAGATTCATTGTCTGAAATCCGGAAGTTATCAGTTGAAAGTAAATGAGAAGCTGGAAACAATTCGACTTAAAAAAGGCAGCAATCAGGTTAAAATAAATTACGAAATTCAAAACCCAAAACGTTGGTGGTGTAATGGTTTGGGAGACGCACATTTGTATCCGTTTCAGATTTCCGTTTCAAAAAATGATAAAGTTATTGTAGCCAAAAACCTGAATATCGGTTTGCGAACACTGGAGTTACTACAGGAAAAAGATCAGGTTGGTAAAAGTTTTTACTTCAAACTGAATGGTGTGCCGGTATTTATGAAAGGCGCTAACGTCATTCCGCCGGACAGTTTTTTGCCTAGGGCCAAGGATTCGGTGTATCAAAATATGGTTCAAAATGCCGTGGATGCTAATATGAACATGCTTCGTGTTTGGGGCGGCGGTGTGTATGCCGATGATGCGTTTTACGAGGAATGCGATAAAAAAGGAATATTGGTGTGGCAGGATTTTATGTTCGCCTGTGCGATGTATCCGGGTGATGAAGTGTTTTTGCAAAATGTAAAACAGGAAGTGATTGATAATGTCAACCGTCTGCAAAACCATGCAAGTTTAGCGCTTTGGTGCGGTAATAACGAAAACGACGAAGGCTGGCACAACTGGGGCTGGCAAAAACAATACAAATATTCCGCAACCGATTCAACCAAAATCTGGAACGATTACAAAAAGTTGTTTCATGAAGTCATTCCTAAAACCTTAGACAGTTTGCTTTCGAAAGAAAAGAATATTTATTGGCCGTCTTCGCCTTCGATTGGCTGGGGCCGAAAAGAAAGTATGTTGCAGGGGGATTCACATTACTGGGGCGTTTGGTGGGGCATGGAACCCTTCGAAGTTTATGAAAAGAAAGTCGGACGTTTTATGAGCGAGTACGGTTTTCAGGGCATGCCCAATCGGGAAACTTTTGAAACTTTTGCTGATAAAAGTGATTTACATTTGAATTCGGAAGCCGTAAAAAACCATCAAAAACATCCAACTGGTTATCAAACCATACAAGCCTATATGGAACGGGACTATAAAATACCGACCGAGTTTGAGGATTATGTTTATGTGTCGCAATTGTTACAGGCGGAAGGCATGAAAACCGCCATTGAAGCCCATCGCCGTGCCAAACCCTATTGTATGGGAACGCTGTATTGGCAATTCAACGATTGCTGGCCAGTTACGTCTTGGAGTTCGTTGGATTATTACGGAAATTGGAAAGCATTTCATTATCAGGCGAAGCGAAGTTTTGAGAATGTCTTGGTTTCTGTAGCTGATGAAAACAATCAGTTAAAAGTGTATGTGATAAACGATGCGTTAAGTCCAAAAGCGGGACAATTGGTTCTTCAGCTTCTCGATTTTAACGGGAATGTGCTTTGGGAGAAAATGGATGGTGTTCAGATTGATGACAACTCAAGTAAAATGGTTCATGCGTTTGATAAAAAAGAGTTTGAAACTTTTGATCCGAAGCAGATTGTATTTGCTGTTACGTTAATTTCCGATGATGCTGAAGCAAAAAGAGCGTTGCATTATTTTACCAAACCGAAAGAATTACAATTGAAAACACCAAAAATAGTGGTAAGTCAAATCGATGACAATACGGTTGAAGTTACTACTGATGTGTTGGCCAAATATGTTTTTCTGAAAGCTGCAAATGTAAAATTCAGCGATAATTATTTCGATTTATTACCGGGAGAAAAGAAAGAAATTCGTTTTGAAGGTAATGTTAAAGGGGTTACGGTAAAAAGTCTTTATTGAGTCAATATGAATAACTGGATTCTGAATCGGTATCCCATCTGAAGGAATCTTGTAAAAGCAGGTACGTTAAAAAAAGTACAGAAGCAGTGATTGACGTTGTAGTTATTAATGTCGAAGTTACTCTGTCAGGTTTTTTTATGGCTTTAATGTTGTTAGGATTCAAGGCTATTTTCTGAATTTTGCCGCCACTTTTTTGAAGGCCATAATAGACGGAATCGGTTTTTTCAATGCGTTTGAATTTTAATTTCCGATCGGTTACAGTAATTACTTTAACACTTCGATTATAAGCCACGGCTTCGTCTATACTAATAGGCGTTCTCTGGTATACCGTACAGCTTTGAAGCAATATAAGCAATGTTAAAAAGATGCTGGTTCCTGTTTTTTCTATGCAATGATTACTCATGGCTTTTGTTTTTATAAAATTGAACAAAAATGAGCGTCAGTAGTTGCTGAGGGCTATATAAAGTTACAAAAAATCCCGACGTAAATCGGGAGTTGAGGTTTTTAAAATAATCCGTTTATTTCGGCATCAATACGGTTGATTACGTTTCCTAAATCTTCCGGTTTGTTTACGAAATCGATATTGTCTACGTCGATAATCAATAGTTTTCCTTTGTTGTAGGTTTGAATCCAGGCCTCGTAGCGTTCGTTCAATCGGCTTAAATAATCGATGGAAATGGTGTTCTCATATTCGCGGCCACGCTTGTGAATTTGTCCTACCAAATTCGGGATGGAACTTCTTAAATAGATCAGCAAATCCGGTGCGCCAACCAAATTTTCCATTAATTCAAACAACGAAGCATAATTTTCGAAATCGCGGTTGCTCATTAAGCCCATCGCGTGCAAGTTAGGGGCGAAAATATGGGCATCTTCATAAATTGTTCGATCCTGAATGATTTTCTTACCGCTTTCGCGAATCTGTAGCACCTGACGGAAACGGCTATTCAAAAAGTAAATCTGCAAATTGAACGACCAGCGATCCATGGAATGGTAAAAATCATCCAAATAAGGATTGTCTACCACATCTTCAAAATGTGGTTCCCATTTGAAATGTTTTGCCAAAAGTCGGGTAAGTGTCGTTTTTCCTGCTCCAATATTTCCTGCGATCGCTATGTGCATTACGGTAATGTTATTTTGTATGTTCTGATTTCGTTGTCGGTAAAAATAGATAAATTTTGTTCGCTGTAATAAAAATTTTTAAAGCTTTTTTCTTTAACAGGAATGATTTGCGAAGTTTCTTTTTCAAGATTAAAAAGACTTAGAACGTTTCCCTTTTTTAACAGAATTTCCTTGGAAGAAACAATTTGAAGTGCATCGTGCTCCGGCACTTTCCCCAGATAGTTGATTTTTCCAAATAGGTTGGAAACAAATAAATCGTACTTGTTGTCCATCCAGTAAAAATAATTGTAATCGGATTGGGCATAAACAATCGGGTGCTCAAAAGCCACTGTAATAGGACGGAATACTTTCTTCTGATAATCGTACAAACCTAATTTCTGCGAAGTCAAATCAAAAATCCAAAGACGGTTTTGAGACGCCAAACGAACCTGTTGCGGTAGCAGTTCCGGATTGGTTTCCGAGAAATTGAAACGATAGGTTTCATTCAGTTGACGGTCTAAAAGCACTACGGAATTCATTTCTTTGTAGAATAAAACAATTTGAAGTGGGTTTTGTAAATCGACTTCGTGAAGATTTCCAAGGGTGATGTTTTTATAATTTGCCTGCTGCTGCGTGTCTTGTTTTCGAAATTCATTATTCTGGATGGAATAAACAGCGCCGTAGGTATCACGCCCGATAAAAAATCCGGAATTTAGTTTTTCGTTGCCAATTAACTTTAAACCATTGATTTGGCTATGACTATGGTTTGAAAAAAATAAGAAAAGGATAAGATAAATGACAAAATTTCGCATAAAAGCCAAATTACAAATAAACCTTTTATAAAATTGTAAGTCTAATCATTATTTTGTAACAAAAATTAGTTTTAATCGTCTTATTATACTTAGAAAAATCTGATACTCAATATGAAAAAAACAGTTTTAACTTTTATAGCGCTTGTTGCTACTTCTTTACTATCGTTTGCCCAGGATTTTCAGGGTATGGCAGTATACGAATCTAAAACCAGTACTGCCGATTTTAAATCGCGTATGGACGGAAACAAAGATATTACACCTGAAATGCGTAAAATGATTGAAGAGCGAATGAAGAAAATGTTTGAGAAAACGTTTATCCTGAATTTCGACAAGACATCTTCTATTTATAAAGAAGAAGAAAAGCTGGAAACGCCAGGACAAGGTGGCGGAGGTTTCCGTATGATGGGCTCCATGATGGGCGGCGGCGGAACCTATTATAAAAACGTAAAAGAGAAAAGTTATACTGTTGATAAAGAATTCATGGGGAAAGAGTTTTTAGTGGTAGATTCTTTGTCGAAACTAAATTGGAAACTGGAAAGCGAGACCAAAAAAATTGGTGATTACAATTGTTTTAAAGCAACGGCAGTTAAACCTGTAGATGCTTCCGATATGCGAAATTACCGCGAGAAGAAGAAAAAAGAAGGCGAGGAAAAGAAACAGTCTACCAATTTTATGGACGATTATGAAATGCCGAAAGAAATCACTATCATCGCTTGGTATACGCCGGAAGTGCCAATCAATCAGGGACCTGAAGGATATTGGGGTTTGCCTGGACTTATTTTGGAAGTAAACGACGGAAAAACGATAATCATGTGTTCCAAATTAGTGATGAACACCAAAGATAAAGTTGAAATCAAAGCTCCTAAAAACGGAAAACAAGTGAAGCAAAAGGAATACGATGAAATCGTAACCAAGAAAATGGAAGAAATGCGTGAGCAATTCCAGTCGCAAGGTGGCAGAGGGGGTATGCATATGAGAATGGGGCGTTAATTTAAAGTAATCAATCAGAGAAAGAATCCCCATGAAAAAATTATGTCTTGTTGTGTTGTTTTTCGTCACAACAATTTCCTTTTCCCAAAACGTAAAATTTGAAGGAACCATTAAGGATACTGCCGGCTTAGCGCTTGAAATGGCTAACATTATGGCAGTAAATCAGGCGACAAAAGCGATGGACGGTTATTCCATTACCAATGATAAAGGCCGTTTTCAGATTTTACTGAATCCAAATACTACCTATGATGTTAAAGTAAGTTATGTCGGATTTCAGCCTTATGCAACTACTATTAAAACGGGAACGGAACCAATTGTCAAAAATATTGTCCTGAAAGAAGGAACCATGTTGAATGAAATCGAAATTGTAAAAGAAATGCCGGTTTCTATCAGCGGGGACACCATTATTTACAATTCAGATTCTTTTCGAAATGGTACGGAGCGCAAACTGGAAGATGTCCTGAAAAAGCTGCCGGGCGTTGAAGTAAACAAAGATGGTGAAATTCAGGTAGAAGGGAAAACCGTCCAGAAAGTAATGGTGGAAGGGAAAGATTTCTTCGATGGCGATACCAAATTAGCTACCAAAAATATCCCAGCCGATGCTTTGGATAAAATCCAGGTGTTGCGTAACTATAACGAAGTAACCAATCTTAAGGGATTGGAAAACAATGAAGAAAGCGTAGCGCTGAACATCAAACTAAAAGAAGGAAAGAAAAATTTCTGGTTTGGGGACATGACCGCCGGAATTGGTGTTGGTCATAAAGAAGATCGTTATTTAGCGAATCCGAAACTGTTTTACTACAATCCAAAATACAGCTTGAACGCCATCGGAAATTTTAACAATATTGGAGAATTACCGCTAACCATGCAGGATTATTTCAAATTCACCGGAGGCTTCAAAAACATGATGCGACGCGCGGGAACGAGTTTTAACGTGGTGTCCAACGATTTGGGAATCATGGGATTGCGAAACAATCAAGCGAAGGAAATTGATACCAAGTTTGGTGCGGCTAATTTTAGTTACAACCCGTCTAAAGCGTGGAGTATCAGTGGTTTTGGAATCATGATGGGGAGTCAGACCGATTTGCAGACGAATTCCAAATCTACACGCGTTGATCGAAACGGAGTAGTGACCACTAATGATGAAACCAGCACCACGACACAGGAAAGCCGTTTGGGACTTTTTAAATTAAGTTCCAGTTACGTTCCTTCTGAAAAAGTGCATTTCGATTACGATGCTTTGGCAAAATTTTCGAAGCAAGATGAGTTGACTGCTTTGTTATCGAATTCGGAAGTGACAAATGGCTCCACAACGGTAACGGCTTTCAATGATGTTTATTCGAAAAAGAAGCAAAATCCGTTTTCGTTCAATCAGAATCTGAATTATTATTACACCTTGAACGAGAAACATGTTTTTGGTTTCGAGATGCAGCATTTGTATCAGGACGAAGATCCTTTTTATAATGCGAATTTAAAAATCCAGCCTTTTAATTTGGGCTTGGAATATCAAATAGGGCAGACCCGAAATGATGTAAGTCAAAATCGTTTTGTAAAAACCAATAAGGTGGACGGAAAATTTGATTACTATTATATGGTAACGCCAAAAAGCAACATCAATTTGACGTTAGGAAACACGTATTCGTATCAGAATTTCAATTCCCATATTTTCCAGATGCTGGATAACGGAACGCAAAACGATCTGAATGCATCGCAAAACAACAATGAGGTGAATTACGCTTTCAACGATGCATTTTTAGGATTGCATTATAAGTTTATTAAAGGGAAATTTACCTTCAATCCCGGTTTTACCGTACACAATTACCAAACGAATGATGAGCAGTTAGGGACTTCCAATAAAAACGCTTTCAACCGCTTTTTACCTGATTTTTACGCTTTGTGGCAGTTGAAAAAAACGGAAACCTTATCGTATAATTTTACGATGGTTAACAATTTTACCGATATCAATAAATTGGCGGAAGGCTATGTTTTCTCGAATTACAACAGCTTGTTCAGCGGAAACCGAATGTTGGAAAACTCGCTGTCTCAAGTACATTCGTTGCGTTATTTCAGGTTTAACATGTTTAATCAGGAGAACATTGTAGGGAATCTTACCTATACCAAACAGACGGACGGGATTAAGAGCAAGGCTTTGTTGACGGGGATCAATCAGGAATCAACTTCGGTGAATATGGATTCTGCGTTTGCCGATGAAACGTTTTCCGGAAGCGGAAATTACGGGCGTTCTTTTATGCGTTATTACAAAGGTTCGGTGGGAGCAAGCTTGAACTGGAGTAAGTTCAATAACTTACGTGTGTATGAGGATAGCGATTCCGATCCGGATAATAATCCGACAGAGATTCAGAATACAGAATCATTTACCCAAAGTTACAATGTGAAATTCTCTACGAATTACAAAAAAATTCCAAACATCGAATTGGCGTATAATTTTACCATTAATGATTTTTCGAGTGATACTTATTATGTGGATGCGCCATCCGTTACGTTGGAATATTATTTCTGGGATACCTTTTCGTTTACCTCGGAATATACGTTCTACCACAACCGAAACAAAGCAAAAACGATTAACAACGAATATGATTTCTTAACGGCAGCGTTAATGTACCAGAAAAAAGACAGCAAATGGGAATGGAAAGTATCCGGAACCAACTTACTGAATACCGGTTCATTGAATAACAGCAGTTTTAGTCAGTTGGGTGGAATCAGTAGTTTTTCAAGTTATATCGTACAGCCGAGATATTTGATTTTGAGCTTAAAGTATGCCTTGTAATTCTGAAATTTAGATCAATTTTTAGCAGTATGATTTCAATAGACACAGAAGAAAAGATACTAAAAACATTAGGATTAGGCTTGCTGTTTTCAATGCCATTGTTTTCCCTAGTGATTAAGGCTGACGAGTTAAAGCTAATGATACTCATTCCTTTATTGATTTTAATGTCGGTATTGTTTGTTCGGAAATTCATCCGTGACAGAAATGAAGGTCAGTCACTTAAAAAGTATTATATCGCATTCGGTTTTATACTCGTGTCTATAGCAATGTTTTTATTTGAGTTATATAGAATTTAAAAATAAAAAAACCATCCAATTTGGATGGTTTTTTATTTTATCGGAAAATTGAAAAAGGACTACAACCCGAAAGCCGCTTTCACTTGATCAACATAATCTAGTTTTTCCCAAGTAAACAATTCTACAGTAACTGTTTTTTCTTCACCGCTTGGCGATTTGAAAGTTTTGGTTACGGTTTCCGGTTTACGCCCCATGTGTCCGTAAGCAGCTGTTTCGCTGTAGATAGGGTTTCTTAATTTCAAACGTTGTTCGATGAAGTAAGGACGCATATCGAAAATGCCTTCTACTTTTTTAGCGATTTCGCCATCCGTTAAACTTACTTTAGAAGTACCGTACGTATTGATGTAAATACCCATTGGTTTTGCTACACCAATCGCATAGGAAACCTGTACTAAGATTTCTTCTGCAATACCTGCCGCTACTAAGTTTTTAGCAATGTGACGTGTTGCATACGCCGCAGAACGGTCTACTTTTGAAGGGTCTTTTCCGGAGAAAGCACCACCACCGTGAGCGCCTTTCCCACCGTAAGTATCCACGATAATTTTTCTTCCGGTTAATCCAGTATCCCCGTGAGGGCCACCGATTACGAATTTTCCGGTTGGGTTGATGTGGTACTGAATTTTATCGTTGAATAAATGTGCATACTGTGGGTATTTCGCAATGATTCTCGGAATCAAAATCTCGATAATGTCTTTCTTGATTTTTGCCAACATAGTTGGTTCGTCAGCGAAATCATCGTGCTGCGTAGAGATTACAATCGCATCAATGCGCGTTGGTTTGTTGTTGTTATCATACTCTAGTGTTACCTGCGATTTAGCATCTGGGCGTAAATAGGTAATCGCAGCACTTTCTCTTCTTAATTCTGCTAATTCCTGTAACAATTTGTGCGATAAATCCAAAGCTAAAGGCATGAAATCCGCCGTTTCGTTGGTGGCGTAACCGAACATCATTCCCTGGTCGCCGGCACCTTGCTCTTCTTTGCTGGCACGGTCTACCCCTTGGTTGATATCCTGAGATTGTTCGTGAATAGCCGATAAAACCCCGCAAGAGTTGGCCTCGAACATATATTCGCTTTTAGTGTAACCGATTTTTTTGATTACATCACGAGCAATTTGCTGAACATCTAAATACGTTTTGGATTTTACCTCACCGGCAAGAATCACCTGCCCTGTTGTTACCAAAGTTTCACATGCTACTTTAGAGTCGGCGTCGAAAGCCAAAAAGTTGTCGATTAATGCATCTGAAATCTGATCCGCCACTTTGTCCGGATGTCCTTCACTCACTGATTCTGACGTAAATAAATAAGCCATAATTAAATTGTTTTAAAATTTAAGCGAGGAAAAATAATTGCAGGGATTGCCTAAAGGAGTAGTGTTACTGCTTTAGCATTTTTTATTGAGGTTGCAATCAGTTCAAATTTTTCCTCTTGATTTTCAGGTGCAAATGTATGAAAGAAATTTAAATTCCAAACCAATCTTAACTTTTTTTTGAATTTTAAGAATTCGCAATGAAAAAGTAAATACATAGTATTTAAATATATATTTAGCAATTAGAAATGTTAAAATTTGTTTTTTTGTTTGGTAGATTAAAAATTAGTGCTCAATTTTGCAACATCAAAACAGAAAGAAAAAATGAATTCAATTAAACGATATATGTGCAATTTTAAGTGGAAATCGTCCGCAGAGTGTGCTATTGTTTAAATTGAAAAGTCAAATTTAAAATATACAATTAGAGCCTCTGCACACCGCAGGGGCTTTTTTTTTGAAAATTCTATAAGAGAAATAAAAGAATAAAATGAATACATCAATTAGTAATATTAAGTTTATCAAACGTGTGAAGTGTAATTATATGCACCACATGTCCCATTATTGTTGCCGAAAGCGGAAGAGTTAATCTCAAGTTATAGTTCAAGCTGTAAAAGTCCTTTTGGTAACGAATCCGAAAGGACTTTTTTATTTTTTCCGAAAAGATATTATTTGCCTAAGGTCGTCAAGAACGCCTTATAAAGTCGGAAAAAAAATATTAGTGGGCGTTTCAAATCAATTTCAATCAAATAAAAAATAAAAATCATGACAGCATTAAAAAATAAAATCAGAAAAATACAAACCATCGTTTCGCTCATCGAAAATGCGGAAAGAAAATTAAACGAAAACCTTCTGGAATTAAGCGGCGAAAATGAAATCCCTGCAGCGGAATTGTTGCTTTTGGAAATCAACTCCGAAGAAAACGAATTCCTTTTTATTTAACCCTTAAAAACAGTAATTATGAGCAATAAATCAGTTACAGTAACCGGAATTTCAAACAGTAATAACCAATTTTCTGTGAATGCGAACGGTTCAAGTTTAACCATCAACAATGCCATTTCGGTAGGTTCCTCAAAAGTGCCAAGCCCTACGGATTATCTACTCGCCGGATTTGCAGGAAGTATCAACGCCGTTGGTTTGATCGTTGCCGAAGAATTGGGTATCGAACTACAATCCGTTCAGGTTGAAATTGTTGGGGAATTGGAAACTAAGAAGGCAGAAGGTCTTCCAACGCGTTCCAGAGCCGGTTTCAGAAAAATCGAAGTAATTGTAAAACCTACTTCCGATGCACCGTTAGCCTTGTTAAAACAATGGATTGACGAAGTGAAGGAAAGATGTCCGCTTCGAGATAACCTGATCAATTCGACGCCGGTATTACTAACCATTTTAAAAGAATACAAGCAGCATGACGCTGCCTGACGATAAGTTGTTTTGTTTGTTAAACCGCCTCCGGTACGTCTGCCAATAAAGTTCGGGGGCGGTTTTAAAAAAGAAAAATATTCTAATAAAATAGATTTTTTAGTAATTTTTTAGAAAAAATATCCAATTTATTTTTTTAAACAGAATAAAAATCTAAATTTGCAACGAAATTAAAATAACAATGAATACAATTAAGCAATTTATGATGGGTATGATGTGCGGATTTCCGCAGCGGATGTTTTTTGCTTAATTCGAACGAATACTGTCAAAAACCTCTGCCTACCACAGAGGTTTTTTTATTGAATAACGTATCCTACTGGGAATATACTTTACAACTGAAATATAAACACGATGAAAATTACAACAATGAAAATGATGGACGGAGAAAGAATGATGCACATGCATATGTGCCCAATGCCCCCTTATTGTTGTAGCCAAAAGCGAAGGAGTTAATCTCCGGTTATAGTTCAAACTGTAAAAATCCTTTTGGTAGCCTTTCCAAAAGGATTTTTTTAGATCAAAACCATAAAAAAATAAAGTAAAACAATTTGATAATCAGGTTGTTTTCTAAAAAAAAGTAAAATGAGCACACTACAAAAGATAGATATTTTTGATTTTACTCTGCAAAACGGTGTATACAAACGCTGGTTACCGTTGTATTATCAAACGTTTGGTCAGCCAATCGGGATAGCCCCGGTGGTTTTGGTGAACCATGCCTTGACCGGAAATTCACAGGTAATTGGGGAAAACGGCTGGTGGAACGCTTTAATCGGAACCGAAAAAACCATCGATACTGATTTTTATACGGTAATCGCCTTTAATGTTCCGGGTAACGGTTTTGACGGAATTGCAGAAAACCTGATTGAAAATTACAAAGAGTTTACCGCCAAAGACATAGCCCTGCTTTTTTGGGAGGGTTTACAGTTTTTAGGAGTTCATGAGCTGTTTGCCGTGATTGGCGGAAGTTTAGGCGGTGGTATTGCCTGGGAAATGGCGTTTCTGAAACCCAATGATATTGAAAACCTGATTCCGGTAGCCTCAGACTGGAAAGCTTCGAATTGGTTGATTGCCAATGTGTTGGTTCAGGATGAAATTTTGAATAATTCTGAAAATCCGGTACATGCTGCCCGATTGCATGCGATGTTATTGTACCGAACGCCGCAATCCTTGAAAGCGAAATTCAACCGAAGCAAGCAGGAAAATAAGGAATTGTATCAGATTGAAAGTTGGCTGTTACACCACGGTCAAAAGCTGGAAAATCGCTTTGCCTTGGAAGCGTACAAACTGATGAACCATCTTTTGAAAACCATAGGCGAAAGTACGAATTGTGGTCAGTTTCTCAACTTTGCCAAACAAACCACAACCAATATTCATTTGATAGCCGTTGATTCCGATTATTTCTTCACGGCTGATGAAAACCGCGAAACTTATGAAATCATGAAGCGTGTAAATCAAAGTGTTTTCTATCATGAAATCCAATCGTTACACGGGCACGACGCTTTTCTAATCGAGTTCGAACAGCTCAATGCTATACTGAAAAACACCTTTACAGCAAAAAAAATAAAACTAAACTAAAAACAATACAACTATGAAAATTTTAAAATTCGGAGGGAAATCCTTAGCCTACAACGGCGGGTTCGACAAAGCCATCAACATTATTTTAGACAAGGTCAAACAACAGGAAAAGTTTGCAGTAGTGGTCTCCGCCATCGGAAATGCCACTGACGAACTGGAAGAAATTCTTGAAAAAGCCAAGAAAAACGAAGTCTATCAGATTCAGCTGGAACAATTCAAGAACTATCAAAAGAGTAATTCCGCAGCCGATCTAACTTCAGAATTCACTTTGTTAGAGAAACTTTTTGAAGGCGTGGCGCTTTTAGGGGATTACAGCAAAAAGATCAAAGACAATGTGCTAGCCCAAGGCGAGGTGATTTCCGGGAAAGTGGTTACCCAAGCCTTGAAGGAAAAAGGAATCAACGCTAATTTTTCCGATACCCGCCAACTGATTAAAACCGATGCCAAGTTCGGGAATGCGCAACCGGTCGATGTGATTTCCCGAAAGAACGTTCAGAACCATTTTGCCACCAACAACGGAACGACCGTAAACATCGTAACCGGATTCATCGCTTCCAGTACCGATGGGGAAACCACCACCTTAGGACGCAACGGCAGTAACTTCACCGCTTCTCTTTTAGCCAATTATTTAGATGCCGAAGAACTACAAAGCTTCACCCACGTAGACGGTATCTTTACGGCCAACCCGGATTTAGTGCCGGATGCCAAAAAAATCGATCAGCTTTCTTTTGAAGAAGCTAACGAAATAGCCACTTTCGGCGCTACCATACTCCACGCGAAAACCATCATTCCGCTTATTGAAAAGAAAATCCCGCTTCGGATTTTGAACACTTTTAATCATACGCATAACGGTACTTTAATCAATTCCGAAAATTCAAGAAAAGGTATTAAATCACTTTCTGTTTTGGAAAATGTGACCTTAGTAAATTTAGAAGGCCGTGGTTTGTTGGGTAAACCGGGAATCGACGCAAGAATCTTCAGAGTATTGGCGCAGAATAATATCAGTGTAAGTATCATTTCACAGGGTTCTTCCGAAAGAGGCATCGGTTTTATTGTAAATGCCGTAGATGCTCAAAAAGCCAAAGCAGCCATCGAAGCTGAATTTGAACTGGATTTTTACACCAAAGACGTAAGCAGCGTGTATTTAACGGAAAATGTATCGGTCATTTCCATCATCGGACAGGAATTGGCCACCTTCAACAAACCGTATGATGCTTTAATTCGTAATCAGATTGTACCGATTTTGTTCAACAATACTGTTACCGGAAAAAACGTGAGTTTGGTTGTGGAACGCGCTCAGCTAAAAAAAGCACTGAACGTTATCCACAGTGAGATTTTTGGGATTACCAAAAAAATCAATTTGGTAATCTTCGGACACGGAACGGTTGGAAAAACCCTGATCAATCAGTTGTTAGAAAGCCGTGAAAATATTATCCAGCGCAAAGGCATCGAGCTGAATATCGTGGCAATTGCCAATTCGCGTCAGTTTGTCTTCAATGCAAAAGGGGTTTCCGGCCAATGGGAATCGGAGCTTGAAAATTCCACTCAAAAATCATCCTTAGAGAATATTTTGGCTGCTGTTAAAGACCAGCATTTAGGAAACCTGATCGCTATTGATACGACCGCCAGTAAAGATTTTGTTTCGAATTATGTGGAACTGATCAAAAACGGTTTCGACTTGGTTTCCGCGAATAAAATTGCCAACACCAAAGAATACAGTTTCTACAAAAACCTGCGTGAAAATTTGAATTTTTATCAGAAAAATTATTTGTACGAAACCAATGTGGGTGCCGGATTACCATTAATTGACACGATTCGATTGCTGCACCATTCTGGAGAAAACATTACCCGAATCCGAGGAGTCTTTTCAGGGACATTAAGTTATTTGTTCAATACCTTTTCCGCTACCGATAAAGCCTTCAGCGACGTGCTAAAAGAGGCCATCGAGAAAGGTTTTACCGAGCCCGATCCACGTGAAGATTTGAACGGAAACGATGTCGGCCGAAAATTGTTAATCCTTGCCCGCGAGTTAGACTTGAGCAACGAATTCTCCGAAATAAAAATCCAGAACCTAATCCCTGAAAACTTACGTGAAGGCAGTGTAGGTGATTTCCTTGCGCGATTGGAAGCATTAAATCCGATTTATCAAACGACCAAAAACAACCAAACCGAAAACCATGTCTTGCGATACGTAGGTGATTTGTCCGGTGATTTATCCGTGGAAAACGGAGCAAATCTAGAAGTGAGTCTGGTGTCCGTGCCGCAGGAAAGTTCGTTAGGGCAATTAAAAGGTTCCGATTCCATTTTTGAAATCTATACCGAATCCTACGGCGAACATCCGATTGTGATTCAAGGAGCCGGAGCCGGAGCCGCTGTAACCGCGCGTGGCGTATTTGGCGACATTCTTCGTCTGGCAGAAAAAAGTAAATAATCAACCCTAACAAACAACAAAACAATGAGTAATTCAGAATTCGGCTTGGAAACCCAAGCTATTAGAACCCAAACCGAGCGCACCCAGTTTTTAGAACATTCCGTGCCGTTGTATTTAACCTCCAGTTTCGTTTTTGAAGATGCCGAAGACATGCGCGCTTCGTTCACCGAAGAAAAAGAACGTAACATTTACAGCCGCTTCACCAATCCGAACACCAGTGAATTTGTGGAGAAAATCTGTAAAATGGAAGGTGCGGAAGACGGTTACGCCTTTGCCACCGGAATGGCAGCAATCTATTCAACATTTGCGGCATTATTGGAATCAGGAGATCATATCGTTTCCGTAGGCAGTGTGTTTGGTTCGACTCACACTTTGTTTACAAAATATTTTCCGAAATGGAATATCTCGACCAGTTATTTCGACATCAACAAACCGGAAACCATCGAAAGCTACATTCAGCCGAATACGAAAATCCTTTTTGCCGAATCACCCACGAATCCTGCGGTAGACATTATCGATTTGGAATTGTTAGGGCAGATTGCCAAGAAGTACAACCTGATTTTGATTATCGACAATTGTTTCGCGACACCGTTTCTGCAAAACCCAATTCAATACGGTGCCGATTTGGTCGTGCATTCCGCCACCAAATTAATCGATGGGCAAGGACGTGTTTTAGGAGGCATTACCGTAGGGAGAGCTGACTTGATTCGTGAGATTTACCTGTTTTCGAGAAATACCGGTCCGGCTTTGTCGCCGTTCAATGCGTGGGTGTTGTCCAAAAGCTTGGAAACGTTACCGGTTCGTGTGGAAAGACATTGTGAAAATGCGGTGAAAGTCGCCGAGTTTCTGGAAAACCACCCAAACGTGAACCGAGTAAAATACCCGTTTTTGAAATCGCATCCGCAATACGAAATCGCCAAAAAGCAAATGAAATTGGGCGGAAACATCGTAGCCTTTGAAATCAAAGGCGGCATTGAAGCAGGGCGCAGGTTTCTGGATAAAATTCAATGGTGTTCGTTGTCGGCAAACCTTGGCGATACCCGAACCATTGTCACGCATCCAGCCTCGACCACGCACAGCAAATTAACGGAAGAAGAACGTTTGGCGGTAAGTATTACGGATGGTCTGGTGCGCGTTTCGGTAGGTTTGGAAACCGTTCAGGATGTAATCAATGATTTGCAACAAGCGTTAGAACAATAAACTGTTTATTGGGTAAATTATAGAATATAAATCTAAAATAATTTGATTTTAAATCTATAAATAGAAAATATTTCCGAATTCAAAATTAATTATTAGCTTTGCACCGTTCTTACACAAGCTGACGTTATCACGAAAGGCAGAGGGACTAGACCCGACGAAGCCTTAGCAACCCTACTCTTGTAGAAGGTGCTACATTCTACCTCGCTCCGGCGGGACAGATAACAGGATACTTTTTTAGGTGTCTCTCTGATTTCACGATAACAACATAGTTTAAAATTTGGAGCAAAAGGCTTGGGCTTTTTGCGATCCATTTTCCCGCTATCCGCTACTTCCAATTGAAAATTGGAAACGCTGCTATCGGGGCTAGAGAACAAACAAATGGAATTTTTGGAAACGCTAACGACTGTGAGTTGTTAGCTAAAAGCTTAAAAAAAATGTCAAAAATAAACGAAGCCATAAAGGAGCGTATCCTTGTTCTTGACGGAGCGATGGGAACCATGCTGCAACGCTATAAATTCGAAGAAGAAGATTTTCGAGGGGAGCGTTTCAAAGATTTTCAGCATCCGTTAAAAGGAAATAATGATTTACTTTCCTTAACACAGCCCGAAGCGGTGAAAGAAGTGCACCGTGCTTATTTTGCTGCTGGAGCCGACATCGTGGAAACCAATACGTTTTCAGGAACCACGATCGGAATGGCGGATTACCACATGGAAGATCTGGTCTACGAGTTAAACTATCAATCCGCAAAAATCGCCCGTGAAGTAGCTGACGAATTTACTGATAAGCCGCGCTTTGTCGCAGGTTCTATCGGCCCAACCAACCGAACGGCCAGCATGAGTCCCGATGTGAACGACCCGGGATTCCGTGCGGTCACTTTCGACGAATTGCGCATCGCCTACAAAGAACAAGTGGAAGCCTTAATCGATGGGGGGAGCGATATTCTGTTGGTGGAAACCATTTTTGATACGTTAAACGCCAAAGCCGCCCTTTTTGCCATCGAAGAAGTAAAAGAAGAACGCAACATCGACATTCCAATCATGGTTTCGGGAACGATTACGGATGCATCAGGCAGAACCTTATCGGGACAAACCGTAGAAGCATTTTTGATTTCGATTTCGCATATTCCGTTGTTAAGCGTTGGCTTCAATTGCGCTTTAGGAGCGGATCAGTTAAAACCGTATTTAAAACGATTGGCGCACAATACGTCGTTCAATATTTCAGCACACCCGAATGCAGGGTTGCCTAATGCTTTCGGACAATACGATCAAACGGCAGAAGAAATGCAGGTGCTGATCAAAGAATACTTAGACGATAATTTAATCAATATCATAGGCGGTTGCTGCGGAACCACACCGGAGCACATTCAGTTAATTGCTGAGGTAGCCGCGAATTACAAACCAAGAGTACTGGAGGAAGCATAATGAGTGAAGGAGCTTGTCATAAATATTTAAAACTTTCGGGATTAGAACCGTTAATCGTTACGCCCGAAACCAATTTCGTGAATGTTGGGGAACGTACTAATGTAACCGGTTCACGAAAGTTCCTGCGTTTAATCAAGGAAGAAAAATACGAGGAAGCGCTGGATATTGCCCGTGCTCAAGTAGAAGGCGGTGCGCAGATCATCGACATCAACATGGACGAAGGTATGTTGGACGGCGTGTTCGCGATGACCAAATTCCTGAACCTGATTGCTTCCGAACCTGATATTTCAAGAGTTCCTGTGATGGTTGATAGCTCCAAATGGGAAATCATCGAAGCAGGCTTAAAAGTCGCTCAGGGGAAATGTGTGGTGAATTCCATCAGTTTAAAAGAAGGGAAAGAAGCCTTTTTGCATCATGCGAAATTGGTTAAACGCTACGGAGCGGCAGTAATCGTGATGGCTTTCGATGAGGTCGGTCAAGCCGATACTTATGAACGCCGTATCGAAATCTGTAAGCGATCTTACGATATCTTGGTCAACGAAATAAACTTCCCTGCGGAAGACATCATCTTTGACCCGAATATTTTCCCGGTAGCTACCGGTATGGAAGAACACCGCCGCAATGCTTTGGACTTTTTTTTAGCTACTAAATGGATTCGTGAAAACCTTCCGTATGCTAATATTTCCGGTGGGGTGAGTAACGTTTCGTTCTCGTTCCGAGGAAATGACAAAGTGCGGGAAGCGATGCATTCGGCATTTTTGTATCATGCTATCAAGCACGGGATGACCATGGGCATCGTGAACCCGGAAATGTTGGAAGTGTACGATGAAATCGATCCTACTTTATTAGAATATGTAGAAGACGTTTTATTAGACCGACGCGACGATGCCACCGAGCGCCTTTTGGAATTAGCCGAAAGTTATAAAGGTGATGTGAAGTCGCATGAAAAAGCAGTTCAGGAATGGCGAAGCGGTTCGCTACAGGACAGAATTACACACGCTTTGGTAAAAGGAATCGATGAGTTTATCGAAACCGATGTTGAAGAAGCAAGGCAAGCCGCTGCACGACCTATCGAAGTCATCGAAATCAATCTGATGGCCGGAATGAATGTAGTTGGTGACTTGTTCGGAAGCGGAAAAATGTTCCTGCCGCAAGTAGTGAAATCTGCCCGTGTGATGAAAAAAGCCGTGGCCTATCTGTTACCTTATATAGAAGCGGAAAAAGACGGCGCAACATCATCTGCCGGAAAAGTATTGATGGCGACTGTGAAAGGTGACGTACACGACATCGGTAAAAATATTGTATCCGTGGTGTTAGCATGCAACAATTTCGAAATCATCGATCTAGGAGTTATGGTGCCGCCGGAAAAAATCATCGAAACGGCTGTTAAAGAAAATGTAGATATTATCGGTTTGAGCGGTTTGATTACGCCGTCTTTGGATGAAATGGTGTATTTGGCCAAAGAAATGGACAAACGCGATATCCAAATTCCGATCATGATTGGTGGGGCGACAACCTCGCGTGCACATACGGCTGTGAAAATCGCCCCGGAATACCGTCAAACCGTGGTGCATGTTAACGATGCCTCGCGTGCCGTAACGGTAGCCGGGAATCTGTTAAATAAGGACCGAAAACTATACGCCAGTACCATCCGTGCGGAATATGAGGCGTTTCGTGAAACGTTTTTAAACCGTCAGCGCGATAAAAGTTATCATACCATTGAAAAAGCCAGAGCGAATAAATTGCAATTGGATTGGGAGAATTTCGAAGCTAAAAAACCAAATTTCATTGGAGTAAAAACCATTGAAGTGCCGTTGCAGGAATTGGTGCCGTACATCGATTGGACGCCGTTTTTTGGGTCGTGGCAATTGTTTGGGAAATATCCAGCAATTCTTAATGATAATGTGGTGGGAGAACAAGCAACGATTTTGTTTGCTGATGCTCAAAAAATGTTACAGCAATTGTTAGACGAAAACTGGTTGGAAGCTAAAGGAATATACGGCATCTTTCCGGCGAATCAGGTGAAAGACGACGATGTCGAATTGTACGATGAAAACGGAAACGTGTTGGAAACCTTCTTAACGCTTCGTCAGCAATCGCAAAAAACGGTTGGCGCACCAAACATTGCCTTAGCCGATTTCATAGCGCCAAAAGAAAGCCAGAAAACCGATTACATGGGTGCATTCTGTGTAACGACGGGATTTGGTGTGGATGAAAAGGCGAAAGAATTTGAAGATAATAACGACGATTACAGTTCCATCATGGTGAAAGCATTGGGCGATCGTTTTGCGGAGGCTTTTGCCGAATATTTACACGAGAAGATTCGTAAGGAAATTTGGGGCTATGCTTCGGAAGAACATTTATCCAATGAAGAACTGATTAAAGAAGAATATAAAGGAATACGTCCGGCTCCGGGTTATCCGGCTTGCCCCGATCATTTGGAAAAACCAACGATCTGGAGTTTGTTGAATGTGGAAGAAAAAATAGGCGTGACACTAACGGAAAGTATGGCGATGTGGCCGGCTTCTTCGGTATCGGGCTATTATTTTGGCCATCCGGAAAGTAAGTATTTCGGCCTTGGAAAAATAAAAGAAGATCAGGTGCGCGATTATGCCCAGCGCAGAAATTGTACCTACGAATATGCAGAGAAATGGTTGAATCCGAATATTGCTGATTAGCATTTGGAAAGTAACTCATAACTCATAATTTATAACTTATAATTAGGAATGAAAGTAACGCAACATATAGAAAAAGCCAACGGGAAATCTTTATTCTCTTTTGAAATTCTACCGCCGTTAAAGGGGCAGAATATCAAGTGTATTTTTGACAACATCGAGCCGCTTATGGAATTCAAGCCGCCTTTTATCGACGTAACTTACCATCGGGAAGAGTATGAATTTAAAGAATTACCAAGCGGTTTGCTGGAGAAAAAAATCGTAAAAAAGCGTCCGGGAACGGTTGGGATTTGTTCGGCGATTCAGAATAAATATCAGGTGGATGCCATTCCGCATATATTATGTGGCGGTTTTACCAAAGAAGATACCGAGAATTTCCTGATCGATATGGATTTCCTGGGGATTGACAATGTGGTGGCCTTACGAGGGGATGCCGTGAAAAGCGAAATTTATTTTAAACCGGAAAAAGAGGGCCATTCGTATGCTTCGGAACTGGTAACGCAAATCAACAATCTGAACAACGGTGTTTATTTGGATGCCGATTTACAAAATACCAACAAAACCAATTTTTGCATTGGTGTAGCGGGTTATCCGGAAAAACATATGGAAGCGCCAAGCTTGGACAGTGATATTTATTTCTTAAAGCAGAAAATTAAAAACGGCGCAGATTACATCATCACACAAATGTTTTTCGACAATAAAAAATTCTTTGAATTTGTGGATAAATGTCGTGCGGCCGGAATCACTGTACCCATCATACCGGGACTGAAACCGATTTCCACCAAAAAGCAGCTGAACCTGATTCCGCATCGTTTCAAAGTGGATTTGCCGGATGATTTGATCATGGAAGTTGTGAAAGCCAAAGATAACGAAGTGGTTTCGCAAATCGGCATCGAATGGTGCATCCAGCAAAGTAAAGAGTTGCAGCAAGCAGGCATTCCGGTCTTACATTATTATTCGATGGGGAAATCGGAGAATATTAGACAAATCGCTTCTCAAGTATTTTAATAATCCACCGTATTTACTTAGCCTAACCACAACTGAAACCTGGAAGTCTTTTGCTTTCAGGTTTTTATTTGCAATAAAAATAAATTTTATTAAGGTATTGTTTAATTTTTTTGTTAAAATGTGTTGATATGTTTAAAAAATAATTATCTTTATGAGGAATCAATAGTTGTTCAACCCCAAAAGCTACTATTATGAAAAAACTACTACTATTTGTTGTGATATTTGTACTTACTTCGGCAAACCTGTTTGCTAATGAATATGTTCAAAACTACGAAACGGCTCTGAAATTCAAAAAGGAGGCAGACTATCAAAATGCAGTTAAATATCTTTTGAAGGCACTTAAGGATAAGGAAGATGACTTAGAAACAGCTCAAATTCTTTGTTTCGAAATATCGGATTGCTTTCGAAATGCCGGAGATGAAAAAAATGCTTTAAAATTTATTAAAGTAGCCATACGAAATTACGGTGCAACGCGTGATGATATTAGCGCCAGTTCAATTTTGAACAATGATTTTCTGAAAAACGCCAATGCTTCAATCGATGCAGAGTATTATGATTTGCATCGAATTTATCTTTTGAAATCGAACAAATTTGAGAGAAAAGAATATGCTAAGCTGACACAATAGTTATGAGAGTAATATATAAAAGCCTGATTTGCAGTTGTGAATCGGGCTTTTTTTACGGGTTTTTGGGTCTATTCAGTTTTTTTCTTTAGCGACAAATAAATATTCTGTTATATTTGCCTGATTTTCAAAACCCCAATGCGATTTTTAACTTACGTTTTCGTTTTCTTCTCCTTTTCGATGTTGGCTCAAGAGAAAAACTTGAAACAATATACTGTTGATGTAAGCTATTTCTACGGAAGTATTCTGCCGCACCACACTAATATTCTGCATTTGATCAAAGGACATCCGGAAGGAGCCATTATTAGCTTCAACCGTAAAACATTCGGAAGTAAAAAATGGGAAGCCTGGTACAATTATCCGGATTATGGCTTGTCATTTCAGGCACAGAATAATAAAAACCCTGAATTAGGAAATCTGTACGGTTTGTATGGTCATTTTAATTTTTACTTTTTAAGCCGACGTTTGCAACTTCGTGTAGCACAAGGTATCGCATATAATTCAAATCCATATGACAGGGAAACAAATTACAGAAATTTAGCATATGGTGCGCGTTATATGCCATCCACTTATTTTCTGATTAACTATCATAAACCGAATATCTGGAAAGGTTTTGGGGTTCAGGCAGGGGTAAACTTTGTACACCATTCCAATGCTAATCTAAAATCACCAAATACAAGTACAAATACCATTGCGCTTAATTTAGGGGTAAATTATGAGTTGTCGGATAGTGATTCGGTAGCTTACATCAAACACGAAAAGGAAAAGTTTACAGAACCAATTCGATATAATTTGGTTTTTCGAAGCGGTGTCAATGAAAGCGATTTGGTTGAAAGCGGCCAATATCCGTTTTACGTCGCCTCTGCTTATATTGACAAACGCATTAATCGCAAAAGTGCCTTGCAATTGGGAGCTGATGTTTTCTGGATGATGTATCTGAAAGAATTTATTCGTTATCAAGCCATTGCGTACTATGAATTGAACTATGACGCCAATGCCGATTACCGAAGAGTGGGCGTTTTTGCGGGGCATGAGTTGTTTATTGATAAATTGGCTGTCGATACCCAAATTGGGTATTATGTATATGATCCGTCTAATAAATTTGGAAGCATATACCAGCGATTAGGTGCGAAATACTATTTGACAAAAAATGTTTCGGCGGGAGTAAGTTTAAAAACCCATGTTTCCAGAGCGGAAGCTTTGGAGTTCAGTTTAGGGCTTCGTTTATAATTATGAGAAAGTTTTGTTTAATTGCAGTAATGGTAATCTTACTTGTTTCCTGTAGTTCGGAGATCATGCCGGCTTGTTACAGAGATGCCGGAAAAACGGTGACAAAAGAAGAAGTGATGCCTTTTTTTGATCAGATAAGTATTGGGGAAGGTGTTGAGTTGATCATAAAACAAGGAACTGAAAGCCATGTAGAACTTAGCTCCGGAGAAAATGTTATTCATGAAATGGAAGCAAGTGTTTCCGATAATGTACTTTATATAAAAAACAATCTCGAATGCAGTTTAGGAACAGTTATTCCTGTAAAGGCTAAAGTTACCGTTCCGGATTTAAAAAAAATCTATTCGTCATCTCAGTACAATGTGTCGTCTGATGGCGTTTTGAATTTTCCTTATCTGAATTTGCAACAAGGTTTGTTCGGCAAAACCGCCTCTAATGTTTTTACGCTGGAAGTCAATTCCGAGCACTTAGTGGTGGAAAACAATACAACAAATATATTTCGGATAAAAGGGACGACTAATTCACTGAGCGTTTCTTTCTACGGTGGAAGTGGCCGATTTGAGGGAGCAGAACTTAACGCTAATGAAATTTCAATTTTTCAGCGTAGTTCAAACGACATGATTCTGAAGCCTATCAATAAAATTGAAGGCAATATATACAGTGTCGGTAATGTAATTTTGGTAACCTCACCAGCCACAATAAATGTAACCCAGCATTACACCGGGCATATCATTCATCAATAAAATAAGGTGTTATTTTTTAGTTTTCTCTCTGAAAATCTGTTCAAGATTCTTACTTTTTAACGATAATTGTAAGGTTCTCAGCCCTTTTTCGGAAGCGAAGTCAAACACTTTTGAACGCATGTCTTCGTCGGTTTTAAAAGTCAGTTCCCAAATATTGTTTTGAATGTTTCTGTAGCTGTAAATTTGCGGGAGAGTTGCCAAAACTTCTTCAGCAATAGTTTGGTCGAATTCTACTTCAATGATTTGCTCTTCTACTTCGGCTACTAATTTTTCCAGATTTTTATCGGTTACGATTTTTCCCTGATTGATGATGATGACACGGTCGCAAATCGCTTCCACTTCCTGCATGATGTGTGTGGAAAGAAAAACAGTTTTGTCTTTTCCGATATTTTTAATCAAATCACGGATTTCCACCAACTGATTCGGGTCCAATCCGGTGGTAGGTTCGTCTAAAATCAAAACTTCAGGATTGTGCAGCAAAGCGGTTGCTAATCCTACACGCTGACGGTATCCTTTCGACAGTTCGCCTATTTTTTTATGGCTTTCGGGTGTTAATCCCGTTAGCGCAATCACTTCATCAATGCGTGATTTGACTACTTTGTAAACATCGGCGTTAAAAGCCAGGTACTCCCGAACATACAAATCCAAGTAAAGCGGATTGTGTTCCGGTAAATATCCAACCGATTTTTGTACTTCTTTTTGTGAAACCGCAACATCATGTCCGCTTACGGAAGCATTTCCTTCATCGGCAGTAAGATAGGTGGTCAGGATTTTCATCAAGGTTGATTTTCCGGCACCGTTCGGACCAAGAAAGCCTACGATTTCCCCTTTTTTTACTGAAAATGAAACATTGTCCAGCGCTTTTTGTTCGCCGTAATTTTTGGAAATATTCTGAACTTCAATAGACATAATTCACGATTTGAAGCAAAAGTAACAAAATAAATGGATTAAATAATTTCAGGCAGTCACGATATATTTTACATTTACGGAAAAATCTTAATTTGTAAGTAAAATTCTGTAAAAATGAGAAAAATTGGATTGTTGTTTTTGGTATTCGGACAACTGGCTTTCAGTCAAAAGAACCCGTCAATTATGGAATCGGAAGTTGTGCGTATCGAAACCGAATTGGCAGCTGATAAAATGCAGGGCAGGGAAGTTTTTACGCCGGGGATCGATTCGGCTTCGGCATTCATTGAGAAGGAATTTCAGAAAATAGGGCTTTCCTTTTATATGGACCTGAAAAATTATCGTCAGGAATTTGAAATCAAAGGAAAAAAAGCCAACAATGTAATAGGCATCCTTCCGGGAACGACAAAGCCGGAGGAGTACGTGATTTTTTCAGCGCATTATGATCATTTGGGAATGAAAGATTATGGCGATGATAAGATTTACAACGGAGCGAATGACGATGCTTCCGGGACGACAGCGGTAATAGCTTTGGCGAAGCATTTCAAAATGCTGCAACAAAATGAGCGGACCTTGATTTTTGTGGCTTTTACAGCAGAAGAAGTAGGTGGTTTCGGTTCAAGATTCTTTTCCCAAAGCCTTAATGCCGACAACGTGGTAGCCATGTTTAATATTGAAATGATTGGAACCGAAAGCAAATGGGGTAAAAATTCCGCCTACATTACCGGTTATGAGAAATCCGATTTCGGAACGATCCTTCAGAAGAATTTAAAAAATTCCGATTTTACCTTTCAGCCCGATCCGTATCCTAGCCAAAAACTGTTTTACCGTTCTGATAATGCCACACTGGCGGCTTTAGGAGTTCCGGCCCATACTATTTCCACCTCAAAAATGGATTCGGAAGAAAATTACCATCAGTTGAGCGATGAGGTTGAAACGCTGGATTTAAAGAATATGACTGAAATTATAAAAGCAATCGCAATAAGTGCAGAAAGTATCGTTAATGGAAAAGATACCCCTTCAAGGGTAAAAAAAAGATAATAAATTCAAGGATAAAAGCATATTTTTGAGATTTATTTAAAAAAAAGATACAGCCGTATTGTTTTTTTAGTAGCTTTGTATTTCAACAATCGAACAAAAGTGATTTCAAATAACACTTTTTATAGCAACAATTCTTTTTATTTCTTCTGGAGCAAGGAAAGGGATTGTCGTATCGTTATTTGAGTAAAACAGCATTCAATAAAAACAATATACAATCCCGATGTTTCATCGGGATTTTTTTTTGTGCCTATGGAAACGAAAATTGCAATACAGGGAATAAAAGGTTCTTTTCATCATCAGGTGGCTAAGGCTTATTTTGACGAAGCCATCCAATTAGAGGAATGCCTTTCGTTTCCGGATTTGGTTAAAAGTCTGAACGACAAGGTTTCGGATAAAGCGGTTATGGCGTTGGAAAACTCCATTGCCGGCTCAATCATTCCTAATTATGCGTTGATTGATAAGCATGACCTGCACATTATCGGAGAATATTATCTTGGTATAAACATGACCTTGATGGCTCTGAAAGGACAGTCGATTATGGAAATCCGGGAAGTGCATTCCCATCCGATTGCGCTCTTGCAGTGTGCCGTTTTTTTTAGCCAATATCCTCATATTAAATTGGTAGAAAGTGTTGATACGGCCGAAACCGCGCAACGCATCCGAGAGGAACAATTAAAAGGCATAGCCGCTGTAGCCAGTCCGATAGCAGCTCATATGTACGATTTGGAAGTGTTGGCATCCGAAATTCATACCATAAAAAGCAACACCACCCGATTTGTGATTTTACAGAAAACAAATTCGGTAGTTTCTAAAGAATTCATTAACAAAGCCTCCTTGAAATTCGAGTTGGAGGACAAAGAAGGAACTCTGGCTACGTTATTGAACGTAATGAAAGACTGCGGGCTGAACTTAACCAAAATACAGTCCATGCCGGTTATTGAAACACCCTGGTCGTATTCTTTTTTTGTAGATACGACTTTTGCAGCATACGAAAATTATGAGAAAGCCAAATCGGTTTTGACGCTCATGACCCGCAATTTTAAAATTTTAGGCGAATACCAAAACGGACGATTATGATACTGACCGCAAACCGATTAAATAGTGTTCAGGAATACTATTTTTCAAGAAAACTTAAAGAAGTGCGCCAATTGGTTCAGGAAGGAAAACCGATTGTAAACATGGGCATCGGCAGCCCGGATTTAGCACCTTCAGACAAAGTGATTTTGGCCATCCAGAAAGCACTTTTTGATGAAAAAGCGCATGAATATCAAAATTATCAAGGGTTGCCGGAACTCCGTGAAGAAATGGCAAATTTTTATAAAGAGCAGTTTGATGTCGAGTTAAATCCGACAACCGAAATTCTGCCACTTATGGGATCCAAAGAGGGAATTATGCACATTTCCATGGCGTTTTTAAATGAAGGCGATGAGGTTTTGGTGCCGAATCCGGGCTATCCTACCTACGAATCTGTTTCGAATCTGGTCGGAGCTAAAACTGTTTTTTACGATTTGAAAGAAGAAAACGATTGGGAGCCCGATTTGGATGCCCTTGAAAGCAGGGATTTGTCCAAAGTACGAATGATGTGGGTGAGTTATCCGCACATGCCGACGGGCGCCAAAGGAAGTTTGCCGCTTTTTGAAAAACTGGTTGCCTTTGCTTTAAAGCATGATATTTTGCTTGTAAACGACAATCCGTACAGTTTTGTGCTTAACGATAATCCCATGTCCATTCTTCAGGTTGAAGGTGCCAAAGAAACGGTACTCGAGCTGAATTCGCTAAGCAAAACCTTTAATATGGCGGGTTGGCGCGTGGGGATGGTTTCCGGAAGTCAAAAATTAATCGAGGCGGTGCTGAAAGTGAAAAGCAATATGGACAGTGGTATGTTTTATGGCATTCAAAAAGGAGCGGTAGCGGCTTTGCAGTTGGGAGGGAATTGGTTTTCGGAACAAAATAAAATTTATGAGAAGAGGCGGAAACTCATTTTTGAACTGGCGGACAAACTAAGCTGTTCTTATGATAAGCAAAGTGTGGGATTGTTTGTTTGGGCGAAGATTCCCGATTCAGAGCCTTCAGCGGAACAATTTGTAGATAAAATATTGATAGAGAATCATTTGTTTGTGGTGCCCGGAACCGTTTTCGGAAGTAACGGAGAACAGTATATCCGTTTTTCCTTGTGTGTGAATGAAGAAAAAATAAAAGAAGTTTTAAATAGATTTTGAAATGATAACCGAAAAAAACACTATAATTTTGCAGGAAATAAAAGCGATGGAAAACAGCAAATCCTTACGAACCTGGCTGGACGATTTCAAACTGACGCATCCGTTGGTAATCGCCGGGCCGTGCAGTGCAGAAACCGAAGAACAGGTGATGGAAATTGCCCATGAACTCAAAAATTCCGATGTTTCCATTTTTAGAGCCGGTATCTGGAAGCCGAGAACCCGTCCAGGCGGATTTGAAGGCGTAGGAGAAATCGGGTTGAAATGGTTGCAACGAGCCAAAGCGGAAACCGGTATGTTAACAGCCGTAGAAGTAGCGAATGCCCAACATGTAAAACTGGCATTGGAGCATGATGTTGATGTGTTGTGGATTGGTGCGAGAACTACGGTAAACCCATTTGCGGTACAGGAAATCGCCGATATTTTGCAGAATACTGATAAAATCGTACTGCTCAAAAATCCTGTAAATCCCGATTTGTCTTTATGGTTGGGGGGCTTGGAGCGTTTACACAATGCCGGAATTAAAAAATTAGGCGTGATCCACAGAGGATTTTCCACTTACGAAAAAACAAAATACCGAAACATTCCCGAATGGCAGCTGGCTATCGAATTGCAAAATAAGTTCCCGGATTTGCCTTTAATTTGCGATCCGTCTCATATTTCCGGCAGAAGGGACATGATTTTAGAAGTTTCGCAACAGGCTTTGGATCTGAATTACGACGGTCTGATGATTGAAACCCATTGCCATCCGGATGAGGCTTGGAGCGATGCAGCCCAACAGGTTACGCCGGATGCTTTGAAACGTATCTTTATCGATTTGCGCATCCGTAAAACTACCGATGAAGCTGACGATTACAATCAAAAATTAGGCATTTTGCGTACGCAGATTGATGAAATCGACAGTAAATTGCTTGAAATTTTAGGAAAACGCATGCTGATTGCAGACAAAATAGGAGCGTTAAAAAAGGAAAAAAACGTTGCCGTATTACAGAACCAGCGTTGGAACGAAATTTTAGGAAAAATGGTGTTGGAAGGAGAACAAAAAGGATTGAGCGAGGAGTTTATTCTTAAAATGTTCAAAGCAATCCATCAGGAGAGTATCAGTCATCAGGAGAAAGTGTTCAAAACCGATAATTAAAGTTGTATTTTTGAAGCAAATTCATAAGAGTTGTTATGTTGACAACTACATTCATTTTTAACTTTTTACATGACAGGAATCGTATATAAATCTACCGGAAGCTGGTATACTGTTAAAACCGAAGAGGGTTCTTTTTTGGAATGCCGTATCAAAGGGAAATTCCGCATCAAAGGCATTAAAAGCACCAATCCTATTGCAGTAGGCGATATTGTTGATTATGAGTTGGAAGATACCGCCGATGTAATAACAGGAACCATAAACAATATTCACGACCGTAAGAACTACATCGTGCGTAAATCGGTAAACCTGTCGAAACAAACGCATATTATTGCCACCAATATCGATATTGTTTTTCTTCTGGTAACGATTAACAATCCGCCCACGACTACAAGTTTTATCGATCGTTTCCTGGTAACTGCCGAAGCCTATGGGATTGAAGCGGTGCTGGTTTTTAATAAAATTGATACTTACGACGAGGCGACCTTAGACGAGCAATTGTACCTGCAGTACATCTATTCGCAAATCGGTTATAAATGTTTACGTGTTTCTGCTCAGCAAAACAAAGGTTTGGAGGAGTTGAAAGCGATGATGCAGGGTAAAGTTTCGATGTTTTCCGGGCATTCCGGAGTCGGAAAATCTACTTTGGTCAATGCTTTGGAACCGACCCTGAATCTGAAAACCAAGGAAATTTCGGAACAGCACCAACAAGGACAGCACACTACAACTTTTGCAGAAATGTTCGATTTGTCTTTCGGAGCCCAAATCATCGATACACCGGGAATCAGAGGTTTTGGTATTGTCGATATGGAAAAACAGGAAATCGGCGATTACTTCCCGGAATTTTTTTCCTTGAAAGACCAATGTAAATTTAACAACTGTCTGCATAAAGAAGAACCGCATTGTGCCGTGAAAGCCGCGTTGGAGAAAGACGAAATTGCCTGGTCACGCTATAAAAGTTATCTTCAAATTTTAGAAGGCGACGATGAGCACTACCGCTCTGATATTTATGGTGATGATCGTGAAGCCAGTGACAGAACAAGACAATCTTAATTTTAATGAAAGCTGTAATACAAAGAGTTTCTGAGGCATCGGTTACTATTGAAGGAAAAAAGGTAGCTGACATTCAAAAAGGGTTGCTGGTTTTGGTCGGGATTGAAGATGCATCATCACAAGAAGACATTAGTTGGCTGACTTCAAAAATTGCCAACCTTCGCATCTTTGGCGATGAAGACGGGGTGATGAATCTTTCCGTTAAAGATATTAACGGAGAGGTGATTGTAGTGAGTCAGTTCACGTTACATGCGTCTACCAAAAAAGGAAATCGTCCTTCTTATATAAAAGCATCAAAACCGGATGTAGCCATTCCTTTGTATGAAAGCTTTGTAAAACAAATGGAATACGAGTTAGGGAAAAAGATACAAACCGGAGCGTTTGGTGCCGATATGAAAGTAGCGTTGCTTAACGATGGTCCGGTAACGATTATTATCGATACTAAAAATAAAGAATGAATCTTGATGATTTTTGTAGGATTTTATATGAATTATTGTTTATTTTAGCCATAAAGAAAAGATTAGTTGATGAAAAAGTTGTTTTTTTTACTTCTACTACTGCATTGTCCGGTATTTTTTTCATTTGCTCAGAATGTTGACCTTTCGGTTTTTTCTATTCCGGACAGTCTTAAAGAGAATGCCAATGCGGTGGTGCGATTGAACAATATTAATATTGATGTTCTTTCTCAGCGTAAAATGATTATCAAAACCAAAAGAGTTGTAAGTGTGATTAATCAGGAAGGTTTGAAAGCAATTGATGCTGTAGAATATTATGATAAATCAACTTCGATAAAAGAAATAAGTTTGGTGGTTTTAGACGCAAGTGGAAATGAAATAAAAAAAATTAAAAGAAAAGACTTTAAAGATGTTGCAGCTGCCGACGATGTTACCCTTTTTTCGGATAACAGAATAGTTTTCTATGAATATACTCCAGTGTCGTATCCATTTACGGTTATTTACTATTGTGAGAAAGAGACCTCAAATACGGCATTTATTCCCCAATGGTATCCCTTTGATAGTTTTTTTGTGAGCGTAGAAAAGAGTATTTTGAATGTTAATTGTTTGCCTTCATTGGGATTGAAGAAAAAAGAACTTTTTTTTGAGAAATATAAGATTCAAAAATTAATTGAAAGTGATTCAAAAATTTCATATAAAGCAGAACACTTATTAGCTCAAAAGTATGAAGATTATACACCTTTTGAGTCAATATTTCCTAAACTAATAATAGGGCTTGATTTTTTTCATCTTGAAGGTGTTGATGGTAACGCTTCGGATTGGAAAACAATGGGTAAATGGTTTGGAGATGAGGTGCTTAAAGGTTCTTTGGAGTTGTCAGAAGAAGTAAAAATAAAGATTCGAAATCTGATTGGGACAGAACAAGATCCTGTGAAAAAAGCTAAAATCATATACGATTATATTCAAGGAAAAACCAGATATGTTAGCATTCAAGAAGGGATAGGCGGATGGAGGCCGATGCCGGCTAAAGACGTAGATCGTTTGGGGTATGGAGATTGTAAAGCGTTGACTAATTATACCAAGGCTTTGCTTGAGGTAGTAGGAGTACCGTCTTATTATACAAGGCTTTATGGAGGGAAGAAGAAAAAAGATGTAATTGAAGATTTTGTATCGATGCAAAGTAATCATGTTATATTGGCCATTCCGGTTAATGAAAATTACATTTGGCTTGAATGTACAAGTCAGGACAATCCTTTTGGGTATCAGGGGTGTTTTACAGACGATAGAAACGCTTTAGTAATGAAACCTAATGGTGGTGAGATTGTAAGAACTAAAAGATATTCTGAAAAAGAAAATAGTCAAACGATAAAAGGAAGTTACACATTGTCAAAAGAAGGTAATCTGACAGGTCAGATCTCTATTGTTTCTTCTGGTGTAAGATATGAAGATAAATTTCGTCTTGAGAAAAGTGCCGTACAAGAAAGGAATCTTTTTTATAAGGAGCAATGGAGCAATCTTAATGATTTGAAAATAAGCCAAGTTTCATATTTAAACAATAAGGATAATATTACTTTTGCTGAGAATGTTCAAATTTCGTCGGCAAGTTATTGTGATTTTTTGTCTAAAGAGATGGTTTTTGCGATTAATGTATTCAATCAGAACAATAGTGTGCCACATAAGTACAGGCAGAGGAAAAATCCATTTGAGATTGATCGCGGTTTTAGTGATTATGATGAAATTGAAGTTACTTTGCCACAGGGGTATACTGTTAAAAGTAAGCCTGAAATGTTAGAAATTAGGAATAAATTTGGTGAATATAAGATTGAAATTATACTTCAAAAATCAGGTAAAATAATGTATAAGCGTAATCTTATTATTTATAAAGGATTTTATAACGAAAGCGAATACAACGAATACAGGTTATTTAGAGAGCAAATAGCCAAAAATGATAATTCTAAAATAATAATAACCAGTATATAAATGAAATATTTATCTTTTTTAGTGATGGCATTTTTTTCTTTTATGCCAAGTTTCGCCCAGAAAAGCGAATTAGGAAAAGTTACTGTCGAAGAACTTAAAGAAAAGAGTTGTCCTTCTGATTCTACAGCTACGGCAGCAGTTCTTTTTGAAAAGGGAAGAACATTTTTTGAATACAGGCAAGGGGAAGGGTTTGATGTAGTAACAGAAGTGGATATAAAAATAAAAATATACTCTAAAGAAGGTTACAATTGGGCTAATAAGACAGTTGCTTTTTATGTTGGAAACTCACCAAAGGAAGAAGTTACATTTGAAAAAGCAGTGACTTATAATCTTGTAGATGGTCAAATTCAGAAGAGTAAATTGAAAAATGAAGGTGAGTTTGTTGAGAAAAAAAACAAGTTTTGGTCAGAACATAAAATAACTATGCCAAATGTTCGGGAAGGATCTATTGTGGAATATAGATACATAATTCGATCTCCATATATTTCATCTTTTCCAGAGTGGAGTTTTCAGAAATCTATTCCGGTAAATTATTCGGAGTATACGACGTCAATACCTGAGTATTTTGTCTATAATATTTACAGAAAAGGTTTTTTACAACCAAAAGAAAATATAGAAAAAAAACATAAAACAATCGTTCATAACAATAAAGTAAGTTCTAATCCTAGAGAAGCTTATGATACTAAAACAGTAACAAAAAGTATTAGTTATTCCGAAACTGTGACGACATATAAACTCGATAATATACCGGCTTTGCGTGATGAAATGTATGTGAATAATATAAGAAATTATTCGACAATTTTTCAACATGAGTTGTCCGTGAAAAAAATGTCTGAGTTAAACCCTGAGTATTTTTCTGAAACATGGGAAGATGTTGTGAAAAAAATTTATGAGACTGACGGTTTCGGAAATGAATTAAGTAAAGTAAATTACTTTGAAAATGATATAAATTCAATTGTAAAAGATTCAAAAACTGCAATTGAAAAAGTGAACGCTGTTTATGATTTTATAAAGACCAGAATGAATTGGGACGGTACTTACGGTTATTTATGTGATAAAGGGGTGAGAAAGGCATTTGATGATAAAATTGGAAATGTTGCTGAAATTAATTTGATGTTAACTGCGATGCTGAGAAATGCAGGCGTTGAAGCTAATCCGGTTTTGGTTAGTACAAGATCTAATGGGATCAATCTTTTTCCAAGTAGGAATGCTTATAACTATATTATTACAGCTGTAGAGATTGATAATAATGTATTGCTTTTGGATGCAACCAATAAATATGCATTGCCGAATATCATGCCAATAAGAAATTTAAATTGGTTTGGTCGATTAATCAGGAATAATGGCTCATCCAGTGAAATAGATTTAATGGCAAAGACCATTTCGAAAAATCACATTAATTTAATGGCAAACATTGATCAAAATGGAGGAGTTTCTGGTAAAATAAAAGAAGTATATACCGATTATGAATCATTTGTCTTTAGGGATGCAAATAATTCATTGAGTAAAGATTCTTATTTGGAAAGATTGGAAAAGCAGCGAAGTGGCATTGAAGTAGAAGAGTATACGGTTGAAAATGAAAAGGAACTTGATAAAATACTTATGGAATCTTATTCGTTTAAACATAATAATTCGGTTGAGGTTATTGATGGTAAAATGTATTTTTCACCATTGTTATTTTTGTCGGTAACGGAAAACCCTTTTAAAGAGGAAACCAGAAGTTATCCTATAGATTTTGTCTATCCGAACCAATATAAGAAGTTGCTAACATTAACAATTCCAGAAGGATATACTGTTGAATCTGTCCCTGCTCCTATAAATGTAGTGTTCTCAGAAAATTTAATGAGTTATAAATTTAATATCGTTGCTAAAGGGAATCAACTTCAAATTATATCTGTTATGGATGTAAATACGAGTATTTTGCCTGCCGAAGATTATGAAGAGTTAAAAGTTTTTTTTAGTGAAATGGTAAAAAAACAGAAAGAAAAAATTGTTCTTAAAAAGGCTTGAAAATGAACATCCAAAACGCCCAACAAGAAGTAGACAACTGGATTAAAAACCACGGAGTGCGCTATTTCAATGAGTTAACCAATATGGCACAGCTTACGGAAGAAGTAGGTGAAGTGGCTCGAATTATAGCGCGTCGCTATGGTGAACAATCTGAAAAAGAAAGCGATAAAAACAAAGACCTTGGCGAAGAACTGGCCGATGTGGTTTTTGTAGTCCTATGTTTAGCCAACCAAACCGGAGTGGATTTACAGGCTGCTTTCGATAAAAAAATGGATTTGAAAACCAAGCGTGATCATGACCGTCACCATAATAATGAAAAATTGAAATAATTTTGGACTTACTTCTTAAGCCATCAATTGTAAAAAACAAGTCAGATATTCAAATTTCCGGTTCCAAATCGGAAACGAATCGGCTATTGCTGTTACAGGCTTTGTATCCGAATCTGATTTTGGAAAACACTTCCAATTCAGATGATTCTGAAGTTATGACAAAAGCGCTTAGCAGTTCGGATGCTGTAAAAGATATTCACCACGCCGGAACCGCCATGCGATTTCTTACAGCTTATTTTGCCGTACAAGAAGGAGTAGAAGTACTTTTAACCGGTTCTTCCCGAATGCAGGAACGGCCAATTAAAATTCTGGTCGAAGCATTGCGCCAACTCGGTGCTGATATCCATTACGAAACCAACGAAGGATTTCCACCCTTGCGGATAAAAGGGAAAAAACTGTTACAATATGAAGTAACATTACCGGCTGATGTAAGCAGTCAGTATATTTCTGCGTTACTTTTAATAGCGCCCAAATTGGAAAACGGGTTGAAGCTAACATTGGAAGGGAAAATAACGTCCATTCCTTATATTCAAATGACGTTATCCATTTTAGAGGCACTCGGCTTCAGTATTTCTTTTGAAAAACAAGTTATCGAAGTAAACCCGCAAGTTGCAATACAGGATTCAAAATTTGTAATAGAATCGGATTGGTCTTCGGCATCTTATTTTTATTCGATTGTGGCCTTGTCCGAAATTGGTACGGAAATTCGATTGTTGAGTTATAAAGAAAATAGTTTGCAAGGGGATCGCATTTTGACTGAAATCTATAAGAATTTCGGGGTAGAAACGCTATTTCAAAATAACACCATCCTTTTGCGTAAAACACATGATTGTGAATTATCAACGGTCAGTTTTCAATTAAATGATTCGCCGGATATTGCCCAAACTATTGCTGTTACTTGTCTGGGGTTGGGAGTCGGTTGTTATTTGAACGGATTGCATACGTTGAAAATAAAAGAAACCGATCGTTTGGAAGCTTTGAAGAACGAGATTGTTAAGTTGGGAGGTGTTATTTCGGTAACCAGCGACAGTCTGACATTGCAGCCTTTCTCTGAAGTAAAGGGGAAGATTGCCATTAAAACCTATCAGGATCATCGTATGGCGATGGCTTTTGCGCCGTTGGCACTGAAAGTTCCGATAGGTATTGAAGAAGCCGAGGTCGTTTCCAAATCGTATCCGAATTTCTGGAGTGATTTAAAAAGCATAGGATTTCAAATCATCGAAGTTAACTAAGTCAGTAAGAACGCCATTTTCTGCGGTTGTTCGCCTGATTTTTTTACATTCTGACTAAATAAATCCCAAAACACTTGACAACGCCTCTTTCACGATAGTATATTTGCACTCAATTTAAAACAGATAAAATGAAGTTATCCAATTTCAATTTTAACCTTCCGGCTGAATTGTTAGCCGAATTTCCTGCAGAAAACAGAGACGAAGCGCGTTTAATGGTTGTGAATCGAAAAACACAAACCATCGAACACAAATTATTTAAAGATATTTTAGATTATTTCGACGAAGGCGATGTGATGGTATTGAACAATACCAAAGTATTCCCGGCGCGTTTGTACGGTAACAAAGAAAAAACCGGGGCAAGAATTGAAGTTTTCTTACTAAGAGAATTAAATGCGGAACAGCGTTTGTGGGATGTTTTGGTAGATCCGGCACGTAAAATCCGTATTGGTAATAAATTGTACTTTGGTGATGATGATTCGTTAGTGGCTGAGGTAATTGATAACACTACATCAAGAGGAAGAACATTACGTTTCTTATACGACGGTTCTTATGAAGAATTCCGTTCTAAATTATTGGAATTAGGGGAGACACCAATCCCTAAATATATTAATCGTGAAGTAACTCCGGAAGATGCAGAACGTTATCAGACGATTTATGCAAAAGAAGAAGGTGCAGTAGCGGCACCAACAGCAGGATTACACTTTTCAAAACATTTGATGAAGCGTTTGGAAATTAAAGGAGTGAATTTTGCAGAAGTAACGTTACACGTAGGATTGGGTACTTTTAACCCTGTAGAAGTAGAAGATTTGTCCAAACATAAAATGGATTCTGAAGAAATGACAATTGATCAGGAAGCCTGTGATGTTGTGAACCAAGCCAAAGCAAATAAAAAACGCGTTTGTGCCATTGGAACGACTACAATGCGAGCAATGGAAAGTTCGGTTTCTTCTTCCAGAACATTAAATCCTTATACGGGTTGGACTAACAAGTTTATTTACCCGCCTTACGATTTCAGTGTGGCAGATTGTATGGTAACTAATTTTCATACGCCAAAATCTACTTTGTTAATGATGATTTCGGCATTCTGCGGTCATGATTTGATGCGTAAAGCATATGATGAAGCTATTAAAGAGAACTACAAATTTTATTCCTATGGCGATGCCATGCTGATTTTGTAATCTTGCATTCAGATAAAATAAAAGCGTCCCTTATACGGACGCTTTTTTTATGCTTGGCTTTCTGCAAACTTCTTAAAACTTTCCAGGTATTTCATGCTTTGTTTTTTGAACATGCCCGGCATCAGAAAAGCAAAAATTTTCATTGCGAGATTTTTTTTGAAAACAAATTCGTTTTCCGTAATGTACCGTGTTTTGTTTTCGGTAACTGTCACAAATGAATTTTTGATGTGGTTGATCACACCGTCCATTTCATAATAACCACTAAAATCGTCCGGGAGGTTTCTTGTAGTGATGGTTTCGGTCATTTCCATTTCACGTTTGCCCATTTTAAACTTAAGTTTTGATTTTGCGCCAGGATGACCCGGTTGTCCGCTCAAATGTTCGAAACTTTCCAAACCTTCCATCCATAGCGGTAGGTTTTCCGGATTGTCAAATAATTCAATGACTTTATTTATGGGTTGGTTGATCTCAATTTCACAGGTGTATTTCATAAGCTATTTTTCTTAATTGGTTTTCAAATATACTTAATCTACCTGATATACTAATTTCATAGTGATATTGGCTTCTTTCTTTTTGGAGGCCGTATTGAAAGAGCCACCCCAGGAATAATCTTCTGAGGAATTTTGAGCAATGATCTGAAAAACACCCATTTCCGATTTTTTGAGATTGCCTAAATCAGCCCCGGCATTTTCGGCAATTTTTTCAGCCCGGGCTTTGGCATCTTTGGTTGCTTCGGCGATCATCTGTAATTTTAGTTCGGCCAGTTTTGTATAATAATATTGCGGCGGATTGGAATACAATTCCACACCAGAGTTAATTAATTCGGTTACTTCCCGTGAAATGCCTTCAATTTTATCGACTTCCTTACTTTCGATATGCACGTTTTGTGTCAGGTTGAAACCGGTAAAAAGCTGTTGCCGCTGGTTGCCGTTTTCATCGTAAATGGTCTCAAAATCTTTGTTGATGCTTACGGCTGAGAAAACAATTTCATTAGAGGGTATGCCTTTTGCGGTTAAATAGTCTTTTATTATGGCCCGATCGTTATCTAAGGCAGCATAGGCGTCTTTCAGCACCATGTTTTTTTTGGAAAACGAACTGCTCCATACAATTAAGTCGGATACAAAATCCTTTTTACCCAATCCGGTTACACTTATGGTGTCATTGTTTTGGTTTCGGTTTTTAAAAGCATTGGAAAATAAAAGTGCCGAAAAGACTACGGCTAACCCGATGATGATTGCATTTGCGTTGGTTTTCATAACGAATAAGGTTTAATGTGTTATAAATGTAAGGAATAACGTTATAATAATTACAAACGTTAATTCTTAAATTTTCTTATTTTTGCGGCACCAAAAACTATAAAAATGACGTTCGAAAATACGAGAGAATTTGCAAGACAGTTAGATGCAGGTGATGAGCTGAGAAAATACAGAGAAGAATTTATTTTTCCTCATGTTAACGGGAAACAGGTGATTTATTTCACTGGAAATTCACTCGGATTACAGCCTAAACGAACCAAAGCTTATGTAGATGAGATTATGAACGATTGGGCAAATCTTGCTGTGGAAGGCCATTTTTATGCTGATAAGCCGTGGTGGGATTATCAGGAGCGTTTCGCTAGTCCTTTAAGTGGAATCGTTGGTGCTAAGCCAAGTGAGGTGACGGTGATGAACACGTTGACGGTTAATTTACATCTACTAATGGTTTCGTTTTACCAGCCGACGCCTCAAAAATATAAAATCATTTGTGAGGAGAAAGCTTTTCCGAGTGATCAGTACATGTTTCAGAGCCAGGTTCATTTTCATGGTTTTGATGCAAAAGATGCGATTGTTGAGGTGAAACGTCGTGAGGGCGAACATAACATTCGTTTAGAAGACGTTCTTGCTAAAATTGATGAAGTAGGGGATGAATTGGCTTTAGTTTTGATTGGTGGCGTGAATTATTACACCGGTCAAGTGTTTGACATGAAAGCGATTACCGATGCAGGGCATAAATATGGCGCTTATGTAGGTTTCGATTTGGCGCATGCAGCGGGTAATATTAAGTTGCATTTGCATGATTGGGGTGTGGATTTCGCAGCCTGGTGTAGTTATAAATATATGAATTCAGGTCCTGGAAATGTGTCCGGTATTTTCGTGCATGAAGCCCATCATAATAATACCGAGTTGCCACGATTTGCAGGTTGGTGGGGACACAATAAAGAAAGACGCTTTTTAATGGAGCCGAAATTCGACCCGGTTCGCGGTGCTGAAGGATGGCAGGTAAGTAATTTACCGGTTATTTCCCTTGCGCCGTATCTGGCTTCTGTTGAAATGTTTGCCGAAGTTGGAATGGACAAATTAATCAAAAAACGTGATCAGATTACCGCTTATCTGGAATTCATCTTACACGAGATCGATAAAGAAATAGATGGAACCGAATTTGAAATCATTACGCCGGCCAATCAAGAAGAAAGAGCGTGTCAGATATCAGTATTTTTACACGGACAGGGAAGAGCTTTGTTCGAGTACCTGATGAAAAACGGAGTGATAACTGATTGGCGTGAACCGAACGTAATCCGTTTGGCTCCTGTGCCTTTTTATTGTTCGTTTGAGGATATGTATGAATTTGGTCAGATATTGAAAAAAGGAATCCTAAATAAAGCGTAAATTTGCGCTTTAATTGATTATATAAAATGACAAAACAACAAATAATCGATACGTTCGATCCTTCGCAGCCGGGTTTGGCGGATGCTACTGTTTTTGGGCTGCCTTTTTCAGCGGAACAAAGTGAAATCATTGTAGTCCCTGTGCCTTGGGAAGTAACGGTGAGTTACGGAGCAGGTGCTTCAGAAGGCCCTGAAGCGATTATGGATGCCTCCTTTCAAGTGGATTTGAACCATCAGGAATTTCCGGAACTATGGAAGTTAGGGATTTATATGGATGAAGCGCCGGCACATTGGGCGAAAAATTCACATAAATTCAAAGGGTTGGCGCAGCCGATTATTGAAGCTTTGGAAGCAGGTGAAGATGTTTCGGCTTTCCCGGCTTTACAATCTGATTTGGATAAAATCAATAAGGCTTGTGCCGTCATGAATGAAGAAGTGAAAGAGCGCATTCTTTATTGGATGAATCAAGGTAAAAAAGTAGCGCTTTTAGGTGGTGATCACAGTACGCCGCTTGGCTATTATCAGGCGTTGGCGACAAAATATGATAATTTCGGAATTCTGCATTTAGATGCTCATATGGATTTACGAATCGCTTATGAAGGCTTTACCTATTCGCACGCATCGATTATGTACAATGCGTTGCAAATTCCTCAAATTTCAAAAATTGTGCAGGTTGGGATTCGTGATTTCTGTGAACAGGAAGCAGAAGTGGCTTTAAAAGACCGTGTGCTGGTACATACCGACATGGATTTGAAACAGGAAGCGTTTGAAGGGAAAACGTGGGAAGCGCAATGCGACCAGATTATTGCTTCGTTACCGGAAAAAGTATGTGTTTCTTTTGACATCGACGGAATGTATCCGTGGTATTGTCCGAATACAGGAACGCCGGTTCCGGGTGGGTTCTCCTTCGAACAAGCAGCTTATCTGTTAAGTCGTTTGGCAGAGACCAACAAAGAAATTATTGGATTTGATTTGGTGGAAGTAGCACCCGGAGACGATGATTGGGACGGAAATGTAGGAGCCCGAATGTTGTTTCATATGTGTGGTGTTTTGGCCAAGTCGCAAAAGCTAAACGTAGGGAAAAAGATAAAATTCAACCGATAAAATGAAATCCTCCTCTTATGGGGGATTTTCTTTTTATGTAAAAAGTACTTTTCTGATTTTTATCAGTTTCAGTAATTAAATATTGAGTAAATTTACGCTCTATTTCAAGAAAAACCCAATGCAGACTCCCCAAAAAATAGCCGTAGTCGGTTCCGGATTAGTAGGATCACTATTGGCAATTTATCTCAAAAAAGCAGGTCATACCGTTCACGTTTACGACAGAAGTCCTGACATCAGAAATGTTGCTTTTTCCGGAAGGTCAATAAATCTGGTAATGTCAGACCGAGGCTGGAAAACCCTTGAGGATATAGGTTTGGATGAAGAGATAAAAAAAATTGGGATACCGGTGGACAAGCGTGCCATACATATGGTGGATAAAGAATTAAATTATCAGTATTATGGTAAAGACGGTGAAGCAATTTTTTCTTTGTCACGCGGGGTTTTAAACCGGAAAATGGTTGATTTGGCTGAAGCAGCCGGTGTGGAGTTTTTCTTTAATAAAAAAGTTTGGGACGTTACCCTTGCTACCGCAACATTGCATGAAGGAGAAGCTGAAAGAGGTGAATGGGATGAACTGGATTACGATCTTGTTTTTGGTGCGGATGGTGCTTTTTCGAGAGTTCGTCACAGAATGCAGCGTCAGAGTATGTTTAATTATTCTCAGGATTTTATACGTGTTGGTTATAAAGAATTGCATATTCCGGCCAATGAAGACGGCACCCATAAGATAGATAAAAACTCCTTGCATATTTGGCCCAGAGGTGAGTTTATGCTGATGGGGTTAGCCAATCCGGATGGAAGTTTTACCTGTACCCTTTTCATGCCGCATGAAGGAGCGAATTCTTTTGAGAACCTTAAAGACAAAGAAACTTTAGTAGCCTTTTTTGCCAAGCATTTCCCGGATACGAAAGAAGTAATTCCGGATTTGGTGGAAGATTTCTTTAAAAATCCGACGAGTTATCTGGTAACGATGAAATGCTATCCGTGGACTTATGAAGATAAAGTGGCTTTGATAGGTGATGCCGCACATGCCATAGTGCCTTTTTACGGTCATGGAATGAATGCCGGTTTTGAAGATATTACCATCTTAAACGGGTTAATGCAGCAATATGGGAACGATTGGCTTACGATTTTTAAGGAGTATCAGAAAGAGCGCAAACCTAATGCAGATGCTATTGCGGAGCTTTCGTATCGCAATTTCATGGAAATGAGTTCTAAAACTGCCGATGCAAAGTTTCATTTGCAAAAAAAGATAGAAAAATGGTTTTCCGATAAACATCCCGATAAATGGATTCCACTGTACAGTCGGGTAACTTTTAGTCATCAGCCTTATTCGGAGGCGTTGGCGGAAGGTGATAAGCAGAATCGAATCATGGAAGAAATTTTGTCAATGGAAAGCATTGAACAAATCTGGGATACCGAAGTAGTCGAACAACGTATTTTAGAGTTGTTGAAAAAGTAAAAGAGGCCTGAGCCTCTTTTTTTATTCGTCTTCACGGTGTACTAAATCCATACTAAAGGCAGGAGTGCAAATCGCGATGTATTCGCAAGGTTCATCGAAAGGATTGGAATATTGTACCCTGATATTTCGTTCAATTTTTATGGATTGGCCTGCATCCAAAACAACAATGTCACCATCAATACTAAACTGTTTCTTTCCTTTAATAATATAGGTGTATTCGTCGAATTCGGGAGTTTGAAACGGTTCACTCCAACCGGGCGGTGCGATCATGTGTGCAATTGAAATTTCTTTGTTGGCGGTTGTTGCCAATCCGTGGTGTTCTTCAATGCGTTTGCCATCCGTTGTAGGAACCACAAAAGGCGAATTTTGAATAAAGTATTTTTTCATTTCTTAAAGATAAAATAAACCGCCAGTACCAAAAAGCAAAAACCTACCGCATGATTCCAGCGAAACGTTTCGTTTTTAAAGAACAGCATAGAGAAAATTACAAAAATCACCAGCGTAATCACTTCCTGAATCACTTTTAACTGCATAAGTGAAAACGGTCCGCCATTGCCCTGAAAACCTATTCTGTTGGCGGGAACCTGAAAGCAGTATTCGAACAAAGCCAATCCCCAACTGATTAGGATAACCGCAATCAAACCGGCATTTTCGAACCATTTCAGTTCTTTAAATTTTAAATGTCCGTACCAGGCCAATGTCATAAAAACATTGGATAAAATTAGTAGGCCTATAGTAAGCAATCCACGCATTATTTTTTAAATATTTTTGAAAGAATACCAAATACGCCACGAATAAAAGAAGCGCTGGTCACCACTTTCGTTACCGATTTCCCAATTACTTCTGCCGTGCTTGGCTCTTCTTTTTGTCTTTTTGTTTCGGCTTTTATTTCTTCTTGTTTCTCAGCTTCCTGATTGGCTTTTTCTATTTTTTGAGAAAGAATTTCATAAGCACTTTCGTTATCAATTGCCTGATTATACTTTTTAACCAATTTGGAATTACTGTTAATGGCACTGATTTCGGCATCCGATAAAATATCCATGCGGCTCATCGGCGCGCGCATCATGCAGGCAACCAGCGGTGTTGGAATACCTTTTTCGTTTAAAGCAGTAACAAAAGCTTCCCCGATTCCCAGTTGAGTGATTACGTCTTTGGTTTTGTAAAAGTCAGACAAGGGGTAGTTTTCTGCCGTCATTTTGATGGCTTTTCGGTCGTTGGCAGTAAAAGCTCGTAAGGCATGTTGTATTTTTAAACCTAATTGTGCTAAAACGCCGGAAGGAATATCGGTTGGGTTTTGCGTAATGAAATAAATGCCGATACCTTTGGAACGAATCAGTTTTACAATTGTTTCAATCTGGTCCAGCAAGGTTTTACTGGCTTGGTCAAAAATCAAGTGCGCTTCATCAATGAAAATGACTAATTCCGGCCTTCCGCTATCACCAATTTCAGGCATCTGCTGATATACTTCCGCCAGGAGGCTTAACATAAAAGTGGAGAATAATTTTGGTTTGTCCTGAATATCTGTCAGGCGGATGATGTTTACATAGCCGTTTCCGTTTTCATCAATGCGCATCAAATCGGCAATGTCGAACGATAGTTCTCCGAAGAATAAGTCGGCGCCTTGTTGTTCTAATTCAATGATCTTGCGCAAAATTGAACCAACGGAAGCGGTAGATATACGGCCATAGGCAGCTTCAAATTCGTCTTTACCTTCGTCAGTAGTATACTGTAAAACTTTTTTGAAATCCCTTAAATCCAAAAGCGGAATTTTGTTATCATCGCAATATTTGAAGATAACCGCAACAACACCGCCTTGGGTGTCGTTTAAATCTAGTATTCTTGAGAATAAAACAGGGCCAAATTCGGAAACAGTTGCTCGTAAACGAACGCCATTTTGTTCGGATAAGGTCATCAGTTCAACAGGAAACGACTTTATTTCATAAGGGATATTGATTTTGGCATGACGCTCCGTTATAAAGGTTTTTTCTTCACCTTTGGCAGCGATTCCGGAAAAATCACCTTTAATATCCATCATTAAAACAGGGATTCCCTGCTGCGATAATTGTTCCGACAGTACCTGTATTGTTTTGGTTTTACCGGTTCCGGTGGCTCCGGCAATCAGCCCATGACGGTTAAAGGTTTTTAAAGGTATTCTTATTTGAGTGTCCGGGATGGCTTCTCCGTTTAAGATTCCACCTCCTAAAATAATGTGGTCACCGCTACAGGCATAACCTTTATTTATATGTTCCGAAAAAGTCGAATTGCCCATGATTTTGATTGTTTTTTTCTTGTAGGAATGGTTTTATATACAAATATAGTAGTATTAGTTTTATGTGAAATTGTGAATTTTTAATTAATTGTGAAAAAATCTAAAACCTGTCGAGAATAAAATTAACATTACGGCGTTATAAAATTAAACTTATGTTAATATTAGGGTTTTGTATTAAAACAAAAGGTGTTTTTGGTGTTAAATAATTTTAAAGAAGCCTTTAAAAAAAGCATAATTTGTTTTTTTATTAATTCTAAAAACATAAATTTGCGACTCTTATACCTAATAAAACGAGTGTAGGATTAAGTTAAATAAAAATCGAAAAACTAAAATTTTTAAAAAAATGACAAACGTATCTAACGAAACTGTTGAGAATGGAGCTGGCTCTAAAGGTTCAAACTTTTTTGCAAGTTTAACAATTGTAATTTGTTTAGTTATTGGGGTTCTTGTATGGAAATACGTAATGGGACATCCATCAAACTTTGAAAATGGAGATCCAGAAGGGCATCCACTACCAGGAAACTATTTAGGAATGGTTTACAAAGGTGGATTTATCGTACCGATGTTGATGGGATTATTTTTAATGGCGGTAGTTTTCTCTTTTGAGAGATTCTTCGTTATTTCTAAAGCAGCAGGTAAAGGTAATGTTGAGAAATTCGTTAAAGACGTTCAGGTTTTAATCGGACAAGGTAAAATTGAAGAGGCTATCGCAGCGTGTGATACACAAGAAGGTTCAGTGGCTAATGTAGTTAGAGCTGGTTTGACTAAATATCAGGAAGTACGCAAAGAAGGTTTTGACAGTGAAAAAGCTACAGAAACTATTCAGAAAGAAATTGAAGAGGCTACTTCTTTAGAGATGCCGATGTTAGAGAAAAACATGACAATCATTGCTACATTGGTATCAATTGGTACGTTAATGGGATTATTAGGAACGGTATCAGGTATGATTAAGGCGTTCTCTGGATTAGCTGCTGCAGGTGCTCCTGACCAGGCTGCGTTGGCAACAGGTATTTCTGAGGCACTTATTAATACGGCTACAGGTATTGGTACATCTACATTGTCTATTATCATGTACAACGTATTTACTTCTAAAATTGATAAATTAACTTATTCTATCGACGAGGCTGGTTTTGCTATTACTCAGGCTTACAGAAGAATGAAAGGACGTGCAGCTTAATTGATGCATTTTTCTGAAAAAAGTTAATTCATTAATATGTTGTGGCTAAATCCATGGGCTTGTCCTGTATGGTTTAGTGAGCAATTTTAAAACAAAAGAAAATGGCTAAAGTAAAAATGTCAAAAAAGAGTACGAAGATTGACATGACGGCTATGTGTGACGTAGCGTTCTTGTTGTTGTCGTTCTTCGTAATGACGTCTACTGCTAAAGTACCGGAGCCACTTCCTGTTGATATGCCTGCGTCTACCCGTGAAACCAAACTTCCGGACACAGACTTGGCAACAGTTACAATTGGAGATGGTAAAGTATTCTTCGGGATGACCGGTCAGGATCTTCGCAGAGATGCTCTTGGTAAGATTGCTGATCGATATCAGTTGCAGTTTTCAGAGGAAGAAATCAAGCGTTTTTCTTTGATTGACGGATTTGGTGTTCCTGCGGGTAACCTTAAGGCCTTGATTGCGATGAGTTCTGATGAGCGTAACAAAGAGGGTAAACAGCCGGGAATTCCATATGATTCTTTGGATAACCAGTTGCGCGAATGGGTTTTAGCGGCTCGTTATGCTGCCAGAGACGTTCATGGTACTGAGCTGAAAGTTGCAATCAAAGGAGATGCTAAAGAGGAATATCCGACTATTAAAAAAGTGATTGATATTCTTCAGGATCAGAAGGTGAACAAGTTTTTCTTGGTAACCGGTTTAAGAAGTGATGATTTCTAATTAAAAAAATACTGTAAAATGGCAGAATTAAATACCGGCGGTGGCGGTGGCAAAAAGAAAGGCCATGTAAGGAGTAAAAAACAAGATGCGAGTGTCGATTTGACCGCGATGGTGGATTTGGCATTCCTTTTGATTACTTTCTTCATGTTAACCACGTCATTGTCAAAGCCACAGTCCATGAACTTGGCAATGCCGGATAAAACCAAAGATCAGCCTCAACCGATAGAGCTAGATGTTGCGGATGACCGAACATTGACGTTGCTTTTAGGTGAAAAGGATCAATTGGTGTGGTACTATGGTTTACCAGGGGATCCAATTGAAGGTCCAACTAAGGTAGGTTATGGTAAAAATGGAGTTCGTAAAGAGTTGCAAAGCAAAGTGCAGTCCGTGGTTGCAAAATACGGGGATCCTAAAAAAGGATTGATTGTACTTATTAAGGCAAGTAAAAAGTCTACATACAGAAACTTAGTGGATGTATTAGACGAGATGGCTATCACACAAGTTCCGACTTATGCGATTGTGGATATTACTCCGGAAGAAAACGCAATGTTAAAGAAAGAAGGACTATACACTGAATAAACTTCTTTTAAAACAGTAAAAAACTAAAGTTATGTCAAAATTAAACATATTTAACCAAGAGTGGATTGATATGATCTTTGAAGGTCGTAACAAGGCTTATGGTGCTTATCAGTTGCGTTCTGAGAATCCTAGGACTACTAGTAGAGCAATGTTAATTGGAGCAATCCTGTTTGCAGCAGCTATTGGAGGTCCGGTTGTCAAAAATATCATTAGTGAGCAATTGGCAGCAAATCAAGAGGAATCTAAGGATAAGATTGTTGAGACAGCATTATTACCACCTCCACCAAAAGAAGATTTACCACCACCACCACCACCTGAAGCTCCGAAATCGGTAAATGATCAGGTGAAATTTCCACCACCAAAAGTGGTTGAGAAAGAAAAGGTGCGTGACGAAGATCCTCCAACAGTGGAAGATTTGAAAGATGCTGATCCGGGTCAGGAAAACAAAAAAGGGGATAAAGATGCGGGTGCAATCGTTATCGACCAGCCTGCCGGAGACGGTGATAAAGGAAATCAGGTTGTAGAAGAAGACAATAAGGTTTATGTTGCAGTAGAAGTGGCAGCAGGTCCTCCGGGAGGTATGCAAGGTTTCTACAAAAAATTTGCCAGCTCATTTGTAGCTCCTGAAGTTGATGAAGGAGTAAGCCAAATTCGTGTGATGTTAGGTTTCGTTGTTGAAAAAGACGGAAGTTTCACAGATGTAAAAGTGCTTAGAGATGGTGGATATGCAGCAGCCGGAAAAGAGGCTATCCGTGTTTTGAAAAGTATGCCAAAATGGAAGGCAGCGATTCAAAACGGTAACCCGGTGCGTTCACAGTTTACATTACCAATTACAATTCAGGTATCAAACTAATGCAACTTTTTAATAATTTTAAGCAGAAATCGCCACAACAGCGATTTCTGTTTGTTTTAGGCCTGATCTTTTTAGGATTGTATGTGTTTTTAGCAGTAACTTTGTTCGTGTGGAAGAGCATGCCGGTAGAAATTCCATATTCCAGAAGAATAATTTTAGGTGTGCTTTTAGTGATTTATGCGGCTTTTCGTTTTTCACGATTGTTGAATGCCGAAAAGAATCAGTAACTCTAGTCAAACAGAATGAGATATAGAATAGCGGTTATAGTGTTTTCGTTTTTAGGCTTGTTTTTTTTAGTACAGTGTAAGGAAAAAGGCGAGGAAAAACCGGAAAACATAAAAGAAACATCAGTTGCAGGTTTCACAACCATTTTAGTTGATGAAACTGTTTTTCCAATAGTGGAAGATCTAGGATTGGTCTTTGAAAATGAATACAAACGCGCCAAAATAAAGTTGATCAGCAAACCGGAATCTGAAATTCTTAGATTGGTTAATGAGAATAAAGCCAGAATTGCCATTATGGCAAGGGATTTGGATTCATCAGAAGTTAACTTTTATGTAAAGCGTCAGGTTAATCCAAGGCGAACAGAATTTGCAGTGGATGCAATTGCTTTCATAGCAGGCAAAAACAGAGCAGATTCGATTATACGAATGGATGACGTGATTTCAGTAATGAAAGGACAGCCAAACGATAAAGTAAAATCGCTGGTGTTTGATAATCCGAATTCGAGCAGTGTCAGATCTTTAAAAGCAGTTGCTGGAGTGACAGAACTATCCGCTAAAAGCGTTTTCTCTTTGAAAACGAATGAAGAAGTGGTGAAGTATGTTGCAGAGAATGACGGAGCCATTGGGATTATTGGGGTGAACTGGTTGTTACAGCCCAGTAAGAACCTTGAGCCTTATATTGAAAAGCTTTCGGTTTTATCCGTTGAAAATGTTAAACTTAATGAAAAAGAGCGATTTGTTAAACCAAATCAAACTAATATTGCTGATGGAAGTTACCCGGTTACACGAAAATTATTTTTGTTAAATTTTCAGGGAACTGCCGGTTTAGGCATGGGATTTGCATCCTATATTGCAGGAGATAAAGGACAAAGGATTATTCTCAAGTCCGGATTGGTGCCAAAGCGCTTTCCATCAAGAGAAATAGCCATACGTAACGAACTCGAAAAAAAGTAACCATATAAAAGATTTTAAAAAATGAAGAATGTAAAAGTTTTAAGTCTATTGTTAATGGGATTATCCTCTGCAGTATTTGCACAGGATCTTGAGCAGGCCAAAAAGGCAATTAATGCTGAGCAATATGACAAAGCGAAAAAAATATTAAAAGGATTGGTGAAATCAAACCCGGAGAATGGTAAAAACTTTTTTTACTTAGGGGATGTTTACCTTGCTGAAAAAGAAACGGATTCTGCGGCTATGTTTTTTCAAAAAGGATTAGCGGCTAAAGACAAAGGCGTTTTAAACTATATTGGTTTAGGGCAATTGGAATTAGACAATAAAAATGCTTCAGGTGCTGCGGCAAACTTTGATAAGGCAGCTTCAGGCATCAAGAAGAAAGATACGGATGAATTGTTGCTAATCGCTAAGGCGTATGCTAAATCAGAACATCCAAACTATAAAAAAGCCATCGAAACAGTTAACAAAGCCCTTTTGATTGATGAGAAAAACCCACAGGCTTATCTGATTTTAGGTGATGCGCACATAGGTGATAACAATGCAGGAGAAGCGTTCCGTGCTTATGAAACAGCATACGATTATGACAAATCGCTTTTGATTGCGAAAGTTAAGTACGCGTCAATCAATAAGAGTGCAAAAAACTTTAATGGTGCGATTAAACTATTAAACGAAATTTTGGCAATCGATAAAAATTTTGGCCCGGCCTACAGAGAGTTAGCGGAAACGTACTATTTGTGGGGATCTACCGATCAGGCTAAATTTAACGAGAACGTAAAAATTGCCTTGCAGCATTATGAAAAATACATGAGCCTAACCGATTACTCGGTAGAGTCCCGTATGCGTCATGCCGACTTCCTGATCCTTGCTAAAGACTATAAAGCCTTGGAAACAGAAGCCAACGAAATGAAAAAACTGAACAATGTAAATGCCCGTATCTATAGATATTTAGGCTATGCAGCGTATGAGAACGGAAATTTTGCAGAAAGTTCAAAAGCTTTATCAACGTTCTTCAGTAAAGTAGAACCGAAAAGAATCATCGCACGCGATTACTTATATTTAGGTCTAACAAAAATGGCCGAAGCTAAGAAAGCAGATGGAACCTACGACGAGAAAATTTTCGAAGAAGGTGTGGCAGAATTAAACAAAGCGGTTGAAAAAGATCCGGTAATTGCCAGCGAGCTGAATCCAATCGGTTTGAAAATGTTTAAAGATAAATTGTATAAAAATGCAGCAAAACTTTTTGAAGTAGCGATTAAAAATCCGAAATCAAAAAATTATCTGTATGACAATTTCTATTTGGGATATGCTTTGTACTTTGATTACAATGATAAAACATCACCAAAGGAGCAGCTGACTAAAGCGGACGGTGCTTTCTCAAGAGTAATTGAAGTATCACCAACGACTCAGGATGCACATTTATACAAAGCGAGAGTAAACGAGCAAATCAATACGCCGGAATCTAAATTAGTGGCTTTGGCGAGCTATGAAAAATATGTAAAAATCCTGGATGAAAAAGGCGATGCAGAAAAAGCAAAACCGGCAAACAAAAAAGGATTGGTAGAGGCCTTAACTTTTGTGGGTGCTCATTACGCCAACTCAGGTGACAAAACCAAAGCAGTTGAAAATCTTCAAAAGCTTTTGGTTGTCGATCCGGCTAACGAGTATGCCGTGAAAACCCTGAAGGCTTTAAAGGCATAAACAGAAAACTAGAAAACCGGCAGCGCAAGTTGTCGGTTTTTATTTTAAAGAGATTCGAGCGCTAGCGAATTGGTGAAGCAATGGTCCGGGCATTTTTGGATATCCTGTTCCCGCTGTCCGCTGTATCTTTTTGGATATTTCGGAAACCGCAATATCCAAAAAGGATGCCGCTCCTATCGGGGCTACTGGAGCTGCTTTTTTGCGTCTTTGGAGACTAAAGGCTTAAAAGTCACGGAAACTGACTATCTTTGCAGACTATTTTCAAAACAATGTTACAGAAAGAAATACAAATAGCGGTGGAAAAAGGCGATATGTTGCCTTTAATGGAGGAGTTTTATACCATTCAGGGAGAAGGCTACCACACAGGGACAGCAGCCTATTTCATTAGAATTGGCGGTTGCGATGTGGGCTGTCACTGGTGCGACGTAAAAGAAAGCTGGAATGCCGAGCTGCATCCGCCAACAAGCACGGATGTAATAGTAGCCAATGCAAAACAGTATGCCGAAACGGTGGTAGTAACCGGTGGTGAACCCTTAACTTGGGACATGGCACCTTTAACGGCTAAATTAAAGGCCGAAAATTTGCGTGTGCATATTGAAACCTCTGGGGCTTATCCCGTAAGTGGTCATTGGGACTGGTTCTGTTTGTCGCCTAAGAAAACAAAATTACCGGTTCAGGAAGCGTATGATATTGCTCATGAGCTGAAAGTAATCATTCACAATAAACACGATTTTATATTCGCCGAAGAGCAGGCCGCCAGAACAAATGATAAAGCCATACTCTTCTTACAGCCGGAATGGAGTAAAAAAGAAGAAATGACCCCATTAATTATCGATTATGTTATGAATAATCCAAAATGGCGCATATCTTTACAGACACATAAATATCTGAATATTCCTTAATCAATGAAGAACTTCTATTTCCTGATCCTGTTTCTTTTTTGTGTTCATTTCGGTTATGCTCAATTAGGAGGTGAAGACGAAGTTTATCTGGATGGGAGTAAAATTGAAGCTAAATTTCAGGGTGGGAATTTGAATGTTTTTCAGGGTTTTGTTCTTAAAAATCTTGATAAATCAAAAATTGAAAAAGAAGGACAGTTAATCTGTAGTTTTACCATCAATGAAGAAGGAAGCCTTAAAAACATCCGAATTGTAAAAGATTTGGGAGGTCAGTCTGCGATTGAAATGATTCGGGTTTTACAACTTTCTCCAAAATGGCAACCGGCAATCCGTAACGGAAAACCGTTTGCAACGACTTATAAAATACCATTTACATTTACAAAGAAAAAACCAGACGTAAAAGAAGAGGATACCGTTACGATAGATGTTATTGACAATGAGGGTTTAAATGAGGAAGATAAAGTATATGTTGCCGTTGAAAAGCAACCGGAATTTCCAGGAGGGGTTAAAAAAATGGCGTCATATTTTGCTACAAATTTAAAGAGTACACATTTAATAACAAGTGAGTTGAAAGCAATGACATCCTTTATTGTTAATAAAGATGGTAGTCTTACTAATGTGGAAATACTAAGATTGTCTGTTGAAAATGAGGAATTGAAAGAAGAGATTCGCCAGATTCTAATGAATTCACCTAAATGGGCACCAGGTATGCAAAACGGTAAAATTGTTAGAGTGAAATACATGTTACCAATAAATTTAAGAATCAATTAATTATTAATAAACAACCAAAACAATGAAAAAACTGATTTTAGCTTTCGCTTTCCTATTAGTAGCGAATTTTGGAATGGCACAAGCCAAAGATGCTTTCAAGGCTGATATTTTAAAAATGATCCAGTTAACAGGATCGGCCGGTCAAATGAAAATGGCAAAAGACCAAATCCTGAAAATGATTCCTCAGGAAAAACACGCTGCTTTTTTAGTAGAATTCGAAGCTTCGTTACCGTCGTTATACGATAAAATGGCAGAAGTAATGAAAACGGAGTACACGCATGACGATGTAAAAGCCATCTTAAAATTCTACGAAACACCAGTTGGAAAAAAAATGACTGAAAAGGCAGGTGTAATTGCTGAAAAAAACATGGCGGCCAGTCAAGAGTGGGCTATGGGCTTGCAAGGCATGATGATGAAATACATGCAGTAATCCATATGAAACGTATAAAAAATCCCAAACAATTTGTTTGGGATTTTTGTTTTATAAATGGGTGAGTCTTGCCAAATAATCAAAATGCTCGCCTTCGATAATCAGTTCGCAGTTTAGGCCGTTGGCGTGTGCGGCATTTTGTAAAGTATTGTAATCTAAATACAGCCAATCAAAAGTGTCTTCCGTTTCACCTTTATAGTGTATGGTGAACGTTAATTCGCCGTAATAACCATTTGCGGGTACTTCGTAGGCCCCATCTTCATCTTGATCGTACATGTAAATCAGATCGGAACTGTCAATTAAAATTTGCCCACCATCGTTTAACAGCGATTTTAATTTTTGCAGAAACTTGGAAATCTGATGCATTTTTCCAAAAATTCCAGTACCATTCATCAAAAGCAGAACGGTGTCAAACTTTTCAAAAGTATCTAAATCCAACACATTCGAGACCTTACCCTTTTTCAAACCTCGCAGTTTACACGCTTTAATTGCGTTTTTCGAAATATCAATAGCGGTTACTTCCAAATCTTTACCTTGCAAATAAAGCGCGTGACTACCGGCGCCACAGCCTACATCCAGCACTTTTCCTTTGGCTAAATCCAATGCTTTTCGTTCTATTTTTGGCATTTTTTTGTATTCGCGAAACAAATAAGCAATACTCATTTCATCCGCTTCCGAGATGGAAGTCTCCGTGATAAGGTTTTCCGGAGCATTATTGGTTTGGTAATCTAAGATGGCTTTTCCGAAAAGGTCTTTCATTACTTGAAATTTAAGAGTTTAAATGTTGAAAGTTGTTTAACTTTGCTGACTGAAATGCAATACACATGTTGAAACCGTCTTTAAATGAAATTCAAAAGTTGGCCAAAGATAAGCATAACGAAAACAAAAAGTATTTCGATAAGCTGAAAAAGAAACCACCCAAGAATCTGGATTATGTAATGCAGGAATTGCACGATACCGAATTTAAAAAAACCGATTGTCTGGAATGTGCAAACTGTTGCAAAACCACAGGACCATTATTTACCACGGCAGATATTGAACGCATTGCTAAAAGTTTTCGTCAAAAACCACAACAATTTATCGAGCAGTATCTTCGTATTGATGAAGATAATGATTATGTGTTAAAAAGTGTGCCGTGTACCTTTTTGGACAACGATAACAAATGTTTTATTTATGATGTGCGTCCAAAAGCCTGTCGTGAATTTCCGCATACCGACCGCAAGAAGTTTCAGCAGATCTCTAATCTAACTTTAAAAAACGTACCGATTTGCCCGGCGGCTTACAATATTGTAGAAGAAATGAAAAAGAAATTACCGTTATAAAAGAATCATGTCAAAATTTCAAGCCATTCGTCCCATGCTGTGGACAAACGAACTTAAAGAAACTATTGTTTTTTATGTAAATATTTTAGGTTTTACCTGTGATGAATACAATGAAGACTGGGGTTGGGCCTCCCTGCATCGGGATCATTCCGAACTAATGCTGGCCAAACCTAACGAACACATGGCTTTTGAGAAACCAATTTTTACAGGATCCTTCTATATTAATGTAGATGATGTGGATGCGTTGTGGTTACAGTTAAAGGACAAATGCAACCTGTGTTATGAAATCGAAACCTTCGAATGGGGTATGCGCGAGTTTGCGATATACGACAACAACGGTTATTTGTTGCAGTTCGGACAAGATATTGAATAAAAAAGCGCTCAAGATGAGCGCTTTTTTATTAGTTGTAAATAAGGTAAGTTTTTCGCATCGTTTTAAAATCCGCCAAGCCTTTCTCCCAGCTTTTGCGAATGTCATTTTCCGAAACTCCTGTTTCTATCTGTTGTTGCAGTTTTTTGGTTCCGGCCAGTTTGGTGAAAAAATCATTAAAGAATTTAGAATCTTCTTTTGGCATTTTTGAGGTGTGAAAAGCCCTGATCAGCCATTTTAACTCTAATTGTTTCACTTTTTCTGTTTTAGAAAGATCTTCACCGAAACAAATTTGACCATTGTATAAAGGATCTTTGGCACCTAAATTAGGTTTAGGAGTAAATGAAGTATTGATAACAGGTAAGTAGGGAGAGCCGTAAATTTGAAACTGTTTCTCCGTTCCGCGTCCCATGCTTACATTGGTGCCTTCAAACAAACACAAACTTGCATATAAATTGATGGCCTGGTCGTTCGGTAAATTTGGTGATGGTTTTACAGGAAGGCTGTAGGGCATGTTCCTTTTATAATTTAAACACGGAATTACCGTCAGTTGACATTGCGCCGCGTTTTTCAGCCATTTCTCTCCGTTAATCATTTTAGCATATTCGCCAATGGTCATCCCGTGCAAAACCGGAATCGGGTGCATACCTACAAAACTGGTAAATTCCTTTTCTAGAATTGGTCCATCCACAATGCCGCCATTCGGGTTTGGTCGGTCTAAAACGATTAAAGGAATGTTGTTTTCGGCACAAGCTTCCATCACATAGTGTAACGAAGAAATATACGTGTAAAAACGCGCGCCCACATCTTGCAAATCAAAAACCATAACGTCAATTCCGGCTAATTGTTCCGGTTTTGGTTTTTTATTGTTTCCATATAAGGAAATAATCGGCAATCCGGTTTTGATGTCTTTTCCGTCTTTGATCAATTCTCCGGCATCGGCAGTTCCACGAAAACCATGCTCTGGAGCGTATATTTTTGAAATGTTGATTTTCTTTTCCAATAAAAAATCAACCACATGGGTTTTGTTGGACAAAATTCCCGTCTGATTGGTTACAATGCCAACTTTCTTGTTGTTGAGTAAAGGAAGATGCGCATCAAAATTATCAGCACCTGTTTTTATTTCCAGAAGTGCTTTTTCATCGTTTTCAACTTTTAGCTTATGATCTTCGGCTTTCGCCTCTGTGTTCTTTATCGAATTTCCACACGAAACAATCGCCAAAACCAAGAATAAAACTGTATTTTTGAACATCGAATTTGTAATCATCATCTTTTGAAATTAGAATATTTTATAGCGAAACGGCTCACTACGGCAAAACACCATAAAAGTAGTATATCTGCACCAATTATAAAAATTGCCATTGTAGCAATCGCCATCGGGATGATTATGATGATTGCCTCAGTAGCCACCGGTGTAGGTTTGCAGCAAAAAATACGCCAAAAAGTTTCGGCTTTCAACGGGCATATTATAATTTCCAATTATGACGACAATCAATCTGAAGTCAGTGTTGATCCGATTTCTATTCATCAAAACTTTTATCCAAAGTTCAAAAACATTGAAGGGATCAGTCATGTACAGGCAGTAGCAAGCAAAGCCGGAATCATCAGAACGGAGAAAGCCTTCGAAGGAATTGTGTTTAAAGGCGTTGGGAAAGACTATCAGTGGAGCAATCTTCAGGAATACATTGTTTCAGGACGAATTCCGAACCTGAAAGAAAATCTGAATCCGGAAATCATCATCTCTCAATATCTGGCGAATCGATTGCAATTAAGAGTCGGCGATAAATTCAATACCTATTTTATGAAGGAAGAAGGGAAATTGCCCAACCTTCGTAATTTTAAAATTGTCGGGATTTACAACTCCGGTTTTCAGGAATTTGACGCTACCTATATAATAGGAGATATTCGTCATATACAGCGCATCAATAAATGGAGTAAAGATGAAGTGGGTTCTTTTGAAGTGTTTATCGACGATTTTACCCAAATCAAAGAAAAAGGTGAAGAGGTTTACGCCGAAATTCCGCCTACCTATAATAGTGTAACCATCGAAGAAAAGTATTTCAATATTTTCGAATGGCTGAAACTTTTCGATTTTAATATTTTAGTTATCCTTATTATTATGGTGGTCGTGGCAACCATTAATATGGTGGTGGCTTTGTTGGTTCTTATTCTGGAGCGGACTCAAATGATCGGAATCTTAAAAGCCATTGGAGCCAATAACTGGGTTATCCGAAAAATATTTTTGTACAATGCCTCTTATTTGATCTTTCGCGGTCTGTTTTGGGGAAATTTAATTGGTATCGGTTTGTTACTTGTTCAGAAATATTTTGGTATTGTCAAGTTGAATCCCGAAAATTATTATGTGACCGAAGCACCGGTGGCTTTAAACCTGTTCCATATTTTGGTTTTAAATTTGGGAACCGTCTTGGTTTGTTTGCTGGTTTTGATCATTCCATCCTATATTATTACTAAAATATCACCGGTAAAAGCGATTCGTTTCGATTAGAAGCGAAAGTTCCTGTTGTATTTTGCTACGTCGTTCCCGCTTTCCGCTGCAAT
>NZ_JBDOCV010000006.1:0-137 GCF_040750275.1 Flavobacterium enshiense
TCGGTGCTGGTAACAATAACACTGTATTCGCCCAACTCACTCGTTTGATCAACTAAAATCGAACTTCCTCCAACTATAGGATTTCCGTTCAACGTCCAATCAAAAGCATAGTCAGCTTCACTTAATCCGGTGTCAAG
>NZ_JBDOCV010000006.1:273-532 GCF_040750275.1 Flavobacterium enshiense
CATTAACTCTGATGTTGGTTGAACCTCCTGTACAAATTTCAAAAACCGTAGTAGGTATTGGTGTTCCAGGTGTCGGATGAACAGTGATCACCGGAGTTAATTCCGATTGTCCGGTACATCCGTTACGAACCGGGGTAATCTCAAACTGGATCGTTCCCGATTGCGTTGTACTTGTTGCCTGCAACACTACGTCAATTTCTCCGGTAGTAGAAGTTCCGCTGGTTACACCTCCGGCCACTTGTGCATTTGTTGCATTAAC
>NZ_JBDOCV010000007.1:0-332 GCF_040750275.1 Flavobacterium enshiense
TTCACTTAATCCGGTGTCAAGTAACACAGAAGTAAAGGCCTCACCGTTCTCACCGATACAAATCACCGATCTTTCCGGTAAGTTCACTTTTGGCAACGGATGAACTTCCACGATATAATCGGTTGATCCTCCGTAACAGCCGTTCAATTCTGTTTTAACACGATACGTAACCGTTCCGATAACCGTTGAAGTATTCGTCAATTGCTGTACAATCGGATCTGCGATAGGACCTGAACCCGATGTAGCTCCGATTACATTGCTTACATCAACCACTTCCCATTCGATATTCGTTCCTGCAACCAATGGCAATACATTAACTCTGATGTTGGTTG
>NZ_JBDOCV010000007.1:343-776 GCF_040750275.1 Flavobacterium enshiense
ACTTGTTGCCTGCAACACTACATCAATTTCAGTAGCCGTAGAAGTTCCGCTGGTTACACCTCCGGCCACTTGTGCATTTGTTGCATTAACAACCTGCCAGTGATAAACAATTCCTGTTGGTGTTCCGTTTACATCGATAGTAACGGTTTCTCCCGTACAAATTTCCGTATCATCTACCGTTGGTACTGTGATTACTGGAATAGGATTAACGATTACTTCCACACGTTTAATTGCTCCGGAACAACCGTTAGCCGTTGGCATGATATCAAAAGTCAAAGAACCGGCAATCATAGGGTCGATTAACTGTACCGCCTGATTTATCGTAGTCTCATCTCCGGTTGCCGGATAGGAACTGGCAATATTACTAGCCGCTACAGACCAAGTGTACGTTGTTCCTGGAACGGTACTACTAAATGTAATATTTACACTATCC
>NZ_JBDOCV010000008.1:0-226856 GCF_040750275.1 Flavobacterium enshiense
CAGATCACTCCGGCAGGCGGCGGATGGGACGGAACGATGAACGGCCAGTTATTACCATCAACGGATTACTGGTTCACCGTGAAGTTTATTGATCCTACTGATCAGGCAGAAAGAGTATTCAAAGCGCACTTCTCTATGAAACGCTAGAAATTATAAACAGCATTAAAATAAAAAGCCACTCAAACGAGTGGCTTTTTATTTTAATGCTGTTTTTTTACTTTATTATGAAATACCAAAGGTTCTTATAGCCCTGATGGGAGTGGCATCTTTTTGTTCCGTTTTTTTAACGGGACAAAAAATATAACGGACAGCAGGAGCAATTGGTGTGTTGAATTACAAAACATGATGCTCCCAAAAGTAACGGAACAAAAAAGCCTCCAGTTAATTTCTGAAGGCTTCTTTGTTTTAATTGTTGTACGCTTTTAAAGCTTCTTTCAATATTTGAACCGATTTTATTAAATCTTCTTTTTTGAGTACGTATGCGATTCGGACTTCATCCAAACCTACACCCGGTGTGGAGTAGAATCCTGCGGCAGGAGCAACCATAACGGTTTCTCCGTTGAAATCGTATTCTTCTAATAACCATTGGGCAAAATCGTCGGCGTTTTTAACCGGTAACTTAGCGATGCAGTAGAAAGCTCCTTTTGGAGTAGCCACAGTTACACCTTCAATTTTGTTTAACTCAGCAATTAAAGTATCGCGACGGTCTTTGTATTCGGTAATAACATCGTCAAAATATTCCTGTGGTGTGTCCAAAGCTGCTTCACTGGCAATTTGTGCATACGTTGGAGGACTCAAACGGGCTTGTGCAAACTTCATGGCAGTTGCCATCACTTCTTTGTTTTTGGAAACGATGCATCCGATACGGGCTCCGCACATACTGTAACGTTTGGAAACCGAATCAATCATGATGGCATGTTCTTCCAAACCTTCAACATTCATAACCGAATGGTGAGTGTAACCGTCGTAAGCGAATTCGCGATATACTTCATCGGCAATTAGGAACAAGTCGTGTTTTTTAACCAATTCGGCCAATTGAAGAATTTCTTCTTTGGAATATAAATAACCTGTTGGATTTCCAGGGTTGCAAATTAAAATCGCTTTTGTTTTCGGGGTGATTAGTTTTTCGAAATCGGCAATAGGAGGTAATGCAAAACCGGTTTCAATTCCGGAAATTACAGGAACTACTTTTACACCTGAAGCGGTTGAAAAACCATTGTAGTTAGCATAGAAAGGCTCCGGGATGATGATTTCATCACCTTGATCCATAGTGCTTCCCATGGCAAAAAGTAAAGCTTCCGAACCACCTGTTGTAATGATGATATCAGCAGGATTAATCGGTAAGTCGTGTTTTTGGTAATAGGCCGCCAATTTGTTTCTGTAGCTTTCGAAACCTGCAGAATGGCTGTATTCCAAAACTTCGATGTTAGCATTTTTAACCGCATTCAGCGCAACTTCCGGGGTTTTAATATCCGGCTGACCGATGTTTAAATGATATACTTTATGACCTTTCTTTTTGGCCATTTCAGAATACGGAACCAGCTTTCTGATAGGCGATTCCGGCATTTGTTGTCCTTTATTTGAAACTTTTGGCATGGTTTGTTTTTTTGTATTGCAAATTTGCGATTATTTTTAGGATTAATAAAAAATGAATTGTTATTAATTTTTAAAAAATATAGGAAATTCTGTTAGAATGTAGTAATTTTCAGAAAAACATAACACATGAGGATTTTTAGCTTTATCATTATCCTTTTTTTTACATTGACCTCATTGGCTCAAAAAGGTTTTCATTGGGAATCGGATAAGGATAAGATTGTTATACCCTTCACCTTTGTGGATAATCTGATTATTATTCCGCTGGAAGTTAACAATACTAAGCTTAATATGCTGTTGGATTCCGGTTCAGAACCTTCGCTGCTTTTCAGTTTTCCGGAGAATGATTCCATCAGCCTTTACAATACCAGAAAGATTAAAATTAACGGTTTGGGCAATGAAGAAATAGCCGAAGGGATTTTTTCGCATGGGAATTATGCCGGTATTGAAGATGGCGGTTATGTTGACAGAGACTTCGATTTGTTAATTGTTTTGGACGAAAAACTTAACTTTTCTTCCCGAATCGGGATTCCGGTTAACGGGATTTTAGGTTATTCTTTTTTTAAGAACAATATAGTGGATATCGATTATGTCCGAAAAAAGATAACGGTATACAAAGACCGGAAAGTATTGGAGAAAAAGAAGTTGAAATCTTTTGCGAAGTTGCCGATGTCTATTGTAAAGGAACGGCCCTATCTTGCTATCAAGACCAAACTTGATAATAATGAATTCGATTTGAAACTTTTGATTGACACAGGATTAGGCGACGGATTGTGGCTCTTTGAAAACGATTCCATAAAATGTAATGACAAATTTTTCACTGATGTTTTAGGGGAAGGAATCGGAGGAACTGTTATCGGGAAGAAGTCCCGGGTTCAGGAAGTGCAATTTTCGGAGTTTAAAATTAAAGAACCTCTAGTTTCCTATCCGGACGCTGCGTCTTATAGACAGCTGCAAATTGTTAATAACAGAAACGGTTCGATAGGTGGTGCCATTTTAAAACGATTTCATATTTTCTTCGATTTTAAAGGAAATCAGCTTTTTCTGAAAAAGAACATATATTATGATGAACCTTTTAATTACAATATGAGCGGCATAGAGCTGATGCACTCTGGGGTGGAATGGGTAAGAGAAGAAATAAATAGGGACAATACTTCTAAAAATGCTGTAGATGTTAAAGATATTATTTTTGAGAACAGTAAGCTGAAGTATAAGTTTACACTGAAACCGGTTTTTGAGATTGCATCCGTACGAAAAGATTCACCGGCGGAACAAATTGGTTTACAGGTTGGCGACAAGCTTTTAAGAATCAATAAAAAGTCGGTCAGTAATTATTCTAAACAGAAAATAACCGAAATGCTTCAATCGGAAGATGGAAAAACCCTGGAGCTGGAAATCGAACGAAAGGGAGTAAGGAAGAAATTTGAGTTAAGACTGCAAAAACTCCTCTAAATAAAAAAATCCGCTAAGTAGCGGATTTTTATTTTTTTATAAAGTAAAGTTGTTACGATTGCGGACCAACTTTAGCTTTTTCAAGTACATTTTTTTCTTGTTTTACGATAACTTCACCCTTAATACGTAAAGCCACTTTACCGCCTTCTACGTTAACTGCGTTCGACTCAACAGTAATGGTTTTGGAAATTTTTCCAGGGTTCATGTTGTATTTCACATCAATTTTACCTGTTTTACCCGGCATAATCGGTTCAGTCGGTTTAGATGGAACGGTACATCCGCAAGTAGACTGCACATTAGTGATAATCAAAGGAGCATCACCGGTGTTCGTAAACTCGAAAGTTCTGATTCCGTTGTCTGCATCTTTAGATACAGTGCCATAGTCGATAGTGTTATCTTTTGCTTTAAACTCAATTTTAGGGCCTTTTTGAGCATAGGAAGCAACACTGAAAGCTAAAATGGCAACTAATCCTAATAATTTTTTCATCATAGTAAGTTTTAATAGTTCTTGTAAAATTACATTGTTTTAATAAATGAACAAATATTTTAACGCTCTTTTTTTATTTGTCCGTTATCGTTATTTTTGCAGGTAAATTACAAAAAGTGTACCAAAGTTTATTTCATATCAATCTTTTTTTGGAGCGAGTCAACGGCTTGTATCTGTAGTCCTTATACCCGCTGTGCGCACTACGAGGTAGTTGCTTCCATCGGGGCTAAAGAGGATACGAATTGAATTTTTGTAATCTTATTTCGAGTTTAAATAACGATAAACTCTCAAACCTTAAATTTTATAACAAAACATGATACCAGCTCAATTTGAAGCCAAACTTGTAGAAAAAAAATGGTACGACTACTGGATGAAAAACAATTATTTTCATTCCAAGCCGGACCACAGAACACCCTATACCATCGTAATTCCGCCACCAAACGTAACCGGAGTGTTGCATATGGGGCATATGCTAAACAACACGATTCAGGATGTGTTAATTCGTCGTGCCCGTTTAAAAGGATTCAATGCTTGTTGGGTACCAGGAACCGATCACGCATCCATTGCTACCGAAGCAAAAGTGGTAGCCAAATTAAAAGCGGAAGGCATCAACAAAAACGATTTGTCCCGTGAAGAATTCTTAAAGCACGCTTGGGAATGGACTGATAAATATGGTGGAACTATTTTAGAACAATTAAAACAATTAGGTTGTTCTTGCGATTGGGACCGTACCAAATTTACCATGGATCCGGACATGTCGGCTTCTGTAATCCGTTCGTTTGTGGATTTGTATAATAAAGGCATGATTTACCGCGGCTACCGCATGGTAAACTGGGATCCGGAAGCAAAAACCACCTTATCCGACGAAGAAGTAATCTACGAAGAACGACAAGGAAAACTTTATCACTTAAAATACCAGATTGAAGGTTCGAACGAGTTTGTGACTATTGCAACCACGCGTCCGGAAACAATTTTGGGTGATACTGCTATCTGTATTCACCCGGAAGACGAGCGTTACCAGCATCTGAAAGGTAAAAAAGCCATCGTTCCTATTTGCAACCGCGTAATTCCAATCATTTTCGACGAATACGTAGACATGGAATTCGGAACCGGATGTTTGAAAGTTACCCCGGCACACGATGTAAACGATAAGGAACTAGGAGTGAAGCACAATTTGGAAATCATCGATATTTTCAATGAAGATGCTACGTTAAATTCCTTCGGATTGCATTATCAAGGAAAAGACCGTTTTGTAGTTCGTGAAGAAATCTCAAAGGAACTGGAAACTATCGGTGCTTTAGCGAAAGTTGAAAACCATTTAAATAAAGTTGGAACTTCCGAAAGAACCAAAGCGGTAATTGAACCACGTTTATCCGACCAATGGTTCCTGAAAATGGAAGATTTGGTAAAACCGGCCATCAAAGCAGTTTTGGAATCCGACGAAGTAAAATTATATCCATCGCGTTTCAACAATACCTACCGTCACTGGATGGAGAACATCCGCGATTGGAACATTTCCCGTCAGTTATGGTGGGGACAACAAATTCCTGCATACTATTATGGGGAAGGCAAAGAAGATTTTGTAGTAGCGGAAACTCCGGCTGAAGCTTTGGAGTTAGCAAAACAAAAAACTGGAAATACTGCGTTACAAGCTTCTGATTTACGTCAGGATGCTGATGCGTTAGATACTTGGTTTTCTTCTTGGTTATGGCCTATGGCCGTTTTCGGAGGGATCATGAATCCGGAAAATGAAGACTTTAAATATTATTATCCAACCAACGATTTGGTTACCGGACCCGACATTTTGTTCTTCTGGGTGGCCCGTATGATCATTGCTGGTTACGAGTACGCGGATGCCAAGCCATTCAGCAATGTGTATTTGACTGGTTTGGTTCGTGATAAAGAAGGCCGTAAAATGTCTAAGTCTTTAGGAAACTCACCAGATCCGCTAGGTTTGATCGAAAAATTTGGTGCTGATGGAGTTCGTTGTGGTTTGTTGTTAAGTGCTGCGGCCGGAAACGATATTTTATTCGATGAAGAATTGTGCAACCAAGGTAAAGCGTTTGCGAACAAAATCTGGAACGCGTTCCGTTTGATTAAAGGGTGGGAGGTAGCTGATATCGAGCAACCGGAATCGTCTAAAGTGGCGATTGAATGGTACGAAGCGAAATTGCAGAAAACCTTAGCAGAAATTGAAGATAACTTCGATAAATACCGAATTTCCGATGCGTTAATGGCGATTTACAAATTGGTTTGGGATGATTTCTGTTCTTGGTTTTTAGAAATGATCAAGCCGGGTTATCAACAACCAATCGACCGTGCAACATTTAATAAAGCGATTGAAATGTTGGAGGCAAACTTGAAATTGTTGCATCCGTTCATGCCGTTCTTAACGGAAGAAATTTGGCAGTATATTGCTGAGAGAACTCCAGAGCAAGCCTTAATTGTTGCGGAATGGCCAAAGATTTCAACAGCGAATGAAAAACTAATTGCCGATTTTGATTTTGCTACCGATGTAATTTCGGGAATCAGAACCATTAGAAAAGATAAAAACATTCCGTTTAAGGATACTATTGAATTGAAAGTGGTAAATAATGAAGCAGCTTCTGTTTTCTTCGATTCGATTATCAAGAAGTTGGGGAATGTTTCAAATTTGGGCTATGTTTCTGAAAAAGTGGATGGAGCGTTGTCATATCGTGTAAAATCAAACGAATACTTTATTCCGATTACCGGAAATATTGATATCGATGCTGAAATTGCAAAACTGACCGAAGAATTGAATTATACCAAAGGGTTCTTAAAATCAGTTCAGGCTAAACTTTCCAACGAGAAATTCGTAAGTGGAGCACCAGAGAAGGTTATTGAAATGGAGCGCAAAAAAGAAGCCGATGCTTTGGCTAAAATTGCAACAATCGAACAGAGTTTAACAAGTTTGAAAGTTTAAAAAAATAAAAAGCCCCGAGTAATCGGGGCTTTTTTTAAAACGTAAATTAATCGTTTTCTTTTTCGTTTTCCTTCGTTTTCTTTTCAAGGACTTTTCCGTCTGCCGATAATTTTACCTCTAAAACCTCGTTGTCCTTTTTTAGTTTTACTTCGTAAACAATGCCATGGTTTGCTGTTTCAGCTTTTTCGGCTTCATCAATTTTAAAACCTGTAAATTCATTGGCAATTGTCCCACTTACTGATTTGGGCAATTCTACTGCTTTAATTTCAGTTTCGGTTTCCAGCCATTCTCCGGATTTGTCAAATTTGGCAGAATATTTTTTTCCTTTCCAGTCGAAATCGGCTTCATATTCGGAATCATCTTCTATTTCCCATTCTTTTGCGGTGGAAGAAGGAAATTTTAATTTGAAACTACTCAGTACCTCGGCAGGAACTTTATCTTCGGAAATTTTTTGAGCGAAAGCAGTAGCCGCACTTAGGATGAAAGTGCTTAACATCAGTATTATTTTTGTTTTCATAGTTTATAATTGTTTTGTTATTGTACGAACGACTTTAATTCCGGAAAATCAACAAACAATAGGGGGACGAAACTTTCGGGCTGTGAAATCACTGTTGAAAATATTTTTCGCAGTACATTGAATTCTATTTTTCTGTTTCCGGATTATAGGATTCTTGCTGATTGAAAAACTGTAATTTGTTGTAATAAATAATTGAATTATAGTATTTTGTGTTTGAATCGGACGATGTGGTTTTTGATCGTCTCCCTCTTCATGTGTATCGAAAATCCCATCAAAATTCAGTAAATGGTCTGTGATAAAGTCTAATGCATCCATGTCGCAATCTTCTGTCGCTTTGCAATGCGCATACATGGAAGGAAGTTTGGGAAGTATGGAAAAATTGCCCATCGGTAAAATAAAAGTACCGACAGTATAATAGAGAAGTAACGTTATGAAAACCAGTTTCTTCATTTGGGAATCCTAGAAGTCTAAATATACATATAATTTTGATATTCAGCTGTTAAGATTGTAAAAACCCCAAAATCAAGTTTTTTACTGTAAATATTCAGATTTCAGAAGAGAAAACACAACGGAATCTTCCATGAAATTGTTTTTACAATAATGCTGACGCAGTAAACCTTCCTTGCTAAATCCCATTTTGGCAACCAATTTTAAGGAAGCAACATTGTTCGTTCCGATAAAAGCTTCGATACGGTTCAATTTCATAGTGTTGAAGCCGTAAGCAATCACTTCCGAAAGAGCTTCTGTCATGACTCCCTTGCCTTTAAAGCGGTCGTCTTTTAAAGCATATCCGATTTCAGCACGGGCATGTTCCGTGTACCAGGTGTGGAATCCACAGGCGCCAATAATTTCATTTGAACTTTTTTCAATAATTTGAAAGTTGACAAAGGAACGATTGTAAGTTGTTAAGCCTTTTTCGAACTTGTCTTTTTCCTTACTAAAATCCGTTTGCGATTCGAGCCCTAAAAAGGCTATAATATCTGCCTCTGAAAAAGTATTGAAAATAAAGTTGTAAACTTCAGGAGTGAGTTTTCGGAGAAGAAGGTTTTCGGTTGTGATTGTTTCAATGGTCATAGGACTAAAGTACTAAAAATATGAAGTTAAAATTTTATTGAATCCGTCGAATTTATTTTTTCATATAGTGTTTTACTAATCGAATTCGTATTTTTGAAAACCGATAAAAGTAAACCATGAAAATAGTCATTTCTCCAGCTAAATCTTTGGATTTTGAAAAACAATTGCCCATCAGCCAACATTCTGAACTTTGTTTTTTGAAAGAGGCAAATTCGGTACACAAAGTCCTTAAAAAGAAGAAGCCAAAACAGTTGATGGAACTCATGGATATTTCCGATAAACTTGCCGATTTGAACTGGCAGCGCAATCAGGAATGGGCAACCCCGTTTACTCCGGAAAATGCACGTCCGGCGGTTTATGCTTTTAACGGAGATGTTTATATCGGACTGGATGTGTATAATTTACCGGTAGAGAAGCTGGATGTTTTACAATCGAAATTGCGTATTTTATCAGGGTTATACGGGCTTTTGAAGCCTTTAGACCTGATTCAGCCGTATCGTCTGGAAATGGGAACTCAGCTTCCAATTGGGAAAAATAAAAACCTTTATGAATTCTGGAAAGCCAAAATCACCAAAGAGTTAAATAAAGAGTTGAATAAAGAGGATTTGTTTATCAATTTGGCGAGTAATGAATATTTTTCAGCTGTTGATGTAAAAGCGTTGAAAGTTCCTGTAATCACACCGGAATTTAAAGATTACAAAGACGGAAAACTCAAAATGATCAGCTTCTTTGCGAAAAAGGCCAGAGGCATGATGGTGCGTTACATTGTCGATACCAATGCAGAAACCCTCGAAGATTTGAAAGGTTTCAATTGCGAGGGTTATCAATATGATGCGTCTTTATCGAAAGGAAATACGTTGGTTTTTACGCGATAATTAACGTAAATGCAGATATTCATCGTAATCTCGGTGAATTTCTTTGGTTAATTTGTGCTGATCGCGGGAAAGCTCACGCAAAGCTTCAACACCTTTTCTGGCACAGCGTCGCACACGTAACAAACGGTTTGAAAAATCAAGTAATCGTTTGGTGTCGGTAGGGGGCAATTTCTCACGAAGTTCGTTTACCAGTTCATTGAATTCATTCACAACAGAGCTGTTTTCTTCATATTCGGATTGTAAATCCACTAAAAACTCATCAATCTCTTTCTCAATGTCGTGATAGTTGTGCTCACTCTTGATTATAAACTCCTGAAGGACTTTTTTGTCGTTGCGTGTAAAAATACCCATAATGAAGAATTTTAATTAGTTAGTGTAAAATGTTATGAATCAATCAAATGTAATGTTAATTTCATCTTGATTTAACACGGAATAATTAAAAATCGATAAAAAGTAATAATAGGCTGTTTAATTGAAAACAATGCAGGAAAATATCACTAATTAAGGTATTCTTCGTACTCACGAAGTGAGTCTTTGGATAGTTTTCGTTGTTCTTTTGCCAGATTATTCAGGGATTCGATTCCTTTTTTGGCACAATTTTTCATTTTGGAAACCTGTTGAAAATAGGTGTTTAGTTTTTCGAATTCTTCTTTTGAGATTTTACTTTTTAACTCTTCGATGAAAATTGAAAATTCTTCAAGGATAATTTTATTTTCTTCAAAATCATGTTCTAAATCATCTCGCAAATCGGTGATTTCTTTTTCAATATCCTGATGGTATATTTTGTTCTTTTTGCTGATTTCTGCAATGATTTTTTTCTCTTTTTTGTTGAATAAGCCCATTTTTTCTGTTGATTAAGAATAGTAATCGAAAGTAAGAGCTTTCCTTTTTTTATGTGTTAACTTAAGGTTATCAGAATATTACAAAATAAAAGCTCCGAGATTTACACCGGAGCTTTTAAAAATAATGAATAATAAAAATAACTAATTATAAAGTTTAATGAACATTCGACATATCGACTTTTCCGGAGCCTTTTTTAATTAAAAGCATAAACGGAATGCAGACTAGGAACATAATTCCCAGGTATAAAAACACATCCATATACGAAAGCACCGTACTTTGTTTGATGACGGAACCTTCTAAAGCTTTGTGCGCTTTATCCAGCGCTTCACTTGCACTGAAACCTTTCGACATAAACATCATTTGCATTTGTTGAATGCGTTGTTGTACTTCAAGCTTTGTGGTATCCAAATGCGCAATTAAATTCACGCGGTGTTCCTGACCAAAACGGGCAATAAATGTGGTAATAATCGCAATTCCGAAAGAACCGCCCAACTGACGCATCATTCCGGTAAACGCAGCGCCTTCTCCAATTTGTTTTCCTTGCAAGGTGGATAAGGCTAAAGTTGTAATCGGTACAAATAAAAATCCTAAACCGACACCTCGTAAGATAAGCGGCCAAAACATGTGTTCTGCTCCGGTATCCGGCGTCATCACGTTGTGCATCCAGAAGGTAAATCCAAAGAAAATTAAGAATCCTAAGGAAACCAAATAGGCTTGAGGTACACCTTTTTGGATTAGTTTTCCGATGATCGGCATCAGGATCGCGGTGGTGATTGAACTTGGGATCAGTAATAATCCGGTATCTGTGGCCGTCCATCCTAAAATCGATTGGGTGTAAATCGGTACTACAAACGTCGTTCCGTACAAACCGAATCCTAAGATGAAACACATGATGGTTCCGATGCGCAGGTTTTTATCTTTTAACACTCTGAGGTTTACAATCGGATATTGATACGTTAACTGACGCCATATAAAGAATATTAATCCGAAAATCGATAAGACACTCAAGGCTACAATTAAAGGATTTTCAAACCAATCGTCCTGCTGACCGTGTTCCAAAACAAACTGTAACGACCCGATGAACGAAGCCAAAAACACGATTCCCCACCAATCCACCTGATTGGCTTTGAGTTTTTCACCGTATTTAGGACTTTTTACAAACGAAAGCGTCAAAATAGTTGCAATGATTCCCAAAGGAATGTTGATGTAAAAAATGTACGGCCAAGAGAAATTATCTACTAAATAACCTCCAAGTGGTGGTCCTAAAGTAGGTCCAACAATTACTCCCATTCCGTAAATCGCTTGCGCCATTCCTCGCTTGGCAGCTGGATAACTTTCTGTGATAATCGTTTGAGCGGTTACCAAAAGCGCGCCACCACCCATACCCTGAATGAATCGGAAGAAAACCAATTCCCAGATATTGGTCGCATTTCCACACAAAAAGGAAGAAACGGTAAAGATGATAATGGAGGCGGCAAAATAGTTTCGACGTCCAAATTGTTGCGATAACCAGCTGGTCATCGGAATGATGATAACGTTAGCGATGGCGTATGCTGTAATGACCCAGGCAACATCGGTTAGGGTAGCGCCTAAAGTGCCTCGCATATCGTTTAGGGCTACGTTTACAATGGTCGTATCAACAATTTCAAGCAGCGCACAAAGTACGGCCGTTATTGTGATAATGACCCTGCGAAAGCCATATTCTACTAAATCTTCTGCTTGTGTTGTCATGCTTATTGTACGTGTACGTCTACTTCTACGTTCATGCCCGGACGTAATAATTTTACTTTTTCAGTATCGTTATTTGTGGCTAATTTGATTTTAACCGGCAAACGCTGAATGGTTTTTACGAAGTTCCCCGTTGCATTGTCCGGAGGCAAAATCGAAAAGCGGGCTCCGGTAGCAGGTGAGAAGGAGTTTACTTCGCCTTCAAATTCCGTATCGGGATAAGCATCTACGGTTAGCGTTACTTTCTGTCCGGCGCGCATTTTGTTCAATTGGGTTTCTTTGAAATTAGCCACTACCCAAAGATTCGTATTGTTTACGATATAAAACAACGATTGTCCCGGTTGTACCATTTGGCCTTCTTGAATGTCGATGCTGGAAACCTGCCCGTCAATAGAAGCCGTTACCACTGTGTAGCTTAAATTGATTTGGGCTGCTTCCAAAACGGCTTGTGCACGTTTGATGTTTGCCGCAGCCACACCGGTTTGTTTGCTTGCCACTGTGGTTTTTGAAGCAACGGCTTCACGCTGATGAATGTTTGCATTACGCTGTTGCTGCAATACTTCTACTTGTTTCTGAGCTTCTTGTTTCGCTGCTAAGGCTTGTTCGTATTGCTGTTTGGTAATGGAATGATTCTGATATAAATTTGAATAACGTTCAAAATCATTACTGGCTCTTTCCAAACGGATTTTAGCAGCATCAATACTTCCAGCATTGGATTGAATAGTTGCATTGGAGATTGAAATGTTTGCAGCAGTTGCACCAACATCGGCTTTAGAAACTTCAAAGGAGTTTTCTGCAGCGGCTAAAGCGGCTTTGGCTTCTTCCACTTTTACTAAATAATCTTTGTTGTCGATTACAAAAAGCGTGTCGCCTTTTTTAACGAAATCGTTGTCTTTTACATAAACTTTGGCCACATAACCGGAAACTCTCGGGATGATTGGGCTCATGTTTCCTTCAATTTGAGCATCGTCGGTTTCTTCGTGTGCTTGCGCATGTAAGTATTTAAAAGTTCCGTAAACAGCCCCAAGAATTACTAAACTGCTGATTACGAAGATGAATTTTTTATTGGATGGTTTCTTTTCCATGACTAAAGAAATTTGATTAGTTTTTTGTTAATGATGCGGTTAGTTTTCCGCCGGCTGCCAATACTTCATATTGTTTCTGAACAATATCGGCTTTGGAATAGGCTTCGTTGATTTTGGATTGCAGTTGTTGTACATCGGCGTCAAGCAAATCGTTGGTATCGGCCAGACCGTTGTCGTACTTGTCTTTTACGATGCGGTAATTTTCGTTGGCTTGTTCCACGGCTTGTTGGTAAACGTTGTTTTGTTTCTGGGCTAAAAGATAGTTTTCGTTAGCGGTTTGCATCTGGACTTTTGCCTTGTCGGTCATGATGTCAAGCGATTGTTCAGCTTCTTTGGCTTTGCTTTTGGCTGTTTTTACTTCTTTTCCGTTTTTGAAGATGGAAGTAAGATCGTACGACAATCCCACACCGAAATTCATGGCGTTGGTCACGGTCATTACGTTTTGTAAATCCAAAGCGATGTAACCGCCCATTAAGTTTAAAGACGGATAATAATTCCCTTTTGCGATTTTAACGTTGGCTTCGGCTGCTTTTTGTTGCGAGCGAATGGCGCTTAAATCGTTTCTAAGGGAAATATCATTTGAAGTGGTACTCATTTCTGATTTTTGGGCAAAAAGGGCAGAATTCGGCGTTATTTGTGTTTCTTCGGGTAATTTTAAGAGTGTTGCCAGTTGAAAGTTGATGATGTTGCTGTTTTTTCTCGCATCTTCCAAGGCAATCTGATAATTAGAAACCTGTAATTGTGCTTTCAGTAAATCGTTTCTCGCAATCAAACCGTTTTGTTCCATCGCCTTGAAATCTTTTACGCGTTGTTCGGCACGTTTGATGTTTTCCTGAATCAGTTTTTCACTTTCCTGAGCTTTGTATAAGCTTACATACAATTTCACCGTTTCCAGAGCAAGTTGTTCTTTGGTGTCTTTAGCATGGAATTGTTCGGCTTCTAATAAACTTTCAGAAGCTTTGATACTGCTCTGAATTTTAAATCCGGCAAATAACGGAACAGAGGCAGTTGCATTTCCCAACATAAGCTGGTTCACTTTTGGAGCACTTCCGCCATCGGAATTCCCGCCAAGTTTGAAATCGACATCGGCGTTGGTCAGGCGTTGGTACTGTCCGCTAATTTTTAAATCAGGGTATTGTTTGTTTTTTACGGTTTGCATCTCAAATTCCTTGGTGGCAACTTTGGTGTCGGCCAATTTGGATTCGGTACTTTGTGTAACTGCAAGTTGAATAGCTTCTTCGAGCGAAAGGTTTTTCTTTTCCTGGGCAGAAACAGAAAAAGCTCCCAACAGGAACAAGATTCCCAACCTTAGTGAATTACTTGTCATAGGTTAAAAGGGCTTTAATGGTTTGTTTGATGTGTAGGGTAAGTTCTGAGGTAACGTAATTGTCGATGTCTTCCTGAGAATTCAAATTCAGGATTTCTTTAAAAAACGGTTTGTTCATCTGAAAATGAAAATACGTTCCCATGATGGTAGTAGGAATCAAAATGGTATTTACGTCTTTTCTGAAAACGCCTTTCTCCTGACCTTCCAAAATGATGCTTTTCAAAATGTCCAGATTGTGTTTTTTCATTTCGTTGAAAGCATCGCAATTGATGATGCGTTTGCCTGATGAAATTTCGAAATGAATGATCTGGTACATGCCCTTGTTTGCATTAATCCGTTTGATGTACAATTCGATTAACCGATCGATTTTTTCAAGAGGGGTTAAGTCTTCGCGATACAGATTTTCCATTTGCAAACGCATGCTTGAAATTCTGTAAATGATAAGTGCTTCCAACAGCTTTTCTTTCGATCCGAAATAATACGAAATCATCGCAATGTTGATGTTGGCACTTTTGGCAATATCGCGCACCGAAGTTCCGTCATAACCGTGCTCGGCAAATAGCTTTTCGGCGGTCTGTAAAATTTCAATTTGCTTATCGTTAAAATCAGTCATTTTAATTTGATTTTAAATTCGTGCATAAAATTAAACACTTGTTTAAATTAAACGTTTGTTTAAATTGTTTTTAACCTTTTTTTAACAATTGTGTTTTGGTGTTTTTTTGGTGAATTTCAGGTTGGAGTAGGTGGGTGGTTTTTTAAAGAAACAGTTGTTGGTTTGATTAAAAAACCCTAACTTTATGGTGTTGAATTTTGGAGGATTTATTTCTGAAGTTCAATGGAGGAAAAAGGCTGTTTTTAATGCTAAAAGCAGCCTTTTTTAGTATATAAATAAAATCTATTGTTGTTATTTAAAATATTGTTTTCCAGTTGTTTATATGTTTTTATTTAAACTATTTGTTTGATAAAATTTTGAATACTTGAAATTTCGTTATTTTTGATAAAATTCACGAAAGAACTGCCAATAATCGCTCCTTTTTGATGCTCGGTTGCCTGTAAAAAAGTCTCCCGATTTGAAATTCCGAAACCGACGATTTGAGGGTTTTTCAGGTTCATTTTTGCTACGGTTTCGAAGTAGTTTTTTTGTGTTTTTCCAAACGATTTTTGACTCCCTGTGGTACTCGAACTACTCACCATATAGATAAAGCTATCGCTGATTTTGTCAATTTTTCGGATGCGTTCTTCGGAAGTTTGTGGGGTAATTAAGCAGATGTTTTTGAGGTTGTAACGGTCAAAAATGGCTTTAAAATCCTGTTCGAAAACAGCCAAAGGAAGGTCTGGAATGATGAGTCCTTCGATACCGATTTGAGCACATTTTTGACAAAAATCTTCTACTCCAAACTGTAAAATCGGGTTAAAATAGCCCATAATTAAGAGCGGAATTTTGACTGTTTTCCGGATGTTTTCGAGCTGCTTGAAAAGCAATTTTGTGGTCATTCCGTTCTCTAAAGCCAGGGTAGAACTCTGCTGAATTATTGGTCCATCGGCTAACGGATCACTGAAAGGCAAGCCGATTTCTATCATGTCTACACCGCTTTTTTCGAGCTCCTCAATGATGGAAACCGTGTCGTTTAAGTTGGGAAATCCGGCTGTAAAATAGATGGAAAGCAGCTTCTTTTTTTCTTGTAATTTGATGTTGATTCGGTTCATTTTTTAGTGTTTTGTGCTTGCGTTAGGGATGGAAATGGCATCCTTTTTTGTGGCTTTTTCAGACGCAAAAAAGATAAAATGTACAGCCCGACCCTTGTGGTAACGCCCATAAATTAATACTTAAAATAGTCGATATAGGTGTTCAGATCTTTGTCGCCGCGACCCGATAAATTGATGACTACGATGTCGTTTTTTTGAAACTTTTTCTCCTCTAAAACCGCCAATGCATGCGAACTTTCAATGGCCGGGATGATGCCTTCCGTCTTGCATAATTGTAAGCCGGCGCTCATAGCCTGATCATCAGTAATAGCCATAAAATCAGCTCTTTTGGTATGGTTTAGATGGGCGTGAAGCGGACCAACGCCGGGATAATCCAAACCTGCGGAAATTGAGTAAGGTTCGGTGATTTGACCGTCTTCCGACTGCATCAAAAGGGTTTTACTTCCATGAATAATCCCGATCTTACCCAGTACAGAAGTCGCAGCGCTTTCCCCTGAATTCACCCCTTTTCCAGCAGCTTCCACAGCAATTAGCTTAACGTTTTCTTCGTCTAAAAAGTGATAAAAAGCGCCGGCAGCATTGCTTCCGCCACCCACACAGGCTATCACATAATCCGGGTTATCGCGACCTTCTTTTTCCAATAGTTGCTGTTTAATTTCCTCAGAGATAATGCTTTGGAAACGCGCTACCATATCGGGATACGGATGTGGTCCAACTACCGAACCGATGATGTAAAACGTATCGGTCGGGTTGTTGATCCAATCTCTAATCGCTTCATTAGTAGCATCTTTCAGGGTTTTGGAACCGGATGTTGCCGGACGGACTTCTGCTCCTAACATTTTCATGCGGGCTACATTGGGGGCTTGACGCTTGATGTCGACTTCTCCCATATAAACGATGCATTGCAAACCCATTAAGGCACAGACGGTTGCTGTGGCTACGCCGTGTTGTCCCGCCCCGGTTTCGGCAATGATTCTGGTTTTTCCTAAGCGTTTTGCCAGCAGGATTTGCCCTATGGTATTGTTGATTTTATGGGCTCCCGTATGACATAAATCTTCACGTTTTAAATAAATTTTAGTGTTGTATTTTGCAGATAAACGTTCTGCGAAATAGAGCGGTGTTGGTCGTCCGACATAGTCTTTTAGGAGTTGTTGGAACTCGTCTTGAAAGCTTTTGGTTTTGGTAATTTCTAGATATTGCAGACGTAATTCTTCTACGTTCGGATAGAGCATTTCAGGGATAAAAGCACCTCCAAATTCGCCGTAAAATCCTTGACTGTTAACATGATAGTTCATTTTGTAGTTGTTTTAATAGTTGTGTATTTTTTAAACCCGGTTCGATTTCGAATTTGCTGTTGACATCGAGGGCATGAATCGGTAAATTCAGTTGTTTGATTTTGTTAATTGCTTCTAAACCAATGCCTCCGCTTAAAAAGAAAGGCTTTTGGGAAGGATAGTTTTTTAAGATGTCCCAGTTGAAAGCTGTTCCGTTGCCACCGTGATGTTTTCCTTTGGTGTCGAACAGGAAATAATCACAAACGGGTTCATATGCTGTAAGTGCTTTGAAATCAAAGGAATCGTCAACTGAAAAAGCTTTTATGATTTTTATATCAATAAGTTGAAACAGTTTACAGAATTCCGATGTTTCATTGCCGTGCAATTGAATGATTTGTAAATTGAACTGACGTATTTTACCTAGAATATCATCCAAATAGGCATCGACAAAAACGCCTACTTTTTGAGTGGATTTAGGCAGAATTGGTAGTTCTCCATTAAAAAAGCGAGGCGATTTTTCATAGAAAATGAATCCTAAATAATCAGGTTGAAGTGCTGCAACTTCCTGAATGTTAGTAGGATGTTTCATTCCGCAGATTTTCAATTTCATGATTTCACAAGTATTGTGTTAATGAATTCTGCTGAGGCTTTACCGGGATTTTCGGTTTTCATGAAATGTTCTCCGATTAAAAAGCCTTGATAACCAAAGGGTTGAAGTTCTTTTATCGCTTCGGAGGAACTTATGCCGCTTTCGGAAACTTTTACGAATTCATCCGGAATGTGCTGGGCGAGTTGTTTGCTGTATTCCAAACTGACTTCGAAGGTTTTTAAGTTGCGGTTGTTCACGCCAATCATGTCCAAACTTGGCATAATCGATTTCTCAAGTTCTTCACGGTTATGGACTTCCAATAAAACTTCAAGTCCTAATGAATGCGCAAATTCCGAAAGCTGTTTGATTTCTTCACGGGTTAAAACGGCTGCAATCAGTAAGATAACATCGGCTCCGTGAGCTTTGGCTTCCAAAATCTGGTATTCGTCGATGATGAATTCTTTGCGTAACAGAGGAACATTTACCGAAGCTTTTGCTAACAATAAATCATCCAAAGAACCACCAAAATATTTCCCATCGGTTAACACGGAAATCCCTGAAACTCCCGCGTTTTGATAGCCGATAACGACTTCTTCTACTGAATATGAATTGTTTATGACCGATTTTGAAGGCGAACGGCGCTTGTGCTCGGCAATAATTCCAATTGCATTGTTTCGTAAATTTTTGCTCAGCGAATAGGTTCTACTCCCGAATACTGCGGAGTTTTCCAGCTGACTAAATGAAATTAGCTGTTTTTTGAGTTCGACTTCTCGTTTTTTATCGACGATGATTTTATCTAATATGGTCATGATTATTTGCTTAGTTGTTGTAGTTTTTTTAATTTTTTAAGTGCTTTTCCGCTTAACAAGCTTTCTTTTGCCAGTTCAAATCCTTCTTTTGGATTCAGGTTTTTTACGGTAGCGATAGCCATTCCCGCATTGGCACAAACTACATCGTTTTGGGCTTTTGTTCCTTTTCCGTTAAGGATATCCATAAAAATTTTTGCTGATTCTTCAATTGTTGTTCCGCCTTGAATATCGCCTTGATTTAAAATATTTACCCCGAAATCTTCTGGTTTTAACATGCCTTCAATGGCTGTGGAAATTGTCTTAGTATTTCCGGTTAGGGAAATCTCATCGTAGCCATCCAAGCTGTGTAAAATCGTAAAATTGGTTGTGGTGTTTTGATAGAGATAAGCGTACATTCTTGCCAATTCCAAACTAAAAACCCCAACTAATTGATGCTTCGGAAAACTCGGATTTACCATTGGACCTAACATATTGAAGAACGTTTTGACCGCCAGTTCTTTACGGATGGGAGCGACATTTTTCATGGCAGGGTGGAAGAGTGGCGCGTGTAAGATACAAATTCCGGCATCTTCAATCGATTTGTTTAAAAATTCCGGATCATTACTGAACTTAACTCCCAAACTTTCCATCACATTGCTCGATCCAGAAATCGAGGAAACGCCATAATTTCCGTGTTTCGCCACTTGAATTCCGGCTCCCGCCGTTACAAAGGATGCCAATGTGGAAATGTTGAAGGTGTCTTTACCATCGCCTCCGGTTCCGCACAAATCAATGGTGTCGTAATCGGATAAATCGATGGCAATGCACAATTCCAATAAAGCTTCACGAAATCCTGCAAGTTCCTCAATGGTAATGCTTCGCATCATATATACCGTTAAAAAGCTTGCTATTTGACTTGGATTGTACAGTCCGTTGGAAATGTTTTTGAGCGCGTTTTTCGCTTCTTCTTTGGTAAGCGTTTCGTGCTGGATTAATCGGTTTAATATTGCTTTCATTTTTTGTGCTTTAAGCCTTTAGCAGTTAGCTATTAGCTGTTTTGTGATACGTTAAATTTGAGATGCAAAGCCCTTGGCCAGTAAATTTTACTACCCTAAATAGTTGTCTAAAATGTTGATTGCTAAAAGCTAATTAGCTATTTACCCAATTCTCAAGAATCTTCTTCCCATTGGGGGTAAGAACGCTTTCCGGATGGTATTGTACGCCACGAACATCGTAAGTTTTATGGCGAAACGACATGATTTCACCGTTGTCATCCACAGAAGTGATTTCTAAAACTTCAGGAAAATTTTCATTGGAAACGACCCACGAGTGATAGCGCCCAACTTCAATTTCATCGGCTAAATCTTTAAAAAGGATTTCATCGGGAACGGTGATTTTGACTTGGGTTGCCACACCATGATACACTTTTTCCAGATTGATCAAACTTCCGCCGAAAACTTCCCCAATCGCTTGCTGGCCAAGACAAACGCCGAGTATGCTTTTGGTAGGTGCATAGGTTTTGATGACTTCTTTGAGTAAGCCTGCTTCATCAGGAATTCCCGGACCTGGAGATAGCAAAATCTTGTCAAATGGTTTTATTTCATCAATAAAGAACTCATCGTTGCGAAATACCGTGACTTCACAATTCAAATCTTCCAGATAATGAACCAGATTGTAGGTGAAACTGTCGTAATTGTCTATAACTAATATCTTTTTCATGGTTCTGGTTTTAAATGCTTTCGGCTAATTCTAACGCTTTGTTTAAGGCTCCTAATTTATTGTACACTTCTTGTGTTTCGCTTTCTTCACAGGAATTGATTGTAATTCCGGCTCCTGCCTGATAATGCAATTGATGGTTTTTGCTCAAAAATGTGCGTATCATGATTGCATGGTTAAAATTACCATCAAAATCCATAAAACCAATAGCGCCGCCGTAGAAATTTCGGTTGGTGTTTTCGATGGTTTCGATCAGTTGTAATGCTTTGTGTTTAGGGGCGCCTGATAAAGTTCCCGCTGGAAACGTATCAGCAACTACTTGTATTGTGGAAACTTTTTCGTGTAATTGCCCACTGACTTTGGAAACCAAATGAATCACATGGGAAAAGAACTGGACTTCTCGGTATTTTTCAACTTCCACCTGATTGCCGTTGCGACTTAAATCGTTGCGGGCCAAATCTACCAGCATGACGTGTTCGCTGTTTTCTTTCGGATCTTCGGCTAATTGCTTGGCTAGTAAGGCGTCTAGCTCGTCGTTTCCGGTTCTTTTGAAGGTTCCAGCGATGGGATGGATTTCGGCTTTTCGATTTTTAATGACCAATTGTGCTTCGGGTGAAGAACCCATAATCTTAAAGTTTCCATAATCGAAAAAGAACAGATAAGGAGATGGGTTGATGCTGCGCAAAGCACGATATACATTGAATTCGTCGCCTTTAAAGCCTTGGGTAAATCTTCGGGACAAAACCAATTGGAAGACGTCACCACGTTGACAGTGTTTTTTGGCCAGACTGACATTGGCTTTAAAATCCTCGTCTGATAAATTGGAAATCGAATCACTGTCTTTGGCAAAGAAATAGGAAGCAAAGTTCTTCGACTGGATTAATTGCTCGATTTCATTAATATTATTTTGATTGTCAAGGCTGTGGCAGAAAATATACGCTTCGTTTTTGAAATGATTGATTGCGATAATGTTCTGATACACGGCATAATATAAATCTGGAATCTGTAAATCTGTGGTTTTCTTTTCGATGTTTACTTTTTCAAAATAACGAACGGCATCATAACTGGTAAACCCAAATAAACCGTTGGTGATAAATTTAAAATTGTTCTTGTCGGTTTCAAATCGCGAAGTAAATTCCTGAACGCCTTCTACAACTTCTTTTGGGTTTTCAATACGTTTGTTTGTTAGCGTTCCGTCGGGTAATGTTGTAGTGAGGATTTCGTTTTCCAGCTTGATACTTGCCGTTGGGTTGCAGCAGATATATGAAAAACTGTTCTCATTACTGTGAAAATCATTGCTTTCCAGTAAAAGGCTGTTCGGGAATTTGTCGCGAATTTTTAAATAAATGCTTACCGGCGTGATGGTGTCGGCAAGGATTTGTTTGTGATGGGTATGTAGTTTATATTTTTGCATGATCTTTGAGTTCTGGAAATAAAAAAAGGCTTGTCGTGATTGACAAGCCTTTTATCTATGTTGGTTTTAAAAATACAGATAGGAGGATTCGCTCACGATTTTCGACGTAAGTTATTCCACCACCAAGTATTGTTTAAAATGTTGTTCATTTTGTGTTTTTTCTACGGTACAAAGTTATAGAAATGATTTTCGAATACGCAAACTTTTTTTGAAAATATTTCTCGTCTCAAAATAGGTGGTTTTTTATAATTATAAAAAAATGATAATAAATTATTGTTTTACGATAATTTATTATTACATTTGTCTTGTTGAATTTAAATTAGGAATCCATGAAATCAGTCCGGATTATTGCTTCTTTTTTGTTTGTGCTCGTACGAATTGTCGCTTTGTTTTATTTGATAACGGCATTTTATACTTTGATTAATTGCCTGTTTGAAGGTCCTTTTTTTGAGAAAATGGAACAGAACAGGTTCGCTATTAACATTCCGTTTACCACACAACATTTTTTGCTGGGTTCGGAATACACCCTTGTATATGTGTTGGAAATGGTTTTGGGTTTAGCACTTTACGGTTTGTTCTTTTGGGTGCTGAGTAATGTCTTCAAAACCTTTAAACAAGAACGATTGTTTACAAAAGACGGATTAAAGAATTTAAAGCAGTTTTATCAGTTCAATTTGTTGTTGTATCCGGTATTGGCGATAGTTTGGTCGCTTTTTAGTGTGGAAGATTTTCCTTTTATTGCCATGATTGTAGCGCATGCGATAATGGGAGTTTTTATCTTTTTTATGGCCGCTATTTTTCAACAGGGTGTAAACCTTCAAAACGAACAAGACTTATATATATAGAACCATGCCAATTGTAGTAAATGTAGATGTGATGCTGGCCAAGCGTAAAATGCAGTCGAAGGAATTGGCAGAAATACTGGGGATAACCCCGGCAAATTTGTCGATTCTCAAAACCGGAAAAGCTAAAGGTATACGTTTTGACACGCTTGAAGCGATTTGCAAGGCTTTGGATTGTCAGCCCGGTGATGTTTTGGAATACATCAGCGAATAAATAGCATCTTTTTTTAACGAATGAAAGTATCGGTTTTTTGACCGACAGGGTTTCTTTTGTCTCAATCTTCAGAAAATCAAAATTCATATAAATCAGTCAATAATCATCAACAATCAATCAAAATGAACAGTTTAATCATCAAAAACATCCAAAAAACGTATAAAAATGGAGTAAAAGCAATTGACGATGTTTCGCTTGAAATCAACAACGGAATGTTTGGTTTGTTAGGCCCTAACGGAGCCGGAAAATCGTCCTTAATGCGTACCATAGTTGGCTTGCAATCGGCAGACAAAGGTCAAATTTTGTTTAATGAAGTCAATGTCTTGGAAAATCCGGATTTCATTAAAAAGCAACTCGGTTTTTTACCACAGGATTTCGGCGTATATCCTAAAGTTTCGGCTTACGATTTACTCAATCATCTGGCTGTTTTAAAAGGAGTTACCATTTCTGGAGAACGAAAAGACCAAATTCTTTCAGTGCTTGAAAAAGTTAATTTGTTTGCGCATCGCAAAAAAGAAGTGCATACGTTTTCCGGTGGAATGCGCCAGCGTTTTGGAGTGGCTCAGGCCTTATTGGGCAATCCGAAAATTATTATTGTAGACGAACCGACCGCAGGGCTGGATCCAGAAGAGCGCAACCGTTTCAACAGTCTCTTGAGTGAAATAGGGGAAGACCGCATCGTTATTTTATCGACGCATTTGGTGGAAGATGTCCGTAATATGTGTTCAAAAATGGCGATTATGAACCAAGGGGAAGTACTTTTACAGGGCAATCCAATGGATTTGATTCAGTCCTTGGAAGGGAAAATCTGGAGAAAACAAATCCAAAAAGAAGAATTAACCCATTTTAAAAGCGACTATTCGGTCATTTCCTCACAGTTTACATCCGGTAAAATGAATATTCATGTGTTTTCGGAATCCCGTCTGCCTGATTTTCAAGAAGTAAGCCCTACTCTGGAAGATGTATATTTTAATATGTTGAACCAAAAATTAGTAGCGTTATGAAAACAGTTTTTTGGTTTGATGTTCAAGGATATTTTAAAAACTGGGGCTTCTACGCCGTACTGCTCCTGATCATCATTTTCGGTATTTTCGGAGGACAAAACGCCCGATTTTCAGTAAGTGAAAATGTGTTCTACAATTCGTCGTATCAAGTGGGGTTTATCACGGCTTTTATCAGCTTGACTGCGATATTTTTCGGTACGCTTTTTACGGCGCAATTGGCTATTAAAGAGATTGACAGTCGTTTTGAACAGATTTATTTCAGTACTCCACTTTTAAAAAGGCAATTTTTGTCCGGCCGATTTGCTTCGGTGTTGATAATGAGTTGTTTGTGCACAATTCTTTTGACAGTTAGTTTCTTTATCGGACAGTCAGCAAATGCGCAATCCATGGAAAGTGGCGTCTTTAATGTGTTGTATTATCTGGTTCCAATGCTCTGTTTCACAGTGATAAATACCATTTTTGTTACAGCTGTTTTATGCGTTGTCGCTTGGTTTTCCAAAAGTAAAATGCCAATTTATGTAAGCGGCCTGTTGCTCTATATTCTTTATATGGTAGCGATGTTGTTTTCGAGTTCGCCTTTTATGGCGCAGAGTTTGCCGCAATCGGAAGAAACGAAATTTGTTTCGGGGATTTTCGACCCTTTTGGAATGTCTGCTTTTTTCAATCAAACGGCACAATGGACTGTAGCACAACGAAATACTGAGGTAATAGGATTCGACGGTATTTTTATTTGGAACCGATTAGGCATCCTTATGCTTTCGATGTTGTTGCTTTATACAGCCTTCAGAACGTATTCGTTTTCGAAAAAAGCTAAGGTAAAAAAAGTAATTTTTAAGATAGAAGATGAAAAATGTGACGATGTTGTTCCCTTTCAATTTACTGCTGTAGAAGAAGGTTTAAAATCGGAATACAAAGCCCTTTTATCTTTTGTGAAAATCAACCTGATTTATATTTTTAAAAGTATTCCGTTTGTGCTGATTGTTTTGGCTTTGCTCTTTGCCGTTGGGATGGAAATGTATGCGGAAATTGAAAAAGGCATTCGGATTCCGCAGAAATATGCCTCTTCCGGTTTGATGGCTTCAACAATCATTCAGAATTTTTATGTGCTGGGTGTCATGGTTGTGCTTTTTTATACACATGATATTTTCTGGCGCAGTAAAAACGTGAATTTTAATCTGATTGAAAACAGCACGCCGAACAGAAAAACACAATTTTGGGCTCATTGGATTACTTTGCTGATTCTAGTCTTAACATTTAGTGTCATTTTGATATTTGAAGGAATTCTTTTTCAGTATTTGTATGATTATCCCGTTATTGAAATAGGTATTTATGTAAAAATTTTATGGTTTGTTTCTTTGCCATTATTTGTGTTAAGCGGTTTTTTACTGGTCATTCAAAAGCTTGTAAACCAGAAGTATGTAGCTTTAGGGATAGCAGCTTTGTTTGCATTCGTTATGGCAACGCCCGTAGGAAGAAAGATTGTCACGCTCCCGCTTTTCAAATTCCTGTACAGCATCAACTTTGATTACAGCGATATGAACGGTTTTGGAAGTTATGAGGCCGCATTTGGGTATCGATTGCTGTTCGGATTTATCCTTTTGACCCTTACGCTCTATTCCATCCATTTGAGAAAAGCTCAGTTTAGAAAAATGTATGTGTATCTGACCTTTGTTTTGCTCTCAATCGGTGGTTATGTGTTGGGAATCAGAGTGATGAAAGAGTATCAGCCCAAAAATGAAGCTATAGCATTGCAGGTTCAAGCCGAATATGAAAAACAGTTCAGAAGCCTGCAAAATCTTCCGCAGCCAACGATTGTTGCTGTGAAAACTTTCGTCGATTTGTATCCGGACGAAAACCGTTACACCATTGAAGGAACTTATGTGCTCGAAAATAAAACCCAATCGGAAATCCGTACGATATTGGTCAGTTTTGCCGATGGTTTTACGATTGAAAACGCAAATTTTCAATTGGAAGAGAGTGGGCAATCCGTAGAAAAACAGCATCAGATCGTACACTTAAAACAACCCATGGAACCGAACGCCAAAGCGAAATTTAGGTTCAGAATCAGGTATCAGTGGCAACCGGTAAATGGTCATGAATCGTTTAATGCGATTGTTGAAAATGGTTCGTTTATGCGTATAAGCCGCTATTATCCGCAATTTGGGTACAATTCCGATAATGAAATCCAGGAAGAGTCCATCCGAAAACAATTTCAGTTAGGTGTGAAAACACAGCCAATCGCTTTCAATGCGCCAAAATCGCCTAACAATGATTTTATCGATCTGGATATGACTATCGCAACGTCTTTTAATCAGGAAGCTATCGGAATGGGAGAACTAGTAAAAAAGTGGAAAGCGAACAACAAAAGTTTTTTTCAGTATCGCGTCAAGCAAATTCCGTTTCGTTTTGCGGTTTCTTCAGCGGAATATGCAGTTAAAAAAGAGCACTATAAAGGCAAAAACTTTGAGATTTATTATCATCCGTCGCATTTCGAAAATGTGGAGCATTTGCTCAAAAATGCCAAGTTAACGATGGAGTATTGCGAAGAAAATTTCGGACCTTATCCTTTTAAAACTATTCGTTTTGCAGAGGTTTCGGGTTTTACCAAAGGTTTTGCTGCAACCGCCTATCCGGCAACCATTTACATGACCGAAGACTTGATTTTTCACAGCAATATCAAAGCCGATGAACAGCAGGATGTAATTAATGAACTGGCTGGGCACGAACTGGCACATTTGTGGTGGGGCGGTAATCAGATTCACCCGGACAACCGCCATGGTGCGAGCATGCTTACGGAAACATTGGCGATGTACACTGAAATGATGTTGCTTAAAAAAATGTACGGAAAAGAAGAAATGCTGAAGCGTGTGCAAATGCATCTCGATATTTATAACAATGAGAAAGGATTTTCAAAAGAAATGCCTTTGTATCAGGTGAAACCGGATGACAGACACCTTTCATATTCCAAAGGAACGGTTGTGATGTATCTGCTCAGTGAAATGATAGGGGAAGAAAAAGTAAATCTGGCTTTGAAGAGGTTTTTGCAATCCAACAAGTATCCAAATCCGAAACCAATAACTCCAGATCTCATTCATGAGTTTTATAAAGTTTCCGATAAAAAGCAGCATACAGCCATTAAAGCGCTGTTTACAGAAGTTTTGCCTTTAAATGATGCGGATTTAAAAGGTAAGTAATAAAAAAAGCCTGATTGTACAATCAGGCTTTTCTTTTGAAAATATTTTGAAATTAGAATGCCAAGTTTACATTCAATTCGAATTCGTCATTGATTGCTTTATCAGCCATTGCACCAAAACCTACAGAAGCGTATTTAATGTCGTATTTTGTTCTGTCGATCATTAATTTTGCAGTAGCAGTGTTTTTGTCTACTACCATGTCAAAAGTGATTGGTTTTGTGATTCCTTTGATTGTTAGATCAGCGGTTACTTGGTAAGTATTGTTCGCTTTTGTTCCGATAGTTTTGAAAACCAATTGAGATGTTGGGAATTTTTCAACTCCGAAGAAATCATCAGCTTTTAAGTGACCGTCTAGACTCGCTTTTCCTTTTCCTTCCAAATCTGTAGTGTTGATCGATGTCATATCAACAGTAAAGTTACCACCAGCTAATTTTTTTCCTTTAAAAACGATAGCACCTTCTTTAAGATTGATAGTTCCATTGTGCTGACCTGTGAATTTTTTTCCGATCCATTCTACTTTACTAGCTGCAGCATCTACTTTTTTAGTGGTTTGTGCAGAAGCAGTCAATGTTCCTAAAGCTACGACTAAAGCTAATGCGATTGATTTTAATTGTTTCATGATTTTAATTGAATTTTAGTGATTATAAATTTATGAATAATTCTTTGTGAGATTTACGTACTTTAACATTGTGTTGGGTTGCATCTTCTTCATGACGGTAACCCACAGTTGCAATCAGCGATGCATTTAATCCTAACTCATTAAGACCCAGGATTTCGTTTACCTTTTCGGGTTCGAAACCTTCCATGGGTGTGGCATCGATTTGAAGTTCTGCGGCCGCATTTAAAAGATTCCCTAAGGCTAAATACGTTTGTTTAGCAGTCCAGGTATTTTTTACATCTTCCGGAAGCGAAGCAATTTTCGATTTCATAAAATCGCCGTAACCTGAAATGTTTTCTACAGGTATTCCGCGTGTTTCTGCAATCGTATTAATGTATTTGTTGATTTCTTTTTCTCCTAAATTCACCATATTGGCAAATACAAACAGATGAGAAGCGTCAACAATTTGAGTCTGTCCCCAAGCTGCCGGCTGTATTTTAGCTCTAAGTTCCGGGTTTTCTACAATAATTACTTTGTAAGGCTGTAATCCGTAAGATGAAGAACTTAAACGAATGGCTTCTTTTAAGATTTCAAGGTTTTCATCGGATATTTTTCTAGTTGAATCGAACTTTTTGGTGGCATAACGCCAGTTCTGATGTTTAATAAAATTGCTCATGTTTAAATTGTCCTGAATTTTTCCAGTAAATTGTTTAATTGTTCTAATTCGTCCTGCGATAGGTTTTGGGCAAAAAGGTGTTCGTGATTCTCGACTTTGGGATCTAATTCTGCTAATAAATCCAAGCCCTTTTGGGTAATGGTGATTTCCATTTTTCTTCGGTTCTCAGCGCAAACCTCTCTTGTGACCAAATTTTTCAGCAACAGTTTATCTACCAATCGGGTTGTGTTACTGGTTTTGGCCAGCATGCGTTCCTGAATTACGCACATATTAGTTGGATTTCCGTTTTGACCTCTTAAAATGCGCAGCACATTATATTGTTCTCCTGACAAATCATAAGGTTTTAGTATTTCAGCGAATTTTTCCGAAACTATATTCTGCGTGTAAAAAACATTCAAAACGGTTCGTTTGGCAACCGATAATGTTTTTGTGGATTTTATGATTTCTTCAATTTTCATTTGTTACTTAATTTGTCGATACAAATGTAGTAATGTTTTTAATTGTATATACAAATATTGTGTTAAAATTTTTAGGCTTCAATTTATATGAGGGTTTACTTTATTAAAAGGCTAATTGTTTATTTTTCAATTATTTATTTGCAAAAATTAAGGCTAATTTATGATTAATGTTAAATTTTTATTAATATTGCGCTCATAACTAACCTAACTAAAAAACTATAACCACCATGAGAAAAAATTATTTCTTCATTACGTGTTTATTGTTGGGATTTTCAACGAATGGATTTTCCCAAAATGACAAGTATGATGAGGAGTTAGCTCACCAAAAAACTTTAGTGCTTAATGCACCTTCTTCAAGAGAGTATGCAATAGCGCAATTTGGAACATTATTCAAATTGGATAAGAATTATTCTTATGAGACTATCAGAACTACTTCGGATGTTACCGGAATGACCCACGAGAGAATTCAGCAATTCTACAAAGGCTTAAAAGTAGAGTTTGGAGTTTTTATCACGCATGCTCGTGACGGCAAAATTTTATCGGTAAACGGAGAGCTTTATAATGCCTCAACTGCAGATTTATCACCAAGAATCACAAAAGAAGCAGGTTTTTTAAAGGCAGTAAGCGCAGCAAATGCTACAACTTATTTATGGGATGATCCACAACAGGCAGCTTTAATGAATTATAGCAAGCCTTCGGGAGAAATGTTGCTTTTCCCAATTGTTAAAACAGGCGAAGTGAAATTGGTGTATAAATACGACATTTATGCCGTGCAGCCAATCCTTCGTGAGGAAATTTATGTAGATGCTGTTTCCGGTGATATTGTTTTCAGAAACCCAATTATCAAACATGCACACGGATTAATTTCAAGCAATCAGATTGAAGAATATTCCAAACATGTTGAAGCAATTACAGTAGGAAGCAAATCGATGTTGGTTGCGGCTTCTGCAGATACAAAGTATAGTGGTAACAGGTCTATTGAAACAACTTTCAATACCGGGTTAAACAAATACGTTCTTGAAGATACTACAAGAGGAAATGGTGTTGTGACTTATAATAGTGCCAGAACTAATACAATGCCATCTACACATTTTGAAGATGCAGACAACAATTGGACAGCAGCAGAATATAACAATACCAATAAAGACAATGCGGCATTGGATGCACATTGGGGAGCAATGAAAACCTATGATTTCTGGAAAAATACGTTTAACAGAAACAGTTTTGACGATAACAACGGACAAATTAGAAGTTATGTGCATTTTGACGATGTACCTGGAGGATCAGGATGGTTCAATGCACAATGGACTGGAAGTGTGATGCGTTATGGTGACGGTAATGGGAATCCGTTAACTTCTGTTGATATTATCGGTCACGAAATAGGACATGGCGTTTGTCAGTATACCGCTAATTTGGCCTATCAAAACCAATCCGGAGCAATGAATGAAGGTTTTTCAGATATTTGGGGAGCCTGCATCGAACAGTATGCTAAATTTGGTAACCTTAACGCAGGTCAGGATACTGCCTCTCCGGGATCACTGGGGATTTGGAAAATAGGAGAAGAATTGTCAATTTCACCTTTACGTTCAATGAGTTATCCGAATTCAAGAAGTAATCCCGATACTTTTAAAGGGACTTATTATACCACAACGGCAGACGACGGAAGTTGTACACCGGGCTCGGGGAATGATAACTGTGGTGTTCATAACAACAGTGGTGTTTTCAACCATTGGTTTTATATCTTAACTGCGGGTAAGGCAGGTATGAATAATGCACCTATAGCCCAACGAGATACTTATAATGTAACGGGAATCGGTATGGCAAAATCATCTCAGATCGCTTATTATACGGAGAGAGATTATCTTACACCAAATGCGACATTTACAGACGCACGAAATGCATCATTAACGGTAGCGAACTCTTTATATTGCGCAAGCAGCCCGGAAGTAATTGCTGTTACAGATGCATGGATGGCAGTAAATATCGGAAATGCTTATGCTGCTCAAACTAACGATGTTACATTAAAGACAATCAGCAGTACATCAAGCATTTCATGCGGAGTCCCTTATTCCGCTTCAATTGTATTTGAAAATGCGGGTTCTAATACAATCTCTTCGGTTGATATTTCATATAATGTGGATGGAGGTGCAAACACCAATGCAACATGGACTGGAAATCTTCCAAACTGTTCAATGGTAAATTACCCGATTACATTATCTGGTTTAACCAGAGGTACTCATACTTTGAGTGTAACTACAACAGTTTCAGGAGACGGTGTTGCTACAAACAATACAAAAACGGCTTTAATAACGGTAAATGATAACGGAACGATCAATGTAGTTAACACCTTTAATGCTACTTCTGATGCTTTAGTTTCAATTGATCAATCCGGCACAACTAATACGGTATGGCAGAGAGGTACATCTATGAAAACCTTATTGAGTAATACAGTTGCAGGATCACAGGTTTATGCTACCAAAACGTTTGGAAATTATCCGGATAACACTACCTCATATTTAGTTTCACAATGTTATGATTTAACAACTGTTAGCAACCCGACTGTAAGTTTCGATATGGCGTTTGACTTAGAGGCCAATTGGGACATTATCTATTTTGAGTATTCTACTAATGGAGGAAATTCCTGGAGTGTTTTAGGGACAGCGTCTGATCCTAACTGGTACAACAGCAGCAGAACGCCAAACGGTACAGATTGTTTTAATTGTATTGGAAAACAATGGACTGGAGATTATGCTACGGCACCAAGTGGGGGTAACGGAATGAATGGAAATAAAAGAAACTATTCTCATAGCTTATCGCAATTTGGATTAGGAGGTGGCACACCAGCATCCAATATAATGTTCCGATTTACTTTTGTATCTGACGAGGCTGTAACTCAAGAAGGAGCTATTATCGATAATTTTGTGGTACAGGGTACTTTATCGACAAAAGATAATGGTTTTGAAACATTCAATGTGTGGCCAAACCCATCTAATGGTAATGTTACTATTCAATTGAATACTTCAGAAAAAGTAAATGTTAGTTTATTCGATATGAGAGGAAGAAACGTTTACAATAAAGTATTTAATCCAACCGGAACAATGTTTAATCAGGAAGTAAGCTTCAACGCATTGGAAAAAGGAGTTTACCTTTTATCTGTTGAATCTGAAGGTAAAAAAGCAACCAGAAAGTTAATCATCAACTAATTGGTTATATAAGAATATTAAAGCGGATGGAAGTAATTCTATCCGCTTTTTTTATGACCTTATCGATTTAAAATTTTGTTAATTAACAAGTTAAGAAAATTCAGATTATTTAATTTTAAGCTTCCTAAAATTTAAGAAGATGAAAGTTGTATTGTTGTTGCTGTTAATAGGTAATTTTTCGCTTGCACAACAAAGTAAATCGTATGTTACGGAAGGTTTGGTTCCTCTTAAGATATATGAAAGTGAGAGCATAAAAATCCCGTCTTACAATTTTAAAGGTCTGGAACCAATTTTTAACAAATCGGATAATACAACTTATGTAATCAATTTTTGGGCAACATGGTGTTTGCCGTGTATAAAGGAACTTCCTTATTTTGAACAACTTAACGAGAAATACAAAAATCAGAAGGTAAAAGTTATTTTGGTGAGTATGGACATGCCGAAGAAGATAGAAACCAGTCTGATTCCTTTTATGAAAAAGAAAAAACTGCAATCTGAAGTTGTCCATCTGGACGATCCCGATGCCAATGCCTGGATTGAAAAAGTCGATAAAAATTGGAGCGGAGCTATTCCGGCAACAACCATCTACAACAGTAAAACCAGAAAGTTCTATGAACGATCATTCACGTACAACGAATTGGAAAACGAATTACTAACAATCATCAATAACTAAATTATGAAAACACTTAAAATTACCACATTGTTTGTGCTTGTTTGTTTAATGAGCGCTTTTACATTGGTTAAATCTGATTCCGGTTATCAGGTAGGCGACATTGCTACGGATTTCAGCCTGAAAAACGTAAATAACAAGAAAGTAGCTTTAGCCGATTTTAAAGGCGCGAAAGGTTTTATTGTAATTTTCACCTGCAACCATTGCCCATATGCGAAGGCTTATGAAGACCGTATCATTGCTTTAGACAAGAAATACAAAAAGTTAGGCTATCCGGTTATCGCTATCAATCCGAACAATCCGGAAGTTCAACCGGCAGACAGTTTTGAACTAATGAAAGAACGCGCCAAAGAAAAAGGATTCACGTTTCCATATTTATTTGATGAAGGACAGAAAATTTATCCACAATACGGTGCCACCAAAACACCTCATGTGTATATTTTAGAAAAAACCAAAGCAGGTAATGTTGTACAATATATAGGAGCAATCGACGATAATTACTCGGATGAAAGTGCTGTAAAAACAAAATATGTCGAAAATGCTGTGGATGCACTTTTGAAAAATCAGGAAGTTCCGGTAAAAACGACTAAAGCTATTGGCTGTTCCATTAAAGCATAGTATTTTTGCAAAAAATACAACTATGGACATTTCACAAGAACAATGGTGGCAAGGAGCTCAGGAAGATGAAAACGCCGTAATCCTGGATGTTAGAACCGAAGGAGAATGGAATGAAGGTATTATTCCCGGCGCCATGCACATCGATATCTATAAAGGACAAGGCTTTATCTATCAGGTAGATGAGTTGGATAAGTCGAAAAACTATTACATCTATTGCCGTTCAGGCGGAAGAAGCGGGCAAGCCTGCAACATCATGCAGCAAATGGGCTTCGGAAATACATACAATTTAGTAGGTGGAATCATGGACTGGGAAGGTCCTGTGGTAGCACCGGAATAAAAAAAGGAGCCAATTGGCTCCTTTTTTTATTCCGCTAACTTTCTAAGTTCTTTTTTATTTTTCAAAATGATTTTTTTTCCGTGAATTTCGATAAGCCCACTTTTATTAAAATCAGATAATAAACGGATACAGCTTTCGGTAGCAGTTCCGATAATACTGGAGATTTCCTCACGGGATAAATGCAGTTTCAGCGAATCATCTTCATGAACCCCAAAAGTATCGTGAAGATAAAGTAAGGTGGCAGCCAGTCTTTCTTTAACGCTTTTCTGAGCAAGATTTACCAGAATGTTGTCAGCTTCTTTCAAATCGTGACAAACGTTTTTCATCATGTTCAATGAAAATTTGTTGTTCTCATTGAAAAAGTCCATCACTTGGCTTTTCGGTACAAAACAAACCGTCATGTCTTCTAGGGCAATTGCACTTAAATTGGTCGGTTCCTCACTGATTAACGAACGTTGTCCTAACAATTCACCGCGTGTAACCAATTTTACAATCTGGTCTTTTCCGTTGGAACTCAGTTTGGTAAGTTTGCAAACCCCGTCTTTAACACAAAAGATTCCGTCCAGATGATCGCCTTCGTCAAAAATAACTTCCCCTTTTTTTACCACGTACGAAGTTTTACAATCGGCGAGTTTTAGCAATTCGTCTTTGTTCAATGCTTTTAAAGCGCTGAATTCCCGTACGATACATTGTTCACATCTACTCATAATTTTCGATTGTTTTTGCAAAGATACTAAAGTATGACAAAAATCATATTTTAAGAAATCATAACGAAAGAAATTTGCTTCAGGTAAAATGAGCAAATTATGATGACACAAAATTGTTTCCATTGCGGTAACGATATTGTAAAAGTACAGGAAATTCAGTTTGATGAAAAATCGTTCTGTTGCACCGGATGTAAGACGGTTTACGAGATTTTCAGTCTGAACGATTTAAGCTGTTATTACGATTTCGAAAACGCGCCCGGAGCCACTCCACAGGATATCAAAGGAAAATATGATTTTCTGGATAATGCAGACATTGTAGAAAAACTACTTGATTTCAACGAGGAAAAAACGCAAATTGTTTCCCTTTATATTCCGCATATCCATTGCAGTTCATGCATCTGGATTCTGGAAAATCTGAATAAACTGAACAATGGTGTCACGGCTTCACAAGTAAATTTTCATGAGAAAAAAGTCCGAATCACCTTCACTTCCGAAAAGGTTTCCCTGAAAGAAATCGTCTTGCTTTTAAGTTCCATCGGTTACGAGCCGTATATCAGCTTAGAAAACTACGAGAACAAGAAAAAAGAAGTCGACCGAAGCCTGTACTACAAAATCGGTGTGGCGTTTTTCAGTTTCGGTAACATCATGCTGTTATCATTTCCCGAATATTTCGAAGTAGGTGAATTCTGGATCGAGCAATACAAGGGCTTTTTCCGCTGGCTAATTTTCGTTTTGGCTTTACCACCGTTCTTCTATTCGGCTTGGGGGTATTATGTTTCGGCGTGGAAAAGCATCAAGTCAAAAATGCTGAACATTGATATTCCGATTGCCTTGGGAATTGTGGTGATGTTCGTCCGAAGTACGGTAGACATTGCGATGGGCTACGGACAAGGCTTCTTCGACAGCATGTGCGGACTGATTTTCTTCATGCTCTTAGGGAAAATGTTTCAACAGAAAACTTACAATTTCCTTTCCTTCGAACGCGATTATAAATCTTATTTTCCAATTGCCGTTACTAAGATTTTAAGTGATAAATCCGAAGAAGCGATTCAGGTTTACGATATTCAAAAAGGCGATCGTTTGCTAATCCGAAACCAAGAACTGATTCCCGTTGACGGGATTCTTATTTCTGATAAAACTGCCATCGATTACAGTTTTGTAACCGGAGAAGCCGTTGCTATCGAAAAAAAATCCGGCGATAAAGTCTACGCAGGCGGAAAGCAAATTGGAAATGTTGTGGAAATGGAAGTTTTGCAGTCGGTTTCTCAAAGTTACTTAACGCAATTGTGGAGTAATGATGTCTTCCAAAAAAGGGTAGAGCAGCAGTATAAAACCATCACGGATTCCATCAGCCGCTATTTTACTCCGGCGCTGTTGTTGTTGGCTTTTGTTTCTTTCGGATTCTGGATTTTCAAAGATGTGACTACAGCTTTCAATGTTTTTACCGCCATTCTGATTGTGGCCTGTCCTTGTGCTTTGGCTCTAACTGCACCTTTTACTTTGGGGAACGTACTTCGCATCATGGGATACAAAAAGTTCTATTTGAAAAATGCTACGGTAATCGAACAATTGGCAAAAGTTGATACGTTGGTTTTTGATAAAACCGGAACGATTACCACCAATAAAAAGACTTCTATAATTTATGAAGGAACATCGTTAAATGAAGCCGAATTAAGATTGTTGAAAAATACCTTACGAGGCTCCAACCATCCCTTGAGCAGAAGACTTTATGACTTTATTCCGAATCAGGAGAAATTAGAAACTGCTTCTTTTGAAGAAATCATTGGGAAAGGAATATTTGCCAATTTCGGAACACAAACTGTGAAATTAGGTTCGTCCCAATTTCTGCAGCACATGAGTGAAAACACGCATAAGAAAACCAAAGTGCACGTAGAAATAAACGGAATTTACAAAGGAAGCTATGTGTTCAACAATCAATACCGTGAAGGGTTGGAGCAATTGTTTGACAAGCTTTCCAAAAAATACAATTTGGTTGTTCTATCTGGGGATAACGATGGAGAACGAAAGATTTTAGAAAAAATGCTGCCGGCAACGACCACTTTGGTTTTCAATCAGAAACCGGAACAGAAGCTTCAGTTTATAGAAAATCTGCAAAATCAAGGCAAAAACGTCATGATGATAGGCGACGGTCTTAATGATGCCGGAGCTTTAGCACAAGCCAACATCGGAATCTCCATTTCCGAAAACGTAAACGTGTTTTCTCCAGCCTGCGATGGGATTTTGGATGCTACAAAATTTTCAAAAATCGGGTACTTTCTAAAATTCTCTAAAAACGCCATGAAAACCATTTACATGAGTTTCGGACTTTCTCTACTGTATAATGTTGTGGGACTGAGTTTTGCGGTAACCGGAAATTTATCGCCATTGGTGGCTGCCATTATTATGCCGCTGAGTACAGTAACCATCGTGAGTTTCGTGACCATCATGAGTAATTATTTCGCAAGAAAATAAATAGGGAAGCATGATAAAAATCATGTTTTATCCGCAAGCGCTAAAGTAATTTTGAACTATAAAACTTAAGGTATGAGTGTTATTTATCTGTTAATCTCCATCAGTATCGTTGTGGCGCTGGCTTTCTTATACATTTTTATAAGAGCCGTGAAAAGTGGCCAGTTTGACGACGATTACACGCCATCGGTTCGCATGTTGTTCGAAGATGAGCTTAAAAACAAAACCGAGAAAAAATCCAAAACACAAATAGAAAAACAAAACTAATTATGGAAGTGCAACAATTTTATTACGATAACAAAATTGTAAAGAAGTTCCTTTATGCTTCAATCCTTTTTGGGGTGGTAGGAATGTTGGTCGGACTTTTGGTGGCAATCATGTACCTGTTTCCGAACATTACTGACGGAATTTCGTGGTTGAGCTACGGTCGTTTACGTCCTTTACATACCAATGCGGTAATTTTCGCTTTCGTTGGAAATGCCATTTTTGCCGGAATTTACTATTCCTTACAGCGATTATTAAAAACCAGAATGTACAGCGATGTGCTCAGTAACATCAATTTCTGGGGTTGGCAGCTGATTATCGTTGCCGCTGCTATTTCTTTGCCATTGGGCTATACTTCTTCTAAAGAATATGCGGAATTGGAATGGCCTATTGATATCGCAATTGCTATCATTTGGGTGGTTTTCGGCATCAATATGATTATGACGATTTTACGTCGAAGAGAACGCCATTTGTACGTAGCCATTTGGTTCTACATTGCAACGTTTGTTACTGTAGCCGTATTGCACATTTTCAACAGTTTAGCCTTACCGGTTGATGGGTTGAAAAGTTATTCGGTATATGCCGGAGTTCAGGATGCTTTGGTACAATGGTGGTATGGTCACAATGCGGTAGCGTTCTTCTTAACAACGCCTTTCTTAGGGTTGATGTATTACTTCATACCTAAAGCGGCAAATCGTCCGGTATATTCGTATCGATTGTCTATTATTCACTTCTGGTCATTAATTTTCTTATATATCTGGGCAGGGCCTCATCACTTATTGTACACGGCTTTACCGGATTGGGCGCAAAATTTAGGAGTAGTATTCTCTGTAATGTTGATTGCACCGTCTTGGGGAGGTATGATTAACGGGTTATTGACGTTGCGAGGTGTTTGGGATAAAGTAAGAACCGAACCGATTTTAAAATTTTTCGTAGTAGCGATTACCGGTTACGGGATGGCCACTTTTGAAGGCCCGATGCTATCGCTGAAAAACGTAAACGCCATCGCACACTTTACGGATTGGATCGTAGCGCACGTACACGTTGGAGCCTTAGCCTGGAACGGATTCATGACTTTCGGTATGATTTACTGGTTGATTCCAAGAATGACCAAAACCGAGTTATACTCTAAAAAATTAGCCAATTTCCATTTCTGGATTGGAACTTTAGGAATCATTTTATATGCCTTACCGATGTATGTTGCCGGATTTGTTCAGGCACAGATGTGGAAACAGTTTAACCCGGACGGATCTTTAGTTTACGGTAACTTCCTTGAAACCGTAAAAGAAATTATGCCAATGTACGCCATGCGTGCAGTAGGAGGAACAATGTTCATTATCGGTATGTTAGTGTTGGTGTACAACATCATCATGACGGTAAAAAACGGTAAACCTGTAGAAGATGAATTAGCCGAGGCGCCAGCTTTAGTGAAAATTTCTCCAAACCGTTTAAAAGGTGAAAGATTCCACGGATGGTTAGAAAGAAAACCAATTCAGTTGACCGTTTTAGCAACAATAGCCATTTTAATTGGTGGTATCATTCAGATTGTACCAACGTTAGTAGTGAAATCGAACATTCCGACAATTACAAGTGTAAAACCTTATACACCGCTTGAATTGGAAGGTCGTGATTTGTACATCCGTGAAGGTTGTGTGGGTTGTCACTCGCAAATGGTTAGACCTTTCCGTTCTGAAGTTTCCCGTTACGGAGAATATTCAAAATCAGGAGAATATGTGTACGATCACCCGTTCTTATGGGGTTCCAAACGAACAGGTCCGGATTTGATGCGTGTGGGAGGAAAATACAACGACAACTGGCATTTCAACCATATGTGGGATCCGCAAAGTACATCGGCTGGTTCTATCATGCCAGGGTATAAATGGTTATTCGATAACAAACCGATGGATTATTCAAAAACTGAAGACAAAATGAAGGTAATGGTAAAACTAGGGGTTCCGTATACAGACGAAGACATTGCAAATGCTCAGAAAAGCATCGCAACACAATCGGCAAAAATCGAGGAAAACCTTAAAAATGATCCAGATTTTGTGAAAAGTTACGAGGAAAGTATGAAAAATGCCAAAGTTCGAGGCGAAAACTTCGTACCGATGAAAGATCGTGAAATTACAGCCTTAATTGCTTATTTGCAGCGTTTAGGAACCGATATCAAAGTAAAACAAGCCGAATAATTTAAAAGCACAAGTCATGTTAAAATTCATCAAACACAATATGGAAACCATCTCAGGAATTGAGATTTATCCCATCATATCGTTACTTATTTTCTTCTTGTTCTTCGTAGGCTTGTACGCTTGGGTGTTCACCTATAAAAAAGAGAAAATTGCCGAAATGAGTAACATTCCGTTCAATAACGATAATGCTGTAGAGCTTTAAAATTTGCCAGTTATGAAAAAGTTTTTTCCAATATATGTAAGGATTCCGGTTTTGTTCGCTTTGTTTTTCATCGCGATGGAATTCTTTATCGACTCCGGAGACCGTCCTGCTTTCATCAAATATCCGATGGTTTCCTTGATTCTGTTGTTGTTTCTTTTCGTATTAATTGCGATGGAAGTTGTACTGAAAGCTACGAACAACATTCTGAACAGTTTACTAACTGAAGAACAACGCAAACAGAAAGAAATCGAAGATGAACTGCCTTTTACAGAAACGGCTTTCTACAAAAAATGGATGCAAAAATTAACCCGCTCCCGTAAAATTGAGGAAGAAGGCGAGTTAATGATGGATCACGATTACGACGGTATCAAAGAGTTGGATAATGTGTTACCGCCGTGGTGGGTGTATTTGTTCTATGCCTGTATTGCGTTCTCGTTCATTTACTTAGTTCGTTTTCACATCTTAGGTCATGACGATCAGACGATGGAATTTGAAAAAGAAATGGCCGAGGCCAAAATCGCGGTGGAAGAATACAAGAAAACCGCTCCCGATTTAATGGACAAAGAAAAAGTTACGTTGTTAACCGACGCCTCCGAGTTAGCTGCCGGAAAAGCGATTTTCGAAACAAATTGTGTTGCATGTCACCGTCCGGACGGAGGAGGAGCCATCGGCCCGAATTTAACCGATGACCGCTGGGTTTTAGGTGGAGGAATTAAAAATGTTTTCAATACCATTATGGAAGGCGGTCGTGCCGGAAAAGGAATGGTGCCTTGGAAAGAAATTATTAAGCCGTCTGATATTCAAAAAGTTGCTAGTTATGTGTTAAGTCTTCAAGGTACTAATCCAAAAGACGGTAAAGCACCGGAAGGCGAAGTTTGGGTAGATGAAAATGCGCCAAAACAAGAGGCTTCCAAAACTGCAACCGATTCCACAAAAACTGCCGCTAAAACAGTAGCCATAAATTAAAAATGCCATGTCCAATCTACCTGATGAAAGTTTTAGAGATACCATCGCGACCATAGATCAAGAAGGAAAGCGTGCCTGGATTTTTCCTAAAATTCCAAAAGGGAAATTCTACGAAAGAAGAAAACTGGTTAGTTACTTTTTGTTAGCCTTTCTGTTTTCGGCACCGTTTATCAAAATTAATGGGAATCAGTTTTTGCTGTTTAACATTATGGAACGGAAGTTCTCGATTTTCGGTTTTCCGTTTTGGCCACAGGATTTTCATTTGGTGGTGATTTCGATGATCATTGGTGTAGTGGGATTGGCTTTGTTTACGGTAGCTTTCGGACGTATTTTCTGCGGATGGTTTTGCCCACAAACGATTTTTATGGAAATGCTTTTCCGAAGAATCGAGTTCTGGATTGAAGGCGACCGCGGAGCGCAGGTAAAACTGAACAAACAGGAATGGAACGCGGAGAAAATCAGAAAGAAAGCGACGAAATGGTTTTTGTTTTTCATTGCCTCTTTTGTGATTGCTAATGTATTTCTGGCGTATTTGGTAGGAAGTGACCAAGTGTTAGACATGGTGCGGCAAGGACCGTTTCACAACGTAAGTACGTTCATTGCCTTATTGATTTTTACAGCGGTTTTCTACTTCATTTACGCGTGGTTTCGCGAGCAGGTGTGCATCATCGCTTGCCCTTACGGAAGAATGCAGGGTGTTTTGCTCGACAATAAAACCATCAATGTTGCTTACGATCACGTACGTGGCGAAGGAGCATCGGGAAGAGCCAAATTCAAGAAAAACGAAGATCGTAAAATGCTTGGGAAAGGTGATTGTATCGATTGCCACCAATGTGTAAACGTTTGCCCGACAGGAATTGATATCCGTAACGGAATTCAGTTGGAGTGCATCAATTGCACGGCTTGTATCGATGAATGCGATCACATCATGGAAAGTGTCAACCTGCCGAAAGGTTTGATTCGTTATGCTTCCGAAGCGGAAATCGTGAAAAAGGAGAAATTCGTTTTCACGACCAGAATGAAAGGTTATGTAGCGGTTTTAGCAATCCTGATTGGTGTTTTAATCGGGATGTTGTTCCTAAGAAATGATGTGGAAGCAACCGTTTTACGACTTCCGGGACAATTGTTTCAGCATAAAGGTGAGAACATTAGTAATGTGTTTACGTATAAAGTGGTAAACAAGACCGTGCGTGATTTCGAGAATATCCATTTCAAATTGGCTAATCCGAAAGGTGAAATCAAGATGGTAGGAAAAGAAAGTTTTAAAGTTGTTAAAGAAGATATGGCGCAAGGAACGCTGTTTGTAGAAATTCATCCGGCATTTTTGAAAGGCGACAAAACAAAGATTACCATTGAAGTATATAATAATGGAGAACTCCTCGAAACCACAACCACTAATTTTTTAGGACCGAGAAGTTTTAATTAAAAATAAAGACTATGAAAGTTAATTGGGGAACAGGAATTGTCATTGCTTTTGGGCTGTTCATGACATTTATTTTGTACTTCGTATTCAAAGTACAATCCGATTCGCAGTACGACCACGAAATGGTTACTGAGGAATATTACAAGAAAGAATTAGGATTCCAACAACAGTTGGACAAATCGCAACATGCTTACGATTTAAAAGAAAAACTAACAGTGACGTCTCAAAACGGAGGCATATTAATAAGCTTTCCGAAAACATTCGATTATACTAAAATTAAAGGCAAAGTGTCCTTCTACAGACCGTCCAACCAGAAATTGGATTTTGAGAAAACGATCTCATTATCCTCTTCAAATTTGCTCATACCTAAAACAGATTTGGTGGGCGGTCGTTGGGACATTACCATAGATTGGGAATACGAAGGTGTTGGGTATTTGAATAAACAACAAGTAAATTTATAAAATGCTTTTTTCGGGGTTCATACTTGGGTTAATCAGTAGTTTACATTGCATTGGGATGTGTGGTCCCATTGCAATGATGCTGCCGATCGACCACAAAAATCCTGCTAAAAAGATACTACAGTTATTAACGTATCATTCCGGAAGGGTAGTGTCATATATGACTTTCGGGTTGGTTTTTGGTTTGTTGGGTAAAGGACTTTTTCTTGCGGGATTGCAGCAGCAGTTGTCTGTTGTCATTGGCATTTTGATGATTGCATTCGTACTTATTCCGGAGAAAGTCCTCGCCCAATATAATTTTTCCAAACCGGTTTACCGATTGATTTCGAGAGTGAAAACGGCTTTGGGAAGCCAATTTAAAAAGCGTAGTTATAAAGCCTTGTTTGCCATAGGTTTATTAAACGGATTTTTGCCTTGCGGATTGGTGTACGTGGCTTTATTCGGTGCGATTGCCATGCAGCATGAATTGTTGGGAGTTGGCTATATGCTGCTTTACGGTTTAGGAACGATTCCGATGATGAGCGCTGTAGTTTATGTTTCTAATTTAGTAACTGTCCCGATGCGCAACAAAATTCAGAAAGCTATTCCAATTGTGACGGTTTTTATCGGAATGTTGTTTATTATGAGAGGTTTAGGCTTGGGGATTCCTTATGTTTCCCCAAGTGATTTGAGCCTTTTTGTGCAAAACAATCCAGTTTGTAAATAGTTGTTTTAAGGCTTCGCGAACAATTTTCCTGAGTTCCGGCACAACTTCTTCTTCAAACCACGGATTTTTCTTCTGCCATAATTTATTTCTGGGCGATGGATGTACCAGTGGTAAAAACTTCGGCAGAAATTCTTTGTAATGCAGCACGTTTTCCGTTAAATTCTTATAAGCTTTGTCTTTCAGATAGTATTTATGCGCATAATTTCCGATGAGCAGGATCAGTTTTACATTGGTTACATTTTCTAAAAGTTGTTGATGCCATAGCGGTTCGCATTCCGGTCTTGGTGGTAAATCGCCGGATTTTCCTTTTCCCGGATAACAGAAGCCCATCGGCATAATCCCAAAAATAGAAGTATCGTAAAATTGATTGCGGTCTACATTGAGCCAACGTCTAAGTTCTTCACCACTGGCATCGTTCCAGGGAATTCCGCTTGCATGTGCTTTAGTTCCAGGGGCCTGACCAATAATAATGATTTTGGATTCGGCACTGATAGACAAAACCGGTTTCGGAGAATTCGGCAGAAAATCTTTGCAGACGATACATTGTTCTATTTTACGAAGTAAATCTTCCATAATTTAGGTAAGGCTTACTCCAAAAATAAGGTTTATTTCGCTATTAAACCGTCATGGAGAACAATTGCGTTTGCGGTGCTTTGCGTTTTAAACGTAAATCAAAAGCCATGCAGATGTTGCGTACAAAAGGTTTTCCTTTTTCGGTAACGGTAATGGCATTGTGTTGGATGATGAGCAAACCATCGTTTTCCATTTCCTGTAATTGTGCCAAAACATTGGGTAGTTCTTTAAAATACAAATACTTTTCATCCCAAGAAGTGGTAAATTGACACATCAGATTCAAAATGTGTTTGCGGATGATTAAATCTTCTTCGTTTAAAATATGACCTTTACAAACAGGGATTTCGTTGTTATCCAATCGGGTATAGTAGTCTTCCAAAGTCTTTTCGTTTTGCGCAAATCCGTACCAGCTGTCACTGATGGAAGAAACGCCTAAACCAATCATTAACTGTGTTTTAGAAGAAGTGTAGCCCATGAAATTACGATGCAGTTTTCCTTCCTGAAACGCCTGAAACATGCTGTCTTTTTTGTAGGCAAAATGATCCATGCCAATTTCGTGATAGCCTTTTTTTGATAAAAGTTGTTTGCCGACTTCATACAAACGTCGTTTTTCATCGTCTTTCGGTACATCTTCATCTTTAAAACCACGTTGCCCGTTACCTTTAATCCACGGAACATGGGCATAGCTGTAAAAAGCTAAGCGGTCAGGAGAAAGTGCTTTGGTTTTCTCAATGGTATCCACCACATTTTCAAGCGACTGAAATGGTAATCCGAATACCAAATCATGCGAAACAGAAGTATAACCAATCTCTTTTGCCCAAAACGTAACTTTCGCCACATTGTGAAACGGTTGAATCCTATGGATGGCATTTTGTACTTTATCGGAGTAATCCTGAACACCGAAACTCACTCTGCGAAAGCCTAAATTATATAGTTTTTGCAGATGTTCGCGTGTTGTATTGTTGGGATGACCTTCAAAACTGAATTCATGTTCTTTTGCTTTTTCAGCTCGTTTAAAAATTCCGATGATGAGGTTTTCCAGATTTTCCGGTGAGAAAAATGTTGGGGTACCACCACCCAAATGAATTTCTTTGACGATGGGCTTTTCAGGAAACAAATCGCAATACAGCTTCCATTCTTTCAGAACTGCTTCAATGTATGGATGTTCTACTTCATGACGTTTGGTAATTCGTTTATGACAACCACAAAAGGTGCACAAACTTTCGCAAAACGGCAAGTGGATGTAAAGGCTTATTCCCTCAGAAGTGTTGCTTTCGGAAAACGATTGTATAAAACTGTCTTTCCAGCGTTCTGTTGAAAATGTTTTTTCATCCCAATACGGTACAGTCGGATAGCTTGTATAACGCGGTCCCGGAACATTGTATTTTTGAACTAATGAAGTGGTCATAACGATGATTTTACAAGTTCAAAATTACTTTATGAAGCTTTTATTTAAAATGATAATTGTCATATTCATTTCAGCGGAATAAATATTCTTCCAATAACTTCTAATTCCTTTTTTATTACTAATATTGGTGTCCGTAAGCGAAAGGCATAAACCGCTTGGTTTTACTATGAAAAAATTCAAAAACAGCTTTTTTTATTTCGGGATTGTAGGTGTTACTTCGGCCATCATGTACTGGACAGTACAAAATGGAAAAGTCTTGGAAAATGGCAGAAATGTTGTGGTTTTGGCTTCTAAAAACAGTCAATGGCAAGAGTTTCTTAATTCTTTAGGTCATAATCTAACACACCCGCTGGCTATTTTATTGGCTCAGATTGTTACCATTGTTTTTGTGGCCCGTCTTTTCGGAGCTCTTTTTAAAAGAATCGGACAGCCGAGCGTTATTGGTGAAATCCTTGCCGGGATTGTTCTTGGACCTTCAGTTATCGGAAATTATTTTCCTGAATTTTCTGAAGCCCTGTTTCCGGCGGCTTCGTTGGGTAATCTTCAGTTTCTCAGTCAGATAGGATTGATATTGTTCATGTTTGTGGTGGGAATGGAACTTGATTTGAAAGTTTTGCAAAACAAAGCCAAAGAAGCGGTGGTAATCAGTCATGCAAGTATTGTGATTCCGTTTACCTTGGGCATGGTTTTAGCCTATTTTATTTATACTGAATTTGCTCCGGAAGGTATTGAATTCCTATCCTTTGCCTTGTTTACAGGAATAGCAATGAGTATCACGGCGTTTCCGGTTTTAGCACGTATAGTACAAGAGCGGGGTTTGCATAAAACAAAATTAGGCGCGATGGTAATTACCTGTGCTGCCGCTGATGATATCACTGCCTGGTGTATTTTAGCCGCGGTAATCGCCATTGTAAAAGCAGGTTCTTTTTTAAGTTCACTATACATTATTGCGTTAGCGATTGTATATGTTTTGTTGATGCTGAAAGTGGTTAAACCATTTTTAAAACGTATTGGTGAACTTTACGACAATCCGGGAAGTATTACCAAACCGGTGGTGGCGATTTTCTTTTTAACATTGCTGATTTCATCTTATGCTACAGAAATAATTGGTATTCATGCTTTGTTTGGAGCTTTTATGGCAGGTGTAATCATGCCGGAAAGTATGCGTTTCCGTAATGTTTTTATCGAAAAGGTTGAGGATGTTTCCCAAGTGATGCTGCTTCCGTTGTTCTTTGTGTTTACAGGACTTCGTACGCAAATTGGATTGTTGAATGACGCTTATTTGTGGGAAGTTTGCGGATACATTGTTTTGGTGGCTGTAGTCGGGAAGTTTGTCGGAAGTGCGCTTACGGCGAGATATGTTGGACAGAGTTGGAAAGACAGTTTGACTATCGGAGCATTAATGAATACACGCGGTTTGATGGAGCTAGTGGTTTTGAACATCGGATATGATTTGGGGGTTCTGAAACCGGAAATCTTTGCGATGATGGTAATCATGGCGTTGGCAACAACTTTTATGACTGGTCCTGCGTTGGATATTATCAATTTTGTATTCAAATCGAAAACTGAAATTGTTCCTAAAGAGATTGTTCAAAACAGTAAGTTCAAGATTCTTTTTTCTTTTCATAGTGCCGATGAGAGTAAGTCTTTATTGCGTTTGGCTAACAATTTTGTAAAAAAAATGAACAACAAAGCTGTAGTTACCGCAATGCATATTTTGCCAAGTAATGAATTGAATCCGTACAATATAGATGAGTATGAGAAGGAAAGTTTTAGGCCGGTTTTGCAGGCGTCAGAAGAATTGAGTCAACAGGTAACAACTATTTTTAAAAGTTCTATAGAAGTCGAAAATGATGTAATAGAAGTTTCCAACAAAGGAGATTTCGATTTGGTGCTAATGAGTTTGAGCCAGTCTATTTTTGATGGAACTTTCTTGGGGAAAGTACTTGGATTTACTACACGAATTATCAGTCCCGAGAGTTTAATCAATAAATTCACGGGAAGAGAGAAGTTGTTTGACAGTAATCATTTTGACGAAAGAACCGCTTTGATTTTATCCAAAACAGAAGTTCCCGTTGGTATTTTAGTGGATAAAAATTTTCAAAACGCCAACAGAGTATTTGTTTTACTTTTAGATGAAAGCGATTTGTTTCTTTTGGATTATGCCAAACAATTAATTGAAAATACGAATGCTACGGTATCCATTTTAGACAAAGCCGGACATTTGAAAGGAAGTTCAGTATTTAATGAGCAGATAGAAAAAATCAGTAAAAAATACCCCAAACATGTTAAACTGGCGGTAGAAAGAAAGATTGAAAAAGCACTATTGGATGAGCAGGATCTAATGATTATCAGTGTAGAAACCTGGAAAGAACTGTTAGACAAACAGAGTTCCTGGTTAAATAAAACGCCTTCGTTATTGATTATGAAACCATAAAAAAAGTCCCGATAATTCGGGACTTTTTATTTATTATGGAAAAAATTACCATTCGCTTGAATTAGCATTGGCTTTACTCATTTCCTTTTTAATGTTCGATTTAATGTTTCCGATTTCGGTATTGATGGCCGCATAATAAGCGGTTAAAACTTCCATGGTTTTTGGTTTTTGCGCTGCTTTTTCAGTTGCGGTTTTATCAAATAACTTTTCAAGTGGTGTTTCGGAAACCTCGGTTTTGGTTAAGATGTTCTTGATTTCGTATTTGTATTTACCGTCTTTCGATAGAATTGTTACGGTATAAAACAATTTAACTTTCACATCGCTTCCGTTGATTTTAACATTCATTATAGAATACTGAGTGTCTGTAACCGATGAAGCTTCAACGTTTTGCTTTAACTTGTCCTGAGTTACTTTGTAAGTGTTCACAAAAAACATTTTGGAGTTGGTAAACAAATCCTGCTTGGTTTTTCCTTCTGCCGGAACAACTTCTGTAAAAATAATTTGTCCGTTTTCGTTTAATGGGAAGTCAAATTTGGCTTCTTGTGCCTGCATTCCGAAAGAAACGGCTGTTAATAAGGCTAAAAGTAATCTTTTCATTTTTATAAAATTATAGTTAATTTTTTGGGTTACAGAATTACAATATTAGCATTATTTTTAAAATAAAAAAGCCTTTAAAATAAAATTTTAAAGGCTTTATGTGGAGTCGGAGAGAGTACATTTTTTGAAAACTCACATTTCATCATATTTCCGGTTCATATGAATCAAAGGTCTTAAATATTGGTATTTTTATATTTTTTCAAAAAACATATTGTATCAAATTGTTTCAATTGATTTCAAATGTATTCATTTTACCGTACAATTACCGTACAAATGATTATTTTTGTATTGTTCAAATGATTTCAATTATGGCAACAGTTAATTTTTTATATCGTTCATCCAAAGAAAAAGCCAACCTAATTTTAAGATTATTGTTCAGATACCAGGACAATGATTATGTTTTTGGGGCAAGTACTAAATGTGAAGTAACAAGAGAATATTGGACTAAGCAGCATAAATTAAAAAGAGTAAGTGAAATCAGTATTAAAAACAAACAAACGGAAATCAATAATGATCTAAATAAAATAGAGAATCATATTTTAAAAGCGTTTGCTAAAGTTAATCCTGAAACAATAACAAAAAATTGGCTGCAGTTACAGATTGAAAATTATTATAATCCTCCAAAAAAAGAAAAAGCACTTCCGGAGAATATAATCCATTACATTGATTTTTATATTGATTACCGTAAGAATGAAATCTCAGAAGCTTCAAGGAAGAAATTTAATGTAATTAAACATAAATTAGAGAGATTTCAAGCTTATAGAAGAGAACCTATATTAATCCATGGGATAAATGATAAATTCAAAACAGAGTTTGTAAATTATCTTGTCAAAGAAGGATATTCTCAAAATACCATGCATCGAGAGCTGGTTTTTATTAAAACATTCTGTAAACACGCACGCTTTATGGGTCTCGAAACACATCCTCAATTAGATGGATTATCACTCGAACGTGCAAAAACTGAAAAAATATACTTGACCGAAGACGAGATTGAATTGTTGAATAATATTGAACCAACAAAATTATCTGATAGTTTGGCTAATGCCCGAGACTGGCTTATAATAAGCTGCTATACCGGTCAGAGAGTGTCTGATTTTATGAGGTTTAAGAGCAACATGATAAGATATGAGGATGGTAAGCCATTGATTGATTTTACTCAAGTGAAAACCGGCAAAGTAATGACATTACCATTACATCGAAAAGTTCTTGAAATCTTAGAAAAAAGGAATGGTCAATTTCCTTATCCGATATCAGATCAAAAATATAACGATTATATTAAATTGGTTGCATTTGAGGCCGGTTTAAAACAAAAGGTAAAAGGAGGAAAAGCAATAACAACAAAGACCGGAAATAAAGTAATTGGTAAGTCAGGTAAATTGGTTGATGAGAGTAAAACTAGGAAAGAAACCGGTGTATATGAAAAGTGGGAATTAGTAAGTTCTCATATTGGTCGTCGATCTTTTGCAACAAATTTTTATGGTAAAATACCAACATCGCTATTGATTGCTGCAACCGGTCATAGTACTGAGCATCAATTTTTGCAATATATTGGTAAAAGTGATTCTGAGAAAGCTAAGCAGTTAGCAGATTATTTTTAAATGTATTTACAGAGGCAATTTTAATTTATAAGTGAAATTCTTGAATGATTTTATTTACATTTGTTTTGAACTAACTGAATTATTATGTCGAAAATATTATTTAATAGATTACATTTAACTGTACCCGAAGGTGTTAATAAAAAAGTTTTTTACATTGATGGTATTAGAAGTGCAGCTGCGGCTGGATTTAAAGATTATGCATATAAAATTGTTGACGTAGAAACTCATGATGACTTTATTGTTGGAACATTAATTAAATATGATCCATACGGCAAAGGTGAATATTTTGACGAAAAGAAAGGAAAAGTCGAAAAAGGAGGAACGACTAACTCTATTGTTGCTAAATCGATATTTGTTATACAAGTTAGTGAGTCTGTAATTGCTTTTAAAGATGTTCCAAATATTATTTCCAGAATGATGTTTACAAGAATGTTCACAGAGTTGTTTAAAATCAACTGTGAAGGTAAGGATTTTGATTTTTCGATGACAAGTATAACCGAACAGTACTCATTTGTAGAGAAAGTATCTACATTGAAACAAATTAAAAAAATAACGATATCTCTAGTTCCTTCAAATCCAAGAAATGCCGATATTTGGAAAAGCATGGACGAGCGATTACGTAACAACAACATTGCAAAATATAAAGAAGTACAAGAAACTAATAAACCGGGTGGTATTACAATAGATGAAGAAACAAAAAGTAAAATGATTATGTCTGAGGATGGTTATGGAGAAAGTACAGCTCAAGGCTTTGATGAGTCAGGTGCAAATGTTACTATCACCACCAAACAACATAACAAAGAAGTTTCTGCAGTACTACCAGTCGATATTGAATCTACTGGAGATTCAAAAACAATAATAAACTATTTAAAAGCAACATTTGACAAAATTAGTCTAAGAACTAAAAAAGCATGAGAAGAGTAAAGGCATTAATATTAAGTTGGGATTTTTTTGCTACAGTTTTTGTGACTGCAATAGCTTACTTTATTATGCCGGGATATATTGACATGAAATTCTTACTTTCGGTTTATAATATGAGTATCACGATTTTAGCATTGATATTCTCATTGTTTTTTGCTGCTCTTGCTATTATAATGTCTTCATCTGAAAATGATTTTATAGATTTTTTGGATGAAGAGAATTTATTTACAGAATTATTATGGTCTTTTAAAGTCACATTAATATTTCTTTTTTTTAGCCTAATTTATTCGATTATATTGTACACAGGTACATCTTATTATATTGAGACATATTCCTCAAAGGAATGGTTGCAGGATAATATACTATTTCTAATTTTAGTTGCGTTATTCACATATAGTATGGCGGCCACCTGCATAAGTGTTTATGATACAATCAAATTTTCTGAGTATCGATCAAAATTCAACAGAATGAAAAAAAAATAATAATGAGGATAATTAAATAATAAGAACATAAAAAAATAACAACTATGAAAAAATTACTTTTAATTACAGGATTGCTATTTGCTTTCACAACAACGCAAGCACAAGAGAAAAAACAGTACAGAAGTGCTGAATCAGGACAATATGTTTCTAAATCTACAGCAGAGAAAAGCCCTTCAACAACTTATAGTACAACTAAAAGTAGCTCATCTACTAAAAGTAGAAGCGATGCTCCAAAAACTACAACATCATCTACAAGTTCAAGAAAAAGCAAAAGTTAAATAATATATTAAGGCAAAATGATAATAGTGGTTTGTAAAATAAACTTTCAGACCGATTAAATTATTAACCTTAAAACCCGTCTGAATCCAGTCGGGTTTTTTTACTTAAATTTAGCTAATTAAGGAATAATAATTTCTTTAAACTCTCCTAATTCTTCAAATGTTGAGTATGCTGTACCGTCTTTTGTTGCTCCAAAATCATTTTGAGCAATATATTCAATTGCAATTAGCCAATTAGATTCTTTATCGGAAAAAAAGAAAGAAACTTTTTTAGGAACATAAGTTCTTCTGTTTTTCATTTGAAACATAGTTTTAATGTTTGCAGTTGAGATCATTGAATTTATCTCATTAATTGAAATTGAAGAATACCTGTTCAAACTGCAGCTTAGGCTAAATTGTACCTCTACTGGTTTCTCATCACCATTGATAATATAAATTGAATTTGATTTCGATTTTACAAAATCACCAACAGTAATAATATCTGAACTTTTTAAAGTTGTAGATTCAATTTTTGTTTCTTTTAGATATTTGTATGTTCCATTTTTATGCAGTTGAACTTTTTTTCCACTTTCAGTTGTAGCAATTTCTTGCGTAAATCCAGTAAATGAAATTAAGCTTATAATTAGGAAAGTAATTTTTTTCATAGTTTATTAATTTTTGACTTGTTTTTATTTTGTTAAGCTTGCTCTCAGATTGAATTTCATTTCATCTGATAATTGATGTTTACCCCTTGGGGCACGCTCCGGATTTGCTTCCAATAATTTCAAAGCGCTTTTTGCTTCAAGTTCTAATCTATTTGCAACAGCAATATTCTGTTCTGCAATAGCTCTCATGTCTTTACATATTTCAATTTGTTGTTTGTAAAACTGGATTTTATCTTTTTTATTCATTTATGTAAGATTTTCATTCTGAAAAGTAATGAAAAGCAAAAGTTTTAAAGAAGATTATTAAAAATAGTTATCAACAAATTATTTGCAATTGTAAAATAAAGTGCTTATATTTACAACATAATTGAAAAATATAAAATATGAATGAAAGAATTACTAAGCTGTTTTCATGCTGCCTAGAAAACGAAGTAATATTATTTGAAACCAACCTTTCAGAATTTCAGAAGAAATTTGAAAAAATTGAATCAGAATCCAATTCTTATAGACAGTTCAACTATAAGTTTAAGCAAACATCAATGTTCAAGCAAACAATCAATGGCAAAGAATACACTTTTCAGCAATTAGTCTGAAAGTAATATGTTCAAATGTATGTTCAACTAACAATTAAAAATTATGATTAAAAATGTTTCTACCTCAGAAATGGTTTTAGACATCAATCATCTGCAGTTCACAGACGAGGTTGGTGTATTTGGATTAAATATTGAAATCCTAAACCGTATTACAGCTTTAAATAAGTTAAATAGATTTTGCGAGAGCATAAAATCCCCATTTAGAGCCAATACAGAAATTTTATTTCAGGTAATAGATTCAATTCTAAATGAAAAAGGATTTCCAGGCCCGGAATTGAAAAAATATTTCAATGCAAGAAATGAAATTGAAAAAATCGAACTTGTTTCATATCGAGTATTGGACTTTTCAAAATTTGAAATGCCTGTGCAGGCAGAATTTGCCATATTTGGATTATCTTACGATAAATACACAAATATTAGTGAAGGAGAAAAAGAAGCGCTTCATGAGGCTTATTTTGAGTTGCTGAATGAATTTGATTCGGAAAAAATTGATATTGATAATCTGATAAATCAAGTAACAGATCTTTTATCTGTGTTCAAATAAAATATTCATTTTCTAAATTATTTTAAAAGCGATAAGATTTATCGCTTTTTTTGTATATTTGTTTTACCGATTATTGAGATGTCAATTCTTTGAACTAATCTAAAGTTCACTTGATACTTGAAAAAGTCCACTATAGGAAATAGTGGCATGATATTTCCCAAATATATTTTTTCAATGGAAAGTCTAACTCCTGGAGTTGACGAATTAGTTTCTGCAAAAGAAGCTGCTTTATTATTGCAGCGATCCAGAAGCTGTATTCAAAGACTACAAAAGAAAGGGAAAATCACCGCGATCCCAACAAACAATGCAAAGTACTATTTCAAAAAATCTGAAGTATTGAAGTTAAAGGAGGTATTAATTTCTAAATCGAAAGCAAATGAAAAAGTTTGAGATTGAAGGAATTAATGCTGATGAGTTTAAAGAGATCTTATCACAACAGGTTAAAGCTGCTTTAGAACATCTACTTCCAAAGGCATCCAATCTAAATAATGATTCAGACGAACTTCTTACCAGAGAAGAAGCAATGGCTTTTCTAAAAATTGAAAGTTCAACACTTTGGAGATGGACCAATTCAGGAAGAATAATAGCTTATGGAATTGGACATAGTAGATACTACAAGAAGAAAGAATTGTTGCAAGCTTTAATTCCTTTAAAAGTAAAATCTGATGTTGAATAGAAAAAGAAAAGCCGGCTTGTTCAAGGCCGGCATTATGTTCAAATGCAAATTGCTTAATGGCTTTAAGCAACTAACTAAACAAAGATATGACAAAAGATGAAAATCAAGAAAAATATTTCAACTTTCCTATTCACTTGCTTAAAGGGTTCATGAAACACTCTTCAGTGTGCTTAAATAATATATTGGAATATTCAATTTATGCCCATTCGGAAAAATTAGAATATTCCAATGATTTGGAAAGGTTTGAGAGTTCTTTGAATTATTACGAAATAAAAGTTCCGGAAGACAAAAATGTAACATTAGCATGGCTTAAAAACGGCGAACATTTATATTTAAATAAGCCGGAAAAGTGCCCGATGGTAGGCTTGAGGTTAGGTATTTTTTGGGACTTTTATAATAATCACAAAAGGGAGATTGATAAAATTTGTTTGCTTGGTTTTTTATCAATAAAAAGCATTTTACAGAATAAGCCATATTGTAAGATTGATAATAAATTTTGGTTGAGTAGAATGGAAGGTAATGCAACTTCTGTTGATTACTTTGAAGATTTAGATGACAATATTAGGATTTACGCAAATGAATATCAAACAAAAAAAATAAAGTCTCTGTTGTCGGATCATTGGGGATTAATAACATATGCCAGATACACGAAAGGGTTTTATGTATCATTCTCTTTAACAATTGAGGAACTCGCATATCAAGTTGAAAAAAATAGGATTTTAAGCAAACAAAAAAAACAAGAGAATGCTCAAAAAACAGCTCAACAATTAGCGATTGAAAGATTAAGGAATGAAGGTTTATTGTAACACGACCATTAACACGACCATTAACACGACCACTTGAATGTCATTTTTATATCATAATTTAAAGTTAGCACGACCATTATTTTGAATTTATTTCAAACAAACACGACCTATAAAAAGATATTATAAAAAGATATTATAAAAAGATAATAAAGATAATACAAGAGTGTGTCGAATTATAAATTCGACCACCCTAATAATTGAAAATAATAATTGAATTTTCGGAGTCCATAAAAAGAAACAGGGTTCCATTGTTCAAACCCGATATTTGAAAAAACAGATGATTGAAAAATTAATAATTAAAAATTTTTTACATCATGTCAAAGCAAATTAAAAAAGAGATGGCTTTTCAACTCTTCGAAAAGTCAGAGACTCTCAAAAACCTCAAGCCTGAATTAAGATTACGATGGTTTAATCGTATCGATGTTGATTCAGAAATCCCAATCAAAAACCAGATTAATTCTCTGGAGAACGAATTTAACGAATTTAAACATTCACATATTCAAAACGAAATATCGAAAGAAGATGTTGAATCGATTGTTGGAGATATTATCTAAAGAACTATGGAAATGGAAAGAAAATTATTTCATGAGGATATTCAATTATTCAATGAAATCAGCTCAGATTTAAAAGAAATGAAGCCAATGCTTCAAAATTTAAAGAGTGCATATGAAGCGCTTAATATTGGAGCGTTTACCAATAGAGAATTAAAGGATCTAACAGCAAGTGTTAGTATTATATTAGCAAAGAACAAATTCTTAAAAGAGTTAAATGGTCAATTGGATGATATGAATGTTAAATCGAATATCATTCGAGAAAAAATGATCCTGGACCACATGCATTTGATTGAGGAATTAGAGCAAGCAATAGCAGCTTTAAAATCGTTTGTTCCCAAGGATATAAAGCAAAGAATTAGTGAAAGACAGGTTCATCTTAAAGCTAAAAATGTTTCTTTTGAAAATGGAACTTTCACAATCTCTGATGATGATAAAGAGAACATTCTGGAGACTTACTGTAGGTTTTATTTAACCTCGCTGGAAGAACAAGAATTCTTTGATAAAGTTCAAAATTATGTAAAAGCCTATGCCGATTTAAAAAATCACATGATTGATAATTTTTATGCAGATAACACAAATCTTAGAGATTTGAATGTCTTTATTGAAATCGAATCAGATCAGCATAGTTCTAGTTTTAAACCAAGTGAAATTAAGGTGAATAAAAGTGTCATTATAGGAATGATACGAAGAGCAATGCATCGACTTGATTTAAAAAAATAGGTATTCATAGGGTAGTATTTTTTAAATATTGCCCTATTTAAAAACATATATTATGGCAGCCAAAAAAGGAAATGAATGGTGGAAACTAAGAAGTAAACACGGAAGAGATAAGATTTTCGAAAATTCAAATCAACTTTGGGAATCATGTGCTGAATATTTTGAAGCCACAGACAAGAGAAAATGGAATAAAGTTGAATATAAAGGGAATCCACCAAAGAAGTTTCTTATACCTACTGAAACACCATATACCATAACCGGACTTTGTTTGTTTTTGGGAGTAAATTCAAAATACTTTAATGATTTCAAAAAGGCATTAGAAGGTAAGAATGATGACAAAAGCAAAGGTTTTTCCGAAGTCATTACGCGAGTAGAGGATATTATTTACACTCAAAAATTTGAAGGTGCTGCAGTATTCGCTTTTTCTCATGTAATTATTGCTAGGGATTTAGGATTAGTTGAAAAAAAAGAAAATCAACATTCTGGAAGTGTAGAAACAATTGTTTGGCGTGAGGAAAAGACTTATGAAGCGCCCAAAGAATAAAAAATAAAAGTGAGATGATTAAAAAAATATTCAAAAAAAATAAGCCTGTTAAAACAATGACCTGGCAGCAAGAAAGAGAAATTTTTTTGTTAGAAGGAGCTTACAAGGTTATAACAATGGCATGTAAATCACTTCGGTTTGATTACAATGAAGAATTGGTTTTATTATTAAAAAATGAGTATGACTATGAAGTTAACTCGGAAAACGCTGAGGTTTATGAATGGAGTTTAGTGTTCATTGAAACGGATGCTCTGAAATTTCTATCAAAAGCCGAAGAACTAAAACAACAGTATTATGGCAAATAAAAATGGGGTTATAACCCGAAAAGAAGTTATTGAAGATGATGCTCTTCATTGGGGAACAGAATATGTTAAAAACCTAGAGAAAGCAATCAGTAAAAACAATGAATTCAAGTCAAACATTTTGGAATTGGCAAAAGCAGCTAAAACTATGAAAAACGCTGGGAACAATTCAGAATTGTTAAAAGCACAGCAAAAGGAAGTTGAAATAATTAGTAAAACTAAAGACGTCTGGAAAGAGCAAATCCAATTGGAAAATCAACTTATTTCTATAAAAAGAAAGCAACAGCTGGCTTCAGAAAGCACAAACCAAGCGGTTATCAAAGAAAGGGTTGAGTTGGAAGTAATGAATAAAGCAATGAAGCAAGCAGCTCTGGAGAAATTAGGGCTTGTTGGCGCCTATCAAAAACTTAACAATGCCAGGACCGAAGCAAAAAATAAACTTCGTGATCTGATTGTTGCAGAAGGAGAAAATTCCAAGGCAGTAAAAGCTGCTCAAAAGGAATTTGACCAGTTGGATGATAAAGTAAGAAAGGCAGATAAAGCCGTTGGAGATTTTACTAAGAATGTGGGTAATTACCCCCAGATAGGAAAAATGACCGGAATGCTTAAAAATCTAGTTGGTGCATTTGGTTTAGTAGTTGGTGTTGATGCTGCTGCTCGTGCGTTAGGAGCTGCATTTGAAAAGATTAAAGAATTTGATCAGTCTGTAGCCGATTTACGAGCAATAACTGGTGCAACTGGAAAAGACCTTGATTACTTGAAAAAGAAAGCAATAGAGGTCGGAAAAGAAACAAAAGGCGGTGCTGTAAAGGTTGTTGAAGCTTATAAATTAATTGCTTCCGCTCAACCTGAATTATTAAACAATGTTCAAAACTTAAATAAAGTTACCGAGGCCACTTTATTACTTTCTAAAGCTGCCGGAATGGAATTACCTGAAGCGGCCACAGCATTAACTGATGCCATGAATCAATTTGGTGCCGATGCTAGTCGAGCTGCTGAATTTGTCGACGCATTGGCAAATGGTGCTAAGTATGGATCTGCTGAAATTCCGGAAGTAACGGATGCATTACTGAAATTTGGTGCGGTAGCCAAATCTTCGAATGTCAATATTCAGGAGTCCACAGCACTTATCGAATTGTTGGCTGAAAAAGGGCTAAAAGGAGCTGAAGCCGGTACTGCCTTACGAAATGTATTGTTGAAAATTTCTGCACCGGATGCTTTACCAAAAGATGCTCAAAAAGTATTTGACGGTTTGGGAATTTCCATGGAAAAATTAAAAGACAATTCCATTCCTGTCCAGGAGAAAATGGAAATGCTTAAACCTTTATTGAATGACAATGCTTATTTGGTAAAAGTATTTGGGGTTGAAAATGCCGTAGCTGCCAGAAATATTCTTGCAAACACTAAAAGACTTGAGGAACTTACAAAATACATGTATGAGTATGGAACGGCTACAGAGCAAGCCGGAATACGAACAGATACACTTCAGGGAGAAACAGAAAGATTATCTGCTGAATATGACAGTTTCATTATCTCATTGAATGAGGGCAAAGGTGCTGTATCCGGATTCTTTTCGCTGTTTATCTATTTGGCCAGAGAAGCGCTTAAAGATTTAGGCCGTTTGAATAAAGACTGGGATGAATTGTTTGAGGAAGCCAGGATGAAAGGAGCTGAAGCAGGTATTAAAAATGTGGATAAAGCTTTCAGAAGTTACACTCAAAATGGAATTAAAGACCAGGAAGCATTGAATTTAATAATGAATCAGGCTTCAATGCAATTGGGTGAATTTGAAAAGGCGCTAAATAAAAAGAATCAGGAGCTTGCTGATTTTAATCCTTATGCAATCAATTTTGGCAAAAGTGGTAAGACTTTGAAGGAAGAAAAAGAACGATTAGAAGCAGCTGTTGCTCAACAAAAATCGATCATTGAAGAAGCCAAGAAACGTATTTTGGAGATCACTACAAAAGCAGCTGAAGAAGAAACCAAAAAAGATGAAGATGTAACAAAACTTACTGAAGAAGAGCTTAAAAAAAGACTTGAGGCCTTAAAAAAAGCAAGAGCTGAATATCTAAAAAATCTACAGAAACAACTGGATGATGAATATGCGCTAATGAAGTTTCGTTTGGAGCGTGGCGCAGAGTTGAATCAAGAAATTGTGGATGATGAGACGAAATCTGCTGAAGAAAGGCTAAATGCTTATATGGAAGTAGAGCAACTGAAGAGGTCAGAAGCAGAATTAACCTTACAGTACGAATTGACTAAGAATGCTTTAAGTAAGATTGATGCAGAAAACACATCAACTGAAAAAATGAATGCCATCAAAAAAGATGCAGAACAAAAAGCAAAAGATCTTATCGCCGGTGTTAAACTTTCTGAAAATGCTACCAATGAAGAAAAGTTAATTTATGAAAAATTCCAAAAAGACAAGGAAGATATTGAAAGAAAGGGGGCAAAGAATAAGCAAGCTATTTTGGATTCAGAAGTTGCAAAAGTTCAGAAGAAAATTGATGCTGAACTCTTAAAACAAGATACTGAGTTACAAAATGCTTTGACTGCTGAAAACGAGCGATTCAGAATTTTAACGGAAGGGCAAGACAACATTGAAGCTGAAGTTGAAGCACATGAAAGAAGGGTTTTTGCGATTCGACAAGAGTATGCTAAAAAAGGGCTTCAATCCCAAATAGATGCGCTTCAGGAATTGGTAAAAGATGAAACAATTAGCGAAGATGAAAGAAAGAAAATTGAAAACCGAATAGCAAATTACAAAAGGGAATTATCCGAGTTGACCAATGAAAAATTCGCTAAAGACAATGAAAGTAGATTATTGTCAGAAGAGGAATTTGCTGATAGAGTGAAAGAGCTTTCAATGGAATTAAAAGATGAATTGGTTAATCTTTCTAATTCGATTTTTGATGCTAGAATTTCAAATATTGACAATGAAATTCAAAAAAATGAGGCTTACTATAATCGCCAATTAGAGCTTGCCGGAAATGATCAGGCTCAAAAAGATCTAATCACAAAAGAAGCAGAGAAAAAGCGCGAGGAACTGGAGAAGAAAAAACGTAAAGAGCAACACAAACAGGCTGTTTTCAATAAAGTAATGGCCGGGGTTGATATTGGTATAAAAACAGCACAAGCAATTGTGGCGGCTTTAGCAATTGGACCTCCACAGGGAGTTGTAATGGCTGCTTTAGCAGGTGCAATTGGAGCTGTACAATTAGCTGCAGTGTTGGCCGCACCTATTCCTAAATATAAAAAAGGTCGTAAAGACGGACCAAAAGAAGTTGCATTTGTTGGTGATGGTGGAGTTCATGAGGTTATTGAAAGAAAGACCGGTGAAATAGAGCTAACACCTAATACCGATACTTTGGTTCAACTATATGCCGGGGATAAAGTTCACAGTTCCGTCGAAGAATATCAACGTGCAATGCGAGCCGCAAACATGGCTTCTTTGGCATCAGAAAAAAATCAATTGAATGCTTTTATGAATCAAAATAATGATTTTGACAGGTTGGAGAAAAAGATTGAAGAAGGCATTCAAAAAGGGTTCAAAAGAGCAAAAATAAATATTAATAATAATGGTGACAAAATCGACATTCCACATGCTATTTGGAAAGCCAAAAACACTAGTTGGGATTGATGATAATCAGGATATCCTTATATTAGCAATAATTAACATTAAAAATATCCCTTATCAAGGGATATTTTTATTTAAAAAGGAAACAATTTGATGAAGAAACCTGGAACTATTTTTTTAATGTCATTTGCTTTTTTGTTCATGCTTTTTTTATGGTTAATGGGGTCCTTACAAAAAGGTAGTTTTTTGACCAACGATAATGTAAATACACTTTTTACAGGGTTTGGAATCTTTGGATTATTGATAACAATAATCATACAGCAAAAGCAAATATTGAGTAATGAAGAAGATATTAAGAAACAAAAGGAGATAAATTTAATTCAATTATTTGAAAATGGGTTTTTTATTTTATTCAATAATTACAGAGATGCAAGAAGTAATATTCATCATGATAATTTAATGCGTAAAGTAAATTTAACATCAAGGGTTGATACATTTACATATGACTCTATAGGTAGAGTAACAGCAGATGGTCCAAATTTCTTTGATAAATTAGAGGGGTGTTTTGACAATGTTAATTTTTTTCAAGTTTTTAATTTTCAAGGAGGATACAATGTTTTCCATTTTGCATTTGATCCAATTAAGAAATCAATGGAAGCATATCATAGTTCACTTTTCTTATTAATTGATTATATTTTACAATCAGAATTAAAAAGAGAAAAAAAATTATACTATTTAAATTTTATATTTGGACAATCATGGGGTTATGAAAATAGATGGCTGTATATATATTCAATATACAAAAAAGATTCAGCATTGTTTGAAATGTTTAAAAAATTTCCGGAGATAAGGATTAAGGGAATGGTTAATGAAGATTATGAGTATTTTTTTAATAGCTAAATGATTTTTACCGTACAGTAATCGTACATATTTAAAAAACACAAAACCGCAAAAGCTTTAAAATTAGCTATTTGCGGTTTTTTAATGTGGAGTCGGAGAGAATCGAACTCTCGTCCAAACAGGCAATCGAAGAGCTTTCTACACGTTTAGTTTCCGATTGGATTTTCGACAGGAAGCAAGGCCGGAAACCGCCACTTTCTGCTTAGCTTTATCAGTGTCAGAACGGATTTAAAACATTACCGTTCCTAGGTTTACTTTTACGGTTCCCCTATATCAAGCGCCATAAACCAAGGCTTTTGAGGAGAATCTAGCTTTCCGACCTGGTCGGAACTAGGCAAATCTTACTATAATTCAGATTAAGCAGCTAAAGCGTAATTATTTTCGCCGTTTATAAGTTCGTACCCTTGATATTTACGAGCCAAAAGTACAATGCTCGACGTGCTTACCGTCCAATTCCACCCGCTGTCAAAACCAGTCGACCCCGGTTAAAAGATGATTAATGAAATGCAAAAATCAAACCACAAATATAAAGTATTTAAAATTCAATAAAAAATAATTGCACTTCAATTCTTTAAATGTTACATTTGGACGAAAATAAACAAAAACAAACAAAACTAAACAGTTGAAATTGCATTATTGTTATAAAAAAATGTAAAACTATGTAAATTTCACAAAGATTGCCTTACAATGAAATTTGGAATAATTAAAGAAAGAAAGAATCCACCGGATCGTCGCGTGGTTTTTACGCCTTCGGAACTGGTTAGGCTTAAAGAACTGTATCCTCAGGCTGAAATTAAAGTAGAGTCATCTGACATACGCATTTTTAAGGATGAGGAATATACTGCCTTGGGTTTTGAAGTAACTCAAGATGTGTCTGATTGTGATGTATTAATTGGAGTAAAAGAAGTACCTGTTGACGCATTAATCCCAAACAAAAAATATTTTTTCTTTTCACACACTATTAAAAAGCAAGCCTATAACCGAAAATTACTTGTAGCCTGTCTTGATAAAAACATTGAATTAATTGATCATGAAACCATTGTAGATCAAACCAGCCACCGTTTAATCGGTTTTGGTCGTTATGCCGGAATTGTTGGAGCGTATAACGGTTTCAGAGCATTTGGAATTAAATATGATCTTTTCAATTTGCCTAAAGCCGAAACTTTAGCTGATAAAGCAGCTTTAATTGAACGCTTACGTCGTCCTATGTTGCCGCCAATTAAAATCGTTTTGACAGGGCACGGAAAAGTGGGCATGGGAGCTAAGGAAATTCTGGATGCCATGAAAATCAAGCAGGTTTCTCCTGAAGATTATCTGACGAAAACCTACACCCAACCGGTTTATACTCAGATAGATGTATTAGATTATAACAAGCGTACAGACGGTCAAAAATTAGACAATAAAGATTTTTATACCCATCCGGAAAGTTATACTTCTGATTTTGAGCGATTCACTAAGGTGTCTGATATTTTTCTGGCAGGACATTTTTACGGAAACGGAGCGCCGGTTATCTTAACAAGAGAAATGCTTAATGCCGCTGATAATAAAATTAAAGTAATTGCAGATATTTCCTGTGATGTAAACGGTCCGATTGAATCGACTTTGAGAGCTTCAACCATTGCAGAACCTTTGTATGGTTATTATCCAAGCCAAGGTGTAGAGGTTGACATCAATCACCCGGGCGCAATTGTAGTGATGGCGGTTGATAATTTGCCTTGTGAACTGCCGAAGGATGCCAGTGAAGGTTTCGGTGAAATGTTTTTAACACACGTTATTCCAGCTTTTTACAATGATGATAAAGACGGAATTCTGCAAAGAGCCAAGATTACCGAAAGCGGTAAATTAACGGAAAGATTTAAGTATCTGCAGGATTATGTAGATGGTAAATAATAAAAGCCCCGATATTTAATCGGGGCTTTTTGTTTTTTATGAATTTCCGTTATTCCAGTCTATTTTTCGGGAGAAGTACATTACCAATCCGAGTATGATAAATAAACCGATGCTTCCGACTAACAAAGCATAATTTTCAAGTTGGATGATTACATAAATGAAGGAATACAGTCCACCAAGCGCCAATCCGATGAACATTGGGAATTTCTTCGTTTTTAAGAAGGAAATCGAGTAAAGTACAATCATTGCAATAACCGCGAGGGATGCAATCAAATACGCTAGCGAGAAACTCGAATGTTCTGTAATTGAGATTAATAGCGTGTAAAACATAATCAGGGCAAGGCCTAACATCGTATATTGAAAAATGTGAATGTTGATTTTATTTACCGACTGAATCAGAAAGAAAATCAGAAAGGTCAAGCCGATAACCAGAAAACCGTATTTAACAGCGCGTTCGTTCTGTTGGTATTCGTCTACGGTTTCAATCAGTTTTACACCAAAGGAGTAGCTGTTCAAATTCGGAACTTTGCTCACATATTGTTGCGAAAAGGAACGGTTAATGTCTAAAATCTTCCAATCGGCATGAAAACCTTTATCATTTATGGATTTTGTGGTGTCATTAGCGGCAAACATTCCTTCAAAGCTTGGTGATTCCCAATCTGAATTTAGGTTAACTTGTGTTGTTTTTCCAATCGGAATGAATTTTACACTGTTGCTTCCGTTGTATTTCATGGTAAAGTTGAAAGCAAGTCTGTTGTTGGCAGCGAGTGTTTTATAATCAAAACGATTGGTTTCTAAAGTGCCGTAAAAATTGTCTTCTTCTGCTTTCGATTCAAAATTAAAGGTTTGGTTGTTCAGTTTAATATTTAAATCACTTTTAATACTTTTCAGATTTGTGGTTTTTACTACTAAAGCCGCTTTGTCCCAAAGTAGATCTTCTTCTTTTATGCCCAGTTTTTCGAAATTCAGTTTGCCGAAGCTTCCGTCGAATTTCATATCAGCCGTATACACTACATTGTTGTAAATACCTCTTTTTAAGGATGTATTCTTTTTAATGTTGGATGTGTTATTCAATTGATCCGGAAAAAAATAGGCGTAATCCACCGTAGCTTTTCGCTCAATAATAGTTTGTTTTGTTTTGGAATCAATTACGGATGTTTCAGAATACGATTTGTAAGGAACTCTTAAAATAGGGCCATAGAAAAACACGTCTTCTCCCCAAAGTTGCGTGATTTCGCTTACTACTTCTTTTTTGCGTTCGGATCGTTCAAAAATTAGTTCTTCCACAAATGAAAGTGGTATTAAAAGCACCAGCGTAAGAATGCCGACCATTATCATTTTAGCTGTATTCGATTGAAAAAATGAAGTTTTAACTGCAATGTTTGCAATCGGTTGGTTGTGCTGTTCTGTTTTTTGATTTTCGTTTTCCATGATTATTGTTTTTGATTAATTAAAGAGGATGTACATATAAAGGGCTGTAACCGGTATGTTAGCGCATAAAATCAATGCTCTTTGAAGAAAGAACTGCCAATGTTTCCACTGAATACAGAGTAAAGAAAGAGTGATGAGTAATAATATCGCATTTATGGCTATAGCAATCAGTACAAAAAAGTAACCGATAATAAAGACAAAATCAAAGCTTTTAAAGGATAACCCCAAAACCAGTAAAAGAGTTCCGGTGCCAAAACTCGCTAAAGCGGTATAATCGGTTAGTTTGCCAAAATTTTGTTGTGATGAAGTAAGTTGCATTTTATTGAATGTTAAAGGTTTGTCTGATGTTTGCCATTGGAACAAATAATAATTTTTCAAAATTGAGATCGTAGAAGCGATGTGCTTTTTTACCTCTTTTATATTGTCTGATAAATTCTCGGATTTGTGTCGAATAAAAAAGTGTTCCGCTTAGAATAACCATGAACAAATACAGGCTTTTTTTGCCATTGCCCAAAAGATAGTATTGCATCGCGATTTCGTCTTCCACAGTAATTCCGGTGTTGGTTAGAATGTGAATGATGTCATGATCTTCCAGTTTTGATTGGATGTTAAAGTTGTTGTCGTTCAAGAATTTACCGAGATTTTGTCCTAATGAATCGGTTGGGTAGGCGAGCAGTTCGGATTTGGTTACTTGCCAAGGTTTATTCGTTTTGACGTATTTCTGATAAGGAATCTTACTGATTTCGTACATTTTTTCGATGATTTTATCTTTCATATTCACAGTTTAAAAGTACTTTGAAATTCAAAGTTTTTAAATAAAAAAATAGATTAACTCTTACTGATTAATTTTTCAAGGGCCTCAATATGATCCTGAAATGCTTTTTTCCCTTCGGCAGTTGCCCGGTAACTGGTGTTTGGTTTTTTGCCAATGAACTGCTTTTCCACTACGATATAATTTTCCGCTTCTAAGGCTTTGGCATGGCTGGCTAAATTTCCGTCGGTTATCCCTAAAAGCTCTTTAAGTGTCGAAAAATCAGCTGATTCGTTCACCATCAATATCGACATAATACCCAAACGGATACGATTGTCAAAAGCTTTGTTTATATTTTGGATAATGTTTTTCAAGTTATTAATACGTATCAATTACGGTTTCCAATACATCTGAGTTAACAAGTTGCGATGGTGCAACAACCTCCTCATGGTAAGGAATGTTGTTTCCGTAACGTTGTTTCATTATTTTTTGGACTTTAGGATCATTTAAATTAAAGTCTTTTAGCGTTTGAAACGAACAAAGTTTAATATTTGCCCCTTCGTTATAGATTTTCCATACCAGTTCAGAACAATATATTTTGTCATCTGACCATTCGAAATATGCATCGTAATTTTTATTTAAATACAGTTCACCTTTTTGTTTCATTTTGGAGAGGGTAGGCGAATTTAAAACGGTTTCAGCATTTTTCAATCGTTTTACCAAATATTTTTTATCCTTTCCATGATTTATCCATTCTTCAATCGGGGTTATTTTTATAGGCTGTACTGCTTCATAAACATATTTTTTGCCATTGATAGCATAAACAAGTCCACAATGAGAAAATTTGGAATTGGTTGTAATCTGAATCGCTTTACTTTGTTCTGATTCTGATGTTTGAAAAATAATGTCACCTTCTTTTAGTAAACCCAATGATTTTTCTTCTAACGTTTTAAATCCATCATTAACGGCAATAGAATTAAAATAGCCGACGAGGTAAATAATGCCTAAAGTGCAAACCATAATTAATGCAATTTTTTTCATGCTATTTTCTGTCGTATTTATAATGCATTACAGTTCCGTACACAATATGGCAAATTCCAAATCCGAGCACCCAAAAATACAAACCATAACCGGAAAATTCAACGGCCAGTAGACCAATAATTATTTCAGTGATGCCTAAATAGCGAACATCTCGGAGTGTGTATTTACTGGCATTTACGCAGGCTAACCCGTAAAAAATCAATGTAGTTGGAACAACTAAGCAGAAAAATTCGTTTCTAGTTAGCAGTATTGCAAAAATTCCGCCGGTAACCAATGGAATAAAAAAGTTGATTAGCAAGCGTTTTGAGGAAGCATTCCATACTTTTTCACCTACCTTTTTTGCTTTGTTTACGGTAAGAATGTACGCAGTTACTAATGAAGCAACTAACACACACAAAGCGGTCAATAAAATTAGTTTGAATGTTTGACTTTCGAGTGTGATATAGTATTCCGTGTGATTCTCAATAAGAAAATAAGCGATAACTGCTCCGATAAGCGCATAAACACCGGCTAAAATTCCGGACAAACCACTTAATGAAATGAATTGAGATGATTTATTCATCAATTCTTTGATTTCTTTCAGATCCTGTAAATAATTTTGAGTATCCATATAAAGTACTTTGAAAAACAAAGTAAGTTATATTTTTTCATCTGAACAAATTTTTTTTAGTATTTTTAAGCTATGAAACCCACAGAAGTTTACATTTTAAGGCAACCTGCAAATTATCAGGAAATTATGCTTTTTGTTTGTGATGTAGTTGAACGACTTGTACCGGAATCGGAATTGCTTTTTAAATGGGGAATACCATATTTTTATTTGAAAAAGAAGCCTTTTATCTATTTGGCACCCAATCATAAAAAGGGATTTTAGATATTGGATTCGCCAAAGGATTTCAATTAACGAAAAATCAAGAATACTTAATTGATGAAAACAGAAACACGGTAAAATCCTTACGCTACCATAAACTTGAAGAAATTGAATTGACTGTTTTGGAAGCAGTGATTAAGGAGGCTGAACTGTTATATAAATAAAGAGCCCTTGATTTTCAAGGGCTTTTATAATTTAGAATTTGTTTATCGTTTGGCGTATGGCAACCAATTTCTCCATAAGACCTTCGAATAAGTCTAGGTGCAACATGTTGGCACCGTCACTTTTTGCGTTAGCGGGATCAAAATGGGTTTCAATGAAAATTCCGTCAACCCCTACGGCAATTCCTGCTTTAGCAACGGTTTCAATCATTTCAGGACGACCGCCGGTTACACCCACCATCTGGTTTGGCTGTTGTAAAGAGTGGGTTACGTCCAAAACGGTTGACGCAAACTGCTGCATGGTTGGAATCCCTCTGTAATCCACAATCATATCCTGATAGCCAAACATGGTGCCTCGGTCTGTTACCATAACGTTCTGGTTGTTACAGTCTATAACTTTCTGAACCGCATGCTTCATACTTTCCGGACTCATAAATTGTCCTTTTTTAAGGTTTACGGTTTTTCCGGTGTTTGCAGCGGCTACCACCAAATCCGTTTGGCGTACTAAAAATGCCGGTATCTGAAGAATATCAACATATTCGGCAGCCATAGCGGCATCTTGTTCTGTATGAATATCGGTAACCGTTGGTACACCGAATTCGCGGGATACTTTCTGTAATATCTTTAAAGCTTTTTCATCACCGATTCCAGTAAAACTGTCAATACGGGAACGGTTTGCTTTTTTGAACGAACCTTTAAAAACGTAAGGGATTTTTAATTTGTCGGTAACAGCAACGGTTTTTTCAGCAATGCGCATGGCCATTTCTTCACCTTCGATGGCGCAAGGTCCTGCCAAAAGGAAGAAATTGTTACTGTCTATATGTTTAATTTGAGGTATGTTTTGTAAATTCATAGTTGTGTTTAAAAAAAGTTGTACAAAGATATAATAAAAAAACCTTCTAATGAAGGACTTAGAAGGCTGTAAATCTTATAAAATTCTTAAAATTACGGTCTGTTTAAAATCGATTTTTTAATAGTCAACCCATTGGGACACATAATTTTACCTCTTTCGAAAATATTAAAGTACATTTTAAGAGGTTTGCTCTGACCAGCCCACGTTACTTCATATACCGACAATAAACCACCACCAATTTTATTGTTGGCAGTAGGGAACGGGCAACAGCTTTCTGTTTTTTTATAGGTAAGTGTTTCACCGTTAGGACCTTCTAAAGCATTAAAATAGTAATTGATGAATTTTTCCTCGTTTATTTCCATGATAAACCCGATGTTAATGGGGTAATCGGAATCGTATCCGTATTTTTTATCGGAGGCATATTCTTTAATCTGATAAGTATCATCTTTAATTACTGGTTTAATGGTGGTATTATCGATGTTTTTAATAGTCGATTTTGTACTGATGCAGGACGTAATTCCCAAGCCTGTAATTAAAATAAAGAGAATTCTTTTCAGCATAAATTATTTGGATTTTGTTAGGTATGAAATAACACCGGAGCAAAGCACTCCAAACGATAAGCCCATGGAAACAGCCTGCATAATGTAGCTGTTAAGGTTAAAATATGCTTCGGCATCAGCTTGTGCCATATGGCTTTTACTAAGGGTGTATGCTATTGCATTTTTAAAATAATCCGGCGATATAACGTTTAAGGAAATATATTGTGTAAGCGGCGTAAACAAAGTAACAATAACTGTTATGATTAATCCGCAGATGAAACCTTGTTTCCAGGTTATGGTTCCGTTATAGAAGTTGTTTTTTTTATCGCGAATGGCCAGATAATATAAAGGGATAATGATAAAAATGATCAGCATACTGAATAAAGGGTGCCATTTTATGTTTGCGTCGTGAAGTCCAAGGGTTTTCTCCAAAAGAATCCATGCTAAACCTGTAAAGATGGAAATGGCTGCCCATTTAAATTCAATGGTGAAATTTTTCATTGCTCTTTATTTTTGTTTTCAAAAGTAGAAGAATATTTTTATAGAAACGAAAAATATGTAATGTTTGTTACATATATTCTTTAGTCAATACCTATTTTTGTGTAAAAATATTTAGATTATGTATTCATTTTTAGGCACATGGCCCTGGTATGTTTCGGGGTTTTTGATTGGTGTAATAATGCTGACACTGATTTTGTTCGGAAAACAATTCGGAATGTCTTCAAATTTACGAACACTTTGTACAATGGCTGGCGCAGGAAAGAACGTCGATTTTTTTAAATTCGACTGGCGCGACCAGAAATGGAATCTTGCCGTTGTTTTAGGAGCGATATTAGGAGGATTTGTCGCGGTTCATTTTTTAAGTGACGGAAGCGGTGTGGATATTAATCCTAAAACGATAGAACTGCTCGCAGCTATGAATATTGAAGCGCCTAACGGTAAATTAGGTCCAGATTCACTTTTCGGTTGGGAAGCCATTAAAACGCCAAAAACAATATTCATTTTGTTTTTTGGAGGATTACTGATTGGTTTCGGAACCCGTTATGCCGGCGGATGTACGTCAGGTCATGCTATTTCAGGTTTGAGTAATCTGCAGAAACCATCATTAATCGCTGTTATAGGATTTTTCATTGGTGGTTTGATTATGGCGCATTTTCTTTTACCCTTAATTTTTTAAATTTTGATTATGAAGATTTTAGATTTGATAAAATTTGTTTTGGTAGGTTTTGTTTTTGGTGTAGTGCTGACAAAATCAGAGGCTGTTTCCTGGTACCGTATTTATGAAATGTTCCATTTTCAGTCCTTTCATATGTACGGAATAATTGGAGTGGCTGTTTTTACAGGAGTAATCGGGGTACAGCTGATAAAAAGAAAGCAGTTGAAAGACATTAAAGGATTACCAATAGAAATTGCCGATAAAGAAAGAGGTTTTACTCGTTATATTGTTGGTGGGATTCTGTTCGGATTGGGATGGGCATTGGTTGGTTCTTGCCCGGGGCCAATATTTATTTTACTTGGTGCAGGTTTCTACGGAATTGTTATTGTTTTGATTGGCGCCTTATTAGGTACTTATTTGTATGGATTTTTTAAGGATAAATTGCCTCATTAACAGGAAAATAGTAAAAATGTCATTAAATGTTGTAAAAAAAGTTTTGTGATTTTTTTTCATTAATGTAATATTTTACTTTATTTGCTAAAATTTAAAAATTAACAAAAAATGAAAAAAGTTTTACTATTGGTATCGTTTTTAGCGATCGGTTTTACTTCATGTAACAAAGATGATGATTCTTCAGATGCAGCTCCTGCTAACATTGAAGGAAAATGGGCGTACACTAAGTCAGGTGCAATTGTAAATGGACAAGAAGTACTTGCAAATTATGAGCATGAGTGTACTACTAAAAAGGATTATCTTGAATTATTGACTGGTGGAGTTGCTAATGACGTTTATTATCCAAGTGATTGTGTTGCTGATGCAATTGCAGGGACATGGTCAAGAACAGGTAATGTATTAACTCGTACTATTGACGGAGTAACTACAAATGAAGAAGTTTATGTTTTAAACGCTACAACTTTAAAAGTTAAGTATACTGTTGAAGGTATGACATTGGTAGATGAATATACTAGACAATAATTAGTCTATTAGATAATACTAAAAAGTCCCGATTAAATCGGGACTTTTTTTATTGTATTTCAGCGCTTAAACCGGCACTCAGTAATGCTGAACACTGGGGTTCCAATTCCTGATAAGAACCGGTTTTTACACCGCATTTTCCGGTGTAGTGAACCAAAAGCGCACATTGTTCTGCTTGTAAAGGTTCATGGTCACAAACATCTATTAAAGTGTCTATGACGTGATCAAAAGTATTTACATCGTCATTGAACAAAATAATTTCATAATTGTTAGCAAGCAGTTCCTGTACCGATACCTTTTCTTTTATTTTTTCTTTTACACTCATAATCAATTACTTGTGTTAAATTTTATGCTAATTTACGTATTTTAAAGAGACCCAATTGTTCTTTTGGAACTTTTTAACATAGGTCAATCCTTTCTCGGTGCAGCTGGCATCAAGGAACGGAATGTCTTCATTATAGAAACCACTCAAAAGTAAAACGCCTTTTTTGTTTAAACAATTCACATAGGTTTGCATATCGTTCAGCAAGATATTACGGTTAATATTCGCAATAATCAAATCATATTTCTGCCCCTGATTCAATAAAGATGCATCCCCTTCATAAACTGAAATATGCTTACAATTGTTACGTTCTGCATTTTCAATCGAATTTAGGTAACACCAATTGTCAATATCAATGGCATCAATAGGTTTGGCACCTTTCATCTCTGCCAAAATGGCTAAAATTGCCGTTCCACAACCCATATCAAGCGTTTTCATATCGGTTACATCCATTTCCAACAAATGCTGGATCATCATGTATGTCGTTTCATGATGGCCGGTTCCGAAACTCATTTTGGGCTCGATTACGATATCGTACTTTGCAGCGGTTTTTTCGTGAAATGGCGCTCGCACCTGGCAAATACCGTCTACATCAATCGGATCAAAATTCTTTTCCCATTCTTCATTCCAGTTCACCTGTTCGATTTCTTCAAAAGTGTATGAGATTTTAAACTCCTCTGATTGAAGAATGTAAATATCATCCAATATGTTTTCGTCCCAAAGCTCTTTCTGTACATAAGCCGATACTCCGGTTTCGGTTTCGATAAAGCTTTCAAAAGCCTTTTCTCCCAATTCGGCAATTAGAATTTCGGAGCCTAATTCTCTCGGTTCCACTGTAAAATGATATCCTATATAGCTGTTTTCCATAACACAAAATTTCCGCAAAGGTAACAATTCCTTAATATTAGCTGAAATTAATAACATTAGTTTTGCACCCGAATAACACACAACTTACCATTTCTTAACATGAAAAAATTAATTACATTTTTGTCATTGTGTTTTGTTGCTGCATTGCAGGCGCAAGACATAAAACTTTCCACTAAAGATAACGATTTAAAATTAGCAGCACTTCCGTACTACAGTTATGGAAAAGGCTTAGGAATTACTTCTGCCGACAGTTTATTTCAATTAAATATCCGTTTTCGTATGCAAAACCGTATTGGTTACATTCAGAATGATGGAGAAGATGCTGCTTATGACGGACAGATTCGTCGTTTGCGTTTGCGTTTTGATGGTTACGTAGGTGATCCGAAATTCTTATATGTAATTCAGTTGTCTTTTGCACCGGGTGATGTCGGAGAAATTCACGACGGAGAAAATATTAACATTATTCGTGATGCGGCTGTAATTTACCGCCCGAGTAAGCACTGGAGTTTTACTTTCGGTCAGACAAAAATTCCCGGGAACCGTCAGCGTGTGAACTCTTCCGGAGCATTACAGTTAACAGACCGTTCCATTAATAACTCAAGATTTAATATTGACAGGGATTTCGGTATTCAGGCCTATTATCTGCATGAAAAGAAAGATAAATTCTCCTATAATCTAAAAACAGCAGTTACTACCGGAGAAGGAAGAAACTGGACTAAAAGCCCGGATAACGGAGTGGCATTTACCGGAAAACTTGAATTGTTTCCATTTGGAAGTTTTAAGAAAGATGGTACAAATTTCGAGGGTGATTTAGCCCGTGAAGAAAAACCGAAATTGATGCTTTCCGGTGCGGCTCATCAGAACAATTTAGCAAGAAGAACTCAGGGTGAAACTGGTAGCGATTTGTACGAACAAAGAACCATGTCGTCACTTTTTGGAGATGCTGTATTAAAATATAACGGATGGGCAGCCATGGCAACCTATATGAAACGTATGGCGAAAAACCCGATTACGGTTAATCCTTTAGATGTTACGGAAAGTAATTATGTGTACGTAGGAGAGGGGATGGACTATCAATTGAGTTATACTTTTCCATCGATGTATGAAATCATCGGGCGTTATTCGTATCAAAATCCACACGATGATATCAAAGGGTTAACGCCAAATACCCGTGAATACACCATCGGCGTAACAAAATATATCTGGGAGCACGCTTTTAAACTGCAAACAGAGTTTACCTATGACCAATTAAATTATGCAAACGGAAAAACCAAAGATAACTGGTATGTTCGTTTCCAAGTGGAAATAGGAATTTAAAAAAAACGAAAAAAAGCCTGAGCGGAACTTCCAATCAGGCTTTTTTATTTCTTAAAATACGTTAAAATGAGTTAACAAAACTTTGTTTTTAAGTATCTTCGCGACAATTTGAAAAACCCGATTTCCGTCATGGATAAAAAAATATTCTCCTTCCTGTTTTCCACGCGTTTGATGGCCATTTTATTTGTTGTTTTTGCTGTAGCTATGGCAGCAGGAACCTTCATTGAAAATGAATACAATACTGATACCGCCCGAATTTTAGTCTATAATACCAGATGGTTTGAAGTAATTATGGTGTTTTTTATGATTAACTTTATCGGAAACATTAAGCGTTACAATCTTTTGAGTAAAGAAAAATGGGCTTCTTTGTTGCTGCATTTATCATTTATTCTGATTATCGCCGGAGCATTTATCACCCGCTACATCAGTTTTGAAGGTATGATGCCTATCCGTGAAGGGGAAACGTCTACACAAATCTTTTCCGAGAAAACTTATCTTAATGTTTTTGTAGACGGAAATTACCAAGGTGAAATGAAACGTCGTACGTTCGAAAAACAATTGCTAATGTCGCCGGTCACAGATAACGATTTTACTATTTCAGAGAAATTTGATGAAATCCCGTTTGAAATCCGTTATAAGGATTTTATTATGAATGCCAAAGAAGTGGTGAAAGAAGATTCGAATGGTGTATTTTATCTGAAATTAGTAGAATCGGGTGACGGAACGCGTCACGAACATTACCTTAAAGAAGGCGAAGTGCAAAACATTCACAATGTGCTTTTTGCTTTCAATAAATTTACGGCAGGAGCTATTAACATAACTAAAATAAGTGATGCGTATACGATTCAATCGCCTTTTGAAGGAGATTTTATGCGCATGGCAGATCAGTTTAAAGGATCGGTTGAAAAAGAAAAAATTCAGCCGTTGATGCTACGTTCGTTATACAATATGGGCGGAACACAATTCGTAATTCCCGAGCCGGCCATGAAAGGGAAAATTGTTCAGGAATCCAACGGTGATTATAAAGACAAAGAAACCGACGATGCTTTAGTGATTACAGTGAGTAACGAAGGCAAAGAGAAAGAGGTAACGCTTGTGGGCGCTAAAGGGAAAATGGGTGTACCACAATCCTTTAAATTAGGTAATTTAGAATATACGGTGATGTACGGCAGTAAAGTGTACGAAACACCTTTCTCAGTAAAATTGAACGATTTTATCGCATCCAAATACCCGGGAACAGAAAAAAGTTATTCTGCTTTTGAAAGTAAAGTGACCATTGATGACAAGGAGCTAAATAATAAATTCGATGCGAGAATTTTCATGAATAACGTGTTGGATTACAGAGGGTACCGTTTCTTTCAGGCCTCTTTCGATCCGGATGAAAAAGGAACGATTCTTTCCGTAAACCACGACTCTGTGGGAACCTGGACGACTTATATTGGTTACACACTTTTATATATCGGGATGTTAGGGGTTTTGTTTACAAGAGGTTCAAGATTTGGTGATTTAACCCGAAAACTTAAAAAAGTAAAAGATAAGAAAGCTGCATTAACAACGATTATTGCCTTGTTTTTCAGCTTGGGAATGTTTGCTCAGCATGACGTACATCAACCGAAAATGCCAAGTGAAGTGCAAATCGATTCGTTGTTGTTTAAATTTAAAGTTTCGGAAGAGCATGCTGAAAAATTCGGTCGTTTGATTGTTCAGGATCAGGGCGGACGTATGAAGCCGGTGAATACTTTTTCATCAGAATTACTTAGAAAAGTAAGTAAAATGGATACCTACAAAGGCATGAATTCTGATCAGGCTTTTCTTTCCATGACACAATTTCCGCAGCTTTGGTACAATGTGCCGATTATTTTTATTCCGAAATATAATGACAGTATCCACAACCTGATTGGTGCTGAAAAAGGCGCTAAGTACGTTTCCCTGATGAAATTTTTTGACACGAGAGGAAATTACAAACTTTCGCCTTATCTGGATGAAGCCTACAAAGCCGCAGTTCCCAATAAATTCCAGAAAGATTTTATTGAAACTGATAAGAAAGTAAACCTATTGTATTCTGCCTTAAGCGGCCAGATTCTGAAGGTTTTCCCGATTCCGTACGACAAGAATAACAAATGGGTTTCCCACCTGGAATTAAACGAAGCGCATTTAACCGGAATGGACTCCTTGTTTACTAAAAATGCAATTCCTTTGTATTTGCAGGCTTTAGATGAAGTTTCTGTGAAGAAAGATTATAAATCAGCCAATATGTTTTTGGACGGTTTAATCAAATTCCAGAAGAAATACGGAAACGATGTCTATCCGAGTGAAGAAAAAATCGATTCTGAAATTTTATACAACAAATACGATGTATTCAAGAAGTTGTTCTCATGGTACATGTATGTTGGTGTGTTGATGTTTTTGTTTGTAATTGTGAAAATCTTCAATTCCGGAAAAGTGATTAATGTGCTGGTGAAAGTCAGTCATGTAATTATCGGTTTGTTATTTGTGTTGCATACTGTCGGTTTAATTACGCGTTGGTATATTTCGGGTCACGCTCCTTGGAGTGATGCTTATGAATCGATGATTTATGTCGGATGGGCAACAATGTTATTCGGATTAATCTTCGGAAGAAAATCAGAATTAACAGTAGCTTCCACGGCATTCGTTGCTGCAATGGTTTTAATGATTGCGCATTGGAACTGGATGGATCCTTCCATTGCCAACCTTGCAGCGGTTTTGAATTCCTATTGGTTAATGATCCACGTTGCCGTTATCGTGGGAAGTTACGGACCGTTTACTTTAGGAATGATCTTGGGAATCGTATCGCTTTTATTGATGCTCTTAACCACTGCGAAGAATAAAAAGAAAATGGAGCTGAACATCCGCGAATTAACCATTATCAACGAAATGGTTTTAACGGTTGGTTTGGTGATGTTAACCATCGGGAATTTCCTTGGTGGGCAATGGGCTAATGAAAGCTGGGGGCGTTACTGGGGCTGGGATCCGAAGGAAACTTGGGCTTTAATCAGTATCATGGTGTATGCGTTTGTGATTCATGCCCGATTTGTTCCGGCTTTACGGGGCAAATGGTTTTTTAACCTGATGAGTATTTTCGCCTATTATTCAATCATGATGACGTATTTCGGGGTGAATTTTTACTTGACAGGGTTGCATTCCTACGCAAAAGGAGATAAAGTGGTAACGCCTAATTTTGTTTATATTTCTGTAGCGTTGGTTGCGCTTTTAGGTATTACATCTTATTTTCAATATCGAAAACATTATAAAAAATAATTACAGAAGAACCCATAATTGAAAGATTGTGGGTTTTTTGTTTAACAAAACTTTAAACGGAAAAAGTATTTCAAAACTTACATTTTCAGTAATTTTATAAAAAATATAGCAATGAGAAGTTTCATTTTAGCCTTTGGTTTATTATTTATGATTAGCTGCCAGGGGCAAAACAAAAATAAAACCATGGAAACAGCACCAAAAGAAAAAGTGATGAAAGAAAAAAATATTTATCAGTTTAAAGTTCAGGATATTGAAGGTAAAGAGTTCGATTTCGCGGCTTTAAAAGGGAAAAAAATCATGATTGTCAATACCGCTTCGGAATGTGGTTTAACACCTCAATACGAACAACTGCAAAAAGTATATTCCGAATTTAAAGACAAAAATTTTATAATTGTAGGTTTTCCGGCCAACAATTTCGGAGCCCAGGAACCGGGAAGTAATGCGGAAATTAAAACATTTTGCAGCAGAAATTACGGTGTTACTTTTCCTATGATGGAAAAAATTTCCGTTAAGGGGGAAGACATGCATCCGCTATACCAATTTTTAACTGAAAAATCCAAAAACGGTTTGGAAGACAATCATGTAGAATGGAACTTTCAGAAGTATTTAATCAATGAGGAAGGACAATTGGAAAATGTAATCAGTCCAAGAGTTTTACCCGACGATAAAGAGATTACGGATTGGATAAAAGCGTAATTCTACAATTCTTAAAAAAAATCCCGCAGATTCCAGATTATATTTAAGATCTGTGATTCTGCGGTTTTATTTTGGTTTTTTAAAGCATTATCTGCACGAATACCGAATCCAACCATCGGTCAAACTTGTAACCGGTTTCCTTGATATGGCCCACTCTTTTGAACCCCATACGCTCATGGAAAGCGATACTGCCACCGTTTTCTGCATCGATTACACCAATCATAGTATGCAAATTTTGAAGTTTGGCTATTTCGATCAGTTCTTTTAAAAGTAAGGATCCAATTCCATTGCCAATATAATCTTTATGGATGTATACGGAATGCTCCACAGTAAAACGGTAACCTATTTTAAACCGAAAGGTCCCATATGTTCCAAACCCTACAACTATTCCGTTTTTTTCGGCTACCAGAAAAGGAAAATTTTTCTCCTTTTTTTCATCAAGAATAGCAGCCTGTTGTGCTAACGTTCGTACATCATAATCCCAAATGGCTGTCGTATTTAAGATTTCATGATTTACGATTTGCAGTATGCCGGGTAAATCTTCTGTTGTTGCTTGTCGGATAATTATTGACATAAACTTTGTTCTTATGTTAAAATTTGTTAGATTTATTGGTTTCGTCGAGAATGATGTATTGAAGGATATGAAGTTACTAAAATTTTCTAACATATTAACCATACTTTACTTTGTAAATCTTGCTGTATACAGTGTTTTTTCATTGTTAAACGATGAAGAAAACGGCAAGTATTTTTGGTTTGTAAGGATTCCCATTTTAATGGTTTTGTATTTAATAAGTTCAAGGGAAAAGAAGATTATTTATTTTATTGGACTTTTGTTGTATCAACTGGCTTCGGTTTTATTCTTTACAGGGAATCCGGATTTGTTTATTTTCGGTACTTTCTCTTCTGTACTGTTTAAATTTTGTCTCGTTTTACTGGTTTTGGATTTGGTTATTAAAAAGAGACGGTTGGCAATATTTTTCGCCAGTCTGCCTTTTTTTGTCTTGTATTTATATGTGATCGAATTGGTTGTGGTATCGCTTGGGGACAGTTATTACATTTGGATAATAAATGCCTTGCTGACTTCTTTTCTTGGTGGAGTTTCGATTATACATTATCTTAATGATTCTGATGAAAAAGGGTATTGGTTGTTAATCAGTGCGGTTTTGTTTATCGTTCAGATTGCGGCATTTTTTATTAATAAGTTCTACGTGAAAAGTGAAGGGATTTACCAGATGGTTATTTTGTCGTATGGAATTTCACACTATACTTTTTATAGATTTTTAATTTTAAGAGAACAAGAAAAAATCCCCGTTTGAAACTTATGTGGTTGATTTTCAAAAGTTTGTTTGTTGTGGCCTCGAAAAAAAATCATAACTTTAGGTATGGCTTTTCAGGCAAAAGAAAACGTAATTCGCAGTGTAACACTACTGTATTTTTCTGTAATCGGATTATACAGTATTTTTGTTTTTTTTGAATATAATCCATTAAAAGAAGTTTTCGGATTTATTAGAATACCGATTTTAATGCTTTTGTATTATTACGCTTCATTAAAAAGAGATTATTTATACTTTTTAGCACTTCTTTTGTTTCAGATAGCTTATCTGTCATTTTCTCAAAGTTCTGAGTCGAGTTATTTTTGGGGAGCTGTGACTTCGGTAGTATTTCGGTTTGTTTTGATTGTGATTGTTTGCCGAGTTTTAAAGGATATGCGTTGGACAACTATTTTTCTTACTTCATTACCCATTCTTTTTGTGTTTCTATATCTTATCGATTTAATAAAAGAAAGTATAACAAACAGTTATTATTTATGGGTTATAAACGGTTTTCTGACCGCTTTTCTTGGTGGTTTGTCCGTAAGTAATTATTGCTACAAAGACGATAAGAAAAGTTTCTGGCTCTTAATTAGTGCTCTGCTTTTTGTGGTGCAGATTGGACTCTTTTTTGTGAACAAGTTTTACCTGAAACAGCAATTATTTGTACATATGATTATTCTTCTTTACGGCGTATCGCATTATACTTTTTTTAAGTTTATGGTTTTTAAGGATGAAGAGTCGGTTGAGCAGGGATGAAACTCTAAATTCCAAATTTAATAATCATATGAATTATTTGAAGGAATACTTGAACAGCGTATTGTCAAATAACCGAAACCACAAATAAAAAATCCCAATTATCTCATTATCTTTGTTATTTACCGAATACAACAATGATATACCCAAAAATACCTTTAGCCCAAAGTATTATTGAAGTCTTAAAAGCTAAAGCCATTCACGATATTGTAATTTCCCCAGGTTCCCGAAATGCACCTTTAACTATTGGTTTTGCCAGTAATCCGGCGTTTAATTGTTTGAGTATAGCCGATGAACGCTGTGCTGCTTTTTTTGCTTTAGGCATAGCCCAGCAGAAAAAGAAACCGGTTGCAATAGTTTGTACTTCCGGTTCGGCTCTATTGAATTATTATCCTGCAATTGCCGAAGCTTTTTACAGTCAGATTCCGTTGATTGTTATTTCAGCAGACCGTCCGAAAAGTAAAATCGATATTGGTGACGGGCAAACCATTCGTCAGGAAAATGTTTATGCCAATCATATTCTTTTCAATGCGAATTTGGATGAAAATGCTTCCGAAGCAAACGATTTGAAAATCAATGAAGCCATCCATCAGGCCATCACAAAAAAAGGGCCGGTTCATATCAATGCCCCTTTCGAGGAACCGCTTTACGAAACGGTTAATGAGTTGTCTGTTGTACCGAAAATTGTAGCATTATTTAATGAAGCAAAGCCGTTGCCAAATCTCGATGCGTTTGCTCAAAAGTGGAATTCCGCCAAGAAGAAACTCATTTTAATCGGTGTAAATTATCCGGATGCAATTGATGCGGAAATCATAAAGCAATTAGCTGAAGATAAATCTGTTGTTGTAATGACCGAAGTAACGTCAAATATCCATCATCCGAATTTCATCAGCAACATTGATACGATTATTACACCTTTTACGGAAGAAGATTTCAGCGCTTTTCAACCCGAAATTCTGATTACAATTGGAGGCATGGTAGTTTCAAAACGCATCAAAGCTTTTTTAAGAAAATACCAGCCGACTGAACATTGGCATGTTGACGAATTACGAGCGTACAATACTTTTGATTGTTTAACGCAACATTTTGAAATAACGCCGAATCAGTTTTTTAAAGCCTTGTTTACTAAAACCGGAACAGTTGACAGCGATTATCAGCAGTTGGCTTTGCACTTGAAAGCTTACCGAGGTTTGAAACACAATCAGTATGTGCAGCAGATTCCGTTTTCGGATATGAAAGTATTTGATATGATTTTGCCGATGTTGCCTGAACATTCTCAATTGCAAATCAGCAACAGCTCGCCAATACGTTATGCGCAATTGTTTCCGATTCACCCGAGTATTGAAGTTTTCTGTAACCGGGGAACAAGCGGTATCGACGGAAGTACGACAACGGCAATCGGAGCAGCCTATGCATCAAAGAAACAGAATGTTATGATTACCGGTGACGTGAGTTTCTTCTATGACAGCAACGCGCTTTGGAACAATTATATTCCGAATACTTTCAAAATCATCTTAATTAATAATGCGGGCGGTGGTATTTTCAGAATTCTTCCAGGGCATCAGGAAACTCCGGTATTCAATACTTTTTTTGAAACCAGTCACAACTTAACGGCGGAACATTTGGCAAAAATGTACGGTTTTGAGTATTTTAAGGCAACAGATGAATCCGAAGTAAAAAGCGAGATGATTTCTTTTATGAAAACTGAAAAACCTTCAATTGTCGAGATTTTTACACCAACACATGTAAACGACGCCATTTTGAAAGACTATTTTAAAAATTTAACATAATTATAATTTTCCGGCGTATGAAATTGGCTCTTTTTTTCGTTTTGAATGTTTACATTTGAGAATCTGTCAATTAGTAAACTAAAACTTAAAAAAAATTATGAGTAAAAGAGATGAATTGATTGCAAAATACGCAGCCGATTTAAAAGACAAATGCGGTGTAACCCCAAACATGGATTTGTTAACCAAAGTAACCATAGGATGCGGTCCGGCGATTTACAATGCAGATTCGGCTACGGTTTCCGGTTCTTCGGAATCTGAATTGGCCACAGTTAAAAACAACTTCTTAATTAAAAAGTTAGGATTGAAAGACAGCCCGGATTTAATGAAAGGTATCGATGCCGTGATTGAAAAGTATGGCAAATCCAATAAAAACAAATACAGAGCCGTAGTGTATTATTTACTGGCCGTTCACTTTAAAAAAGAAAGTGTTTACAAATAAGATATTTTAAAAAAATAAGTGAAAGCGTCTGAAAAGGCGCTTTTGTTTTTAGTTGATGATTTTGTTTTCAAGGGTTTCCCCTTGTTCGTTAAAAAGCATCAGTCGTATTTTTTTGTTGGGCAATGTGGTGAAAAAAGTTTCTTTTTTATCCAATAAGTAACTGCGATAAGGAATTCGTTTTGAGTATTCGTTTTTACTGTTCAGTTCGTCCTCAAAGTAGAGTGAAAGCTGTACTTTTTCAAAAGCATCATTTGTGTAGCTGTAATTGCCCAGGGTTTCTTTAAAAGGGATATTGTTGATGATCTTATAGTCTGTATTCAGAAATTTATTTCCCAAATGATGACTACTCAGCAAAAGCACAGAATCGGTCAGATTTCGGTAAGCATTTAAATCCGTTTGTGAAAATGTCAAAGGATCAATACCGTACTTTTCTTTAAATAACTGGGCCATCCATTTTTTACCGCTTCGGTCTGGTTTTTCAGTGATGTGTGAGATACCGGCCATGACAAGCACTTTGGCTTTTGGATTTTTACTGAAAGTTTCCCGGTAAAGATTTTCGGCTTCTGCATTCTCGCGTTCTTTTTCCGAATCAAAATTTTCATAAGCCACAAATTGAAAACCTAATGATTGTGCGGTTCGGATCAATTCGGCAAAATGCTGTTCACGAGTGTAAAATCCGGTTTGAATATCAACATTGGCTCCCAAATTTAAAGTGCTGTCTTTTTTCTGGTCTAAAGCTTCTAAAGCCAAATGGGTAAATCCTTGTGCTTTGAGTTCAGGCAACAGTTTGGTTGCGAGAATGCGATGATTCGGATAGAAATGATTCTCATTGAACATGACTAATTTTTCCTCTTTTGTTCTGGAAAGTATTTCACGTTTTACACTTTCAAAACTTCCTAAACTTTTATTTTTAATGATTGCCGTAATTGAGTCATTGAGGTTCGAATTTCCCCATTGGTTCAGGAGTTTATCGTAATTTTTATTTTTTCCCAAAAATGATGCATAGGTTAAAAGTAATTGGAGTTTTTGGCTTTTTTCATTTTCGGAATACACCGGATAGTTTTCAATCTCCCAATACCCTTTATAAAACTGGTTGGAATATTTGTTGGCGGTAATAACGTCAAAAATGGAACTTAGATTTTTATTGTAATTGCTGCCAAAGCGTATGTTTTTGGATAATTCGTTTATATCTTGCTGTGGCGGGTGTTTGTGTGTTATGATGCCAATGAAAGAAAATTTTCGGCCATTAATTAAGGTATCGGTTTGAATGAATCTCCTGTCTTTAAAGGTTTTTTTAGAATTTTCCAGGATGCAATATTCATAGAAAGGTTCGACGTATGTTTTTCCGTAAACCAATACATTGTCAAATGGTAATTTATTGGTTTTAAGGTGTTTGGTTAATGCTGATTTTGACTTTATGAAGTTTACATCCCCGTAGGAAACATGAGAGAACTGTAGTGCATCATTAACCACATGATTGTTTTGACTTACATAAATGTTCGATGCATAATAAGGACTTATACGATTGGAGCAACTGCAAATAAAAATAGCAAGGATAAAATAAATAAGGCTTTTCATGGTATAAAAGTAAAAATTTTCTTCTATAACGAGAATGATCTGTTGAATATTATAAACTAAAAACTACTTCGTATCTTTGCAGCCTGATATAACAAAGCCATGATCGAAATAGGAAAATACAATACACTAAAAATTGCACGCGACACCAAAGTAGGTTTATACCTGACCGATGGAGATACGGATATTTTATTACCTAACAAATACGTTCCCAATGACTTCAAAATAGGTGATGAAATTGCAGTTTTTGTTTATTTGGATCATGAAGAACGTCCTGTGGCGACTACATTGGAGCCGTATATTTTCCTGAACGAATTTGCTTTATTGCGCGTAAATTACACGAACAAATTTGGTGCATTCATGAATTGGGGCATGGAAAAAGATTTGTTTGTTCCTTTTAAAGAACAGGCGCGTCCGATGGAACAAGGCAAACGTTATTTGGTGTACATGTATTTGGATGAAAAAACCAAGCGTTTGGTGGGGTCAAGCAAAACGAATCAATTTTTAAACAATGATGAAATTACCGTTGAAGTAGGAGAGGAAGTCGATTTGATTGTCTCTCACATTACTGAAGTGGGTATCAACGTAATCATAAACGAAAAGTACAAAGGCCTTTTGTATAAGAATGAAGTTTTCGAAGATTTGCGTACGGGCGACCGCATCATTGGTTTTATCAAAACAATCCGACCAGACGGCAAGATAGATGTGTCCAGACAACCTTTCGGAATGGAGCGCGTTGATGCTTCTGCCCAAGCCATTTTAGACGAACTGAAAGCCAGCCGTGGTTTCCTTCGATTGAATGATGATTCACATCCGGAAGATATTAAAACCGTGCTTCAGATGAGTAAAAAAACTTTCAAAAAAGCCATCGGGACACTATACAAGCAAAAGCTTATCGATATTAAAGAAGACGGTATTTATCTTCTGTAAATCAATTTTATACTGTTAAAAATTGCTAATTTTAAAGTTAGATTGAAAATTATTTATACATTTGTATATACAATTATTGTATAGATATGAATAGAAGTGATTTTATCAAAACGATTTTAGGAGGAGCAACTATGGCATCATTATATCCCTTTTACAACTGGACTCAGGATTTAAAAGAAGAAGACGTAAAACTTCCGGTTTTATTCATCGGACACGGCTCGCCCATGAACGGTATTGAAGACAATGAGTTTTCCCAGAACTGGGCCAAAATGGGGAAGGAGATTCCTAAACCCAAAGCTGTGTTGGTAATTTCCGCACACTGGTTAACCCGTGGCACTCATATCACAGCGATGAATAATCCTAAAACGATTCATGACTTCGGTGGTTTTCCGCAAGAGTTGTTCGATGTGCAATATCCGGCACCCGGAAGCCCTGAATTGGCAATGGCTACCAAACAATTAATCACTTCGACAGATGTTAGTTTAGATCATGATTGGGGTCTGGATCACGGTACCTGGACAGTTGTACGTCATATGTACCCAGACGCTAATATTCCTGTCTTACAGTTAAGTATCGATTACAGCAAACCGCCGCAATACCATTATGATTTAGCAAAACAATTAGCCTCTTTGCGTAAAAAAGGTGTTTTAATCATTGGAAGCGGTAACATGGTGCACAATCTAAGAATGGTCGCTTGGGACAAACTGAACGAAACCGAATATGCTTATGATTGGGCGACGGAAATGAATACGGTTTTCAAAAGCAAAATCGCAGACGGAAATCATAAAGCTTTAATCGAATATGAAACCTTGAATAAAGCCGCCAAATTAGCTATTCCAACGCCAGATCATTATTATCCGATGCTTTACAATTTAGCGCTTCAGGACAATAAAGATGACGTAAGCTTCTTTAACGACAAAGCCGTTGGCGGTTCGCTTACCATGACTTCCGTGAAAATCGGTTAAGCAATGATTTGAATGCTAGGGTTGATTTTCAGTAATTCTGCCACAAATTCTGATTTACGCTTCGGGGAAATGTAAATGTCATCAAATTTATTGTAATATACGGTTAAACCATAAGAACCTAATGCCGGTTTTAAAGTAGAACCAACCATCCACGTCTTTACATTCTCAATTTTGTGAATCTGAAGAATGTCGATTTTTCCGCGAATTGGCCCAGAGGAGTAGTGCATAAAATTATCCTTAATTTGGTATTTAGTATCGAATAACATCCAAAGAATAAAGCCTGAAATTACGGTTAAGAAAATTGAAATTACAACAGGCATTTCTTCGCCTTCGTTTTCCACAAAAAACGAGGCAATTGAGCCAAACACTATCATAACCAGAAACGGTACAATGATGGGATTTAAGGTTGTACGATAGGTTTTCATTTTATATGAATAGTTGCTATTTCGTAATGGGAATTTACTCCGCACCAATCACCGCATCCTTAAATTTAAACGGATAATCCCCAAAATGAGGTGCCAGTTTTTTGGTCTGATACGTTTTGTGTGTGTATTTGTTGGATAAGGAAATCAGTGTTACATTTTCTTTTCGTAACGTAACTAATGATGATGTATTACCATGCCACCAGCCGTTGTGGAAGAAATATTGCTGACCGGTTTCAAATTCCATCATACGAATCCCTAAGCCGTAATTGCGCTGCCCTTTGGCTTCATAACTATAACCCTTGAACATTTCTTTCTTCATTTCCGGACTTAAAAATTCATCGGAATAGGTTGCAATATCAAATTTCAGCAAATCTCTCGCTGTCGAATAAATATTCTTATCACCATACACCTGATCCAAAAACTCAAACGCCAAACGCAGGTAATTGTTTTTATACGACTGACTTACTTCGTCTTTCTTTTCCAGATTGTCAAAAACGAAAGTATTTTTCATGCCCAGTGGTTCGAAAATCATTTCTTTCATGGTTGCGGAATAGGATTTTCCGGTTGCTTTTTCGATGATCAGCGCCAATAAAGCATAATTTGTGTTGCAATATCCGAAACGTGTTCCCGGTTTTGATTCCAAGCCAATCGGTTTCGTTGCCAATAAATCTAAAACATCTTGATTGGTTAGGGTTTGCTTTTTGTTCCAAACACCTTTGTCGTCTGTAAAATAAGCATAATTACGCAAGCCGCTTCTGTGGTTTAAAAGCATACGAACCGTAGTTACTTCGTGTGGGAAAGTTGGTAAATAGGTTTGAACGGTTTTGTCCAGTTCAATTTTACCGTTATCGACTAATTTTAAAACACAAACCGCTGTTAATGTTTTACTTACCGATGCGATATGGATTGGCGTTTCGGCTTCAATTTTCCAGTCTTTCTCTTTGTAGGCGTAACCGCTGTAATTCTCATAGATAATCTGACCATTTTTAGCTACTAAAAAACCACCACTAAAATCTTTAGGGTTGTAGTTTTTATTGTAAAATGTCTCAACATACGCTTTGTTATCGGCTAAAAATTTTTTGCTTAGTTTGGGTAAACTTACTTCATATTTATCCGCAAGTAGTAGCGTGTCGCTGTTATTTCCGTCTTTTCCTGATTTGTCTTTATTGCAACTTAAAAATAGTGAAAGGGAAAGTATTGTTATATATCTTGAAATCTTCATTAGTAATCTTAGGTAAAAAGCAAATATAACCAACTGTTATAATTTTAAAAAAGGATAATAAGAATTATTTCTGTTAAAATTTACAATTCCTTAGTATTGCCGTAAGGAAATAAAAAAGGCTGCCTTTTGGAGACAGCCTTCATTATTTTTGTAAAAAAAATAAATTCTGACAAATTCCATCAGCTGAAAAATAGCACTGAACGGAGTTGCCTTAAAATTTCTTTGTCTTTTAAATGGATAGCCGAAAACTTCATCTCATTAATCCGACATTCACTTCGTTACCCGTGGTTTTTAAAATAACTTAAAAGAAATTGACTTTATTTTTTTGTCAATGTGTCCTTCTCAACTTCCACAGGTGCTACTTCATCGGCTTTAATGCTGTCAGTTGCAACTGAATCCACTTGCTCTTGCATTGTTGTTTCTGTTGTTGTTTCTTCCGTTTTCACTTCAGAAGAGTTTTTACAACTAGCAAAAAATACTACAGATAAAAGAGCGACAAAAATTACAGATTTTTTCAAAGAATAACTTTTTAATTAATAAATCAGTGAGTTAACTTCTTGTGAAAGAAGTAGTTAAAATTACAAAAAAAAATAAATACTACTCTCTTGAGATTGTTAATTTTTCAGCTTTACAGTCCTAAATTTTGTCGGGTGTTTTTTTGTAAGGCATCTTTGTGAACCAAAACCGAAATCGCTTTTAATTTAATATACGGAACACTCATATAAACATAACCGCCGTTGGCAACGCGTTTTTCGTCAGTTCCCCATGAGTTTTTTACTTTGTAATAAACATTCCCTTTTTGATCTTTCATTTTACCGACGATGTGCATTAAATGGTCATCTGTAGTCGTTAAATTTTCAAATTCCTGCTGACGGAACTCCGGAGTGATATTTTTTTCCGTTTTAATCTCCGTTAAGATGATTTTTGCATCGTCATCATTGGCTGGAATAACTGCAACGCCAGTTTTACCGGAAAATGTCGGTTCGCTCACATCACAATCCAATTCTACCGTAAATCCGTTCGCTAAAGCGTGGTCAATATTCGCAATAAATTCATTCAAAGGAAGATTGTAGAAATTTCCGTTTGAGAAATTATCCGGAATGTTTAACAGAAATGATTTGTAATTCGGAACATGGGTAAACGAAGCAATCGTCACATATGCGGAAGGGTTGATTTTTGTGAATTCCTGAAAACTTTTCGGGGTATATTTTTTGCCTTCAAACGTAAATTCCGATGGATTTTTTCCGATGTAAACGTCTAACATCGCATCAATTGCCTTTTTCCAGTTTGGCGACAGTTTTTTTGCCGGATTGTCTACATATGTTTTCAACATACTTTCCATAACGGCAACCATTTCTGCATGATTATGGTTTTCATAAGTACCGTTCAAACCTGTATAAACCGAATTCGGAACCAAACCGAAATCCGCAACGGAATTGATTACATCGTGTGCCAGACCACCTTCGCTAAATTGCGCTTTTCCCTGACGCATCACATAATTTTCAGCTTTTTTCGGATAGGTATTACGAACCTGATACATTTCAGAAAGGTCAATCTTTTTCCCCGTCAGGCGGATAATCTCCGACTCTAAAAATGATGAAGTAGAAAAACTCCAGCATGTTCCGGTTTGCCCTTGACTGATTACAGGTAAAGCTTCTAAATCAGTAACCGTTTGGAATTCATATTTTTGAGCATTGACATTAAGTATAAAGCCTAATATAGCTGCTGAAACAAATAGTTTTTTCATGTTGATTTTAATTATTTGAAAGCGCAATATAATGCAAAAAATGGTTTATTTTTACGCTAAAATTTTTACATCATGAGTACAATTAACTGGCAAACTGTAAAAGAGTTTGAAGATATTACCTATAAAAAATGCGATGGGGTAGCGCGAATCGCATTCAACCGTCCGGATGTGCGTAATGCGTTCCGTCCAAAAACCACCAAAGAACTTTTAGAAGCGTTTCACGATGCACATGAAGATACTTCCATCGGAGTAGTTTTATTATCAGCGGAAGGACCGTCGTCTAAAGACGGCATTTGGTCATTTTGCAGCGGCGGCGACCAAAGAGCGCGCGGTCATCAAGGATATGTGGGCGATGACGGTTACCACAGATTGAATATTTTGGAAGTACAACGATTAATCCGTTTCATGCCGAAAGCTGTAATTGCTGTAGTTCCGGGATGGGCTGTTGGTGGCGGACACAGTTTACACGTAGTTTGTGATTTAACGTTAGCGAGTAAAGAACACGCTATTTTCAAACAAACCGATGCTGATGTAACGAGTTTCGACGGTGGTTATGGTTCTGCTTATTTAGCGAAAATGGTCGGGCAGAAAAAAGCTCGTGAAATCTTCTTCTTGGGCAGAAATTATTCCGCACAGGATGCTTTTGATATGGGAATGGTAAACGCCGTAATTCCTCATGCTGAATTGGAAGATACGGCTTATCAATGGGCGCAGGAAATCCTTGAGAAATCGCCAATTTCCATCAAAATGCTAAAGTTTGCCATGAATTTAACCGATGACGGTATGGTAGGACAGCAGGTTTTTGCAGGAGAAGCTACCCGTTTGGCTTATATGTCTGACGAAGCGATTGAAGGAAGAAACGCATTCCTTGAAAAGCGTAAACCGAATTTTGAAAAGAAATACATCCCTTAATAGTTGTAAATGCAGCATTTCACGAACGAAACCCTAAATATCGACGAGCTTCCTAAATACGAGGAAGTTCCGTTGCAGCCTTTGCATCCGGATTATTGGAAAGTTATGCTTATCAGTAGAATTATTTTCTTTATGATTCTTGGTGTTGTAACAGGCTTGTTATTGTTTTTCAAAGAGGAAATACGAGAATTTTGGCTCTATTTTGCCCTAACACTATTGTTATTATTTGCGGTTTCGCTGTTTTTTGGTAAGCTTAGTTTTAAGAAAAAGGGATTTGCCTTCCGCAAGCACGATGTGTTGTATAAAAGCGGAATCATTTCCGAAACCACAACGATAATTCCGTTTAACCGAATCCAGCACGTGGCGCTTAATGAAGGAATTTTTGCCCGAATGTTCGGCTTGGCTTCCATCGGAATTTTTACAGCAGGAGGAGGTGACAGTGATATCGAAATTCCGGGAATTGAACGCGAAAAAGCACAGCAAATCAAACAATTGCTAATGTCAAAACTATCCGACGAACCCAATAAACCATCAGCTGAAAATGGCGGAGAAAGCGAACTTTAATCAGCCGCAACGACAGTCTTTGGTAGGCGTTTTGGTCATGTTCACTGATACGTTCCAGAAGATTGTCCGTGCCATGTGGCCGTTGTTGGTAGTTTGGTTGTTCAAGTTCAACCAGATGAACAAGTTGTATCTTGGCTTGGGCTTACTGGTCGTAATTGCTTTGATAGGAATTGTCGCGTATTTACAGTATTTGAATTTTACCTTTTACATTGATGAGGAAAACGACGAATTCATCATCAACAAAGGTATTCTTAATAAAACCAAGATTGCGATTCAGTTGCACAAAATACAGCAGGTGAATATTAATCAGACGTTAATTCAGAAGATAATTGGGGTGCACGCTTTGGATGTCGATACGGCGGGCAGCAACAAAAAAGAAGTGTCAATTCGGGCGATTTCTCACGATTTGGCGATTGCACTTAAAACAAAACTGTTGAGTGAAGTACACAAAATACAGTCGGATACTGTTTCGGATGATGTTGCACCAATTGTAAAAGAAGAACCGTTCATTAAAATCAGTTTTATCAGCTTGATTAAAATCGGAATTACGTCCAATTACGTACGCAGTTTCGGGGTTTTGATGGCTTTCTTTTTTACTATTTACGAGAATGTTAAACAAGTGCTTCAGAATATTGAAGGGGATGAAGCCGCTAACAGCGTAGATGATAAAATTGACAGTATTCTTAATTTTGAGAATGTAGTATATGCGGGCTCAATTTTCATTTTGGTATTGTTTGTTTTAATTCTGATTATCAATCTGGTACGCACCATTATCCGTTATTTCGATTTTAAAATGGCGAAGCAAAACCATTCGTTATTATTGTCCTACGGATTGCTGAATACCAAAAATACAATTATCAAACCGGAGAAAGTTCAGATTGTAGCCTTAAGTCAGAATTGGTTGCAAAAGAAAATGGATGTGCTGAACATCAAAATTAAACAGGCTTCCGGCAGTGAAACGGATAAGGAAAATAAAAAATCAGCGCTTGAAATTCCGGGTTGCAATGCCTTGGAGAAAGACGAAATTTTAAAATTATTGTTCCGTCAGATTCCTCAAAAAGGCGTCAAACTGCAACCGAATTGGCGGTATTTACTGTTTCCGGTTCTGTTTTACATGGTACTTCCGGTTTCCGGATTGTTGCTTTATGTGTTGAATAGTGATGAAGAAGCCTTCAATTATTTGTTGTTTCTGCCAATTTACTTGACGTTTGTAACTATCATGCTGTATTTCAGTTACCGACATTACCGATTGTTTGTGAACGAGGATTATATCATCCGACAAAGCGGCGCTTGGGATGTTGATCGTGAAATCATCGAACCGCATAAAATTCAGTCGATAAAAGTAAGTCAGCTATTCTGGCATAAAAGAGAAAATATTGGAAGCATTACGTTCGCAACTGCCGGCGGTAACTTATCGTTCCGATTGGCAAATTTCAATAAGGTAAAAGAATTAGCAAACCTCTGGCTGTATCAGGTGGAAGCGACAGAAAAAAACTGGATGTAAAATGAATAGATTTTTAGAATTCATCGGAAAACAAAGTATCATCGTTTTTGTTTTAAGTCTTTTGGTATTAACCTATTGGGTAATTACAAGTTTAATAGACGTTTATCAGTATCCGGTCGTTGGAGCCATATACGAACTCTTGTGGTTTCCTTTTCTGATCTTGTTTTTTGCGTTGCCGATTACTAATCTGGTAATGCTGGTAAAAAATAAATTTAGTTACAAAAAGTTATGGCTTTATGCCTTACTTATAAATGGCATGACCGTATTTTGTCTGTACAAAATAGTCGGCTAATAGAATAAAAATATGAAAAAATGGATTGAAGCCGCAAGGCTCAGAACCTTGCCGCTTTCGGTATCGGGAATAATAGTGGGAAGCAGTTACGCCTATTTCAAAGGACATGACAACTGGAAAATTGTAGTTTTAGCTTTGCTGACGACGCTTTTCTTCCAGATATTGTCCAATTTCGCCAACGATTACGGCGACGGCGTAAAAGGCACTGACAATGAAGACAGAGTAGGACCAAAACGCGCCATTCAAAGCGGAGCGATTTCGGTTTCGCAAATGAAAAAAGGCATTATCATTACCGCTTTATTGTCGTTACTTTCGGCAGTCGCGTTAATTTATGTGGCTTTCGGGAAAAAAGATTTTGGTTATTCGTTGTTGTTTTTCTTTTTAGGAATTGCTTCCATTGTAGCCGCCATTAAATATACCGTTGGAAAAGGCGCTTATGGTTATAGCGGTTTCGGCGATGTTTTCGTTTTTATCTTCTTCGGATTGGTAAGCGTTTTGGGCAGTAACTTTTTGTTTACCAAACAATTTGATTGGTTGTTGCTTTTGCCCGCCATTTCCATCGGTTTATTAAGCGTAGCCGTGCTGAATCTGAACAACATGCGCGATATCGAAAACGATAAAAAATCAGGAAAAAATACATTGGTAGTGAAAATGGGGTTGGAGAGTGCAAAACACTATCATAACTTTTTGGTTTTCATGCCCATGCCGTGTATGTTCACTTTTTTTATCTTAACCAAAACCTCCATTGTACCGGTTATTATTGTTTTCTTTCTTTTAATCAGACACATGAAAGTGGTTAACAGGGCACAAACCTACAAAGATTTCGATCCCGAGCTGAAGAAAGTAGCTTTGAGTACCTTCCTGCTGTCTTTATTGTTTTTTATATTTTTAGTACTTTTAAAGAAATATCAGTAAAAAAACATCACATATATGAAAATTACATTTTACGGTCATGCCTGCATTGGTATTGAAGTAAGCGGAAAGCACATCTTGGTCGATCCGTTCATAAGCGCTAATCCATTAGCTTCGCATATCGATATCAACACTATAAAAGCCGATTACATTTTAATAACGCACGCACACCAAGACCACGTTCTGGATGTGGAAGCTATCGCGAAACGTACTGGTGCAGTGGTAGTTTCAAATTATGAGATCGCAATGTATTTCGCCGGAAAAGGATTGAGTTACCACCCAATGAACCACGGTGGAAGCTGGAAATTTGATTTCGGAACCGTAAAATATGTAAACGCGATCCACACGAGTTCCTTTGCAGACGGAAGTTATGGTGGAAACCCCGGCGGATTTGTCATCGAAGGTGAGCACAAAAACATCTACATCGCCGGCGACACCGCGCTAACGATGGATATGAAACTTATTCCGATGCGCACTAAATTGGATTTAGCCATTCTTCCAATTGGTAGCAATTTTACGATGGATGTAGACGATGCTATTGTAGCTTCCGATTTTTTAGAATGCGACAAAATCCTTGGCTATCACTACGATACGTTTGGTATTATCGTCATCAACCATGAAGAAGCCATCAAGAAATTCTTCGACAAAGGCAAAGATTTAATGCTTTTGGAAATCGGAGGTTCGATTGATTTGTAAAACAAAATTCGTTTTTAATAATCATGTTTAAACGAGTACTGCTGCTTTTGATTGTAATGTCTTATCATTATGCAGATGCACAAGAATCGATCTTAAAAGTTGGTGATTTGAGAGAATTTAAATCTGCTTTTAAGGAAGAAATAGAAGTGTTTAAATCTTTGAAATTCAATATTAACGGGAGGACTTTCTGTATTAAAGACAGTCTGAAGATAACTTTTCCGGTTAATGACAAGCAATTTGATACTATCCGGTATTCTTATATTCTTAAGGGTAAAGAATACAAGGATATGGCTATTGCTAAATTCAAACAAAACGAAGAGTATAAATTATGGCCCTGTGTCTGTTGCGGTATATTCGGGATTTCCACCAATAAACCAGAAAGGGGAGTGGTCCGGTTTAAAAATACTTCCAAAAAGAAATTTATCGGTATTACAGGAGACTTTGATTATGAGGTGATTGAACCAAAATCACTATCAAAATATTATTTTTCAAGCATCTCGATGAATTGCGGTTATACTCCTAATGAATTGAGTATTTACGACTTCAATTTTAAAAATAATCTGGATGAGGCTCTTGATAAATTAGGAGATGAGAAGTATGCGGTTAATTTTTTATATATCAGCGGAGAAAAAATTACCATTGAATATTTAGATAAAGGAAACTCGAAAGTAACTTTTGATGGTTATTTAGAAGAAGGTGAGGTTGTGAAATACTTTAAAAAATACGAATGATTGACCTTTTAAAGTTTAAATGATGCAAGCAAGTTATAAAAAATACGTTCTCGACTTCAAACGTCCCTCAGGCACTTCCAGAGGTATTTTAACCGAGAAAGAAACCTGGTTTATCATCCTAGAGAAAAACGGTAAAAAAGGAATAGGAGAGTGCGGCATCCTCCGAACCCTAAGTATCGATGACCGCCCTGACTATGAAGCAAAACTAAAATGGACGTGTGACAATATTCATTTGGGAAAAGATTTTCTTTGGGAAGCGTTACTGGAATTTCCATCGATTCAATTTGGTGTGGAGCAGGCATTTTTATCGTTGGAAAGTGAAAATCCGTTCCTGTTATTTCCTTCCGAATATACTTCTGGAGAGAAAAGCATTCCCATAAACGGTTTGGTTTGGATGGGCGATGAAGCTTTCATGAAACAACAAATCGAAGAAAAGTTAGCTACCGGTTTTAACTGCATCAAACTAAAAATAGGAGCGATAGATTTTCAGCAAGAGCTTGATTTATTGCAATTCATCCGCAACCATTTCAACGAAAAAACCATTGAAATCCGTGTAGATGCCAACGGTGCTTTCTCCACTGAGGAAGCTTTGAGTAAATTGCAACAATTAGCGGCTTTCAAGCTACACAGCATCGAGCAGCCCATAAAAGCAGGTAGTTGGAAGGACATGGCCACTTTATGTCAAAATACACCATTGCCCATTGCACTGGATGAAGAACTAATCGGAATCTTTACTTATGAAGAAAAAGAAAGATTGTTGCAAACCACCAAACCGCAATACATTATTTTGAAGCCAAGTTTAGTAGGCGGTTTCAAAGGTTCACAAGAATGGATCGAGCTAGCGGAGAAATACCAAATCGGCTGGTGGATTACATCTGCTTTAGAATCTAATATTGGTTTGAATGCTATCGCACAATTTACATTTACCTTAAATAATCAGATGCCGCAAGGTTTGGGAACAGGGGCTCTTTATACTAATAATTTTGATTGTCCGCTTCAAGTTAAAAACGGCCAATTATGGATTGATTCACACTATTGTTGGGATTATAGTCTTATTGAATAATTAATTTTTATGCTATTAGAATAGTCTCTTTTAAAAAATATGTCTTTTGTAAAGGTTCTAAGGTGTATTTATTCTTCAAAAACTATTGCTTCAGCTGTTGCACCCAAGTCAAGAAGTATTTTTTTTACGGTCGTAACAAAATCTTCCGGGCCACATACATAAAAGTTTTGGCTGAAATTCACTATGTTTTCAATAAGAAAATTGCGGTCTATTCTTCTGCCTGTGAAGCCCACTACATTTTCCCGTGTATAAAAATTTACGAAATCATTTTTTAGCATTTTGTGAAGTTCATTACCCATAATTACATCTTCAGAGGTTTTATTGACATAAATAAGTCGATTTCCTCTCAACTGATTCATCTTATATAATTCTCTGAAAATAGAAATAAAGGGCGTGATCCCTGATCCTGCGGCTATAAAAATACCGGGGCCTTTGTAATTTATTGTACCGAAAACATCGTGAAGAATCAACTCGTCACCAGCGTTAATTTTTCCCAATTCGTTGGTAACACCATTTCGGTCTTTATAGATTTTTATCATGAATTCGAGATAATTCGAATCGGTTAAACTGGTAAAGGTAAAAGGGCGTAATTCACTTTTCCATTCAGGATGATTAATGGATATCTCTGTTGCTTGCCCTGGAATATAACTGAAGCCTTTTGGTTTTTCTACAACAAAAGATTTTACATCGTGAGTGATGAAATTCGCTTTTAAGACTTTAACTACATGATCCATTTCAAATGCTATTAATTTAAATTAAATTCCAAACTTAAAGTTAGCCATTTTATTTGTTTTTTGTAGATTTTCAAAGAGGATTTTTATTCTGTTTTCGGTCTATGTGATTATTCATGATGTGCATCACATTTTCCTTGGTAAGCGGTTTTACAATGAAGTCGGTAACCACTTCTATTTTTTTAGATTTTTGAATATCGTTCGGGTCAATGGAAGAAGATACAATGTATATTGGAATTTTCTTGCTTAATTTAGACTGGATCGATTTAAATTCTTCAAGAAAATTCCATCCGTCCATGATAGGCATAAATAAATCAAGCAAAATTAAATCGGGAAGTTTTTTTTTGTTCAGAGATACAGACTCTAAAAATTTAATAGCGTCCAATCCGTTGGAAAAAAAGCTGATATCTTTTACCAAATTAGTGTCAGTAATAACTTTTTGAGTTAAAAATTGAAAGATTGCATCGTCATCTATAACGTATATGTTTTTAATCTTCTTCATCGGGGCTCATTTTATATAACTTAACAGTGAAAGTACTTCCTTTATTAATTTGGCTTTTTACCTGAATACTACCGCCGAGTGCTTCAACCTGTGTTTTGGTTAGAAATAACCCGTACCCTTTTGCTTTTGGATGGCTGTGAAATGTTTTATGAAGTTTAAATAAATCATTTTGATTTTCCTTTAAATTGATTCCAAGCCCATTATCTTTTACTGAAATACATACCCAGCCCTCTTTTTTAAAGCTTGTTATGTGTATTTTCGGAATTCTTTCAAATGAATGATATTTTAATGCATTACTTACTAAATTACGGATAATGCTTTCCATATATTTTTTAGAATACAAAACAGTCGCCATTTCTGTAAAATCATAAGTGACTATCGCTTTTAATTCTTCTATTTCTTTTTGAAGCGCATTAATCACATTGAGGGTCTTTTTTTCAAGATCAACATCATTGCGTTTAATTGTATAATCCATTCTTACTTGCGTAGCGTCCACAAGCTCTTCAAAGGTCTTGTGTAGCAAATCAAGTACTGGCTTTTGCATTTCAATGTATTGTAGTTTTTCCTCAATATCCTGAGATTCTGTTATTAAATCATTTATAAAGAGGAGATTGCTTAATGGAGCTCTCAGATTATGTGCGATTATCTGGCAGAATTCTTCCAATTGTTTTTTCTGCTGAGTAATCTGGCCAAGCATTTCGATGCGTTCGGTCAGTTTTTGTTTAAGTTCAACTTCGGTTTTTTTTAATTTGGTAATGTCTGATGATAATACCAAAACACCTTCGGGAATCGGTTGTATGCTCAACTCAAACCATCCTTTTGACCCATCAGGGAAGTCAAATTCATTTAAGAGATCAATAGGGTTTCGGTCATACATACAGGTTTCAAGGTACTTGAACAGTGAACTGTTTTCAATGCCGGGGTACATTTCCATCATAGTACGTCCCAACATTGCTTCAATTGTTGTCAAACCTTGTTTTGCCAAAGAACTATTTGCGTAAATATAACGCCATTCAAAGTCAATGACCTGAACTCCCTCCATCATGTTGTCAAATACAGAATATTTGCTATTTGACTGATTGAGGTCTTTTTTGGCAGTTATCTTGTTTATGACAATTTTATCTCCCATAAAATGTATGGTTTATATAGTAAATATATGACATTTTTTTTTGATTTGCAGAATCTGTAAAAAATTAATTAGTTATAAAACAGTTATTTGCGATGAAGGAATAATTAATTGTAAATTATTTTTATTTTAATGTCAATTGTAGGTCAAATCTATTTTTATATAACGGAATTCCGTTGTGGATTTTCCGCAAAAAACAGTTAAAAACTTTTGGGTTAAAATAAAAAAATCTTAGCTAGAGCGAATTTCCAGCTAAGATTTTAATATGAGAATTTTTAAAAAAAATTAATACAAATTTGGATATTTTGTGGGGTTTGTTTCATGCATCATAGCGTAAACCTTTTCAAAGATATCTTCAACAGAAGGTTTGGAGAAGTAATCACCATCCGTTCCGTAAGCAGGTCTGTGTGCTTTGGAAGCTAATGTTTCCGGATTACTGTCTAAATATTTGTATCCTTTTTGTTCGTCGATAATTTGCTGCAAAATGAAAGCCGATGCACCACCCGGAACGTCTTCGTCAATGACTAACAAACGATTGGTTTTGGCTAATGATTTTACAATATCATGATTAATGTCGAAAGGTAACAACGATTGAATGTCAATGATTTCCGCATCAATTCCAACTTCTAACAATTCTTTAGCGGCTTGTTCCACCAAACGCAACGTAGAACCGTAAGAAACCAATGTAATGTCGCTACCTTGTTTGATCGTTTCCACTACACCAATTGGTGTTTTGAATTCCCCTAAATTGGTTGGCATTTTTTCTTTTAAACGGTAACCGTTCAAACATTCTACCAATAAAGCAGGCTCGTCTGTTTCTAACAAGGTGTTATAGAATCCTGCAGCTTTGGTCATATTTCTCGGCACTAAAACGTGAATACCGCGAATAGCATTGATAATCATTCCCATCGGAGAGCCGGAATGCCAAATCCCTTCCAAACGGTGACCTCGCGTTCTGATGATTAAAGGCGCTTTCTGACGACCGGCTGTTCTGTATTGTAATGTAGCCAAATCATCACTCATAATTTGAATTGCATACAAAAGGTAATCCAAATACTGAATTTCAGCGATTGGACGTAAACCTCTCATCGCCATTCCGATACCTTGTCCCAGAATAGTCGCTTCACGGATACCGGCATCAGCCACACGGAATTCACCGTATTTTTCCTGCATACCTTCCAAACCTTGGTTTACGTCTCCGATGTTTCCAGAATCTTCACCAAAAATTAAAGTTTCAGGATATTTTTCAAAAATAGCATCGAAGTTGTTACGCAATATTAAGCGTGCATCTGTTTCTTCTGAAGTTTCATCATATTTTGGTAAAACTTCTTTAACAGCATATACATTTTCATTCGATTGCGAAAATAAATGAGAACTGAACTTCGGTTGAATTTTTTCCGTATATGCCGTAATCCAGGCAGAAAGTTGTACTCTGCCATTTTCTTTCACAATCAAGCGTAAAACTTTACGGGCTGTTGTGATAATATCTTTTCGAATTGGTTCTTTTAAGGAAGCCAAATCGTTAGCGTATTTTTCAATGAAAACTTTGTTTTCGCTTGAAGTAGCAATAGTGTTTAATAAAGCAACTAATTCTTGTTGTTCCGCTTTAATTGGCTCTACAAAGGCATTCCAAGCTGCTTTTTTGCCTTCTAAAACATCTTTTTTAGCTTGATTATCAATTGCTTCGATTTCTTCCGCTGTTGCGATGTTGTTTTCGATTAACCATTTGCGCATCTGAGCCATACAGTCGTATTCTGCTTCCCAAGCCAAACGGTCTGCATTTTTGTAACGCTCATGCGAACCGGATGTGGAGTGGCCTTGCGGTTGTGTCAATTCGTTAACGTGAATTAGAACCGGAACGTGTTCTTCACGGGCAATTTGTGAAGCTTTTTGATACGTTTCCACCAAAGCCGGATAATCCCAGCCTTTTACGTTCATGATTTCGTAACCTTTGTTGTCTTCATCTCGCTGGAATCCTTTTAAGATTTCCGAAATGTTTTCTTTTGTGGTTTGGTAACGTGCATGAACCGAAATTCCGTATTCGTCATCCCAAACACTCATCACCATCGGAACTTGTAAAACACCAGCAGCATTGATGGTTTCAAAGAACAAACCTTCCGAAGTAGAAGCATTACCAATGGTTCCCCAAGCTACTTCATTTCCTTTTTCTGAAAAATTGGTTTGGTTGATGCCACCTACGTTTCGGTATATTTTAGAAGCCTGAGCCAACCCTAATAAACGAGGCATTTGCCCGGCAGTAGGAGAGATGTCAGCACTTGAATTTTTCTGTTGGGTTAAGTTTTTCCAGTTTCCGTTTTCGTCAAGGGAATGAGTGGCAAAGTGACCACCCATCTGACGGCCTGCGCTCATCGGATCATGGTTTAAATCGGTATGGCCATACAAGCCTGCAAAAAACTGTTGGATATTCATTTGTCCGATTGCCATCATAAAGGTTTGATCGCGATAGTATCCGGAACGGAAATCACCATTTTTAAAAGCTTTTGCCATAGCTAACTGCGGCACTTCTTTTCCGTCACCGAAAATCCCGAATTTTGCTTTCCCGGTAAGTACTTCACGGCGACCTAAAAGGCTGCATTCGCGGCTTACAATGGCAATTTTATAATCGTTTATGACTTCGGTTTTGAAATCTTCAAACGACAATATTTCTTTAGAGGCAGTCTGGTTCATATTAATATTATGTTATGCGACAAATTTAGTGTTTTCAGCAATACAAAGCAATGTCTTGAAAAAATAATAATTTCATTTTTGATAATTATTTAATCAAAATAGCCTATTGTCTTTTGATATTGTTATCAAAATACACTTTTAAATGAAAAAAGTTTAATAAATACAGTGTAAAATAGTGGATAAGTTTTTTATAAAACAAATTACAGCCATTTTCTTGTAAAGAGCGATATAAGTGTTTTCGGACTAATGGTGATTACAAAACGGATTTTTTCCTCGTACTTGTTCTCGGCAATTTCCCATCCGTTTTTAGAATAAACCGGAAAGTACAATTCAAAATAATCCGGGACAAGATTTAGTCGTATTCCACTGTCATACAGGAATTCTGCTTTTTGAGCATTGTTTTTCATAAACCCAGCATCGCCATAAATTTCCACCCAATTCCAGATGCTGAAACTTCCATTTACCGTCGTCATCCATTGGTTGGCCAATCGGTTCTGAAATTTCGATTTGAATCCGCCTTCTGCCATGATGTATTGCTGACTGAAAAGGCCTGTGCTTTCTGAACGGCCTAAAAGCCCATAATCGAAAAGATAATCGGTTGGACGATCTAAGCCGAAATTGAAAAAATCCGAACTTGTGCTTTTGTAAATGAAGGTTCCGGCAAAGAAACGAAGGTTTACCTGTTGGTTGTTATTGAAAAGTTTTCGGTATTGTACTTCCCCGGAGAGTTTTCCGAAATTGCCCGCTATTTGTGCATCAGTCATGAAATTGTAAGAGTTCGAAATCTCCGATTTAATCTGTGAATATCTCAAATTAAAAACGGAATAATTCTCATCCTTCACCGTAACATAATCTGATTTTTCCCGATTTAAAAAAATGTGGCGTATGGTTACAAATTCCTTTTTATTCAAACGGTAATCCAAATCCCTGAAACGGAAGCTAATGGAGGGCGTAATTTTCATATATGCCGCGTCCGGAGCGTAATGATAGGTGTTTCCGCCTAAAGAATACCGAATGTTGTACAAACGGTCTTCACGGATATTCTGATTCACCGTAAAGAATGCGCCGCCAATTAATTGTTTGGTTTTTGAGGAATATACCGGTGTAATGTCAAAAATGAAAGGTTTATCCAAAAACGATTTGTTATGCAAACTCAAACCTGGCGAAACTCCATCATACAAATTATAAGAGAATTCCGGAACGTAAAATACCTGATTTTTTTTTGAATCTTCAAGGTCTTTAATAAAAGTAAATTTGAAAGGCCTGTTGTTGCCAAAGAAACTTTTTAATGAACTCCAGTTATTGCGTGTGTTGTATTCCGGTATTTCTTTGTGGTAGTTTAGAATTAGTTTTTCAGCATCGTTTTTTGGAATTGTGATTAAAGTATCCGATGTGATATTTTCAATCCAATGTTTAGAAACAATACTGTCATTTTTTAAGCCATAAAGTGAAACCGGAACGTTGGTTTTTGTTTTGTTTTTGATGGTGACATCCAGAAACTCGTTTTTCGCTCTTACTTTGGTAATTTTAAAATCGATTAAATTTCTGGAATGAATTACCGTTTGAAAAAACCAATCGATGTTTTTAGTTGTTTTGCTTTTCAGTATCTTTTCAAAATCAGCTTCCTGTGTCGGGCGCAATTGGTTTAAGGCAGTGAATTCTTTTATGGATTGAAGAACGAGATCATTTCCTAAATAATGATCCAGATAATTCAAGCTTAGTCCGGCTCTGTATTTTCCGGAAATTTGTTCGTTGAATTTGATAAAAGTGTCTTTTTCATCGCCAACAGCCTGATCCAGATTTTTTCTGGCCATCAGCAGGTATACGTATGTAAATTGGTCGTTGAAATCGGCTTTGAAAATATTAAATCCTTTTAATAATTTGAAATCGGACAGATTACCCATCATCTTCATTTCAGGATAATTGTCTTTGATGTATTTCATGATGATAAACGACTGAAAAGCATCGTAAATCCAAGTTTCTTTTCTGTGATTGAGATGAAGTGTCGTTTTTAGATGTTTATCGGTATATACTTTTAAAAACTTGATTTCATACAGGAAGTGATCCGGGAAGGGGCTGAGAAATGCGGGAAGCTGATTCAGTCCATAGAAGGGATTTCTGTCGTAATCTACTTGAGAAATTATTATTTTTTCATGTTTCGGCGAACCCATTTCTGCAGCAACAAAATTCGTTATCTTGTCGATAACCATTGCTTTTTGAATTTCATTTAAGCGTCGATCCCTTAAGTTGGTTACTACTTCACCAAGCTCGTTCTTGTAATTGTGGTAAGTAGGTTTAATTTCAGCAGTTAAGTCGAAATCAAGACGCTTTTTGCCACTCAAATAATGGGTTCTTGAATTTTCGTTTTCGGTTTTACGATCAACATTCAAATCCGTAAAAATATGATACTTTTTCCCGAGTTCAAATGCAACGTCATAGTCGGTTTCGGAGTTTGCAATATCGTCCAGATTTTCATTGCTGTATTTTACAAATCCGTTTTCTTCCAGACGGGCAACAGTTAGAAACCAGTTTTTCAGGACAAAAATGTTGTCGCTGTTAAAACCGTATCGGGTGAATTTGTCATTTGGAATTTTAAGAGTGTAAGAGACGGTAAAACTAAAACTTTGGTTGGGTAAAATTGGTTTTTTGGGTAATATTTCAATTAAGTCTGGATTTTTATCCGGTCTTATAAAGTTGATACTTTGGTTTTCACTATCGACAACGGAAAGCAGGGAAGTACTTCCTCTGTCCATGTCCTTTGCTAAAAGGTAACTTCTCACGAATTCATCGGAGAATCTTCTGCCTAAAGGGGTGTCGTTGCCTGAATAAGCATTATTCCAGTCGTTAAGGACTATGGTGTTTAGAGATTGCGAAGAAGTATTGGTAAAGCTGATTTGTTCCTCAACATTTATCAGTTTGTTTTCGGTATCCAGATGAGCTTTGATGGAAATCTTCTGCTGAGCCGATACATTGTACAAAGGCAAAAGGAATAAAAAAAGTAACTGAAATAGTATTTTAAAAAACATTCTCGTATGCATGCGACTGTAGAATTCAACTTCTGTAAATATACTACATTAATACTAGTGAGATGAATTTTTTTACAGAATCAATTTGTTTTTATAAAGTCTTTCTTACAGGAATTGGATAATGTTGAAAAAAGTTGAGTTGTATAGTGAAAATGAATTAGTTATATGTAATTTAGTTCCCCCAATTTTAAAAAAACATGATAAAAAAACTACTAATCTTTTTGATTGCGTTATGCTCAAAAGCATCATTTGCACAGGTTGTAATAAGTGAAATTGATTCCGATACTTCCGGTTTTGATACAATGGAATTTATTGAATTAAAATCTTCGTCACCTAATTTCGCTTTAGACGGTTATGTCTTGGTGTTTTTTAACGGTGGGTCAAGCCCATATACTGGAACAACAAGTTATTATGCCATTGATCTGGATGGTTATGCTACAGATATTAACGGTAACTTTCTCATAGGAAATTCACAGGTTTCTCCGTCTCCAAGAATCGTAATACCAAATAATACCATTCAAAACGGTCCTGATGGTGTGGCATTATATCAGGGAAATGATTCAGATTACCCTTTTGGTACTGCTGCGACAAATACGAATTTGATTAATGCTTTAGCGTATTCGAACAGTAATACTACAGAACCGGGCGCTTTAATGACCATTTGGGGGCTGTCTTCCTGTATTAATGAAATGCTGAATAGTGCCGGTGCCACCCAATCAATACAGTTACTTGGCGGAAGCTTTGTAGTTGCAACACCAACACCGGGCGTAAACAATGACGGTTCGGGTATTCCAATTAATTATGTAACGGTTTCATTTACACAACCTTCTTACAATGAAGGAGACAGTTTTAATATTACGTTTACAACAAGCCAGCCAGTTCAGAACGAAACCCTAATCATGAATTTCACTTTGAATAACGGTACTTTCAGTATGTCTGATTTTTCGGGAGGTTTAACTGTTTCGATTCCGGTTGGTCAAACCACTACGCAAACAGGAATTACTTTAACCAACGATGCCATAGATGAAGGCGATGAAGAAATGTTGTTCCGATTTCAGCCTTTACCAACAAGTTATGTAGCCAACAATGATAATATTGTGGTTAGAATTTATGATAATGATTATCAGGTAAATCCGTGGGGAACGCCTTTAAATCCTACGTATGGAATTGTGTCCAGCACTGCACCAGCCAGTTATTACAGTTCTTTGGAAGGATTGAGTGGCGCTGCTTTAAAACAAGCCGTTCAGGATATTATTGCCAATCCCGGTGTGGTTAGACTTCACAGTTATGCAGATATTTGGGAGATTTTAAGAACTGCCGATCAAAACCCGCAAAATTCAAATCAGGTTTGGTGCATGTATATCGAACAGCCAATGGCAAAGCTAGATCAGCAAACCGGAAGCAGTATTGTCGGAAAATGGAACAGAGAGCATATTTTCTGTCAGTCACGAGGAGGTTTTGAAGCAGCAATGGGCGATACTGCCGATGGTATCAATGTATGGACGACGACAAGTGCATCAAGTACTGTAGACGGTGTGTCCGATGCCCATCACATCCGTGCGGAAAACGGTCAGGAAAATTCTTCCCGAAATAATAAAAATTATGGTCCGGTAGCTTCATCAACAGTTTATGCAGGTCCATCAACAGGCCCGCAGGCAGGATCTTGGAAAGGCGATGTAGCAAGAGCTTTGTTTTATATGGCAGTGCGTTTTAATGGGTTGAATGTGGTAAATGGTGATCCGTCAGAATATTTGGCAGATGGTGTTACACCTTCAGGAAATATTGGAGATTTGGCAACTTTGCTAACATGGAACACTACAGATCCAAGAGACGACTTTGAAATGAATCGCAACAATTATATCTATACTTGGCAGATGAACCGAAATCCGTTTATCGATCATCCTACTCTTGCAAATTATATTTTTGGAGCCAATTATGGACAGCCGTGGTCATCCACATTAAGTACGGGTGAATTTACAGATTTAAATGTTCGTATGTATCCAAACCCGGCTTCAGACAGAATAACGATTACCGGTGTTGATTCCGAGGGAATTGTTGAATTTTACAGCTTGACCGGTCAAAAAGTAAAAACGGCAACCTTCAGTGGAAATACGGTGTTTAATTTAGATTTGTCTTCCGGTTTGTATATGGTGAAAATTACTTCGGAAAATAAATCCACCACCCGAAGACTTATAGTTAAGTAATAAAAAGATTGTATACAAAAAAGCTTCCGTTTGTGCGGAAGCTTTTTTATTCTTAGAAGTTTGGACTAAGATTGTATTTTTTGTAGAAGTTATCTAATACTTCTAACACTTCGTCTTCGGTATCAACAATTTTGATTAAATTAAGGTCTTCAGTACTTGCGTTTTTTTCCTGATCGATCATTACTGCTTTCACCCATTCGAATAATCCGCTCCAGAATTCTCTACCTACTAAAATGATCGGGAATTTTCCAATTTTTTTAGTTTGAATCAGGGTAACCGCTTCAAATAACTCATCTAGAGTTCCGAAACCTCCTGGCATTACCACAAATCCCTGAGAGTATTTTACGAACATTACTTTGCGGACAAAGAAATAATCGAAATTAAGGTTTTTGTCTTTATCAATATATGGATTGTAATGTTGCTCAAAAGGCAATTCAATATTTAAACCTACGGAGGTTCCATTTCCTAAATGGGCCCCTTTATTTCCAGCTTCCATGATACCGGGGCCACCGCCTGTAATTACACCGTAGCCTGCCTGACTTATTTTGAAAGCAATCTTTTCCGCTAATAAATAATATTTGTTATCCGGTTTTGTTCGCGCCGAACCAAAGATGGAAACACAAGGCCCGATACGTCCCATGGTTTCATAACCGTTAACAAATTCCGACATGATTTTAAAAATCGCCCAAGAGTCGTTAGCGCGTATTTCGTTCCAGGTTTTCTGTTTGAATTTGTCCTGGATTTTATCCTCATCACTTAAAAATTCGTCTTTCATCATTTTTCGTTTCGTTAAAAATTAAATAGCCTGCTAATGTAATTCTTTTTTCAAAAACTGAGCAGTGTAGCTATTCTTATTTTTGATGACTTCTTCCGGTGTTCCTTTCGCGATTAGTTGTCCGCCGCCTTTTCCGCCTTCGTAGCCGATATCAATAATGTAATCGGCCAATTTGATAACATCGAGGTTGTGTTCGATAATTAAAACGGTATTGCCTTTTTCTACCAATTTGTTAATCACTTCCATCAGCACGCGAATGTCCTCGAAATGCAGTCCGGTTGTAGGTTCGTCCAGAATGTAAAACGTGTTTCCGGTATCTTTTTTAGATAATTCGGTCGCTAGTTTGATGCGTTGTGCTTCACCACCGGAAAGTGTTGTACTTTGTTGCCCCATAGTGATATAGCCTAATCCTACATCCTGAATCGTTTTTACTTTTCGGTAGATTTTCGGAATGTTTTCAAAGAAATCAACCGCTTCATCTACTGTCATTTCCAAAACATCGGAGATTGATTTTCCTTTATAACGAATTTCCAACGTTTCACGATTGAATCGCTTTCCCTGACAGGTTTCACATTCCACGTAAACATCCGGTAAGAAACTCATTTCGATGGTACGAACGCCTGAACCTTCGCAGGTTTCACAACGTCCGCCGGAAACATTGAAACTAAATCGCCCGGGTTTGTAACCTCTAATTTGAGCTTCAGGGGTTTGCGTAAACAAGGTTCTTATCTCGGAAAACACATCAGTATATGTTGCCGGATTCGAGCGTGGTGTGCGTCCGATTGGGCTTTGATCGATGTCAATTACTTTGTCGATATGCTCTAAACCTTCAATTTTTTTATAAGGCTGCGGTTTTTTTACAGCGTTGAAGAAATGTGTATTTAAAATAGGGTAAAGCGTTTCGTTAATCAAGGTCGATTTTCCGCTGCCTGAAACTCCGGTAACACAAATCAGTTTCCCGAGTGGAAATTCAACCGAAACATCTTTTAAATTATTTCCCGTTGCTCCGGATAATTTTAACAGATTTCCGTTTCCTTCGCGTCGTTTTTTCGGAATGGCAATTTCCATTTTTCCGTTCAGGTATTGTGCGGTAATGGTGTTTTCTTTTAATAATTCAGACGGTGTTCCTTTGCTGATGATTTCCCCACCGAAACGTCCTGCTTTCGGACCGATATCGATGACGTAATCAGCACGCTCTATCATGTCTTTGTCGTGTTCCACCACGATTACCGAGTTTCCAATGTCGCGCAATTGCTCCAGAGAATGAATCAGTTTTTCATTGTCGCGCTGGTGTAATCCGATACTTGGTTCGTCTAAAATATATAAAACCCCAACCAATTGCGAACCGATTTGAGTAGCCAGACGAATACGTTGTGCCTCACCGCCGGAAAGCGATTTTGAACTTCTGTTTAAGGCTAAGTAATTCAAACCGACATCCACTAAGAAGCTTAAGCGGGCTTTGATTTCTTTAACTACTTCAACTGCAATGACTTTTTGTTTTTCGGTAAGATGATTGTCCAAATTGTTGAACCATTCGCACAATTCGTCAATATCCATAGCCGATAATTCGCCAATATTTTTCTCATTGATTTTGAAGTACAACGATTCTTTTTTCAAACGTGTTCCGTGGCATTCCGGACATTCGATTTCGTCCATGAATTCTTTGGCCCAGCGCTTGATGGAAGCCGAACCACTTTCCTCATATTGGTTTTTGATGAAATTCGAAATCCCTTCAAAATCGATTTTATAATCTTTAGTGATGCCCATTACTTTGGAAACCACCGAAAATTTCTCGTTACCACCGTTTAAAATCATATCCATGGCTTCGGCCGGAAGAGTTTCAATCGGATCGGTCAGTTTGAACCCGAATTTTTCTCCAATGATTTCCAACTGTTTGAAAATCCATGAGCTTTTTTGTTCGCCAAGCGGTGCAAAACCACCTTGTTTTATGGAAAGTTTCGGGTTTGGAATAATTTTATTTTGATTGATTTCGTTCACCGTTCCCAAACCGTTACAGTGGTCGCAAGCACCTTTTGGTGAGTTGAACGAGAAGTTGTTTGGTTCCGGATTTGGGTAAGAAATTCCAGAGGTAGGACACATTAAATTTCTACTGAAATAGCGTACTTCCTGACTTTCTTGCTCGATAATCATCATAATACCGTCTCCGTGATACATGGCAACTTTGATACTTTCGGTCAGGCGCTTGTCTAAATCTTCGGTTTGTTCAATCGCCATTCGGTCGATTACCGTTTCGATGTCGTGGGTTTTATAACGATCCACTTTCATCCCGTATTCCAAATCACGGATTTCGCCGTCTACACGAACTTTTACAAAGCCTTGTTTGGAAATCTGTTCGAACAATTCACGATAATGACCTTTTCGGGAACGGATAATGGGTGCTAAAATATTAATACGTTTTCCGTTAAAATGCTCAAAGATCAATTCCTTGATTTGCTCATCGGAATACGAAACCATTTTCTCGCCAGTGTTGTAACTGTAGGCTTCTCCGGCTCTTGCGAATAATAAACGTAAGAAATCATAAATTTCGGTAATGGTCCCAACGGTAGAACGCGGGCTTTTACTGGTGGTTTTCTGTTCGATGGCAATCACCGGGGAAAGGCCGTCGATTTTATCCACATCGGGTCGTTCCAATCCACCTAAAAACTGACGGGCATAAGCAGAAAATGTTTCAATGTAACGGCGTTGTCCTTCGGCATAAATGGTATCAAAAGCCAAAGATGATTTTCCCGAACCTGAAAGCCCGGTAATCACCACGAGTTTTTCCCGCGGAATGACGACGTCTATATTTTTAAGATTATGAGCGCGGGCGCCTAAAACTTCAATAGTTTCTTCAGAATTCAACATAAATTAGCTGTGTAGTTGTGCAAAACGCAAAGGTACAGTTTTGTAGCTAATTTTCAGATAGGCAGCCGAAAAGAAAATTTAGTTTTTATTCGATTCGCAACGACTTCAGTTTTTCACGGTAACTGGTGAGAATTTCGGATTTTTCAACATAACCCAAACATTTTTGGTCCTTTAAAACGAATAGGATATCAGTATTGGAACTTTCAAACTTTTCCATAACGGTTTCCATGACTTCGTCATAGCAAATAGTTGTTTTGGGTTGTTCAATGACATCGCTTAAAGGAGTATATTTTGTCTGAAAGGCATTAAAAATTATCGGTCGGATGGAATCGAAATTAATAATTCCTTCAAATACTTCTTTTTCGTTGATAACCGGAAAAACGGATTGCTTGGTTTGTGAGAGGATAGTAGTAACATCTTCCAATTTAGCAGCAGTTGAAATTGAAACAAAGTTCGTTTTGATATGTTTTGAAAGTTCGATGGAGGAAAGAATGTTTTTGTCTTTATCACTGGTGAAAACCGTTCCTGTATCAGCCAAATTTTTAATATCCATGGAATGCACTTCCATTTTCTTGGAAATGGCAAAACTGATGGAGGAAACGATCATCAGCGGTACAAACAAACCATAACCGCCAGTAATTTCAGCGATAAGGAAAATAGCGGTCAATGGGGCGTGAAACAAACCGCTCAATAAACCAGCCATCCCGACTACCGAGAAATTGCTGATGGGTAAATCTTTATCAATTCCGGTTAGCTGAAAAAATTTTGCCACAAAAAAACCAAGATAGGAGCCTACAAAAAGGGAAGGTGCAAAGTTACCGCCATTACCACCGCTTCCTAATGTTAAACCGGTTGCGAAAGATTTGATCATCATCGTAAGACCAATAAAACCAAGTAAAATCCATTCGTTGGACCTTTTGTTTTCCAAAATAGTATTTTCCATTAGAACGGATGGATCGGCGGAAGAAAGTGTTTTAATGCTTTCATAACCCTCACCAAAAAGTGTAGGGAAAAAGAAAATCAGTACGGCCAATATTCCGGCTCCAAATAGTGCTTTTGTGAAAAGTGGCGACTTAAGTTTTGAAAAATAATGTTCCACTTTTCTGAAATTTCGGGCATGATACACCGACACTAAACCTGATAAAATGCCTAAAATGATATAGTAAGGAATATTGTGATAATCGAAAGTCAGCTGGTTTTTGAAAGATAAAATGATTTCTTCTTTTAAAAGAACGGTAGCGACCAGAGAGCCGGTTGCCGCTGAAATCATAATTGGAATGAAAGCGGTTACGCTCATATCGGCCAAAATCACTTCAATGGCGAATAAAACACCGGCAATGGGCGCACCAAAGGCGGCTCCGATTCCTGCAGCGACACCACAAGCCAGCAAAAGGGTCCGGTCTTTATAATTTAATCGGTATTTTTGAGCGAAGTTGGAACCAAAAGCCGCGCCGGTAATGGTAATAGGTGATTCTAAACCTGCCGATCCACCCATGCCAACAGTCAAGGAACTCGTTATGATTTGCGCATACATTTGCTTTCTGGGCATAATCCCAGATTTGTTGGCAACGGCAATCATAATTTGAGAAGTACCTTTTTCGATGCTTCCGTCCAGAAATTTTTTAATAACCCAAACGGTCAGCAGAATTCCGATAACCGGAAGTAAACTGTTCGAATAGGGCAAATGGAAAATATGATCGATGTAATTTGCGAAGCGAAAGACCCAATGCGCAAATGTTTTTAAGACAATTACAGCCAATGCTGAAGAAATTCCCACCAAAACACAGGAAATGTACAAAAACTGGCGGTTACTTACTACTGATTTTAGTAAAAATAAGAACGCTTCAAAACGCTTTAACTGTTTGCGTATGAATAAAGTAAATGATGAAGCTTTCCTGTTCGGCATTAAATTTTTTTAAAATTCAGATTGGATGAAAACGCTAAAATACGGCATTTTTATCAGAACACTGGTTTAAGGAAGTTATAAATTTCGTAAGGCTTCGCGTTTGCTTAAGGGCTTTAAATCGGTCTTTGCGACAAAATCGGTTACACCTTTTGGGTTAAAACGACTGTAATCCCGAAGCGCCCAACCAATGGCTTTCTGAATGAAAAATTCTTTGGACACTTTGTGTTTTTCACAGATGGTAAACAGTAAATCTGCATCGGTTTTAGCCTTATAATCCAATTGGAAAAGAATCGCCGAACGGTTTAGCCACATGTTCTCAGCATTTGAAAATCGGTTAATTACATTTTGGATTTCTTCTGGAAGCTGAACAAGGTAATTTCCCAACAGATATTTGGCAATCGTATCCACGCTGTCCCACCAAGAATGGGTGATAATCAGGTTTTCAATTAGTAAAATGTCTTCTTTTTGAAACTTGTTTTTGAGTTCTTTGATTAGGATTTCTATGGCACAATAATGAAACTCGCGTTCTTTCTTCTGATACAATTCCAAAGCAATTTCGTGGGGATTTTGTTTGATTTCGTCTTTATGGTTGTTCCAGATTTCTTTAAACAAAGTCCTTCTCGGAGTCGTTTTGATCCCTAAAAAAGTAAAATTGTTTTTCATGTAAGCTTCCATCGGTACAGCTGATTCTGCGGAAGCATTTTCACGGAAAACAGTATCAAGCTTGGTGATGAAATTCATTATAAAATAGCAAGTTTCTGTTGGGCGTGCGTTCGCAATTCTTCGAAAAATGTGGTAAATTCCTGTTCAAATTCAGTGTAGTATTCTTTTAGTTCTTCAACGGCATTTTGCATGTTAGCACGGTTTTTTGTGCGATGGTCCATCTGAAACAAAATCTGACCGATTCCTTCAATTGTGGCGTAGGTAACCAGCCAGTTTCTGCCAATCATATAAGGCATCATTCCTTTGGTTTTTGGGGTAAGCCAGTCATAATTATCTCTTAAGGAATTGTAAAACCGCTCGGCATATTTTTCTAAATTTTCATTGGAGTATTTGGCCCAGTTCTTCGCCAGAAAATGATCGTAAATAATATCCATGATCACTCCGGAATAATGTCCGTACTTTTCATGTAGTCGGTGTTTGCTTTGTCTGAAAACCGGATGCGCATCCGTAAAGGTGTCAATGGCCCGATGTAATAAAACGCCTTTCTGCACGTCCAGCGGAAACTGTTCGTAGTCATGACCGCGAATACCGTCCGCCATAAAATTCCCGATTTTGATCAAATCGTTTTCCCCGGAAAGATAGATGTGTGCTAAAAAGTTCATTAAACAAGTCGCTAAGGTTTTAAGAAGCTAAGGCACTAAGGTTATTTGTAAATATAAAAAAAGTTAAGTAATTATACTGTCAATTTTTTTCAAAAAAACTTAGTTTCTCAGTACCTCAGTACCTCAGTACCTTTTATATTTGTACTTGCAAAAAAGAAATTCATATGACTCTAATAAAATCCATATCAGGAATTCGCGGAACCATTGGCGGTAAAGTCGGGGATAACCTTACTCCGGTTGATGCCGTGAAATTTGCTTCGGCTTACGGAACTTTCTTAAAACAAAACATACAAAAAGACAGATTAACGGTTGTAATTGGTCGCGATGCCCGTATTTCAGGCCCAATGATCCACAATTTGGTGGTAAATACCTTAGTCGGTTTAGGAATTGATATAATCGATTTAGGTTTGTCGACTACACCAACCGTTGAAGTTGCCGTTCCCTTAGAAAAAGCCGATGGTGGTATTATTTTAACCGCCTCGCACAATCCAAAACAATGGAATGCCCTAAAATTATTGAACGCAAAAGGCGAGTTTTTAAGCGGTGCCGACGGTGCTAAAATCCTTGAAATTGCTGAAGCAGAAGCTTTCGATTTTTCCGATGTGGACAGTTTAGGGGCGATTACCGAAAACGATGCTTACATGGACATTCATATCGATGAAGTATTGAATTTGCCTTTAGTGGATGCCGAAGCCGTTGCCAAACGTAAATTTAAAGTTGTGGTGGACGGTGTCAATTCATCTGGAGGAATTATTATTCCGAAATTGTTGGAGCAGATGGGCGTGGAAGTAGTAGAATTGTACTGCGAACCTAATGGTCATTTTCCACACAATCCGGAGCCATTGAAAGAACATTTGGGTGACATCTGTAAATTGGTGGTGGAAGAAAAAGCCGATTTCGGTATCGTTGTAGATCCGGATGTAGACCGTTTGGCTTTCATTTCAAACGATGGTGAAATGTTTGGAGAAGAATACACTTTGGTTGCCGTTGCCGATTACGTTTTAAGTAAAACACCAGGTAATACGGTTTCGAACATGTCTTCATCCAGAGCATTAAGAGATATCACGGAAAAACACAACGGTAGTTATCAAGCAAGTGCAGTAGGTGAGGTGAACGTGGTGGAATTAATGAAAGCCACAAATGCGATTATCGGAGGAGAAGGAAACGGAGGAATTATTTATCCGGAAAGTCATTATGGTCGCGATTCGATGGTTGGTGTGGCTTTATTCCTTACGCATTTAGCAAATATGGAAATGACTGTAGCCGAATTGAGAGCATCGTATCCACAGTATTTCATGAGTAAAAATAAAATTGAACTTACTCCTCAAATCGATGTGGATAAGGTGATGAAGCAAATTGCTGAAAAATATGCTTCGGAAAACCTTTCAACAATTGATGGTGTAAAAATTGATTTCCCAACGGAATGGGTTCATTTAAGAAAATCGAACACCGAGCCAATTATCCGAATCTATACGGAAGCACCAACGCAAAATGCCGCCGATGTTTTAGCCGAGCGTTTTGTAAGCGAACTGAAGCAGATAGCCGGAATTTAATATAAAAACCCTGAGTGAAAGCTCAGGGTTTTGTTTTAGAGGTTATTATCGAAATAAAAAGATTATAATGATAATTGGTATGACAATGAACAGTATCGGCAGAAAGAAGTTTAAAATCGCTTTCCCAATGGAGAATTTTTGAACTTCCGAAAGCCCAATTATACAAAGTACCATGGTCCAAATACCTAACACTACCTGAACAATCGCACAACCGTAGGAGATGATATTCAGGATTATCCCGGTACTTGAGGTAGCATCTTCAGTTTGAAAAATTCCACTCCGCTGAATCAGTAATTGAGGAATCAGAAAGGCTATTGCTAAGATGGAAGGAATCATGGCATAAGCAATCACTCTTATGATACTGTCGGTATTCCCTTTTCCGTCAAGCCATTTTCCGGACCAGCTTAATAAAGCAGCATAAATATAATACGAAATCCAGCCAAATAATCCTCCAGCTACTACGCTAATCAGAATAATACCGACAAGTCCCATACTATCATCTCCCACATCTTTGCCTGCAGCTTTGTCTAAGGAGTTTGCGATACCGGCCATTATCAGTAAAGGCGTTACCAGTTTATCGTATTTATTATCGTTGATAAATTTGAACACCATCCTTGGTGAAGTCCAGATACGATTGAAGATTTCTTTATTGGTCAGGGATAAGGTTGCTTCAAACTCTATAAAGTTTTCGTTTGATTCCGTGTAGTTTTCTTCCATTGTAGCTTTAATTGTTTTACGAAAATAGCTTTTTTCTTCCGTTTCAGCAGGTAGAATTTGGTCGATTTTAAAAGTTTTGTTAAAAACAGAAGTATTGTGCTCAAATTCAGGGTAAGTACTCATACAAATTTCCAAAAAAATGTATCTTTGACCGCAAATGCAAAATGACATGACTACAACTGAAAAAACCACACAACTGGAACAGTATTTTCAGCAGTTTAGAAATAACATCATCGGAATCAATCAGGAGTTCGAATCGCCTTTCGGAACCCAGAAAATCATTTATACCGACTGGACCGCTTCCGGAAGATTGTACCGCCCGATCGAAGAAAAACTGATGAACGAATTCGGTCCGTTTGTGGCCAATACGCATACCGAAACCACCGTTTCCGGAACTGCAATGACTATGGCGTACCATGAGGCACGTCACATCATCAAAAAACACGTCAACAGCAATCAAGATGATATTCTTATTGTTGACGGTTCGGGGATGACAGGCGTGGTGAATAAGTTTCAGCGAATCTTAGGGTTGAAAGTACCTGAAAACCTTCAGAAGTATACGCAAGTTCCTGAAGAGAAAAAGCCGGTCGTGTTTATTTCGCACATGGAACATCACTCCAATCAAACTTCTTGGTTAGAAACGATTGCTAAAGTTGAGGTGATTCCGGCCTGTGAAAAAGGATTGATTTGTCTGGACAGTTTTAAAACATTGCTGGAACAATACAAAGACAGAACGTTGAAAATTGCCTCAATTACGGGCTGCTCGAATGTTACGGGAATCAGAACGCCTTATCATGAAGTGGCTAAATTAGTGCATCAGTACAACGGGGTTTGTTTTGTAGATTTCGCCTGTTCAGCGCCTTATATTAAAATTGATATGCATCCAGCGGATAATCCGGAAGGGTATTTGGATGCAATTTTCTTCTCACCACACAAATTTTTAGGCGGACCGGGAACTTCGGGAGTGCTTATTTTCAATAAAAAACTATACAAAAACATGGTGCCGGATCATCCGGGAGGCGGAACAGTAAGCTGGACGAATCCTTGGGGCGAACACAAATATTTGGATAATATTGAAGAACGTGAAGATGGCGGAACACCGGGTTTTTTACAGGTAATCAAAACGGCTTTGGCTATTCAGCTGAAGGAACAAATGGGGATTGATAACATTCTGAAGCGCGAACATGAAATTGTTGATTATGTTTTCGAACAATTAAAAGCGATTCCGAATCTAAATATATTGGCAGGTCAGCACGAAAACAGGTTAGGTGTGATTTCGTTCTACATTAACGATTTGCATTTTAATTTAGGTGTGAAATTATTGAACGACCGTTTTGGGATTCAAACCCGTGGCGGATGTAGCTGTGCCGGGACGTACGGTCATTATTTATTGCACGTAGATCAGGAACAGTCGCATTATTTGACCGACAAAATTACCGCCGGCGATTTAATCGAAAAACCGGGATGGATTCGTATGTCGATTCACCCAACGACAACTTCTGCTGAAATCGAATATGTTTGCAGCAGTATTAAAGCATTAGCGGAAAATCATAAAGAATGGTCTCAGGATTATGAATACAACAATAAATCGAATGAGTTTGTTCATAAAAATGCGCTTCACAAGGAAAAAGATATGGTTAAGATATGGTTTTCTTTGTAAAGCAATTAAATAAACAAATAAAAAAACACTTATGAAAATAAGTGTTTTTTTTATTTTATTTCTCAGTGGTTTCCGGATGATCTTCTTTGTTATGCTTCCAGCGTTTGTGTGTCCAGAGATAGTATTCGGGTTTTTCCAGAATTTGTTGCTCTACCATTTTGAAAAACATATCAGTCATTTCAAAATCTGGAACCTTACTGGGATCTTCAACCATTGGTACAAAAGTGGCCTGATACCTTCCACGGCCTAGTTTTTCACCTTTAACAAATAAGGCGTTCATTTTTAGTCTTTTGGTAAGTGTTTCGGCTCCGGTATGTACAGGAACTTCTTTACCCATAAAAGTAACCCAATGTTGTGCTTTCCATACTTTCGGTGATTGATCCGCTGCAAATCCGTAAACGCCTTTAATGCCTTTGCGGTAGTTTTCCACCATTACCTGAGTGGTTTCTTTAGTATCGATTAAGGTGGCATCGAATTTTCCGCGAATGTCACGTACCAATTTATCGAAATATTTGTTTTTGATTTTTTTGTAAATCCCGAATCCTTCAAAATTGATGTGCTTGTTCATAATCAGAAGCCACTCATAGCTCGAATAATGAGCACAAAAAATAGAAATGCTTTTCCCTTTTGCTTCATATTCGTGATACAATTCCATATTGGTGAAAGTAAAACGCTTGTTGATTTCTGCATCGGAAATAGTCATTGTTTTAATCATTTCAAGGAATCCGTCAACTAAATGATGGTAAGATTCCTTTTCTATTCTTAAACGTTCTTTATCAGATAAATGAGGAAGGGCCAAAGCTAAATTTTCCCGGACTACTTTCTTACGGTATCCAACTATATAATAAACTAAGACATAAATACAATCTGAAAGAAAATATAATACCCGAAAAGGAAGGATTGAAATAATCCATAAAATTGGGTAAACGATCAGAAATAAGGCTAACTGCATTTTGTTCTTTTTTGCAAATATACTTTTAAAAGTAATTATTCTTTCATTTAATTAACATACGGAAGAAAAACAATTGGTAAATTTACGATGAGAAAATTTGATACATGAGTCCAATCCTATTATTAATCATTGCGATTACAGCGATAGTCAGTTACAGAGGTTTAAATGATAATGCTTTTTTTAGAAAGTATGAATTTCATATCGGCAGTATTCGGGCCGGGGAACATATAAGAATGATAACTTCTGGTTTTTTGCATGGTGACTATGGACATCTTATTTTCAATATGCTGACGTTGTATTTTTTTGCACCTGTGGTTATTGCTTATTTGGGAGTGCTACATTTTGTTTTGATATATTTCGGAAGCTTGATTTTCGGAAGTTTATTATCATTGTATTTTCATAAGAATGATTATTACTACCGAGCCATAGGAGCTTCCGGAGCAGTTACCGGGGTTCTGTATTCGGCTATTTTGCTGCGGCCGGACATGGACTTATATATGTTTTTTATTCCTATTCCTATTCCGGCTTATATTTTTGGTATTGGTTATCTTTTGTATTCCATTTACGGAATGAAAGCTAAAAATGATAATATAGGACATACGGCACATTTTGGAGGGGCTATCGGTGGTTATGTTATTACAATATCCCAAGTGCCATCCATGCTTTATGAAAATACACTAATGGTTATTTTATTGGCTATTCCCATTGTTTTACTTTTTATTTTGGAAAAAACAGGGAAAATTTAAGTTTGGCATCGGTTTTGATTTGTAATAGAAAACATAATATTTTAATGCTATGAGAAAAATTTTAGTAATCGCCGTAACAATGTTTATGACAACATTTTCAAACGCACAAGAAATGAAAACAGTTCCACAGGTTGTTGTTTCCGGAGAAGGAAAAGTGAAAGTAACACCAGATCAAGCCATCATTAATGTTGGAGTAGGGAATTCCGGTAACGATGCTGCCGAAGTGAAAAAGAAAAACGATGCAGCCATGGATGCCATCATCAAATATTTAAAAAGTGTAAAACTTCCAGCATCGGATTATCAGACCAAGCAGGTGAGTTTGTTTAAAAATTATGATTACGAGAAAAAGAAGCATTACTATCAGGCTTCACAAACCATTTCAATAACACTTAAAGATTTATCAAAATACGATGTTATCATGATGGGAGTTGTTGATGCCGGAGCTAATACGATTCACGGTGTTGAGTTTAAAACGTCAAAATTGACTCAGTACGAATCGGAAGCGCGAGTAAAAGCTGTTCAGAATGCTAAAGCTAAAGCATTGGATTATGCCGGAGCACTTAATCAGAAAGTTGGTAAAACGCTTTTGGTTACAGATAATTCAGCTACTTACTATCCAAGACCGATGTTCGCGGAAATGAAAGTAGGAAACGATGCTGCAATGCCGAGAGAAACCTTAGCAATTGGTGAGATTGAAATTACAGCTAATGTTACGATTAATTTTGCGTTGGAGTAACAGAGAAATAAATACTAATAAAAAAGCCTTAACGATTGTTAAGGCTTTTTTGTTGGGTGTAAGAATTTAATATTCATTTCATATCAATATTATCTGGCGTTAAGTAAATCTGTCTGCTTCAGAAATTCAAAATCTTTTTGGTAATCGAGTAAAGCTACGTAGGTGCAAAATGTTTCACCGGATCACTTTTGGTATGAGAAGTAAGGACGAATTATGATTAAGGGTGAACCTACTTAAATTTTTAAAAGATTTTTCTGCCAAAACTCCACTAATCAATAAAATTAAATTATTTATATCGATTTAAATGAGAGTTGGTCTATTATCGTTTTTAATTGTAAATAGATATTATTTTTTTTGAAAAAAAATGTCTTGTATTAGTAATTCATTTAGTTCAATAAAGCAATGATTAATGGTATTCTGTGTAAATAACCTTATTGTTATAAGCAAAAAATGATCAATAATTATGTAGATATGATGCAGGGCGGAGAAAAGGGGCCTCTCAACTCTCATGTCCTGAATATTTGATTTGTATTTTTTGTTTTTAGACCTGTGATACAAATCACAGGTTTTTTATTAATGTAATTTATTGTTGAAGTGCCAAGTTTTTAAACAAATTAGCTCAGCAATAGTATATACAAGCTGCTTAAATCATTTGCTGTATGATTCCGATTGCTGCAATAGTATTTTTTGTATAACAATTAATAATTAACGATGTTCTTGAAAGTTTTCTTTAATAAATGTTTGTTCATAATCTTTTTTAGTTCTATTACAATAGCCGGTAATAATAGTTTGAGTAGTAGAGATAGTTGTCAAGTTCTTATAGAAAAAGGAATCGCATTAATGAACGAGAATAAACATTCACGCTCAATAGAATTTCTTACCAAAGCACAAATAATTGCCGAGAGAGGACAGTTTTATAAAGAGCATTTCCTTGCCATTAATAATATAGCTGCCAATTATTGTTTAATGCTTGAATATGGTGAAGCACTTAACTATTATTTTCAGGCATATTCAATTTCGATGCAAAAATTAGATTCAAGTTCAGAGATGGTTGTCTTAAACAACATTGCTGTTTTATATGCGAAGAAAAAAAATTTTGATAAAGCTTATGAGTATTCGGTTAAGGCTTACAGGATAGCTAAAAAAAATAGGGATACTATTAGAGCTGGTATGTATGCCATAAATATTGGGAATATTTTAAATGAAACGGGTAAAATAAAACGAGCGCGAAATTTTTTTCTTGAGGCCGTTCTTTTTTTAAAAGTAAAACCAGATTTTTTACTGATGGCTGAAATTGGTTTAGCAGAAAGTGATTTACTCAATAAGAATTTTTTTCAAGCCAGAAAATCGGCTGTTAATCTGTTAAGGAGCCGTTATCTTTTAAAGGATAGTGATCATGAATATTCATTGTTAATGTTAATTGCGAATTCATATTTCGAAGAAAACAACCCGAAGGATGCAGACAAATATGTAAATGCATTGTTGGACAGAAATCCAAATTTGGAAGTAAAAATCGAAGCTTTTCAATTGCTTTCCAAGATACATTTGAAGAACAAATCATTAGAAAACGCTATAAGATATAAAGATTCTGTTTTTACTGCACATCAGAAACTTAATGAGATAAATAATGCTAAGCTTTTCGAAAACAGTAAAGTAAAATTTGAATTGCAAAACTATAAAAGCAAAATTTCAGACAGTGAGAAAAAAAGAACTCAGGAGAGAAAGATATTCGTTTTTATATTAATTGCTATTGTTTTTACAGTGTTATTGTTTGTCTGGAATTTTAAAAACAGCATAGTTAAGCATAAGCAGATAAAACTCCTGGCAGAAAAAGAACAGCAAATACTCGCTTTAGAACTTGAAAGGGAAAAAAATGAAAATTTACTGCGGGAAAACCAACTTAAGGAAAAGGAAGCACTCGCATTTTTTGAGCAAGAACGCTTAAAAAAAGAGATTGATTTTAAAAATAGAAAATTATCATCCAAGACACTTTATCTGTCTGAAAGAAATCAGATCATTGAAGATATTTTAAGTAAGCTTTCGAATCCTTTAAGCGGTACTGACGATACATCATTAGATATCAAAATTAAATCATTACGTGATCAATTAAACATTGAAGAGGAGTGGGATAGTTTTATACTGCATTTTGAAGAGGTAAATCAGGATTTTCTAAAGAAGATAAAAGGCAAACATCCTAATCTTACGGCCGGTGATATACGATACATTTCTTATATCTACATGAATTTATCAACCAAAGAAATAGCCACAATGCTAAATATAACGCCAGAAGCCTGTCGTAAAAGAAAGGAAAGAATATCCGTAAAAATGAAGCTTCCGGACAACATTTCTTTTTATGAATATCTGACAACATTTCAATAGTCACACTTTGTCACAGCACGGTCACACTTTGTCTGGCCCCATTTTTACCGGGAAAGTAGGCTTTTAAATACTTTCGAAAAAAAATTAATAACTATGAAAAAAATTATTTTTACTTTTTTAATGCTGGGAACAGCTTTTTTTAGTGAAGCACAGGTAAGTTTCGAAGCTTCTAAGGATTATGCAAAATTGCAAAACATAACGTATGATCCTGTTACCCAAAACAAACTTTACGCATCAACATTAGGTAATCATATTGTGGTATCCCATGATAATGGTTTAAGTTGGAATTTGCTTTATACTTATCCAGGCAACACTTTCATTACCGGGTTAAAGCTATTGCCGGGAAATAATGCATTGTCTTTTGGGACTCAAGAGGCCATTTACATATTTAACTTAACCACCAATACCTTATCCCAATCGGTTCTTATTCCTCAAAGTGGTGTTGATGGTGCGGGGCTGAGTGATTTAAAAACATACAGTATTCATGATGCAGCAGCTAATATTATGATTGTTGATACCGGTTTTTTTGTGGGATTATCTTATCAGGGGAAAACGTTTTACACTGTAAATGGTGGAAACACTTGGAGTGAAGTATATTATACGGTTTCAAATGACAACGTTTTTATTAACAATGTTGCCATAAGCCCTAATAATCCTAACAAATTATTTTTAGCAAGAGGACATGGGGATACGGCTGTAGATGGAGGACTATTAATTTCAAATGATGCAGGTCAAACATGGGGTCAAACATTAGAAGGTGTAACACTTGATCCAATAGCATTTAACCCCTCTAATCCCAACGATGTATTAATTGGATCCAGCATGGGGTATGGAATGCATCCCGAAAACCTTTACAGATCTTCAGATAACGGTGTGACATGGAATCCGCAGCCTATCGCATGGTCTGATGGCGGAATGAATAATATAACTAAGATTGCTTTTAATCCTTTAGACAGCCAACAGATTATTGTCCTAGAAGAAAATGACATTGTAACTTCTGCAAATGGAGGAGCTACATGGAATGCTACAGCTTATCCAATTGAAGATTTAACGTATTATTATGGTTTAAATGCATCTTTTAATCCGTATAATTATAATCAAATTGCTATTTCAACAGATTATTATCCGAAATTTTATGATATGGCAACTGCAACCCTGGAACAAATTTCTGCCCCGTTTTGTTTTGTTATGAGGAGTTCACATGCTAAATATGCTGGTAATGGACATTTATATTATGATATTCAGGGCGGAATCTTTCACAAAAATATAAACAGCTCATTAACATCGTCTTATAATGTTCAGCAGCCGAATGCGTATAATGTCAGACGTAATAGTATCATACCGGATCCAACAATTGCAGGCAGGCTTTTTGTATATTCGACTATGGGTTTTTTCGGAGGAGTTCTGAAAATGAGTACAGACTATGGTGAAAACACTGTCGATCTTTTCCAGACTTTTGCAGAAGAAGTAACTGCACTTAAGGTACATCCGACCAATCCGAACATTATTTTTGTTGCTTTTAGATCAGGCGGAGCAGGGAGTTTAACTAAAATCGATTTTACAAATATTTGGGATATTCAAATTACAGATATTCAAACCCCTGATTTAGCTTCTGGTGAAGAACTGATTACTGGTCTTGCAATTCACCCAACAGATCCGAACACGATGTTTATTACTAAAAGGACTCGTTTTTATAAATCGAGTGATGGGGGCTCCCGATGGGCCGATTTTTCTATAGGATTAGAAGCGCTAGATCCAACTATGGGAGGTTATATTTGGGGGCTTGATGCTAATCCGTTGAATTCAAATCAGTTTACTATATGTACTACAAATGGAATATTTACGACGTATAATTCCGGTGAAGCATGGAGTTTGTTGAGTTCCAGATCAAATGTTAAAAAAATCAAACATTCACCATTATCTAACGGAGTTATAATTGGTTCCGTATATTCAACAGAAACGGATAATGCTTCTATACTTTACAGTCAAGATACAGGCATAAGCTGGACGGAAATACCGCCATCAGCTATTGCATACGTACAATCTTATGAGATGGATTACGATTTTGCCGGAAGTACAATTAATGTTTATATAGCAACCAGCGATTTGGGAATAGTTAAACACCAAATCAATAATATTACATTAGGAGTGAATAATCCTGATCAGAATATAATGGGAATTAAGGTTTATCCAAACCCGACAAAGGATGTATTGAACATATCAGCAAACTATGAAATTTCATCCCTTAAAATTTATGATATGCTAGGTAAATGCGCTTTAGATAAGGAATTGAATTTTACAAATGGTCAATTGGATATTTCAAAGCTAAATGAGGGCTGTTATACTGCTAAAATTACCTTTAATAATAATACTGTTCAAAACGTGAAAATTATAAAACAATAATGTTTGTAAAGTTAACTCAGAGGTAGGTGTTTCTGATAGTTTGGTTATTTTTAATTGTTGAAATCCGTGGTGCAAATCACGGATTTTTTTATTTCCATCAGTAACGGTTTGTAACTTTTTATTTCATATTAACAAGCTATGAAAGAATTATAAAGATGAACGTTAGCTGTAAATTTTACAAGATTGACAAAAAAAAGCGTAACCCTTATACGCTCTATACTTCTGAAATTTGCATAAGTAATGATAAAAAAATCATTTAATTAAAAAATCAAATAAAATGAAATTTATGAAAAAAATGTTATTAGGAATTATGCTGCTGTTATCATTCTTAAGTGCACAGGCACAAATTAAAAATGCTAAAACAGAAAAAGTGAAAGTTTACGGTAATTGTGGAATGTGCAAAAATGTAATTGAAAAAGCTGCGGAAAAGAAAGCTGTTTCAAAAGCACATTGGGATGTGGAAACAAAAGTTTTGACTATAACGTTTGACTCCAAAAAGACAAATGCATCATCAATTTTGAAAAAAATAGCCAATGCGGGTTATGACAGTGAAATTTTTACAGCTCCAGACAATGTTTACAACAATCTTCATGAATGCTGTCAATACGATCGTCCAAGAAAATCAAAAAAATAATTACAAACCGATTAACGCTGAGAAAAGTGTTGTATCAATAAATAAATAAAAATTAAAGCAATGAAAAAAACAATCTTTATAGCATTAATAATGCTAACCGGTTTTATCTCTAATGCACAAATTAAGAGTGCCAGTATTCAGGCAAGTGGTTTAACCTGTAGTATGTGTAGTAATTCAATTTATAAATCACTTAAAAAAGTATCATTTATTGAGAATGTTGAAAGTGATGTTGAAAAATCAATCTTCACAATAAAGTTTAAAGAAAATGAAACTGTAGATTTAGATGCGGTACATAAAGCTGTTGAAAAAACCGGTTTTTCAATATCGGGATTTCAGTTTGTTATGAACGTAGCAAATCTTGAGGCTAAGGATGGTGTCAATTTTGAACTTGAAGGGAAAAAATTCCATTTTGTTGATGTTAAGGAAAACAAGTTAAACGGCGACGTAATGTTTAGGTTGATCAACAAAAATTTTGTTGCTCCTAAAGAATACAAAAGACTGAAAACCAAATTAGTGGAAAGTAATTCTGAGAGAATTTTTAACATCACGATCTAAAAAAAATGAAAAAAATAGTATTGTTTTTTGCCATCCTTGTAATAGGTTTACAGGGAAAGGCGCAGGAACTTTTTGTCTATACCGAACCGGCGAGTAACCTGCCTTCAAATGTTTTAAGCGCTCGTTTAATGGCTTCATTTTATGATGAAAAATATGAATCCGGAACAAGCATTCACTACATGCCTGAAATAAAGTATGGGATTACAAACAAGTTGATGGTTATGGGGCAGGCATATATCAATAATTCCAAAGGAGTTATGGTATATGAAGGAGAAGGAATTTATGCTCAATATAAATTTCTGAATAACGATGATGTGAAAAAGCATTACAGAATGGCAGCCTATGCAAGATTGAGCCGCAATAATTCTGAGGTGCATCAGGAAGAATTAGAAATTGTGGGACATAATACCGGATATGAATTAGGAGTAATCGGAACACAATTACTTCATAAAGTAGCTATAAGCGGTTCATTGAGTTTTGAAAAAGCATTAGATAACGGATCGAATTCTTTTCCGGACCATTATTCAAACAGTGCAGTTAATTACACGTTTTCAGTAGGTAAATTGATGTTACCAAAAAAATATACAGGATATGACCAGACGAATTTCAATTTAATGTTAGAGTTTTTAGGTCAGCGTTTAAACGATAACGGAAAATCATATCTGGACATTGCGCCGTCAGTTCAATTTATCATCAAAAGCCGCGCAAGGTTAGATTTGGGATATCGTCATCAGTTGTATAGTGATATGTACCGATCATCACCAAACGGTTTTCAGGTTCGTTTGGAGTATAATTTTTATAATGCATTCAAATCAAAATAAGTTTAAATTAAAGAGTATTAATGATGGAATTAAAAATTAATGTAGTGGTAAAAATTGTTTTGCTTGCGGCAATCATCATGTTTCCATTTAAAAGTTTTTCACAATTAAAAGAAGGAGACAAGGCACCGGAAATAGTATTGAACACTATGGAAGGCAAAGAAGTGAAACTGTCTGATTTTAGAGGAAAAACGGTTTTGATTGACTTTTGGGCTTCCTGGTGCGCTCCTTGTCGAAAATCTAATCCAAAATTGGAGAAAATGTATCAGGAGTTTAAATTGAAAGGTTTTGAAATTATAGGCGTTTCACTTGATTCCAAGAAGACGTCATGGGAAAATGCGGTTAAGAAAGATAAAGTAACTTTTACGCAAGTTAATGATACAAATTTCTGGAACGCAAAATCGGCTCAGGATTATAATGTTGAGGCACTGCCTGCATCTTTTTTAGTTGATAAAAACGGAATTATTATCAAGATTAATCCGTTGGAAGAGGATGTTGTTAAAGTTTTGGAAGATTAAAAATATGTTCCTGATGATATTGTGATTCTCTTAAAGTGTAATTTTATACACTAATTCAATTCTGATTAAAAAAAGCGAAAGTAACCATGACAATAAATTTTAAATTAAAATCATTAGAAGATACCGAGTTCTCCAATCTGTTTCAATTGGAAGACAGTGTGTTAGAAGAGCTTGGAGCAAAGAGAATGATCGTAGATGAATATCCAGGTTTTCCTTGCAGAGTTAGTTTAGAAGATGCCCAAATAGGAGAGGAAGTCATTCTTTTGTCCTACGAGCATCACAAAACAAATTCGCCTTACCGGGCAAGCGGGCCAATATTTGTAAGAAAGAATGCTAAAACAGCAGTTCTGGGTGTTAACGAAGTTCCAAAGATGTTTCATCACAGGCTGCTTTCTTTAAGAGGGTATGACAAAAATGGAATAATGCTTAGTGCTAGTGTTGTTGAGGGACAAAATTTAAAAGAGAATCTAATCCAGATTTTCGAGAATGATAAAGTAAGCTATATACACATTCATAATGCCAAGCCGGGTTGCTATAATTGCATGGTTGAAAGGGTTTGACAAGATTTAATACTAATAAAAGCTATAACGTAAAAAGAGTATCACACCAGAAGAATTAAAATTCATCGGAATCTGAGGGAGTAAAGATGGGAATGAAAGTTCATGCATTAAACTATTTCCAAGTAAAAAGCTGCAAAAACATCATGTTTTTGCAGCTTTTTTTATTTGTGAAGTAAAATTTTTATCAAACAATATTCATAATAATCAGCAGGTTATCGGTTAACCGTGATAGAAAAACAGACTTAAAAAATCATTTACAGCTGTAATGATGTATTACCAAATATGGCAATGATAAATATAGTATGAGAACATTAGCAAAACTTATTCTTTAATTAGTTTGGTAATAAACACGTTCTCATCTGTAAATATTTTCAGTAAATAGATTCCTTTATTTATAAAACTTAAGTCAATTGTATCGTTTTGTGTTCCGATTGTTTTTATTAATCTTCCGTTGAGGTCAAATACTTCTACCTTTGCTATAAGATCTAAAGATTTGAAATACACAATGCCCTTTGTAGGATTGGGGTAAATACTTACAGTAGCTTCTTCTGGCTGTGAAACGCTTAGGTTGTTACAACTGATAACTGTTGGCGTGGTTGTATTAGTCATTGTTCCGTTTCCTAATTCATAATTTTCATTAAATCCCCATGCCCATAGTGTTCCATCTTGTTTAATTGAATAACTCTGTTGATTATTCCCGGCACTAACACTTAACCAGTTATTGTTTGTACCTATTTGAGTAGGAATATAGACATTGTCAGCCCCGGTTTGTCCTATTTGTCCCATAGTGTTATAGCCCCATGCCCATAGTGTCCCATCTTGTTTAATTGCTAAGTTATGGATACCTCCAGCATTAATGCTTAACCAGTTATTGTTGGTGCCTACTTGAGTAGGAATGTATAGCATTGTTGTTATCCCTCCGTCTCCCGTTCCTAAAATGCCTCCTCCGTTATAACCCCATGCCCAAAGTGTACCGTCAGATTTGATAGCATAGGAAAAATTATTGCCGGCATTTATACTAGTCCAGATATTACTTGTGTTTATTTGCGTAGGAGCCAATTTGTTCGAATTTGTACCGTCTCCCAACTGTCCATACCAATTATATCCCCATGTCCATATCGTTCCGTCTTGTTTTAATGCAAGACTGTGATTTCCGCCTGCACTTATACTTTTCCAGGTGGTGTCAGTACCTATTTGAGTTGGAATCCGTCTGTTAGTTGTTGAGTTGTCTCCCAACTGTCCATGCCAATTATAACCCCATGCCCAAAGCGTTCCGTCTTTTTTTAGGGCCAGGACATGATTATTACTGGCACTAACACTTAACCAGTTACTGTCGGTGCCTATTCGGGTTGGGACTATTCTATTAATGGTTGTTCCATCTCCCAACTGACCATAGGAATTGTTGCCCCATGCCCAAAGTGTTCCATCTGTTTTAATGGCCAAAGTACAAATGCCATAGGTACTTAGGCTTTTCCAGTTAGTATCAATACCTATTTGAGTAGGTGATGATCTGTTTGTGAATGTTCCGTCACCCAGTCTTCCGTCAGTGTTAAGCCCCCATGCCCAAAGAGTCCCATCTTGTTTTATGCCAGCATTGCCAAAACCTCCTTTGCCGATATCTTTCCAACATTGTGCATTTATGCTAAAAATAGACAAAGAAAGAGCGGTTAGTGTGAAAATTACTTTCATGTTTTTAAATGAAGTTTAATTATAAAAACAAAATTAGATACTACTAGAAAAATGAACAGTAAGCCCCAAAGGGTTTATGTCTATTAATATGATAGTTTATCTATTTTAAGTATCTATAAACCGTGGTTAATTAAGTTGTTGTTTTTCAAATGTGAGTTTAATTGTAGTTCCTTCCTCGGTAAAATTTGTGGATAATTTACAATCAATTATTTGGGCTAAATCCCGTATAAGATGAAGCCCTAACCCGGATCTCGAATTAACGTAGTCGTTTTCGTGATACAGAGTATTAAAACGATTGAAATTTTTAGCTTCTCCATTATTAAACACTGATATGTAAACTGAATATTCATCAGACCAGGCTTTAAATGTAATTAAGGGATTGGGCAGATTTTTAGTAAATGCCAAGGCGTTAGCTGTTAAATTCCTCAGGATGGTTTTTACAAAATCATGATCCGTAAATAACATAAGTTTTTCAGGATTATGAAATGAAAAGGTAATTTCTTCATCATCAGAAAAGTGTTTTTCAGCGTATTTAAACAACGAATCTATGCAGATTGTTTCAGATTGTGTCGTGAAATTTACCATTTGACCCTTTCCCCATAAAAGTAAATCTTCCATAAAATATAATAATTTTTCGGTTTTATGTATTGCTTTCTTTTTAAGTTTATCGTTTGTTTTTTTATCAACCAATCCGGCTACCTGTTGCAGCTGAATTAAGCTGGAGACAGGTCCTCTTAAATCATGGCACAGAATTTTGAATAACTGCATTTTTGCTTTATTTTCTTTATATAGTTCGTCATTTAAGAGTAGAAGTATTTTGTTTTTCTTTTTCAGGATGATGATTTGACGAATAATACAACTAAAGGCTATTATTGCGATTAATAAAATCGTTAAACAGATTGGCTCATACATCATAACATGGATTCAATATTTTCTCTGTAGAATTTGCCTATGGGAATGGAAACATTATTTTTCAAAACGATTTCTCTAGAATTAATATGTTTGATATAATGTTTCTGAACTGCAAAGCCTCTATGAACCCTTACAAATGATTTGTAAGTATCTTCCTCAAGCAGTTTACCAAGCCCTTTTAATACAAAATGCTTTTTTTGTACAGATGTTAATATTGTATAATCTTTGAGAGCTTCAAGGTAAATTATATCATGTAGTTTTATTTTGGTATGATTCCTCCCTTCTTTAATGAACACAATATCACTCCCGATTGCAGATTCAAAAGAAGAGGCTTTTGCTTTAACTTCAAAAAAGCTTTTGATTTTGTCGACAGTATCAGTAAGTCTGAGTAAGCTGACCGGCTTTGTTAAATAATCAAAAGTATTCGTTTCATAACTTTCAAGAGCGAACTCAGGGTACGAAGTTATAAACACGCAAACCGGAATGTTTAAATTTTGTTTTCTGAAATCAAGACCGGAAATTTCAGGCATGTTTATGTCAGTGAAAATTACATCAATAGTACCGTTTTCTATAAAATATTTTGCAGATGCTATACTGGAACAGCAATGCACAATATTAAAATCCGGAAACTTTTTAAGCAATAATGAAATTGTAAGTCTGTCAAGTTCATCATCATCTATTATAAGGCAATTGTACATAGTTTAAGTTTTGGAATGAAAGCTTTATTATTTTGATATTACTCTGAACAATAGAAAACAGCAAGCCCGAAATAAGTTTTTAGGCTTGCTGTTTAGAAAAACAGTGTTTTTTAATTGATTATCTGTTCAGGTTTTTTTATGTAAACAGCGGCAATTAGTAAAGCACTGAATGATAAAATTGCTGCGGAATTGAACGCAAACCGGAACCCTTCATTAAGAGCGGTTAGTTTTGTTGTTGTTGCGTCGATTGAACTTGTATAAAACGCTGCAATCGCAACAATTACGGCAAGCCCAATTGCAGAACCAATCTGATAACTTGAGCTAACCAATCCTGATGCTAAACCGGTTTCTTCAGGCTTAGCTCCTGAAGTGGCGGCAATAGTTCCTGGAATATAAGCCAAAGACATTCCCAATGCTCCCAACAACGATGCAGGTAAAACATTACTTAAAAACGATCCTTCTACCGGAGCGGTGCCAAATAACAATAATGATAATGTTAACAATAATAGTCCAACTATTAAGTTTGATTTGAAACCAAATTTACCAACCAATTTACCGGTAAACCCAACCATAACCAACATGATACAAATTGTCATTGGTAAAAGAGCCAGTCCACTTTCAAAAGCAGAATAATTAAGGATTTGTTGTAAATAAAGATTTAAGTAAAACCATAGCGGAATCCATGAACCGGCCAATAAAGCCATAACAATATTTCCGGAACTAAGATTCGGTGCTTTAAAAATTGATAAGGAAATAAGCGGTTCTTGCTTCTTCTTTTGCGATAAAAGAAAAATCAGAAAAAGTGCTAATGAAAGTGATAAAAGACCTATGGTTTGTACAGAAGTCCAGCCAACATTTTCGGCCGAAACGATTGAATATACCGTAAGAACCAAAGCAGATGTAATTAACACGGCACCCAAAATATCTACATTTCCTTTTTTGCTAACGCCTTTTTTAAGGTATTTTTTGCTGTAAAATAAGACTGCAATTCCAATGGGAATATTGATTAAGAATATCCAATTCCAGGAAAGCCACTCTGTAATTGCTCCTCCAAAAAACACACCGGCAGAACCTCCGGCAGCCGCAGAGGCTCCCCAAAAACCAAAGGCTTTATTAAGTTCTTTAGGATCAGTAAAAGTTGACAGTAAAAGTGTTAAGGCTGATGGCGCAATTAAGGCGGAACCAACACCTTGAAGTGCCCTTGCAGTATTAAGAGCCATGTCCGACCAAGCTAAACCTGCAAAAAGCGAAGATAAGGTAAGGATCAGGAATCCCCAGTTAAACACTTTTCGGGAACCAAATAAGTCGGATAATTTTCCGCCTAACAAAAGTAAACCGCCAAAGAATATTACATAGGCATTAAATATCCATTGTAATCCGGATTGTGTATATCCCAGATCTGCTTTTATAGCCGGTAAAGCGACACCTATTATGGAAGTGTCCATGATAACTAAAAATTGCGCAGTACATAGTAAAAGTAAAGCTGTCCAGCGCTTTGAATGTGCATTAGATTTCATTGTATTAATTGTTTTAGTTTGAATTTCAGATGTTGTTTAATGCTAATTGTCCTAAAGATTTTTGCAATTCGATTTTTAAAACCCGAAGATTGTAAATGGCTTGTAAATGGTTCATTTCTGCAGTGATCAAGGAAGCTTCAGCATCTTTAGTTTCTAATTTAGATCCTAAGCCATTGGCGTATCTTTCCTGATTCATTTTGTAATTTAAATTGGCAGCCTCAAGGATTTTCTTCTGAATATCAAGTTGTACTTTGGCATCTTCCCAATTTCTGATGATGGAAACCAATTCGATTTTTACATTGTCTTTTAAGCTTTCAAGTTTTATTTTTTCCTGTTCTATCCTTATGTTGGATTGTTTTACCTGAGAAGCAATTTTATTTCCGTTGTATATAGGAAGCGTGAGTTGCAGCCCTACGAAAGAGGTGGTTGGCCATACCGCTTTATTGATTTTTAAATCATCCATTTGCGATTGAACCTGATATTGTCCCACCAAATTGATCTGAGGAATACTCTGTCCTTTAATCTGCGATTTTTTTCGTTCCTCCAGCTTAACGCTTAGTTCCTGAATAGCAATGTCGGGTCTGTCAATCTCGATTGTTTTGAATTTACTTTGCAGTAAATTCAATGCGTTTGTTGTGATTTCAGGTCTGTTATTATCCACAACCATATATTCATTCAGCAACTGATTGAACTCATAATCGTCCTGAAGTACAAGTTTATCAGTTAGTTCAATGGTTTCATTGGCATCTAAACCGATTTCTTTTTTGAATTGGCTTGTTTGGATTTCGATGCTGTTTTTTAAATATGAAATCGAAGACTTAATATTTTTAACCGAAATAAAACTTCTTAAGGTGTCAATTTTCAGATTGCGGCCAACAGCATATAAAGACTTTGCATCTTCCAGTTCTTTAAGGTTTCGCTCTAAACTTTTATGTTGCAATTCAAGTTGCCCTTTCATAAGTAAAATACTCAGGTAGCTTTTACTCACATCAAAAACCAATTTACTTTCAGCATCTTTAGTAATTTCAGATTGGATTTTTTCGTTGATAACCGCCGATTTTTTCTGTCTTGAAATACTTTTAGACAGCAAAGGCTGAGAAAATAAAATGCTTGTATTGAAGCTGTTTAGGCCTCCTACTGCAACATTTTCTACAGGGTTTGTTGTTCCAGTAAATGAACCGGGCAAGAATATCACCTGTCTGTCAAAATAATGCGAGAATTCACTTTTGGCGTTTATGGAAGGCAGCATTTGCCCTTTGATTTCTTTGGTAACTTCTTTCAGTCTGTTTTCTTCCAGACGTTGGATTTTTACTTCTTTATTGCCGTTTGAAGCGATGGAAATCGCATCTTTAAGGCTAATTGCTTTTGTTTGTCCGACAGCAATTACAACTGAAAATAAAGAAGTCAGAACAAAAAGAATTTTAAGCACATTTGTTTTCATCATTTTCATTTTTAAAATTTTAAAATTGTTCTTCATTTGTGTCTGCCTGTACTTCCTCAATAACTACTTTTTTATTAGGGCTGGCTAAATAGGAATACACCGCAGGAATTATAAAAAGGGTCAGGATTCCGGCAAATAAGAGTCCGCCAACAATAACAATCCCTAAAGATTGTCGGCTGTTAACCGTCATTGCGATAGGCACGGCTCCTAAAATCATGGTAAGGGATGTCATCAGGATTGGTCGGAATCGCTGTACGGCTGCCTGTTTTCCGGCTTCAAATTTTGAAAGGCCTTTATCTTTAAGGTCATTCGCGAATTCAACAATCAGGATTCCGTTTTTAGTAATCAGACCGATTAAAGTGATAATTCCAATCTGACTGAATACATTCAAACTCTGATCGAAGAAATACAAACTCAGCAAAGCACCGGTTATGGCCATTGGCACCGTTAACATGATGATAAACGGATCACGCAAACTTTCAAATTGAGCGGCTAAAATCATGTAAATCAATAACAATGAAAGGATTAGTGTAAACAAGATATTGCCCTGACTTTCCTGATAATCCCTCGATTGCCCGGCTACTGTTGTTTTAAAGTTTTCACCTAATATTTCTTGTTTGATTCTTTCCATTTCTTCAATACCTTCGGCTAAACTTACACCGGGAGCCAATCCTGCAGAAACAGTGGCTGAGGTATATTGATCGTATCGGTAAATGGCAGCAGGGCTGATACCTTCTTCAAGAGTTACCAGATTGTCTAATGAAATCATCTCACCTTTATTCGATTTTACATTGATGGTACGGATGTCACTAAAATCATTTCTGTGTTGTCTTTCTACCTGGCCAATAACTTCATATTGTCTGTCGTTTCTAAGGAAATACCCGTAACGTTGTCCGGACAATGCCAATTGTAGCGCTCTTGATACTTCCTGAATGGACACTCCCATTAAAGCAGCTTTCTGACGGTCAATGTTGATTTTAAGCTCCGGCTTGTTCATTTTCAAATCGGCATCAACAAACATTAACTTTTTACTCTGTCTGGCAGCATTTAAAAATTTAGGTAATGCTAAATTCAGACTGTCTAAATTTGAGGCTTGCAAAACATATTGTACCGGCATTCCGCCTCCGTAGCGCGTTCCGATTGTTGGCGGCATATAAGGAAACAGAAGAAAATTTCTGAATTGCCCGGATTCCATACCGTATTTATTATACAAATCCTGAATGGTAACATCACGTTCTTTAGGATCCTTTAAGTAGATACTTTGCACCGCAATATTGGTTGGAGCAGGAGCGGGGATGAATGAAATGGCCACCATAGAATAAGTTTGGTATAAGCCTTCCGTATTATCGTTTACATATTTCCCAACCTCAGTCATGTTTTTCTTCATATAGTCGAAAGAAACACCTTCAGGGGCAATGGCAATCAAACTTATGTTGGAACGGTCTTCAACAGGTGCTAATTCCGATGGAAGCGAAGTGCCAACAAAGTAAATCAGACCTCCGGTTAGTAGTAAGAATAGCCAAGCCATCCATCTTCTTTTCATAAAAGCCGAAAGAAGGTTTTCATAACCTTTATTCATGCTTACGAAGAATGGTTCTGTTTTACGGTATAACCAGTTGTGGCTATTTTGTTTTTTCAGCAAATAAGCACTTAACATCGGTGATAAGGTCAAAGCCACAAATGCGGAAACCATTACTGATCCGGAAACTACAATGGCAAACTCTTTAAATAACTGACCGCTAATACCGCCCATAAAAATAATCGGCATAAAAACGGCTGCTAATGTTATCGTAGTAGAGATTACTGCGAAGTAAATTTCCTTAGACCCTTTAAAGGCAGCCTGAATCGGCGACATTCCTTCTTCAACCTTTTTATAGATGTTTTCCAGTACAACAATTGCGTCGTCTACCACCAGACCAATGGCCAGTACCAAACCTAACAAAGTCAGAACATTAATAGAGAACCCTGCGATGTACATGATAAAGAACGCAGACAGGATAGATACCGGAATAGCCAGCACCGGAATAATTGTTGATCTCCAATCTCTCAGGAAAAGGAAGATTACCAAAACAACCAAACCAAAAGCAATAAAGAGTGTTTCTTCTACTTCTTTGATGGAATCCCTAACCGGTTTAGTGAAATCAAAACCAACAATTAAGCGATAATCTTTTGGAACATCTTTTTGTAATTGTTCCAATCTTTTGTAGAATTCATCCACTACTTCAATAGCGTTTGCATCTCGCTGAATCTGGATAGCAATACCTACACCAACTCGGTTGGCATTATTTGTTCCGTTAATGATGGCGTTTCTCTCGTTTACTTCGCCTAATTCTGCAGAACCAATATCTTTTAAATGGATTACAGCATTTCCGGATTCTTTGATGATCATGTTCTCAAAGTCTTCCGTAGTGGTCAAACGTCCGATGGATCGCACGCTTACTTCACTGGTATTTCCTTCAATTCTTCCGGACGGTAAATCGATATTTTCTCTTTGTAATGCAACCCTGATGTCTTCCGGAGTCAATTTATAAGCAGCTAGTTTGATTGGATCGAATCGAAGGCGCATCGCATATTTATGCTCTCCTACAACTGCTACTTTGTTTACTCCGGGAATGGATTGAATTCGGTCTTTAATGACGGTCGAGGCCAGATGACTGACTTCTTTTATATCCTTTGTATCACTTTCAACTTCAAGGAAAGCCACTAAATTGTCCGGTGAAGATGCTTTTTCAACGATAGGAGGATCCACATCGGAAGGGATTTGGTTTTTAGATTTGGAAACTTTATCCCTAACATCGTTTAAGGCATCTTCCAAATCTACATCCCGGTTAAATTCTACAGATATAATACTTACTTGCTCTCTGGATTCGGAAGAAATGGTTCTTAATCCGTTTGCCTCCGAGATTGTTTCTTCCATTGGTTTTGTGATTTTGGAAGCAATCACATCCGGGCTGGCTCCGGGATAAAACGTCACTACCGAAATTACCGGCGGTTCGGTTAAGGGAAATTCACGTACCCCAAGGTATTTCCAGCCAACAAGCCCCACCACTACAAGAATAGCGGAGAATACACCTGCAAGGACAGGCTTTTTTATACTTAATGATGGTAAATTCATAATCGTGTTATTAGATATTATTTTTGAAAATCGCTTTTACAGGCGTTCCGTCTGATAGTCTCAGGATGTTTGAAATAATTACCTGATCTCCGGCTTCTAAACCTGATGTTATGGCAGCTTCATTTTCGGTTCGGTTGTTAATGGTAACTGGGGTAACTTTTGCGATACCGTTTTTAATGACGTAAACACTGAATCCTTTTTCGCTTGGGATTAAAGCCTCTGTCGGCACTAATACTCCTTTAGTGTTTTCGTTTGTAGTAGGAAAATAAATTTTAGCGGATTGCCCTCCTTTAAATATTCCTTTGGAATTGCTCGCAGTAGCTCTTAGATTCAGGTTTCTGCTTTCCGAATCCACACCCGATTCACTTGCACTGATTACCGCCGTATGTTTTTCATCGGATAATCCGGTTGTAAACTGAATGGTTTTCCCGATGGCAACGCTTTGGATGTACTTCTCCGGAATGGAAAAATCAATTTTAACCGTGCTTTGATTCTGGATATTTGCCAAGGGAAGCCCTGGAGTTACATAAGAACCTAAATCGACTTTTGAAATCCCTATTTTTCCGGAAAAAGGCGCTTTAATTTCGGTTTTGCTTAACTGCACTCTTACCATTTCTTCCTGAGCCTGCAATACGTGAAGTTTTGTAAGGGCTTCATCGTAATCCTGCTGTCTTACGGTTTCGGATTGAAGGAGTTTCCCTAAACGCTGTTCGTTTAATCGGGCCAATTTCAATTCGGCATTTAGCTCTCTTAATCGTGCTCGGAATTCAGAGTCATTTAGTTTGTATAACAATTGACCTTTTCCAACATAATCCCCTTCTTTAAAGGATATTCTGGTGATTTTCTGAGACAATTCACTGGTAATGATTACATCCTGAAAAGGAAGTACTGAACCGGCAACAGCTTCTTCATGGTTTAACTCTTTCGGTTCTACATGAATAGCATCAACAACTAGTTTATTGGCTTCCGGTGAAGCGGTTGAATTCTCGGCTACAGTTTTTTCATTTTTATCATTACATGAGATCATAACTGCACCTAAAGAATAAACTAGAAATAATTTTTTTAATACATTTTGCATAATAAAATAATTAGTTAATCGTATAATTTTGAATTACTTAGGCAAAGTTATGTTGGTTTGAAAGCCTAGTTCTCATATAATTATATGTAAGATTTATATAATTTTCTAAGCTGTATTTCTAGGAAAAAATGGGCATTAATTATTCACTGCAAAACATGTTTTTGCAAAAAAACGAGGATCTTATGTAATTGAATTTCAAGACGTCTGGAGAGAGTCGAAAACTTGTAAATTCTCAATTTAGTTTAAGAATGATTCAGAATTACAGTTCTTAATTTTTCTGAATTGAGCTTAAATGAAAGTAAGAGTGATTTGAAAGGAAAGCTGCCGTAGTGGATTATAATTCTTTATCCAGATATTATAAATCAGGCAAATAGGAAGTAAGATGAAGCTTATAAAGCATTCATGAATATAAGTAATAAATATCGCCAACAAACGTAACGCGGAGTATACCTTTTTAATTAACTCCGGCTTTATTAAAAATATCTTGCAATTCTTTTTCTATTGGAAATGGTTTCAAGGGAGGAACATTTGCCCCTCCGGGATTTCCCACTGGAATTTTTCCGACAAATGACATTATTCCTCCAAAGAGTAACCTCGGAATTTGACCCAGGATTTCTTTTTTGCTTTTAATTTTAAAGCCAAATTGTAGCATTTTCAAATGAACAAAAGTGTGATTGTAAGGATAGCTTTGACCAATTATATGTGCACGTTCTAAATGGTTCCATGCATTTAGTAGATTCCCATTTGAATATTCAATTCGGTAGTTGTTCAATTCGGTATTGAAATAAATTTTAAGTTCCTTTGGAATGGATGTGTAAAATTTCATAACGTTTTTGTTTAAATGGATGTAGGATTTAAGCGAAAGTCAAAAAGAAAAGGATTTTAAGATAAAGTCTTTAACACCCGAATGTTGTTTGCTATAATGAAATGTCTGTTTTTCCAGAATGTTTAACTTTCGGAATTCTACTCCAATCGATTGTTTGAAAAAGGATCCGATTCATAATTTTTCAAGTGTTTTGAAACCTATAAATTTTTGTTGCTTAATAAATCTATGGTTTTAACAATAAAGCATGCAGGTTTTAGAAAATTTCAACTACAGATAATCAATTGGTTTTCTGTTTTTCTCAGTAATGTTTTTAAATTGCGATGGAGTAGTGCCGGTGATTTTTTTAAACTGTGTAGATAAATGTTGGATGCTGGCGTAACCTAACTTAAAGGAAATCTCGCTTAAACTCAATTCGTTGTAAACTAAAAGTTCTTTTGCTCTTTCAATCCTTTGCTGAATGATGTACTGTTCAATGGTTATACCTTCTGTTGACGAAAAGAGCGAACTGATGGAATTATAACTCATAGCCATATTATCCTGGATAAGTTCGGAAAAATTGGTTTTCAGATTAATCATATCAGTACCATGAATTATGCCTACAACTATGTTTTTTACTTTTTCAATGATGATGGTTTTTTTGTCATCTAAAATTTCAAAACCTTGAAGCTCAAGTTTTTCATTTAAAATTTTAAGCTCTGTATCTGAAATGACGCTGTCTGTAATCACTTCACCCAGTTTGATATGAACGATGCTGAAATTCATTTTTTCGAATTCCTGTTGCACAACAGTTATACACCTGTTACATACCATATTTTTAATTACCAGTTTCATGATTATTTGGTTTAATTCTATGTGCATTTTAAGCTAAAGTTCAAATTTTATGAAGTTCCCAACATAAATTTTTTAATCATTTCGTTTGTGGTAAGGACATTTGCAAATTCGTTATGTAAACTTGCTAATGCAGTTTCGTGTATAAGTTCGGCCGGGTATTTCTTTCCGTCGTAACCGATTTTATCGAAAGTAGCCGTGGCATCAGAAAGTAAATAAGTCTCATAACCATAGTTTCCGGCCATTCTTGTTGTTGTCGACACACAATGATCTGTTGTTAATCCAACGATCACAAGTTTAGTAATATTATCGGCATCCAATCGGTCTTTTAAATCGGTACCGATGAAAGCACTGTTTACATTTTTTTTAATAAGAACCTCATCATGAACAGGTTTGAGGAGGTCTTTAATTTCATGACCTTCATTTCCTTCTGCCAGCCTTGATTTTGGATTATCAGAATAATGCTGAACATGAAAGACAGGCAGTGCATGTTCTCTGAAAAAATCCAATATTTTTTTTGCATTTATTTCCGCATCGGGATTATTTCGGTTGCCTCCCCAATAGGTGATATCATCGAATCCTTTTTGAAAATCAATTAGTATTAAAGCTGTTTTGTCTTTCTGTTGTGACATGGTATTCGAATTATGTTAGTAAGTAAATGTTAATCCTGCACCCCAATCCATATCGCTGTCGTAATGCGAGGAAAGCGACCAGTATTTTGTTAGCATGTATTTCGCGCCAACGGTCCATTCTCTATCAGTATTCCATTTGGCTCTTAAGCGCATACGTTCTGTTAGTGGAATGTCTTCCCGCGCTACTTCAAAACGAACTTTTCCTTCATGATCGACACGCGCATCGGCTACGATAAACCAAGGCAAAGTATATTGTATACCGGCAATGGCGGCTGCACGTTTGTTTTTGGTACTGCTTTGATCGAACAAATTGGTTTCTGTTTCATCACTGGAACGGTATCGGAAATCAGCACCCACATAAGGATACCAAAACTGATTGGCTCCCAAAAATCTACCAAATTGAATTGCACTTTCATAACCGTATTCTTTCTTAAAGCCTGCATGCCACTCGCCCTGAAACATCCATCGGGTATTGCCGTATCGGATTTCACCGTCGCTGCTGTTGCTTTCTATCCCGATTTCGGCTCCTAAATAAAAGCGTCTGTCATCGGCATATACTTTTCGTAAAGCCTTTTTGGGATCGCCCAATTCCGGATTTGGCGGCGAATTTTCATAACTGAAGATTTTCCCCATGCCCGACATCATATGGTACAGAATATGACAGTGGAAATACCAATCGCCATAATTTTCTGAAGCATTGAACTCGATAATATTGATTTCCATCGGCATGATATCCATCACGTTTTTCAATGGGGAATAATCGCCGTATTGGTTTACGATTCGGAAAAAATGTCCGTGTAAATGCATCGGATGGCGCATCATGGAATTGTTTTTCAGGATAATACGGATATTTTCGCCTTTCTTGATCAGGATTTTATCGGTTTCGGAAATCGTTTTGTTGTCCATCGTCCAAACGTAACGGTTCATGTTTCCTGTTAACTCGAATGTAAGCTCCCGGAAAGGTTTGTCAGGTAATGTCGTTTTTGTTACGGCTTCAAGCATGTTGTAGTTGAGTGTCACTTTTTCACTATCAGATTCATGGCTCATGTCATGGTGCTGATGTTCGTTTTCAGAAGTTTTATCCGATTTTCTTCCGGTTATTTCAGGATACATTACGGCATTCATGTCCATCTGTTGCAGGCTCATGTTCATGCCCATGTCGTTCATTTTTCCGCCAACGGTCATCATGTCGTTCATCATTTTCATGCCTTCAAAATAATTGAGGCGTTCCATGGGTTGTAAAGCTTTTTTGTCGCCATTACCAAGCCAAAGCGAAACATGTCCGGTTCGGTCTTCGGAAGTGGCTGAAAATTCATAACTGCCATGATGAGGTGCCGTCACAACAATATCATACGATTCTGAAACACCAACAATTAACCGATCTACTTCAACAGGTTTTACATTGATGCCGTCGCTGGCAACTACACTCATTTTTCCTCCTGCAAAATGAAGCCAGAAATACGTGGAGGCGCTGCCGTTGATAACGCGTAACCGAATTTGTTCACCAGGTTGTAAATCGGAAACGGCTTCGGAAAGTTTTCCGTTCATTAGGAATTTCTCATAATAAACATCGCTTACATCCATGGCCATCATGCGCTTCCATTCGTTTTCCAGTTTGGTTCCGAATTGCTTTTCTTTAATCGCTTGATAATAGTTTTGAGTTGCCCCTTTTTTAATTGCGTACCAATCTGTAGCCTGATGTAAAGAACGCTCAATCTGATCTGGGTTTTCGTCACTCCAATCGCTTAGTAAGACTACTTTTTCTTTTATTTTGGAAGGTTCTTTTTTGTGGATGATGAAGGCTCCGTACATCCCAATCTGCTCCTGAAGCATGGTGTGGGAATGATACCAGTAGGTTCCGTTTTGTACAATCGGAAAACGATAAACGGCTGTAGTATGCGATTTGACCGGAGCTGTTGTTAAATAAGGGACACCGTCCATTTCATTGGGTAAAATTAAGCCGTGCCAATGTAATGATGTTTCATGATGCATATGATTATGAACGTGAATTTCCGCAATGTCACCTTCCGTAAATTCCAGAGTAGGAGCCGGAATCTGACCATTGATAGCTATCCCCGGTTTTGTTTTTCCCGTAAAGTTGACAAGAGTATCTTTGATATGTAAATCGTAACGTTTTATTTGCTGTGCATCAGCAGCAAATACTAAGTTTAGAAATAACAGTGTCAGGAATAGCTTTTTCATGGTCTGTAAATTTTAATTAATGGTTTTTTTCACACTGCCACAGGTTAGCATGGCTTTTCCGAAGAACGGATTTTTAACTGTATTGGCATCATCCAGCCAACTGGCTTTTTTCATGGGACAATACACGACATACAATGCATCTTTACCAAAGACCTTTAGCTCTGCCAAAGCAATCATCGATTTTGATATTTTTTCGAATCCGGATCTTAAATCATCTAAAGACGTTGCTTTACTGTGTGCTTCAAGATAAGCTGCTAAAAATTTGACTTCTTTTTCATAGTTTTTGCCTTTGGCCTCCGCTTGAAGTTGCAGTACGTTTTTATGCATTTTTTCCATTGCGGTTTTTGCGTCCTCCGGATTTGAAGCCACTAAAGCATTTTCCATAACTAAATAATGATCCAGAACAGTCGCCCATTCATTTTGTTGTGCTTGGGCTGTCATGATAGCACCCAAACTGATAATTTCAAAAAATAGTGTTTTCATGATGGTTTTTTTATGATATGATTTCTATTTTAAAACCGGCATTTTTTACTTGTTCCAACAACGATTTTTCATCTAAATTTTCAGTTGGTACAGTTAAGATTTTGTCTTTGTCACGAACGTTCACTTCCCAGTTGTTTTCTCCTAAAAGAGGATTTAAAATAGGTGTAACTTTAGCAACACATCCTAAGCAATTGATATTAGTTTTAAATTGTTTCGTTTTCATAATTACTTAATTTATTGATTATTATTAGTACAAAGTTCGGTAGTATAATTGGGGTTTCTGTTATGCTTTTTTTATGCTGTTTTGTAAAATTTACAGTTATCCACGGTACTTTAACCACAAACTATTGCTCACCACGCTTACTGAGCTCAACGCCATGGCGGCACCTGCAATCATAGGGTTTAACAAGAAACCGTTAATAGGGTAGAGTAGACCAGCAGCAATTGGAATTCCAATCAAATTGTAGATGAATGCCCAGAATAGGTTTTGTTTTATCGTTTTTACGGTTTGTTTCGATAATGAAATGGCTTGCGGTACTTTCAATAAATCGGATGAAATAATAGTCATGTGCGCCACATCCATCGCGATATCAGAACCTTTTCCCATGGCGATACTTACATTGGCTTGAGCCAAAGCGGCGCTGTCGTTAATACCATCACCAACCATGGCAACTGTTTTTCCTTCAGATTGTAACGCTTTTACGTAGGTTAGTTTATCTTCTGGAAGAACACCGGCTTTGTATTCTGTCAGTCCTACAATTTTGGCTACTGATGCAGCAGTCGATTCATTATCACCGGTTAACATGACCACTTCAATATCTAATTCTTTCAGTTGTCTTATGGCTTCGATGGAAGTTTCTTTAATTTTATCGGCAATGGCGAAAACAGCAAGTGTTTTTTCAGCATCTGAAAAGTAAATTAAAGTATGTCCTAATGATGCCTGATTGGAAGCAAATTCTGAAAAAATGGTAGCTGTAACGATGTTATTGTCTTCCAAAAGACGTTTGTTTCCAATAAAATAAGTTTTGTCTTCTACTTTGGCTTTTACACCAAATCCTGTTATACTCTCAAATTCAGTAACGTTCATGATTGGCATACCCGAATAATGCTTTACAACAGCTTCTGCCAATGGATGTTCCGATTTTGATTCGATTGAAAGTAAAATACCGTGCAAATGATGATTTTCTTCTTTCCACAAAGCGGCTACTACTGATGGTTTTCCTTCGGTTAATGTTCCGGTTTTATCGAAAATGACAGTGTCAATTTTTTTAGCTAATTCTAAGCTTTCAGCGTCTTTAATCAGGATTCCTTTTTCGGCTCCTTTCCCCACACCAACCATAATGGCAGTTGGAGTTGCTAAACCTAAAGCACACGGACAGGCAATCACTAAAACGGTTACCATTGCTAAAAGACCTTGGGTAAAGCCGTTTTCACCACCTAAAATGATCCATGAAATTAAAGTCAATATTGAAATTCCAATAACGATGGGTACAAAGATTCCGGCAATTTTATCAACCAATTTCTGAACCGGTGCTTTACTCCCTTGCGCGTTTTGTACCATGGTAATGATTTGCGACAATAAAGTATCACTACCGATTTTTTCCGCAACATATTGAAAACTACCTTTTTGGTTGATGGTTCCGGCGAATACTTTGTCGTTTGCATTTTTGGCAACGGGAATGGGCTCTCCGGAAATCATACTTTCATCAACAAAGGAAGTTCCGTTTTTTACACTTCCGTCTACCGCGATTTTTTCTCCCGGTTTTGCTAAAAGAAGGTCTCCCAGATTTACATCGCTGATTTTGATTTCTTCCTGGTCTCCGTTGTTATTCAATCGAATAACTGTTTTTGGCTGTAGTCCGATTAATTTTTTAATGGCCGATGCTGTATTACCTTTAGCACGTTCTTCCAGTAATTTCCCAAGTAAAATGAATGTAATGACTACAGTGGCAGCTTCGAAGTAAACATGGGCATGAAGTCCTCTATCGTGCCAAAAATGTGGAAATAAAGTATTGAAAGCACTAAAAATATAAGCAATACCGGTACTTAAAGCGACCAAAGTATCCATATTGGCTTTACGATGCTTCGTTTGTTTCCATGCATTGATGAAAAAGTTTCTTCCAAACCAAAACAAAACGGGAGTAGAGAAGGCCCACATGATCCAATTGGCATAAGGCATATTCATGAAGAACATTCCGATGATAAAAACCGGCAGGGTAAATAAGGCTGAAGCAATGGTTTTTTTCTTTAACGCAGTGAATTGTTGCTCTTTACGTTCTTCCAATTCATTTTCCTGATTTTCAGATTCTTCGATAATGAGATCGTATCCAATACTTTGAATGGCTTTTTTGAAATTTTCAAGTTTGGCAATTCCCGGAATATATTCTACTGTTGCTGTGGAGTTTGCATAATTTACAGCTGAGGAAATTACACCTTCTTCGAACGATAAAATACTTTCCACGCTTATAGCACAGGAAGCACAGGTCATTCCGGTTACAGGAAATGATTTTTTTACAGTGGTAATATCATATCCTAAATCACGTATGTTTTGGGTAAGTTCGGTCAGTTTGAATTGTTTCGCATCGACTTCAATTTTTGCCTGATTGTTATTTAACTCCACTTTGTGGGTTAGAATGCCTTTGGTTTTGTCCAATGCATCATCAACAATAAGAGCACAATGTTCACTATGAACACCTTCAAGAGGAATGGCTATTGTTTTATTGGTTGTTTCCATGACTATTGTTATTTGATGATACAAAGTTCCGTCAGATAACAACAGTAAGTATTACACTTTTCTTTCAACGAGTTGTAACATTTACAGAAAATCCAGCGGAATTCTTTTTTGCTGTCCAATAGTTTTAAAATGAGATGGGGTCAATCCTGTTACTTTTTTGAATTGATTGCTTAAATATGCCACACTGCTGTAACCCATTTGATGTGCGATTTCTTTAAGTGAAAGTTCATCATAAACGATAAGTTCCTTTACTTTTTCTATTTTTTGAACAATTAAGTATTTTTCTATTGTCGTACCTTCCACTTCGGAAAATAAGTTGCTTAAATAGTTGTATTCGTAGTCTAATTCTTTTGCAAGAAAATCGGATAAATTCACTTTCAGCATTTCTTTATCGTGGTGGATGAATTGTATGATGTAGTTTTTGATACGCTCAATCAGTTGTCTTTTTTTATCATCTATTACTTCAAAACCAATGGCTTGCAGTTGATTGGATAGTTTCATCATCTCCGAATCGCTGAGCTGATCATTTACGTCTATTTCACCTAAAGAAACATTCCTGTAGTCTATTTGTAACGAATTCAGAATGGTTTCAACTGCCATAATGCAACGTGGACAAACCATGTTTTTAACATATATTTTCATTAGTTGAGAATTGTTTTTATACAAAATTAGTTAATAAATAGAAGAATGAGTAACGCTGTGACTTGTAATGTTTAAAAACAAAGCATATAGTAGCATTTGTATGTAAAAGTAATCGATTTTATTCCCTAAGTTTAAGATTGAATGAATATTTTAAAAGTAGCTGAAAAACAGCGAATCTTAATTATTTACAGGGTTTGATTTTATTTCTGCGGAGAGTAGGATTTTGTCACTTTGTTCCTACATTCTGAGTAAGGTGAACTTTACTCAAAACCAAAAGCCCCAAAACATTTGTAAAAATAAACTCGGCTATAGTCATAACAGAGTTATATTGGTAATGAAAAAAAAATCTCTAATCCTTTTCGAATTAGAGATTTAAATTTTGAACTTTTAAAGTTGATTACCCTTTAATAAATTTTAGTGTTTTAACGGCGTCATTTGCAGTTATTTTTATCAAATAGGTTCCCGAAGCCAAATTGGAAACATTGATGCTTCCTTCGCTAACATGCAATGATTCTGTTCTTACTTCCTGACCCATTAGGTTATAAATTGCAGCCGAAGTGATTTCTTTATCGGAAGAAAAATTCAAAATATCCTTCACCGGATTGGGATACACGATTAGATTGGCAAGATTAAAATCTTCTGTTGCCAAAGGAGCTTCTACAGAAACCACACTTCTGAAAACCGACCCCCACATTCCTCCGCTGTCCTTCATGCGAATGTTGAATACATGTAAGCCATTTGCCGGAAGTGCAATTCCGGTTTTTGTCAGTTGTTCGAAAACATCGTTGAAATTGCCGTCTGTAGCTAGTACCGCAGTTCCGTTTCCTTCTCCCGGATCAGCGTCCCAAAAATATTCGGCCTGTACAATCGAAATATATGGTGTTGCCGCAGCATTCACCTGAACTACAGTTGTAAAGGTTGAACCCCACATGCCTGCACTGTCTTTGATACGGATATTGAATTTATGCAAACCGGTGCCCGGTGTTGCAATTCCTGTTTTGGTCAGTTGTTCGAAGACACCATTGAAACTGCCATCAGTAGCTGAAACAGCTGTTCCTAATCCTAATCCAGGATCATTGTCCCAAAAATACTCTGCCTGGCTTATGGTTAGCTGGGCGGAACAAAGAGTAACCATGCCTAAAGCGATAATACTATAAATATATTTTTTACTCACAGTTTTAAAATTGTTTTTACTGTGTTCGTGAATCTTCGATTTCATCTTAATTTGCAGTATTTGGGATTATTTAGAAAAACCGGAACCGTTTATATTTAGAGTTCCGCCGGTAATAACTCTTGGAACGTTCAAATAATTGATTTGCGCTCTGTTACCACTATCAGCTGGCCAGTAATTGGTAAAGCTGTTGGAACCTCCTTTATGTCCGGCATCGTTTCGGGTTAAGTCTAAGTCGGTGTATTGAACCGCAGGGTTTCCTGCATTTACATTGGCACCAGTAACAGTATAAGTCGTGTTGTTGAAGTTCATATTGGCACTTCCTGTATTGTTGCTTTGCGTGATTGTTCCCTCTGTTACAAAGGCATTTGTAGATACGTTATAGGTCGCCGTTACATTTGCCACACCGTTCGTCTGTATACAAGCATTGGTTTGGGCTACAACAAATGAAATCGCATTGTTCATGATTGTGATGTTTCCGCCAGTACCGGGATCGCCATTTAAGCCGATGTATATAGGCGCGATGTCTCCGCCATTAGGATCATATATAGTATTATTTACGATTTCGTTAGTTCCACTTGTTTTGGTATTATAAATTCCAAACCCACTTGCAAAGTTATTATAGAATTTAAAATTATAGCTGGTTTGTTGGCTTCCGATCCAGGAAGACACAGCATTTCCTGTGATTTCAATATCATTAGCTGCCAGAGACGTATCGCTGGAAGTGTTGTAGGCTGTCATCGACTGCACGTTATTTCCGGTCATCCTTCCGTGTGAAAAATATACATAGCCATTAACAGTACATCCAGACATGTTTGTGGTTGTGTTCGCTGGGGTAGCATCAACATTATTTAAATAACAGTTATACAGATTGATGGTGGTTCTACCTCCGGTGGTAGCGCCTGTTGCTACAATATTATAGATGGTAAAATTTCCTGAACTTAAACCGCTTATGGTTACTACTCTTCCAGCTAGCGGATTGATATTTACAGTTCCTCTGATGAAATATTTGGTATAAGCCGTCTCGGATACCAATGTAAGCGATTTGTTAATGGTTAGGTTTTCTATATAAGCTGCGTTATTTGCTTTTGGTCTGATGATAATTCGGTCTCCGTCAGACGCCTGAGCAATTGCTGCGCTTACAGTAGAAAATGCATTGGCATCATTTTCCCTAACATACAAATCGGCTGCTGAAGCTATTGTGGAAAATAAACCGGCAACAGCCATAAAAAGTAATTGTTTTTTCATTTTGTTTTTCATTTGACCCTTATTTTTATAGGGTTTTAGTTAATAAAGTATTTATAGGATTAAATTTTATTAATGAGTTCCTGCCTAACTTAGGTGTTGGTGCGCAAACTTAGGTATATATTTTGTGTAAGATTAATCCTTTAACATTGTTTTAAAAATTATATTACAATATTACAGGAAAGAAAAATGAGGATTTTGTCTAATGAACATTCGTTTGACTTGGGTTGATATTCGTTATGATTTAAAGGAAATTCGTTTCTTGGCATGGGATGAAATATTGGATATGAGGATAGAGAAATAAAGCCAGTCAAGCGACTGGCTTTAAAGTTTGAGTAAAACGTGCTATTATGACTTAAAAATATTTGCGACTGATTTTACGTATAGTTCCGATACCTTTTCCCAAGAAGTAGAATTCATTTTAGGAGTGTCGCCAAAATTTCTGTTTTTTGTATGCAGTTATTATTTTACTTTTTTAAGCCAAAAATAATCGTTCCATCCTTCGATTAATCTTGTCGGATCGGTGTTTTTAGTTCTGTCTTGTTCCGGAATTTGGACTACCTTTTTATCTTTAACAGTAAAGTTGTAGATTCTCGGATCGCTTTCACCTTCAATGGTAAGTTCAATTTTGTAAGCCCCGTCGGTAAGGTCTGCAAATTTAATCTCACCAGGTTTGTTTACGAGTTTAAAGGCACATGAAACTTCATTCCATTTTGCTTGTTCTACTTGAGCCGTATTGGGTCCGTTACCATAATGTTGTGCATACAATTTATTGTCTTTAAACATATTTACAGACCACTTCACACTCTTGTTGGTTTTTCTGCTGTTAGAAGGATTAGGCATAAACTCTTCATGAGTAATATAGAAACCAAAAAGAAGATTACCAGTATTGGCGTGATTTATATAAGCAAAATTATTCCATGGCCCACGAACAACATACATTTCATTCATAGCGGCATAAGGATCGGTATTCGTTAGTTTAGCCAACTCAAAATCAAAAGAATAAAACATTTTGTCTCCTGCATAAAAATCTAATCTGTAATTACCCGGACCCCATTGTGTTATGAATGATTCTGAATGTCCAACCCATTCGCCATCACGTTGGTAACGGCTACTTGGTTCATTGAATTTTGTTTTCTTTCCGTCATCAAAAACCTGATCTCCTGAATACTCGAAATAGTTCATGTACTGGTTGTCTTTGTATACCTTAATTCTCAAATACTCCGACTGATCCGAAAAGGCATGAACTGTTCTTCCGTCAACCGTTTTATTTGGAATGAAAGTTGCCGTATAACTATTAATTAATCCCGGAAAAGTACCTGTTCCGTAAAGTAGAGAGTTGAAAGTTACGGCCGGCGTTTGTTTGAAAGTATTCCAATCTAATTTTAGACCTCCGAAATTACCGCTTTTACCGCCTTTTCCTGCTTTCCCTTTAGCAGATTTCAGTACCTTGTCTGCGGCTTTGCCAGTTTCGATTACCGATCCGGCATCATTGGTTGTTTTTTTAATCTTATTCAACAATTGCGCATTAGTAGCCGTAAAGCAAAATAACAATGCAACAATCATTGCACTCGTTTTAATTTGTTTCATGTTTTACTGTTTTTTTAAGTTAATTGTACTCTGTTTTCTTAATTACAGGCCAAACATAATTCAAAAGAAAATGGCAATTTTGGGCAATGAATATCTGTTTCCTTTTAAAGGAAATTCGTAGAAGATTAAAGGAAATTCGTTTTTGAAAAAATTTATACCTGAAGGTTTTCAAGAAGAACCAGGAACTCTTCTTTTTTACGAACCGAAAGTGGGATTGCGCTTTTGTTTTTCATGATTATAGTATTTCCGCCGTCAGTTTTTATAAAATGGTCGAAATAAGCCATATTGATTAAATGTGACTGATGGGTGCGAAAAAAACTATGGGGAGTAAGCAAGGTTTCATACTCTTTAAGATTTGTGGAAACCACTAACTTTGGCGCATTGATAAAATGAAACGTAGTGTAGTTTTTATCCGATTCACAGTTTACAATATCTTGAATATTAACGGAATAAATCCGGTCTGCCGTTTTAAGAATAAGGTTTTGAAGGTTTTTAGGACGTTCCAAATTGGCAAATAAATTACTGAGCTTCATATCAAAGACTTCTTTGCTAAGGGAACTTTCTGCCTTTTTTACCGCTTCTGCCAAATCATCAGAATCAAGTGGTTTTAGCAAATAATCAATGGCTGAAAAACGAAATGCCTTAACAGCAAAGTCTTCATAACCAGTAATGAAAATAACTTTAAAATTGATGGGCTTTACTTTTTGAAGCAAATCAAAACCGGTACCATCCGGCATTTCTACATCTAGAAAAACCAAGTCGGGCGTTACTTGTTGTATTAACGTTATTCCTGAAGCCACCGAATCGGCTTGCCCAATAATTGAAATGCTGGGGCAAGTAGATTTAATAATAGCAATATTTTCTTTTCTTATTTTTTCAATATCGTCAATGACAACGGCTCGTAACATATTTGGTTTTAATTTTCGTAAATATAAGGAATCTCAAAAACAACTTTGGCACCTTTAACAGTTCCTTCCGGAGTGATTAGATTATCCGTTTGCACTACAAAATCTTTGTTTTTGGTATAAGTCACCAAGCGCTCTTTGGTAATAGTCATCGCGAGTGATTTATGGTTGCTAACTTGTGTGTCAGTACCAAATCCTTTGCCATTATCGGTTACTTCAAAGTATAGTTTATTCTCTTTTAAATAGAAGTGAATAGCTATTTTTCCGTTTTCCAGAACATTGCTTAAACCGTGTTTTATGGCATTCTCAATGAAAGGCTGTGCTAACATTGGCGGTAGGAATATCGTTTCTTTATCTATTCCTTCCTGAATATCAATGGTGAATTTAAATTTATTGTCATACAGTAGTTGTTGTATCGAAAGGTAGTTTTCAATCATTTCTACTTCTTCTTCCAGTGAAATATAGTTCTCATTGGAGTTTTCAAGAATTTGTCTGGTTAGTTTTGAAAATTTCCCCAAATAATTTACCGCTTCATCATTTTGTTTGTTGTTAATTAAACTTCTGATGTTTTGCACCGAATTGAATATAAAATGCGGGTTCATCTGCGTGATAAGCAGTTTTTGCTTGATTTGGTTTTTCTCCAAAACGGTAATGGCTTGTTTTTGTTTGCTGTTGCGATAATAAAAATAAGCTCCCACCACTATCAGTAAAAGCAAACTTGACAGCCCGATAAGCCAGTTGTTTTTGATAGCAGTTTTCTTTTCGCCTTCGAGTTTGATTGCGGCTGCTTTCTTTTCTCCCAGAAGTTTTACGGCCGATACTTTCTTTCCCTGTATGATTTTCTGCTGGAGTTCTTTTCGTTCAAAATCATACTTCAATTGCTGTTGTGCCAATTTGTTTTTTGATGTTTCGAGGGCAGTTTTCCTTTCCGATTCGAGTTTTATGGCAGCTAATTTCTTTTGCTGGATTATCTTCTGTTGGAGCTCTTTTTTCTCAAACTCATATTTGAGCTGCTGCTCAGACATTTCTCTTTTTGAGGAGGCAACTCGGGTAGAATCGGCTAATTTTTTATCAAATTCATAATATTGAAGCGCCTTTTCATAATTTTTGTTCGCGAGGTTTATCTTGTACAACATTTCAGCAATATCTTTCTGAAGAATCTTATTGCCTGTTTTTTTACTCAGTTCAAAAGCTTTTTCTTGATAAACACCAGCATTAGCAAGGTCTCCTTTATTAAAATTTAAAGTACCGAGACCAAAATAGGTGGTAGCCATTGTCATGCTATTGGTAGTCGCAGATTTCAGTTCTAAAACTTCCTGATAGAGCTTTTCGGCTTCCGTAAAATTGGAAAGTTTCATTTGCATGTCCGCAGCAGCTGTTAAAGCCAAGCTTGTTTGTACGTTGGCACCTAATTTTTTGGTTATTTCCAGCGATTTTTCACAATAGGCTAAAGCTTCTCTGTATTTTTTAAGCTGACTATTACAGTAAGCTATGTTTTGATAGGCTGAGGCTTTGTAATTAAGGGTACGATTCATTGGATACGCCTTATACGATAAGTCATAATAGCGTACACCTTCCTGACTATATTGAATGGATTTTTCAAACTCATTCTGATGTCTGTATATGTTGGCCAACATTGTGTAAGCATGAGGTAATGAATGTACATATGTTTTCTTATCTTTTTCGTAATATTTGAGAGCGGAAAATATTAAAGGTATCGCCTTATTGAGCTCTTTGGTTAAAACATAGGTTTGAGATTTTGTAAGACCAACAACATACATATTGTCATAAGACTTCGTAGCTTTATAAAGCGCTATTGCTTTATCAAAATAAAGTACTGATTTGTCATACTGTTCTTTTTGCGAATACCTCGTTCCTAGTTTCGAGTAATAACTAGCGAGCCATTCGGTATATCTTTTTTGTAGTTTGGGTGTATTCTTTTTTTTATAATTTTTTAATGCTAGTTCACCCAGCATATCAAAGACACGATGAAAATCTGGGTCGTAGTTATTGGTAAAGTGTGAACCGGCAAAATCATTAATCATTTGCAATCTTGTGGTGTCATGAAGCTTTGGGTTCTGTAATACAATTTTTAACGAATCAATAGCTCTGTTCTGTGCATAAGAAGTAGATAACGTTAATATGAAAAAAAATAGAATTAGTAGGCGAGCGTTTTGGAACATCTTTAATCGTTGTCAAATTTTTGAAATCCAAAAGTAATCATAATATTTGTAGTAAATTTACCAGGCATTAATGATTGTGACGTTATCTGCAATTTCCTAACTTTTTTAATTATTCTGGTTAAGAGATGCGTTTTTTTAAGGTTTTAAATAGTAAACCTAGTTGAAGATTTCTGCTGTGTTGTCTCGATTTTATCCTTTAAGATTCAATGAATATTTTGAAAGTGCCTAAAAAGCAAAAACCCAGTAAAATCATAAGATTTACTGGGTTTTGAGTCCTTTTGTTTTTTAATTTGTGGGGAGAGCAGGATTTTTCCGCTTCGCTCCAAGATCTTGAGTAAGGTTTCCTTACTCAAGCTTATAAAAACAAAAAAGCACTCAAGTAAACTTGGTGCTTTTTTTTATTTTATAATCTTGTGGGGAGAGCAGGATTCGAACCTGCGAAGACTTAGTCAGCAGATTTACAGTCTGCCCTCGTTGGCCGCTTGAGTATCTCCCCATGCGTTACAAGTATTGTACTTGCTTATTGCGGTTGCAAATATAGAACTGTTTTTTCGTTATGCAAGCGTTAAATAAAGATAATTTAAAAGTTTTTTTTAATGCATTGGAAGTGAATTAAATAAAAAAATCTCCCGAAGGAGATTTTAGAAATAGTATGCGTTTTTAAAGCTTATTTGCCTAATAATTCAATAACTTTTGCTTTTAATTCTGCACCTCTCAAGTCTTTTGCAACAATTTTTCCAGAAGCATCTAGGATGAAAGTAGCCGGAATTGATTCAACGTTGTATTGTTTTGCAATCGGGTCTTCCCAAAATTTTAAATTTGAAACCTGAGCCCAAGTTAATTGATCTTTAGCAATGGCTTCTTTCCATTTAGCAGCATCTTTGTCTAAAGAAACTCCAATGATGTTTAAACCTTTTGCGTGATATTCATTGTAAAGGGCAACCACATTTGGGTTTTCTGCCCGACAAGGTTTGCACCATGAAGCCCAAAAATCAATAATAGTAACTTTACCTAAAGATTCTTTTAAGGATATGGTTTTTCCTTCCGGATTAGGAGCTGAGAAGTTTGGAGCTGTTTTTCCATTTTCTACCGCAGACTGGGCTTTTAAGAAGTCACCAACTTTTTTTCCACTTTTACTGTTTTTAACATCGGAAGCTAATGCGTTGTAAAACTTTGAAATTTTATTAAATTCCATTGTTTGTCTTGACATGAAATTTTCCAAAAGTAAAACGGATAACAAAGCATCAGGATTTTTTTCAATGAATGTTTCTGATTGCTTGTCCATTTCTTTTTGGAACGATTGGTTCTGTTTCATTAAAGCATTCATGGTTACCGTGTCATTAGCGGTTCTTGCCTGAATGAATTTTTCTTGATTGGCTTTTTGGAAAGCAACCATTTTTTTGAAAATTACACTTGATTCATCGTTGTATTTCTGAAACTTATCATTGTTGTTTGTACCTCCAATTTTAGATTTCTGAATAGTATCTTTATCAACGGCAATGTTAATTTCTCCGTTTTCAAGGATGAAAGGTACCATACCATTGTTAACACCTTCAATCATAATGAACCCTATTTCAGCTCCTTCTGTTTGAGATCCTTTTAGTTCAAATTTACCGTTTTCAACTTTTACGGTATCCTTAGGAAACATTCCTGCTTCGTTTTGCACTTGAAGAATGGCCATTTTTCCGTTTTCAATACCGGGAGCTTCTCCTGAAATTAAATATTCCTTATCTCCAACTTTGTTACATGCCACTGCTAAAATCGTAAGAGCAGATACCAAAAGAATTTTCTTCATTATTTATGTTTATTTGTTTGTGGTGCAAAAATATTTAAAAATAGTTATCGATTTAAAATAGTTACTGCTAAATTTTTGTTAGTGTTTTTACATAAAAAAATCAGGACTAAGCCTGATTTTTAAAAGATTATTTCAATGTTGACGGACAAACGAAATTTGTAAGCGGTACTCCGGCATTTCGGATTCCTGCAATTCCTTTTTCAACATTAATCATATTGTGATAGCCTCTTGCTTTTAAGATAGAAGCCATAATTACCGAACGATAACCACCGGCACAATGCAAATAGAAATCTTCATTTTTAGGAACTTCGGACAATTGACTGTTTACAAAATCCAAAGGAATGTTGATGGCGTTTTCCACATGTTCAGCGGAATATTCACCCGGTTTTCTGGAATCGACTACTTTAAGTTTAGTTTGATCTTTTTCTGAAGCAAATTGTTCCGGAGAAATAGAAACAATGCTGTCTACTTCAAAACCGGCAGCTTTCCAGGCTTCGATTCCGCCTTTTAAATAGCCTATACAATTGTCAAAACCTACACGGGCTAAACGGGTAATTGTTTCTTCTTCACGACCTTCCGCAGTTATCAATAAGATAGGTTGTTTTACATCCATAATCAAAGCGCCTACCCAAGGAGCGAAGTTGCCGTCTAATCCGATGAAAATCGATCCCGGAACATGTTCTTTTACATATGCATCCTGATGACGAACATCTAAAACCAATGCTTCAGATTCGTTTGCAACAGTTTCAAATGCTGCCGGTTCAAGGGCATGTTTTCCTTTGTCCAAAATTGTGTCTAAACTTTCGTATCCTTGAATGTTCATCATTACGTTTTGAGGAAAATATGCTGGTGGAGCGCTTAAACCATCTAATAATTCTGAAATGAATTCTTCTTTAGTCATATCGGCACGTAAAGCGTAATTTACTTTTTTCTGATTACCTAACGTATCCGTCGTTTCTTTACTCATATTTTTTCCACAGGCACTTCCGGCACCGTGGTTTGGATATACAATCAAATCGTCGGATAAAGGCATGATTTTCGTGCGAAGGGAATCGTATAAGTAACCCGCCAGTTTTTCCTGTGTTAAATCGGAAGCAATTTTCTGTGCTAAATCCGGTCTTCCCACATCACCAATAAACAAAGTGTCTCCGGTGATGATGCCGTGTTCTTTTCCGTTTTCATCGATAACCAAATAGGTTGTGCTTTCCATTGTGTGCCCAGGTGTGTGCAATGCTTTAATGGTAGCGCCTCCTATTTTAAACTCTTGGTTGTCTTTTGCAATGATAGCTTCGAAACTTGGGTTAGCTGTTGGTCCATAAACAATTTGCGCACCAGTTTTTTTGGCTAAATCCAAATGTCCGGAAACGAAATCGGCATGGAAATGTGTTTCGAAAATGTATTTGATTTTAGCATTGTCTTTTGTGGCTTTATCAATGTATGGCTGAACTTCTCTCAGCGGATCAAAGATGGCAGCTTCGCCGTTGTTTTCAATATAGTATGCTGCGTGAGCGATACATCCGGTATAAATTTGTTCAATTTTCATAGTTGTTGTAATTTTTTTGTAAAGGTAATACAAGGCCTAAATAACTGACGTAACATAAGTTACAATCCAAAGAGCTCTTTTGATAAAATGAAAAGCGCCATTAAAAGTACAAAGTAACCAAATCCTTTCTTAAGTTGAGCATCATTTAGGAACTTATTAAGATAGATCCCGATAAAAATACCAACCACGGAAATCGAGGTAAAAATCATCAGAAATTGCCAATTGATTTCCATGTTCTGAACATCTCCCGTAAATCCGATTAATGAATTTAAGGCAATGATTAGCAGGGAAGTGGCAACTGCTTTTCGCATCGGTAATTTGGCAAAGAATACTAAGGACGGAATAATTAAAAAGCCACCACCGGCTCCAACCAGTCCGATTAGTAAACCTACTATTATGGTTTGCAGGATGAATTTTGCGGTTGAGGATGATTCTTCAGTTACTACTTGCTTTTTCTTTTTCAACATGGATAAAGCTGCAAAAAACATGATGACCGCGAAAAGTACCATCAGGAACATTTCTTTGGTTAAACTGAAAAAGTTTGTTTCCAGCAATACATCCGGAATGGCAGGTACTATATATTTTCGGGTTAAGTAAACGGTTGTAAAGGAAGGAATTGCAAATAAAATCCCTTTTTTTAAATCGACAAATCCTTTCAGATAATTTTGTGTAGCTCCAAAAGCCGAAGTAGTTCCAACTATAAAAAGCGAATAAGCAGTAGCAGTAACCGGATTAAACCCCAACGCATAAACCAAAAGCGGAACCGTCAGTATGGAACCGCCTCCGCCTGTTAATCCTAAAATCAGTCCAATTACTAAAGCGCCAAAATAGCCGAATGTTTCCATTAGAATTGTAAAATTTCTATTTTGTTGCGGTTCAGTTTGATTTTACCTTCATGTTCCAGTGTTTTTAGTAAACGAGAAATTACCACACGGGAAGTGTGCATTTCAGTAGCAATTTCCTGATGAGTGTTTGAAATTTCTGTTGTTCCTAAAACTTTAGCTTTGTCCGTTAAGAATTTATACAAACGTTCGTCCATTTTCATAAAAGCCAACGTATCAATAGCTTCGAGCATTTCCATCAAACGCGTGTTGTAGCTTTCAAAAACGAAATTGCGCCAGGATTTGTATTTCACAATCCATTCTTCCATTTTTTCGATGGGAATCATGATTAAATCGCCTGAAGTTTCTGAGACTGCCTGAATTTTACTTTTATTGTTTCCCAGACAACAGGTTAAGGTCATGGCACAAGTGTCGCCACGTTCTAAAAAATAAAGCAATAATTCATCGCCGTTATCGTCTTCACGCATAATTTTAATGGCACCGTTTAAAAGGATTGGCATAAATTTTATGGTTTCTCCGATTTCCATAAGAATTTCATCGGCGTTAAATTTCCGGTGTTTTCCGACCTTGGCCATTTCTTCAAGTAAAGCATCTTCAAACAGGTAGCCGTACGAATCTTTAAGCAACTGATACATGGTTTTCTTTTTTACAAATGTAGGTTTTTGAAAAGTACCTTTTAGTAACTTTTGTTACCTAGCTGAAACGAATTACAAGGTAATCAAAAAGGAGTGTTAAATTGTTCGGAAATAGCTTAATTTTATTAAAAAAAAGAATCTCAATAATTTAAAATAGTATATATTTGCTTGCTTTTTTAAAGCCTTAAAAATAAACAAACAAACAAAATTAAGTTGTAAATAATTGAAACTATGGCAACAGCAGCAAAGCAACAGCCTAGCATGTATGAGAACGTAAAAAATCAGTTCGAAAAGGCAGCTAATGTAATGGGATTAGACGACACAGTTAGAAAAATCCTTTCCACTACAAACAATGAAATTATCGTTCACTTTCCAGTGAAAATGGATAACGGATCAGTAGAAGTATTCACTGGCTACCGTGTTCAGCATAACAATGTATTAGGGCCTTACAAAGGAGGCTTACGTTACCACCCAACTGTTGATATCGATGCAGCAAGAGCATTGGCTACTTGGATGACTTGGAAAACATCATTGGCAGGACTTCCATACGGAGGTGGTAAAGGAGGGATTCAATTAGATCCTAAAAAATATTCTCAAGGAGAATTAGAGCGTATCACACGTCGTTTTGCTTATGCATTAGGCGATAACATCGGACCTGAGTATGATATCCCGGCTCCGGACGTTAACACGAACGCACAAATGATGGCTTGGATTGCAGATACTTATATGTCTACAAAAGCTCCGGCCGATCGTTCAAGAAACCAGCACGTAGTTACTGGTAAACCGGTAGGTTCAGGAGGTTTGGAAGGACGTGACCGTGCAACAGGATTCGGAGTAGTAGCTACTTTAGAGTCTTGGGCTAAATTGAGAAACACTTCTTTAGAAGGTAAAAGATATATCGTTCAAGGTTTCGGTAACGTAGGATACTGGGCAGCACACTTCATGAACAAAAATCAAGCGATTTTAGTTGGAGTTCAGGATGCTACAGGAACTATCTACAACCCGGAAGGGATTGATCCTGAGGCGTTATTACGTTTCCAGGCCGATAACGGAACAATTTCAGGTTTCAAAAATACTCAGGATTATAATGGTGCAGATTTCTTCGGAATGGACTGTGATATCGTGATCCCGGCTGCTTTAGGAAACCAGATTACGGAAGTTAATGCAGATACTGTAAAAGCAAAAGTTATTGCTGAAGGAGCAAACGGACCAATTGATACAGAAGGTGAAGCTATTTTATTAGCAAAAGGAATCGAAATCATTCCGGATATCTTATGTAATTCAGGTGGTGTGATCGGCTCTTACTTTGAGTGGTTGCAAAACCGTAACGGAGAAATCTGGACTATGGACGACGTAATCATCAAATTAAGAAAGAAAGTAGAAGACGCTTTCAACCGTGTTGTAATCACTGGAGGTCAGTACAAAACAGACTGGAGAACGGCAGCTTATATTCAGGCATTGGTTCGTATCGAAATGGCTTACAAACAAAGAGGTATCTTCCCTTAATAGATACTTTACAGATAAAAAAAACCGCTCACTGAGCGGTTTTTTTATTGGTTTTAAAAAGCACAACAATTGAGTATCTTGTATGTTTAGCTTTTAGTTGCTATAAATTTACCGCAGATTCACTTATTGCGGATTGTTAAATTCCAATCTAAATAATTTGTGAATCTACGGTTTTTATGCCTAAAAATTACCAGATTTTCACACGTTTGTTCTCCGGAAGGAACATTTTATTGCCTTCTTTTACATTAAATGTTTTGTAGAATTCCGGCATGTTGCTTAAAGGCCCATTGATTCTCCATTGTGCCGGAGCGTGTACGTCTACCATGATTTGATTCGCTAACGATTCGTCTTTCATATTTACCATCCAAGCATAACCATAAGCTAAAAAGAAACGCTTATCCGGCGTCAAACCACTGATTTTCTGTTGTTTTTTGTATTGTTCGGTTTTTTTGAAGGCTTCATAGCCCATAACCACACCACCTAAATCGGCAATGTTTTCACCTTGGGTAGCGTCACCGTTTAAATGTTTCGTTCCTAAAACAGTGTAATTGTTGAATTGTTCTACAATCAGTTTGGTTTTTTCCTGGAATTTTTTCAAATCTTCAGCAGTCCACCAGTTGTTTAGGTTTCCGTTTTCGTCATATTGTGAGCCTTGGTCGTCAAAACCATGAGTGATTTCATGCCCGAAAGTTGAACCGCCAATGATTCCGTATAAAATAGCATCATCCGGCATTCTGCCTTCAAAACCGGGAACGATGATGTTACAAGCCGGCACTACAATTTCATTATTGCTTGGGTTGTAATAAGCATTGTACGTTTGCGGATACATATGCCATTCGTTGCGGTCTACCGGTTTGCCGAATTTGCTTACCATATCGTTATAAGCCCAAACGTTCGCATTGATCACGTTTTTACAGTATGAATTTCTGTCGATGGTTAGCGAACTCATGTCTTTCCATTTGTCAGGGTACCCAACTTTCATTACAATTTTGGAAAGTTTGCTGAGTGCTTTTTTCTTGGTTGGTTCACTCATCCAGTCTAATTGTTTTATATGATCAGCGTAAACGTCGCGGATGTTGTTGCCGATTTCCAATAATTTCTCTTTGGAACCTTTTGGAAGGTACTCAGCAACATAAATCTGTCCGATTAATTCCCCTAAAGAACCGTCAGTTTGTTCTACTACGCGTTTCCATCTTGGTTTTTGCTCTTTTACACCATTCATTACGGTCGAGTAGAAGTAGAAGTTTTGCTTGTCAATGGCTTTGTTTAAATACGAGGCATAAGAATTTACCAAATCCCATTTTAAATATACTTTCCAGTCTTCAATGGAATAACTTCCCACCATCGTGTTCATTGCTTTGAAGAATTCCGGTTGCCCCACAATCACTTCATTGGCATTTTTGATTCCCATCGCTTGTAATACTGGTTGCCATTTTATAGCTGATGTCGTTTTATCCAAATCAGCCACTTTCATTTTGTTGTAGTTTTTGATAGGATCACGAAGCGCTTCCAGTTTTCTTGATGCTTTTGCTAACTCGGTTTCCATTTTCATGATAAGCGCCGCGTTCTTTTTTGCTGAAGTATCATCAGCTCCGGTAAGTTTTTGCATCGCTTCCAAATGCTTTACATATTCCGTTCTTATTTTAACCGTTTCAGCATCGGTATTGAAATAGTAATCACGATTACCCATTCCTAAGCCGCCTTGTGCTAAGAAAACAGCGTATTGGGTACTGTTTTTATCATCCTGACCTACATAAAAGCCAAAGGCAGGGCTGGCACCTTGCGTATGAAGATAACCGATAGTTGTCATTAAGGAAGCCGCATCTTTTACCGCATCAATTTTCTGAAAGTTGGCATTTAACGGAGATAATCCTGCTTTTTCAATTGAAGCTTCATCCATACCGGACGCGTAGAAATCACCAATTTTCTGTTGATTACTGCCTTTTTCAGCGTCTTTGTCTTCTGAAGATTTAATGCAGATTTGTTTAATCTGGGAGTTGATAGTGTCGCCAATTGTTCTGAAAATTCCGTTACTTCTTTCAGATGAAGGAATTGGGTTTTTCTTGAACCATCCACCGTTGGCGTAGTTAAAAAAATCATCGGCAGGATTTACCGTAGTATCGCGGTTGGTAACCAAGGGATCGGTCAATTCTGCTAAATTTTCCTTGCCTTCTTTTTTGCAGCTAACCAGCAATGTAGCGGAAAGACATAATGACAAAGCAATTGCATTTGTTTTCATATAGTTATGATTAAGGTTCGAATGAATGAATAAGTAGTGCGTTTAGAAATTTGTTACACGGAAAACACTAAAAGTAACCAACCCGTTACGAGTAATAGTCCGCCAAGAGGGGTAATTGGCCCTAAAAAACGCCATTTGTTGCCTTGCATCGAAGTCAGGCACAAGCCATAAATGCTGAAAGAAAACAAAAAGGTGCCAAGAATAAAACACCAGGCCACCGCATTTTGCAAACCGTTTTCAAAAGGCAATAACACACTGACTAAAAGCAATGCCAAGGCGTGATACATTTGGTACTTCACTCCGGTTTCAAAACTTTTCAGTAATTCCTCATTCATGCGTTTTTTTAACGCGTGCGCTCCAAAAGCACCAAAAATCACAGCTAATCCACCGTATAAAGCACCAAATGTCAGGACGATATCTTTCATGAAATATGTTTTTTTCAAAGATAAATAATAAATGAAAATAAAGTAATTTTGATAAACAGAAAGCCTTATTATGACACCAAACAAAAAAACAGTCCAAGACTACATGGAAGCCTTCAAAGTCCTAGACCACGAAGTCATCTTGTCCTGTCTTACTGATGATGTAACCTGGCACATTCCCGGCTCTTTCACGATATCCGGTAAAGAAGCATTTGATAAAGAAATCGAAAACGAGAATTTCGTCGGAAAACCAATTATTGAAGTAATCCGAATGGTAGAAGAAAACGATATTGTGGTAGCCGAAGGAACCGTTCAATGTGAAATGAAAACAGGTGAAGTATTGAATTTAGTATTTTGTGATGTTTTTCAGATGCATAACGGAAAAATAAAACAACTGACATCGTACCTGATGAATACTGCCGCACAATAATCGAATTTATGTCTAAAACCTACAATAAATTTAATTTTCACAAGCATACCTTTTGCGTATTTAAAGAAGTGCCAGTTATTGATATTGAACATCTTAAGCTAAATCACAAAAGCAATTCGGGAAGCACCTATTATTTTACGGAAGCAGGAGTGTACAGAGTTTCAAATCATTGGGGCAGAGCCGCTAATTGCCGTTGGCGACTGCAATCCGACAGTAAACTTGTAAATCAACGTGTTAAAGTAGGGTATGCAAATTGGACAGACTTTTATCCGAATAACGAGCAGGAAAACCTGTTTTACGTTGAAGTGAATTGGGAAACGAATGAAGTTACTTTTCAGCATAAATTTAACCCGAATTACAATGGAAAAGCACAACTTCGTAATGCGTCAGAAACTGCAAAAACCATCCGGACACTTAATGAAGTGTTGGCTACAGATAATTGGGCAAAATACCTTAATTTTAACGATATCAATGAACTGCGAAAAGAGATTGTACAACAATTGGTTACATCCAACGCATCGTTTATTGAAATCAAACGTAACTATTCAGTATAATGGGACGTCGTAACGAAACCAACCGACTGGCACATAAAAAGAAAGTCGATCAGAAGAAAACCAAAGAAAAAGAAGCCGAACAACTCCGGAAGGAAAAACTGAAAGCCATCATCAAGCAATCCAATGTCAATCAAAACAAACAGGAATAAATTAAAATAAAGGTTTTTGGCATAAGAACAGTAAAAGAAAAACTTCAATTAAAGCCTTTTTCGACCTAAGAACACGTAACCGTTAAGAAAATTTTAAAGACTTCCGTTAAGAATTATCCGTTGTTTGATCGTAGGGAGTTCGGATAATTTAGAAAGTCTTTCAAATTTTTAGGTGGAGTGTTCTCTGTCTTGACTTTTTGTTTCTTTTGTGTCAAGACAAAAGAAAAATAATAAAAAAATACTTAAATTTGAGAATACACACATTCTCAACATGATACCAAAAACCAAACTCCGCGAATCCATTTTCCGCCATTTAGATGGTATTACCATTGCACCAGTTGCCATTAGTTTAAAAGATAAAGGTGTTTTGGATTATTTGCAGAAAGTAAAGAAAACCACTTTAACTGAAGTTTCCGTGCAATTCAAAGCTAATGAAGGCTATATGAATGTAGCACTTCGGATGCTGGCCTCGCAAGGTTTTTTGGAGTATAATGCAGATAATGCCACGAATATTGTAACGGTGGAAACCAACAGTAAAACAGCATTTGCTTTTTCTTTGTTTCCGTTGTATAACGATATAGTGTCACTGCTTAATACGACAGATGTTTTTACTGCCAATAGCATAACGGCAGATAGTATTGAGAAATTAGAACCTCTTTTTCAGCAATACAAAAATCAGTTTGGTTTGGTTTTGGAGGTTGACGAGGAGAAGAAAATACTCCAACAGCAGGTTTTGATGCACATCGAGGGCTATCTGGTAGCTCCGCTGATCGTTAGCTTGGGAATGAGCGGCATGTTTCACAAATACTTTATGGAAACCTCTTTTCGAGCCGAAGAGTTTCACAAGAATCCCGAAGCTTTTACAATAATGTTGAACTTCTTTACTCACTTGGGATGGTTTACGGAAAAAAAAGGCAATTACCAATTTACCGAAGATGGATTGTTTTTTGCTAAAAGAGCATCAGCGTATGGTGTAACCGTTTCGTATCTTCCAATGTTCAAACACATGGAAAGCCTTTTATTTGGTGATCCGAACGAAATGCGTGACATTGCCCCAAATCAGGATGAAATCCATGTGAACCGAGAGATGAACGTATGGGGTAGTGGTGGAGCACATGCTACTTATTTTAAAGTGATTGACGATATCATTATCGAATTATTTAACAAACCGATTCACGAGCAACCAAAGGGAATTTTGGATATGGGCTGTGGTAATGGTGCATTTTTGGAGCATATTTTCAATGTAATCGAACGACAAACCATTCGGGGCAAAATGTTAGACGAACACCCGTTATTTTTAGTTGGAGCCGATTATAACCAAGCGGCGCTAAAAGTTACCCGGGCCAATCTTATTAAAGCTGATATCTGGGCGAAAGTAATCTGGGGCGATATAGGAAATCCGGAGGGATTGGCTTCAGATTTACAGGAAAATTACAATATCGATTTAAAAGATTTATTAAACGTAAGGACTTTTTTGGATCATAATCGCATTTGGGAAGAGCCTAAAACCATAACATCCGGAAGGGAAAGTACTTCAACCGGAGCCTTTGTGCATCGTGGTAGACATTTAACCAATAATGAGGTGGAAGACAATTTGCTGGAACACTTTCTGAAATGGTCGCCCTATGTACACAAATACGGCTTGTTGATGATTGAACTGCACACTGTTTCACCTAATTTGACCGCTGCCAATCTAGGAAGCACGGCTGCAACGGCTTATGATGCCACACATGGATTTTCAGATCAGTATATAGTGGAAATTGATGTGATGCATAAAGTTGCTGCAGAGGCCGGTTTGTTCACTGAAATGCAGTACTTTAAGAAATATCCGCATACGGATTATGCTACAGTGAGCATTAATTTATTACGAGGTTAATTACCTTTCAAACGGGTAAACATTTTGCTGAGGAGCAATTTTGCATCCTTACGGTCTTTTGGAGCCTCGATTGCTTTTAAACCCTCTTTGCCTTGTATAAATTGATAGCTAAATGCAAATTTTGGCGTTTTTGGGTTATCGTCTAAAAGACCAAAACGCAAGTCGTTAAAGTATAAATTACCTTTGCTTTCGTGAACAAGGTACCAGCCTTCACTTATCGTTTTCAATTTTTCAAAATCATTATTTCCTTTTAGCATTCGTTCTAGGTTATGATTTTTTTGATATTTCCGAAAAACGATTGGCTGGCTGTCAAGAAGAGAGTAGTCCCCAATCAAATAGGCTTCTTTGGTGTCAATATTGGCATTCCACAAAATCAGATTGAACGGACTGGGTTTTACGATAATTTCTGAATAATTAATTTTTTGATTATCAGCCTCTTTTTTAAATTGATGTAATGCGTACAGTTTTATAAAACAGGACAAAAGCAGATAACCAGAGCTAATCATAAGTCCCATCCGGACATGTTTTTTTCTGAGTTCAATTTGATTGGTTTTCCAGATTTTAATTAAGAAATAAACAAGCGGTATAGTATACAGCGGATCAATTACAAAAATAGTTTTTAAAGAAAAACGGTTTTCAAGAGGCCAGAGTAACTGTGTTCCCCAAGTGGTAAACCAATCTAGTATTGCATGAGTAAACAGGCACAAAAAAGCCATTAATACAGTTTTTTTAAAACTAATCTTGTTCTTTTCTAATTTAAAAATTAGCCAACCTAACGAAGGGGCGAGTAAGAGGTGGAACAACAAAGAGTGGCTCAATCCCCTATGAATCATAACGCCATCGACTGGATTTAGAAACTTCCCGACCAAAACATCCAAATCAGGAATGGTGCCTAATATGGCTCCGTATAAAAACACACGGTTTTTAAGTTCGTTGCCTGCACATACTTCTGCAACGGCAATGCCTAATGCTATTTGGGTTAAAGAATCCATAACGCAAAAGTAAGGTTTTGAATCTGAAATAAAGGAATTACATCTTTTCTTGAATATTCTGCAATGAAACAAAATTAAAGTCGCTTAAAATGTATCAAAAACAGGGTGTTATAAACTAAAAGTAATTATTTTTCAAAAAAACATTTTGTCAGCTAAAAAAAACTTTATAGGTTTGCAGTGTTCAAAAGAACCAAAAAAATGAAAAACCAAGTTAAAAACATGATGATGTGTATGTGCTGCTCAGCAATTGAGGGGTTATATGCTACGCGTTAATGTTTAGAACATTTACAATATAAAAGCAAAACTCCTCAAGTCATTGAGGAGTTTTTTTTTGCACCATATTTTAGAAAATAGAAAAATAGACATGAATACAATTACGACCCTAACAACAATTTTACCAACATCTGCAGCTTGTATGATGATGATGTGTTGTATGCGAAACTTCGCAAGAGGCCGTCTGTTGTATTATTTGCTGTAAATAATCAAATTTAAAAACGTAAGCCTCTTGATCTCAAGGGGCTTTTTTTATATCCAAACGTTAAGAATCAAAATAAAAAACAATGAAAACTGAGTTTATAAAACAATTAAATCAAAGCAAAACCATCGAGGAAAGTTTGCGGTTCTTAGCCGAGAATGTTTCCGGTAAAATCGTGTTTTCTACCAGTTTCGGGATTGAAGACCAGTTGATTACCGATGCCGTTTTCACACAAAACCTAAACAATATCGAAGTGTTTACCCTTGATACCGGAAGATTGTTTCAGGAAACCTATTCGACTTGGCATAAAACGGAATTACAGTACAACAAGCACATTAAGACCTATTATCCGCAGGCAAATACCTTGGAAAGTTTCATCAATGAGAAAGGTATCAACCCGTTTTACGAAAGCCAGGAATTGCGCAAACAATGCTGTCACATTCGCAAAGTGGAGCCGTTGCAAGGAGCGTTAAAAGGCGCAGCTGTATGGATTACCGGTTTAAGAGCCGAACATTCTCCCAACAGAAATACACTGGAAATTCTGCAATGGGATGAGCAATACCAACTCTACAAATTCAATCCGCTTTTGCATTGGACAACGGAAGAAGTCAAGCAATACGTCGCTCAAAAAGGAATCCCCTACAATGTTTTGCACGATAAAGGTTTTATCAGCATCGGATGTGCTCCCTGTACAAGAGCCATCAAAGAAGGTGAAGATTTCAGAGCAGGACGTTGGTGGTGGGAAGATGCTTCCAAGAAAGAATGCGGATTGCATAGGTAGTATTCAGTAAGCAGTATTCAGTGATCAGTTCATAATTCATAACTCATAATTTATAATTCAGATGAGCAATACAACAAATTATTTAAATCAATTGGAAGACGAAGCGATATACATCCTTCGTGAAACGGCCGCACAGTTTGAGAAACCGGCCTTGCTTTTCTCGGGCGGAAAAGATTCGATTGTCTTGGTACACTTGGCTTTGAAAGCCTTTCGTCCGGGGAAATTCCCGTTTCCATTAGTCCATGTTGATACCGGACACAATTTTCCGGAAGCCCTTGCTTTTCGCGATTATCTAACAGAAAAAATAGGCGAAAAACTCATCGTGGCTTCGGTGGAAGAAAGCATCAAAAAATACAACCTGAAAGAAACCCAAGGCCGTTTTCCGTCTCGAAATGCTTTACAAACCTATGCGCTTTTGGATGTTATTCAGGAAAACGAATTCGATGCCTGCATAGGTGGAGCAAGACGTGATGAAGAAAAAGCCAGAGCCAAAGAGCGTATTTTCTCCGTTAGGGACGATTTCGGACAATGGGATCCAAAACTGCAACGCCCGGAATTGTGGGATATCCTAAACGGAAAGATTGAAAAAGGTCATAACGTGCGCGTTTTCCCAATCAGCAACTGGACGGAGCTGGATGTGTGGAATTATATTCAGCAAAATAATATTGAATTACCGAGTTTGTACTTCGCCCACGACAGAGAATGCATTGTACATCAGGACAAATTAGTAGCTACTTCCGATTTCATCAAGCCTTTACCAACCGATGAAGTAGTGGTGGAAAAAGTACGCTACCGAACCGTTGGTGATATGACCTGTACGGCAGCCGTTCCTTCAGAAGCTGCTACGATTCAGGATATTATTGAGGATATCCTCCAAACCCGAATCAGTGAACGAGGACAAACCCGCTTGGACGATCAACTTTCGGAAGCCGCGATGGAAGACCGAAAAAAACAAGGCTATTTCTAAAATCTATTCATAACTTATAATTCACAACTCAAATGAATACATTAAAATTTATAACCGCAGGAAACGTAGACGATGGCAAAAGCACCTTGATTGGTCGTTTGCTATACGATTCCGACAGTATACATACCGATCAGTTAGGCGTTTTACAAAAGCAGACCAAACAGGAAGGAGTCGAAATCGATTTGTCCTTAATCACCGACGGTTTGCGTGCCGAGAGAGAACAAGGCATTACCATCGATGTAGCCTACAAATACTTCTCCACCAAAAAGCGAAAGTTTATCATTGCCGATGCGCCCGGTCACGAGCAATATACGCGTAACATGATTACCGGCGCTTCCAATTCCGATTTGATCATCATTTTGGTGGATGCCCGAAAAGGAATCACGTTCCAAACCAAAAGACATGCTTCGGTGGGATCGTTAATGGGAATCAAAAAAGCAATTATCGCTGTTAATAAAATTGATTTGGTGGACTATTCCGAGACTATTTTCAACGATATCAAGAACGCTTTCGAAGCCATTAAAGGCGATTTGAACTATGATGAAATCGCGTATATCCCCGTAAGTGCGTTAGTTGGCGATAACATCGTAGAAACATCAGAGCGAACGCCCTGGTTTGAAGGCGATACGTTGCTGAGTACTCTAGAGCACATTGAAATCCAGACCAAAGAAAATCTGGCGTCCCGTTTTCAGGTGCAATGGGTTATTCGTCCGAAAGACGACGAACACCACGATTACAGAGGGTATGCCGGTCAGGTTTTGAGCGGAAGTTATCAGGTAGGTGATTCGGTCAAAGTATTGCCCTCCGGAATTGAAACTACGATTACCAAAATTGAGAAACATCAGAAGGAAATTGAAAAAGCCATCGCCGGAGAAAATATTGTCTTGCATCTATCGGATAACATCGATATCAGTCGTGGGGATAGCATTGTAAAGACGGATGAGCTTCCAAAAACATCCAACGAGATTAAAACCTGGATTAGCTGGTTGGATCACAATGCGTTGCAAATCGGAAAGACCTATCTTTTACAGCATCGTTTTAAAACGGTTCGGGTAAAAATACAGTCCATTGATCAAAAATGGGACATCAACACTTGGGAATTTGGCGCTTCCGAAGAAATCAAACTCAACGACATCGGACAGATTTCCTTACGCACCAACCAACCTTTGTTCTTTGATCCTTTTGAGGAAAACTCGAAAAACGGAAATGCGGTTTTAATAGATGAGACCACATTCAATACCGTAGGCGCCTTAATGTTTTTGTAATGGGAGAATTGATTTTTCAGCGCAACAAACAGAAAGTACGAAAACTGCCCGACAAACAAAAGGTTGTGCTATGGACAGAAGCGGTTTTCAACTGGTTATTCTCGATAGGAGATGCATACGACAACTACGATTTTTTTCAGAGCAAAGAAGAAGAATTGAAACAGGAATTAATCGATTTGCTTACAAACGTTCTGGATGATACTGCTAAAGCGCAAACGCTTGTGGTGTTGCTTTTTGGAAGATTAACCGAAATACACGCCAAACTGGAAAAAGATTTGGAAGCGGTTTTTGAATTCGATCCGGCTGCCAAATCCCGAAGCGAGGTTTTGGTTTCGTATCCGGGTTTTTTCGCCATCGCCATTTACAGGATATCACACGAGCTCTGGGAAAATAAAGTACCGGTTTTACCACGGTTGATTTCGGAATATGTGCACAGCAAAACCGGGATAGACATTCATCCGGGAGCAAAAATAGGGGAACGTTTTTTTATCGATCACGGAACGGGAATTGTAATCGGGGAAACCTCAGTAATCGGGAATGAGGTCAAGATGTACCAAGGCGTGACTTTAGGAGCGCTTACCGTAAGCAAAGACAAAGCAGAAACCAAGCGCCATCCCACTATCGGGAACAATGTAACGATCTATGCTAATGCGACCATTTTAGGCGGAGCAACTATAATAGGAGACGATTCAATCATTGGAGGAAACGTTTGGATCACCAACTCGATACCGGATAAATCCTTAGTGTATCATAAGAGTGAGATCATTATTAAGAGCAAGGCAAAGTTTCCGGAACCGTTAAACTTTGTCATTTAAATAAAGAACAACTAAATTAAAATAATAAAAATGAAGGCAACAAACATTTTAGAAACCATCGGCAATACGCCGGTAGTAAAAATAAACAAGCTCTTTGGAGCCAATAAAAACGTATGGATCAAATTGGAAAAATCAAATCCGGGAAATAGTATCAAAGACCGAATTGCGCTGGCGATGATAGAAGATGCAGAGCAAAAAGGCATCCTAAAACCCAATAGCGTAATTGTAGAACCAACCTCGGGAAACACCGGTATCGGACTGGCATTAGTAGCAGCGGTAAAAGGGTATAAAGTAATTTTGGTAATGCCGGAATCGATGAGTGTGGAACGCAGAAAACTCATGGAAATCTACGGGGCACAATTCGAACTGACCCCAAGGGAGAAAGGTATGAAAGGCGCTATTGAAAAAGCCAACGAACTGGTAAGCCAAATCCCGAACGCCTGGTCGCCGCAACAGTTTGACAATCCTGCCAATGTTGAAGTACACGAGAAAACGACCGCTCAAGAAATCATAGCCGATTTCCCGGAAGGTTTGGATTACTTAATCACAGGAGTAGGAACGGGAGGACACATTACCGGAACGGCTAAAGTTCTGAAAAAGAAATTCCCGAACCTAAAGGTTATCGCGGTAGAACCGGAATTGTCACCAGTATTGAGCGGAGGTTCCCCGGGACCACATCCATTGCAAGGTATCGGAGCTGGATTTGTTCCATCAATTTACAGTAGCAATTTAATTGATGAGGTCATTCAGGTAGGGCGAGACGAAGCATTCGAAAATGCCCGAAAAATTGCCAAAGAAGAAGGGATTCTTGTGGGTATTTCCACTGGAGCTTCCTTATCGGCGGTAGCCAAGAAAATCAGTGAAATTCCTGATGGAGCTAACGTGCTAACGTTCAATTATGACACTGGGGAACGCTATCTTTCCATAGAAGGATTGTTCTAAAAATCAAGTAACAGACTGTGTGATTTTTTCTTGCTTTTTCAAGCGAGCAGGGGATTCTCATGCCTAATTTTAAAAGAAACATGAAGTATTTAAATAAAGGAAAAGTGATTTTAGCAGGGGCAGGGCCGGGTGATCCTGAGCTGATTAGCCTTAAAACGCTGCGATACCTCCAGTCGGCAGAAGTGATTTTAACCGATCGTTTGGTGTCGCCCGAACTTATTGAAGAATATGCCAGTAAAGAGGCAACAGTTATCTATGTGGGGAAGCAATGTTCCAAAGGAATTCATACCCCGCAGGAAGACATTAACGAACTTATGGTGGAGTTTGCCTTGTTAGGGAAGCTGGTGTTGCGATTGAAAGGCGGTGATTCGATGTTGTTTTCCAATATCCTGGACGAACTACAAGTGTTGAAAGCAAGCAATATACCTTATGAAATTATACCGGGTATTTCGGCGGCATTCGGAGCTGCATCCTATACGGGTATCCCGCTAACCGCAAGAGGATATTCCCGCGGGGTTCGCTTTTTAACGCTGTACGATTTAAAAACGGTCGCGCCAAGCCAGTGGAAGGATTGGGCTTCAACTTCGGATACGTTGGTATTCTACATGAGCGGGCAACGCCTGAACGATCTGACCCAAATTTTATTGGAGTACAACATCGATGCTGCTAAAGGCATTGCCATTGTACAACAAGCCACAACACCCAATCAGAAAACCACGGTATTCTCTTTTGAAGACTTGAAAACCAAGCCGCTTCCAGATTTTGAATACGTACCGACACTGATATTGGTGGGGGAGGTTGTCAATCTTCATCAGGACTATAAATGGATAAAGGAGCAAAACACTTCCGATTCCTATTTCGATAACCATAAAACACTATTTCAAAATGCTATCTGATACGAAACTAACCTTATTACAACAATTGGTGGCACAGTCCAGTAAAGAGGAAATCATCTGGACCAAAGGCTATTTGGCAGGCTTTCTCTCGGCACAAAACAATGGAGTGCAACCAGTAGAAACACCAACCGCAGTAGCCGTGAAACCGCTTATTGTATATGGTACTGAAACCGGGAACGCCAAAAAAATAGCCACGCAATTGTTGGCTAATTTTAAGAAGAACAAAATCCAAGCGAAATCGACGGATATTTTCCAGTTTGATGTGACCAAATTGGAGAAAGAAACCTTGGTACTCTTTATCGTAAGTACGCAGGGCGAAGGGGAGTTTCCGCAAAATGCCGTTGGGTTCTATGAAAAGCTGAAAGCCTCTGAAGCCAAACTAAACCAACTGAATTTCGCGGTTTTAGGTTTGGGGGATTCGTCTTATCCGCTGTTCTGTAATGCTGGCGTTTTATTGGATGAGGTGCTGGTCGAAAAAGGCGCTAAGCGTCTATTGCCACTAGTAAAAGCCGATGTGGATTTTGCACCGGTCGTGACCCAATGGGAGACCGATTTAAAAAATGCTTTTGCAGGCAGTAATGCCTCAGCTTCGGTAGTATCGAACAAAGCTGGAACAGCTGTAACAAGTCATAAGAAGAATTTCAAAGGCATCGTATCGCACAAAATCGTTTTGAACGACCGAGGTTCTAATAAAGAAACCTATCATATCGAGATTATACCAAACGAAGAATTGGTTTATGAGCCCGGAGATGCTATCGGATTTTATCCTAAAAACAGCGAACAGGAAATTGTTGAAATTGTTTCATTTTTTGATAAAAACACCCAAAAAGAAGTGTTATTTGATAAAAATATACGTGGTTTGGGTAAAAAATCACTCGAATTACTTTCCGGCTTGTTTGGAGTTTCCATTACGGAAGAAAAAGCAGATTTAGTCGATATCCTAAAGAAATATCCAAAACCCGAGACCGTTTCTTTTGAAGATGTACTAACGTTGTTACATCCGATCGCACCTCGACTGTATTCGATTTCTTCCGCCGTGAACGCCCATGATGGACAAGTGCATATTACAGTAAATAAGAATACGTTTTCCATCGACGGAACTCTTAAAACAGGCTTGTGTTCCCAATTCTTAGCCGATTTTCCAACCGAAGGTGAGATCGAGTTTTATATCCACAAGAACAACAATTTCAAATTGCCTGCCGAGGATAAAGACATCATCTTAATTGGACCCGGAACCGGAATTGCTCCTTTCAGAAGTTTCCTGGCGCACCGTGATGCCGAAGGGGCAGAGGGCAGAAACTGGCTTTTCTTCGGAGAGCAGCATTTTGCCTTGGATTTTTACTACCAGACTGAAATTCAGGAGTGGATCGCTTCCGGCTTGTTGACCCATTTTGATACTGCTTTTTCAAGAGATCAGGAGCGAAAAATCTATGTGCAGGATCGAATCCGTGAAAAGGCCACAGATTTTAACGAGTGGCTGGAAAGTGGTGCTTCATTATACATCTGCGGGCAAAAGAACCCCATGAGCACCGATGTCGAGAACACCATAATTGAAGTGATTGCTTCTGAAAGGAATATCAGTAAAGAAGAAGCAAAACAGGTTTTAGAAGATTTGGAAACCGCCGGTAAATATCAAAAGGATGTGTATTAATTGGTTCGGAGTATATTAAAATACGTCAGGTAACGTATTAAAAGTGGTTCGGAACATATTAAAATACGTCAGGTAACGTATTAAAAGTGGTTCTGGATGTATTAAAACACGTCAGGTAACGTATTAAAAGTAGTTCGAAGTGTATTAAAACACGTCAGATAACGTGGTCAAAGAGGTTCAGAACGTATAAAATCAAACAGATAGCACAGAAGAATTCAGTAAAGAGAATACAAAGTAAGTAGTAGAAGATTTGGAATCAGCCGGGAGTTACCCAAAAGATATTTATTAATAATCCAGCTAATAGCTATACGCTAATAGCCAACAGCTAAAAAAACAATGAGCGAAAAATTATCCCCAATAGAAGCCATAAAAGCCAAGAGTGACGGGCTTCGAGGAACTTTAAAAGAGAGTATCGATTTAGACAATTTTACCGGGAACGTACGCCCGGACGATGAGACTTTAGTAAAGTTTCACGGCATGTATGTACAAGACGACCGCGACCGTAGGGCAGAAAGAGCCGCAAAGAAGCTGGACAAACTGTATTCGTTCATGATTCGTTTGCGCATACCCGGCGGTGTTATTAATGCCGAACAATGGTTGGCCACACACGAGATTTCCGAACAGTATGGGACGGGAACTCTTAAAATAACGACGCGACAAACCGTTCAGTTGCACGGCTTGTTAAAGCATCAGCTGCGCCCGACCATTCAGGCGTTCAATACCGCGAAACTGGATTCCATTGCCGCTTGTGGGGATGTGAACCGAAACGTGATTGCCAGTTCGCATCCGCAATTATCGCCTTTACACAAGGAGATTCATGCTTATGCCGACAAGATTTCGACCTTGCTGTTACCCAAAACCCAGTCGTATTATGAAGTATTTATCGATGGGGAAAAGATTTACGAACGTTCTGCCGAAGCGGATCCGTTGTATGAAGACCGTTATCTGCCAAGAAAATTCAAGATCGCCATTGCTATTCCGCCCAGTAACGATGTGGATGTGTTTACCAATGATATCGGACTGATTGCAGTCATCGAAAACAACCAATTAAAAGGCTTTAACATTGCCGTAGGAGGGGGATTGGCCACCACGCACGGAAATCCGAATACCTATGCCCGTTTGGGTTCGATCATCGGTTATACGGATACGGAAGAGAAGACCCTGAAAGCTGTTTATGAAATCCTAACCGTTCAAAGGGATTTTGGAAACCGTGTGGATCGAAAGCTGTCCCGCATGAAATATACCGTGGACAAATTAACGGTAGAAGGTTTCAAAAAAGAACTGGAAAGCCGTATCGGTTTTGAATTGTTGCCCGAGCAGCCTTTTACGTTTACCGAGAGAAGCGACCGTTTCGGTTGGGAGCAAAGCCATGAAGGAAAATGGTTTTACACACTTTTTGTAGAACACGGGGTAGTAAAGCCGTATCAGAAACAGTTTTTGTACGAACTGGCACAACTAAACGTCTCGAACTTCATTTTCTCAGGAAATCAGAATTTGATTTTAGGGGAAATCCGAGAGCAGGATAAGGCAAACGTGGAAGCCTTGTTGGAAAAACACCAAATCGACAAACAGGATAGTGCCCTACGCAAAAACTCGATGGCGTGTGTGGCCTTGCCAACCTGTCCTTTAGCCCTTGCCGAAGCCCAACGTTATTTGCCAGAATTGGTCACGAAAATAGAACCGATATTAGAGAAGTACCAGCTTCAGCATGAAGAAATCTCCATCAGAATGACGGGTTGTCCTAATGGTTGCGGAAGACCGTATGTGGCCGAATTAGGCTTTATTGGAACCGGGCCCGGACAGTACAACTTTATGTTGGGCGGCGATCGTTACGGCGAAAGACTGAATCAGTTATATAAAGAAAAACAAACGGAAGCACAAATTTTAACCGAAGTAGATCAGCTCCTGGAGCGCTACACCAAAGAAAAGCATGAAAACGAAACCTTTGGAGATTTTGCCTTCCGAACGATTATCAGTAAAAATTAAATTCCTGCTGATTGTCTTGCTTTTACAGTTAAATGTTCAGGCGCAAAAGAGAGTTACACATCAAACTTTATTGTGGTACGGGTATTACAATTCGCTGATTTTTAATGAAAAATGGAGTTTGAAAAGTGAAATTCAGGAGAGACAGTTTATTAATCCTTCGGCACAGCACCAGTTGGTTTTCAGAACGAATTTGGAACGAAAACTAGTGGAAAACTGGAGCGTTTCAGCAGGGATGACCTTGTTTTTGCAAAGTCCGAACAATCCAGAATCAGAAAGCAATTTGATGGTTCCGGAGTTACGTCCCGATTTGGGTTTCAACAACAAACAGAAACTGTCTTTTATGACGATTTCACACCGTTACAAAGCCGAAGCCCGTTTCTTCCATGATGTTGAAAATAATGAATTGGTTGGCGGGTACCGGTTTTCGAATTTCCGATTCCGCTATCAGTTAGGTTTTGATATCCCGGTTATCAAAAAAGAGGATCAGGAAAAAGTAATTGTAAAAGTAAAAGATGAAGTAATGTTGAATTTCGGTTCTAAAATCGTGAAAAATACTTTCGATCAGAATCGTATTTATCTGGCACTGAATTATGCTTTCAGCCCAAAATATGCAGTAGAAGTAGGGTATATGAACTGGTTTCAGCAGCAAAAATCGGGCGTGGATTTTTACAATCGGGACATTGTTCGTTTTTCGGTATTCCACAATCTAAATCTAAAAAAGAAAAAACATGAGTAATACGTTATTTCCGGTCTTCTTAAAAACAGAAACTGCCCGATTTTTAATCGTTGGAGGCGGTAATGTGGGTTTGGAGAAAACCGAAACCTTATTGCGACAGAATGCTTCCGTGAATATAACTTTGGTGGCTACTGAAATTTCGTCTAAACTCAAAACGGTTTTAGCACAAAATCCGCATATCATTTTTCATGAACGTCCATTCGAAGCAACGGATTTGCAGGAAACCGATTTCGTCATTACAGCCACGAACAATAAAACGATAAATGCCGAAATCAAACAAAAAGCGAATGATTTAAAAATATTGGTTAACGCAGCCGATCAGCCGGAGTTGTGTGATTTTTATTTAGGGTCAATTGTGAAAAAAGGCCATCTGAAAATCGCTATTTCCACTAACGGAAAATCCCCAACGGTTTCCAAACGACTACGCGAAGTTTTTGAACAAAGCATCCCGGATAATCTCAATGAAAGTATTGAAAATCTGGAAGATATCCGAAGTTATCTCAAAGGGGATTTTAGTGATAAAGTCCAAAAACTCAATGCAATAACAAGTTCTTTAGTAGAGGACAAACAGCCCTTAAAAAAAGGCCGCTTAAAAATCAGCAATTTGCGTTTATGGATTTACGGATTCAGTATTCCTTCCCTTATTGTAACGGGCTATTTGCTGGCACAAGTGGCGAATCCTGTTGAAATCGGTTCCTTCGCAGATTATCTGATTGGGAATGTAGATGAAAATTTCATGTGGTTCATCTTAGCCGGTTTTGTAGCCCAGTTGATTGATGGCGCTTTAGGAATGGCGTATGGGGTAACCGCGACGAGTTTTCTGTTGTCGTTCGGGATCTCTCCGGCCGCTTCCAGCGCGAGTGTGCATGCTTCCGAAGTGTTTACCAGCGGGGTTTCCGGGCTAATGCATCTGAAATTCGGTAATGTTAACTCTAAATTGTTTAAAAACTTGTTGATTCCGGGTGTCTTGGGAGCAATTTTAGGTGCATACCTCTTAACCAGTTTTGAAGAATATAACGATTATATCAAGCCGATTGTTTCCGGTTATACCTTAATTCTGGGTATCATCATCATCAAAAAAGCGTTGAACAAAGACAAAACCCGCAAGAAGATAAAACGATTGTTTCCGTTAGCCGGATTGGGTGGTTTTCTGGACTCTATTGGCGGCGGTGGTTGGGGGCCGATTGTATCAACAACTTTAATTGCCAGTGGTAAAAACCCGCGTTATACTATTGGTTCCGTTAATTTAGCGGAGTTTTTTGTGGCATTGGCGAGTTCGTTCACCTTTATTGCGACCATTGGTTTTTCGTTTTGGGCGGTAATCATCGGTTTGATTTTAGGTGGGGTTATTGCAGCCCCGATAGGTGCTTATTTAGCGAACAAAGTTCCAGTCAAAGCCTTGATGATTTTAGTGGGAATTGTTATCATTATTACTAGTTTGAAACGAATCATTGGGTTCTGATAAAGGTGTTTGTTTGTAAAAAGAAACCAATACCTTTGCAAAAACAGTTTTTTATGGAAATCAACTTCACCGAATTACAAATAACCGTGCAGCAAATAATCGATTTAATCGCTGCTAAAGATTTAAAAGCCGCTAACAATAAGCTCGTTGACGCCAGCGAAATCTTAGACGAATTATTAGACCACGCGGAAGAAGACGAGCAATTGATCGAAATCAGTAAATACCAAGTGCTATTAAATCAGTTGCATCAGAAGCTAAACGTTGACCCTACAAACAACTAAAACAAAACGTAAATCAAAGCACTTTTCGACCTAAGAACGCGTAGCCGTTAAGAAAAATAATAACAATTCCGTTAAGAATTATCCGCTGTTTGAGCGCTAGCGAGTTCGGATAATTTAGGAATTGTTATTATTTTTTAGGAGGAGCGTTCAAGTCTTGACCTTTTGTTACTTTTAACTCACATGAATTAAATTTGATTTGGTGTTCGTTGAATCGTAGATTTGTGTCAAGACAAAAGTAAAAGAATGAATCAAAACTGTTACTGCAATTCCGAAAAACCCTTTTCCGAATGCTGCGAACCCCACATCACCGGAAAAACTAAGCCCCAAACCGCAGAAGCTTTAATGCGTTCGCGATATACGGCTTATTGTCTTAAAAATGTCGATTATTTAATTGCCACGACGCACATTTCTACCCGAAAGCATCACAACAAAAAAGACATTTTAGCCTTTGCTACTGAAAACCATTGGGTAAGGCTGGAAATCGTAAAAGCAACCGAAAATGTTGTCGAATTTAAAGCCTATTATTTGGACAGCAGCCTGCAACCGCATAATCATCATGAAAAATCCACTTTTAAAAAAGAAGGCGAGCAGTGGTATTATGTGGATGGGAAATGGTATTAGGATACCTTAATCCACTTTCTTCATAACCACTAAAACACCGTTTGGATTAGAAAGCACTAAACGCAAATCTTTAAATTCATATTGCGTCACTTTGCCTAAAGCATTCTGGAATTCATTCTCTTTGTTGGAATCACCGCAGTACATTAAAGTACTCATTCCTCTTTCAAAACGTAAAATGCCCGGTTCATAAAACAATATGCCGCCCATACCGTTGCAGCCGCCGTAACCGGTATAGCTGCTATTCTTAGCATCAATCTCGAAATATGGGATTTGTTTGGCAAAATCGGAAGCCGTTACCTTTTTTCCGTTAAGGGTTTCCAGCACCCAAATATCGTGAAAACGGGTAGGAAGCTGATAATTTCCACAGCCTTTGTATTGCTCTGTTACTCCGCTTTTCTTTTCTAATCGAAGGTTAACAGTATAGGGTAATTTCTCTCCAGACATATCGTTAGTGCATTCCGTATGCTGTATGGTTATTTCAAGTTTTGCTTCGGCATTTTCCGTGCGGTACATTTTCACGTTGGAGTCCATTGCTATAATGGGAGCCGTTTGTGGGAAAATATAAGTTTTGTCATCCGCTAAAGACTTCAGCTGAATTTCCGCATCCCCAATAGTCAATCCCCAAAAAGGCTCGTTACCGGTAGCTTTAAAGTAGGAAGCCGTGTTGGTTTCGGTAGCAGCAGTTTGTTTTGTAGACGTGCAGGCAATAGTAAACAAGGCAAACAGGGAAATTAATAAAAGTTGCTTCATAATGTAGTTGCGGTTATTGAGTGTTCAGCATTTAAAACACAAATTTAAAACAAAGTTCCTCGTGAATAACTAGGTTTATTGTTAAAAGGAAAGCGTTCAATAATTTCGAATTGTTTAATGTCGGGGTTAAACTGTCGGATTACCACATGATCGCACATAAAACGAAAATCCACTTCATTAAACATTTCTTTCGCTTTTCCCAGCGCTTGTGGGGACAAACGTCTGGCGATGGACATATGCGGATCGTTGCTTGTTTTTTTCTCTTCAATGCATAGCGAATTGTTCAAATGTTTCATAATGGCCTTTAAACACATTTTGGAGCAATTGTCCGGAGCAATATAAAAAGCACCATTATTATAGCTGCCAAAGCTATTCATACGTACCGAAACCGGTTCAAAGCCATTACAGATATAGGTAAGCTGTTTTTTGATGTTTTCCAATTGTAATTCTGACGATTTGAATTCATTTATAGTAATATGAGCCTTCGAGTTCTTGCTATTGAACCAGCCCACCTCTTTATTCAGGTCTTCCTTCATGTGTTTAACCGAGGAAATCACGTCATCCGGTGGAGAAATTGCTATGGAATATAAGTTTTGCATGTACAAGACGATGAGATTTACAAATTTACGAAAAAGTAAAAAGCAGTAAATCAGTAAGTTGGTTAATTAACGCTTTCTAAATAGTCCTTTTCTCAAAGTTTTGGTTAAAATTTTCGAAGTCATTTTTAAACCATTTTAATTTTTTAGAGTCCAACATTATGCCTCGAAATTTTATGTAACTTTTATTACGAATCAAGAATAAATCACAAACTATATTTGCAAGTCAAGATTGATAAGATAAATGACAACACAAAACATACAACTCGGGCTGAAAGAAAATTGGAGACAATTTACCATACTTGTTATTATCAATGCTTTTGTAGGAGGTATGATAGGGATGGAGCGCAGTATTTTTCCTGAATTTGCCCACAGTCAGTTCGGTGTGGCTTCTAAAACGGCAATACTATCATTTATCACGGCTTTCGGGATAACCAAAGCCTTTACCAATTACTTTACCGGAAAACTGGCCAACAAATATGGGCGTAAAAACCTTTTGCTGTTCGGTTGGCTCTTGGCCATGCCCATACCGTTTCTGTTAATTTATGCTCCCAGTTGGAGTTGGGTTATTTTTGCGAATGTACTTTTAGGAATCAGTCAAGGCTTAACCTGGAGTAGTACCGTGGTGATGAAAATCGATTTGGTAGGAGAGAAAGACCGTGGTTTGGCCATGGGATTAAATGAGTTTGCAGGGTATTTTGCGGTAGGTGTGATTGCTTTCCTGACCGGTTATATCGCCCATCAGTACGGCGTTACCCCTTATCCGTTTTATATTGGGATTGTAATTTCGATTCTCGGTTTTTTGTTGACGGCTGTTTGGGTAAAAGACACCCGGGTATTCGTGCATAAAGAAAGCAGTACCGACACTACAGCTCATTTAGAGAACGTATTTATCGAAACCACGTTTAAGAACAAAACCCTAAGTTCCGTTACCCAGGCAGGATTAATCAATAATCTTAATGACGGTATGATTTGGGGATTATTGCCAATCATCTTAGTTTCTCTTCATTACAATACGGAAAACATTGGTATTATCACCGCAATTTATCCTACCGTATGGGGAATCGGGCAACTTTTCACCGGAAAAATGTCCGATCATTATTCCAAAAAAGCCATGTTATTTTGGGGGATGTTGCTACAGGGATTTGCCATACTTTTGCTCCCTTACAGCACCAGTTTTATAGTTTTAGCAGCACTTTCAGCCGTTTTGGGTTTTGGTACAGCATTGGTTTACCCTACCTTTTTAGCTACGATAGCCCAAGTCACCAGTCCGAAACAACGTGCTGAAAGTATTGGCACTTTTCGTTTATGGCGCGATTTAGGATACGCCTTTGGTGCCATTATATCCGGGATAACCGCAGATTGGTTTGGAGTAGAATATGCAGTATTGCTAATTGGTGTATTAACCGTTTTCTCTGCTTTGGTAATTGGGTTCCGAATGCCGGGCAGGTGAGGAAAACCTTTTCAGTTTGACAGTTGAGGCTTTTGCTTTTTTTCAGCGCGAGCATCTTATTTGCATCTAATTTGTATTCAAATCAATTTCTAAAAAGAATTGTTATTATCATAATAGCTTCTTCAAGGCAGATGTAACAACTACTGGGGATTTATTCCGAAAAGAAAGAATCTTCATCCCATTTTTTTGGATTATTAACAATATAATTTTTTATCCGATTGTATTCATTTTCATTTCTGATTATATGATCATGAAACCGTTCCTGCCAATTAGAAACCCCTTTACAATTTCGAACTTCATTAATTTTTCGCGATGAAAATGATTTTAATGCACGTATAAATTCGAATACACCGTGAATTTTTACTTCCTTGGCGGACAATGTACAGACGGACAATGTACAGACGGGTAATGTACAGACGGGTAATGTACAGACGGGTTTCAAACCCGTCTCTACAGAATAAACGGAATGATTGGAATAATCGGAATAATCGGAAAATACCGAATTATCCACCCCCACAATACAATGAATATGATTAGGCATAATACAAAATTCATCCAATACAATATTGGGATAATGATTTGGCAAATCCTGCCAACAATCCAATACGATTTTACCGTATTCATTTAAAATCATTTCGCCGTCTTTTACAAAACCAAACAGATGCTTGCGATTTTTGGTGCAAATAGTAATGAAATACAGCCCTTCATTTTTATAATCCCACCATTTGGCTCGGGCGGTATCAATGCGGTACTTATTCTTAAATTTTTTCATGGCATTTATTTTATTTATTTGGCTTGAATTATTTATTAAAATCTATTATTTGAAATTATTATTTATAATCATCATCATCAATCATCAATCATCAGTACAGACGGGTTTCAAACCTGTCTCTACATATCTCTACGCATCTTTATGCGTCTACACGCGATATCACACATTTATATTAATTTGTAGGACAAATCTATCAAATTATTTATTTTAAAAACAATATATTTCACAAAGAAATTTTGCCGGCATTACTTTTTGAAATACTTTTAAACTATGGAACAACATTACCAATCCTTGCGCAAACACATCGAAGAAATCTGCGAACTAACCGATGCCGAATGGAACGTAGTAGCACCATTTTTCACACATCGAACCCTTAAAAAACACCAGTTCTTAATCCAAAAAGAACAATTGGTTCCCTGCGAATACTGGATCATTAAAGGATTGACTAAAGCCTACGCCATAGACAGCAACGGCAAAGAACACATTCTGCAGTTTGCCATGGAACAATACTGGACCAGCGATTTCAATGCCTTTCAGAACAAAATACCGGCGACTATTTTTATAGACTGTATCGAAGATTCCGAGTTCTTTTGCCTGAAACTCGAAGACAGGGAACACTTATGTCATGAAATCCCGAAGATGACTAACTTCTTCCGGATAAAATCCCATCATGGGTACATTGCATTGCAGCAACGCATCCTTTCCCTGCTTACCGAAACAGCCGAAGAACGCTACAACAACCTCATCAAAAAAATGCCAAAGCTTGTCCAAAGAGTTCCTAAAAAGCTATTAGCGGCCTATTTAGGCGTAACCCGTGAAACCTTGAGTCGTTTTTAGAGGAACACAAAAAGTGATCTACATCACTTCAAAACATTGACCTACCTCATCGTCTGTTAACCGCTGCCGACGGAACTTTGTATCGTTAATTTTTAGCAATACAAATATGAAATCGACAACGTATGCCACCACTGCTACAGTAAGCAGTACCACAAAAAAAATACCCGCCGCTTTATGGGCGTTAACCATTAGCGCTTTCGGAATCGGCACCACAGAATTTGTCATCGTCGGATTATTACCAACCGTAGCTTCCGATTTGAACATCAGCATTCCGTCCGCAGGATTATTAGTTAGTTTATATGCCATCGGAGTAGCTATTGGAGCACCTGTTTTAACCGCTTTAACCAGTAACATCCACAGAAAAAAACTCCTTATCTATTTAATGCTGATGTTCATCATCGGAAACGGACTGGCTTCCATTGCTCCGAGTTTTACCACCTTAGTCATAGCACGAATTATTACCGGATTTGCCCACGGGGTTTTCTTTTCCATCGGATCAACAATAGCAGCAGCTTTAGTACCGGCAGATAAAAGAGCCTCCGCCATATCCATCATGTTTACCGGATTAACAGTAGCCATTGTAACCGGAGTGCCCTTCGGAACCTTTATAGGACAGCAGTTCGGTTGGAGAGCCACATTTATCGGAGTAGCCTTATTAGGCATTATCGGTTTGATTTCCAGTTGGATTTTAGTACCCGATCAAATTAAAAACGAAGAAAAAGTGTCGTTGAAAGACCAGTTTAAAGTAATTACCAACGGCCGATTGCTATTAGCTTTTTTAATGACCGCTTTAGGCTATGGCGGAACGTTTGTAGCGTTCACGTACCTGTCGCCAATCCTTCAGAAAATCACCGGATTATCCGAAGCAATGGTAAACATCGTTTTAGTATTGTACGGTATCGCCATTGCTATCGGAAATCTGGTAGGCGGAAAAGTAGCCAACAAAAAACCGTTAAAAGCACTCTTGTGGATGTTCGTTCTGCAAACCATCGCCTTATTGGTTTTCACGTTTACCGCCAGCGATCCGGTTTTAGGTATTATAACCCTGTTCATCATGGGAGCACTGTCTTTTTCTAACGTGCCCGGGTTACAGCTTTATGTAGTACAATTATCTGAAAAATATTTACCTGGTACAGAAGACGTCGCTTCCGCCTTTAATATTGCCGCTTTTAACGTAGGAATCGCCATTGGAGCATATGCCGGAGGGCTGGTAGTGGAGTCATCCTTAGGACTGGAAGCCACACCTTGGGTAGGTGCTTTGCTGGTAGCTGCGGCAATTGTCGTAACTTTAATAAGTGCAAGAATATCAAGAAAATAACTCAATCGAAAAAGAATACCATGAATAGAAATTTAGGAAAATCAAATTTAAAAATATCGCCCATAGCCTTAGGAACCTTTGCCATAGGAGGTACCATGTGGGGCGGAAACGAAGAGAAAGACTCCATAGAAGCCATTCACGCCTCTATCGATAACGGCGTAACCAGTATTGATACCGCACCTTTTTACGGTTTGGGTTTAAGTGAAACGGTAATCGGAAAAGCTTTAAAAGGCAAAGACCGCAGTAAAGTACAACTCTTAACCAAATTCGGATTGGTATGGGATGGCAGCAACCAAGGAAAAGGCGATTACTTTTTCGACGTCAGCCATAACGGAAGTGCCCTGCCGGTCTACAAATTTGCCTCAAAACAGAATGTAATTAAAGAAGTAGAAGAAAGCCTGAAAAGACTCCACACGGATTACATCGATTTACTCCAACTGCATTGGCCCGATGTCACAACGCCAATCAACGAAACCATGGAAGCCATCGAACTGCTAAAACAACAGGGAAAAATAAAAGCCGCTGGTGTTTCCAATTACAACATAGCCCAATTACAGGAAGCGGAACAAACCACGCTATTAGCCTCCAATCAGGTAGCCTACAGTATGCTGAACCGGAAAATAGAGCAGGAGTTGGTACCTTTCACCACTGCGCAAAATATCGGAATCATTGCCTACAGCCCAATGGAACGAGGCTTGTTAACCGGTAAATATTTAGCTGATAAAATATTAAAACAAGACGACCACCGCAACGGGTATTTCAAACAGCACGATTCAGAAAAAGTAAAGTCGTTTTTAGAAAAAATCACCACAATCGCGGAAAGTAAAAACATAAGCTTATCGCAATTGGTATTAGGCTGGACCATTCAGCAGCAAGGCATTACTTCAGCATTGGCAGGAGCAAGAAACGCAGCACAGGCAGAGTCCAACGCCAAAGCACTGGAAGTAGTATTCCAACCCGAAGAGTTGGTATTTATAAACACAACCTTAGCAACGCTTTAAAAGAAAACCGTATGAAAACACTAAGTTATTATTTAAAAACTGTTCTAATGTTAATCACGGCAGGCGTTATTGCGTTTTCCGGCACATCAGCAACAGCACAAACCAAAAAAGCAACCAATATGAAAAAGAAAATTTTATTTGTAGTAACCAGTCATGACAAAAAAGGCAGTACTGGCGAAGCTACCGGTTATTATTTAGGCGAAGTAACGCATCCTTGGGATGTTTTACAGCAAGCCGGTTATGAAATCGATTTTGTAAGTCCGAAAGGAGGGAAGGCACCCGTAGACGGTTTCGACTTAACCGATCCGATCAACAAAAAATTCTGGGAAGATAAGACGTATCATAACAAAGTAGAAAACACCATGAAGCCTTCCGAAGTAAATCCGAAAGACTACGCAGCTATCTTTTATGCCGGCGGCCACGGAGCGATGTGGGATTTCGCCGATAATAAAGAAATCGCAACAATAGCGGCTAAAATCTATGAAAACAACGGTATCGTAAGCGCAGTTTGTCACGGCCCGGCAGGTTTGGTAAACATCAAGCTAAGTAACGGTAAGTATTTGGTAGACGGCAAAAAAATCAATGCGTTTACCAATGAAGAAGAAGCTGCCGTAAAAATGGAAAACATAGTGCCATTTGCTTTGGAAACACAATTAATTGCTCGCGGTGCAAAATTCGAAAAGTCAGGATTATGGCAGGAGCATGTTGCGGTTGATCAGCGTGTGGTAACGGGGCAGAATCCGCAATCGGCACATGCAGTTGGGGAAGCTGTGGTGAAGGAGTTGAAGAAAATACAATAAATAAAAAAGAGGCGATTAGGCCTCTTTTTTTATAATACTATTAAAATAATGAATTGAATCTGCAATATTTTTAATACTCCAAAAGCCCAAGTACAGACGGGTTTCAAACCCGTCTCCAAAACCCACACAAAGAAACTAACAGCAAATTCAGAATCATTCTACCACTAACGCGAACATCCTGCCCGTGTTTCATACTAATCCATCAAACCAGCCTGATACTTAAGTAAATTCTGTTTCATTAAATACAATCCTCTGTGGTTCAGGTATTGGAAATTATGAATCATTTGCATTAACAAATCCACATTTTCGTTAATGTAAGTATCCGTGTCAAAATAAATGTAATCTTTAGAAAGGTATTTATTGATATCATCCCTTAGCTCATTGGTTAGCTCCAACATAAAAACAGGATTGTTAATCAATGCTTTAAGCTGCGCTTTCATATCCTTTTCCAGCATCAAAACCTTTTTAAATTTTGCATTAATTACATTATAAGGCAAGGTTTCCGCGGTAAACTGTAAACTTTCCATCAAATCGCTGTAAAGTTTAAAACGCTCGTCATACAAGCTATCATAATTAAAAAAGCGCTCATAATATCCACGGTACTCGTCGGCTTTCAACTGTGCTTGGGCTTTTTTGTAAAATGTGGCATAAATACGCTTGTCATGCTCCAGTATCTCTTTTTCCAGCGTTGTTAGCATAGCATCATTGCGCAGTTTTACATTGGCAGCTTCTTTAGCATGGTATTTTATTCCTTCATAATCAAAAGTGGTAATCTTATAACTCTTGTTGGTAATCTCATCCAACAAATAACCATCATTCTGCAATGCTAAATGGTCATATACCCGGTCAACATTCTCTTGTTTAAACAATGCATCTTCGTTGCTGTCCATACCTGCAACGGCATCCAACGGAAACGGCAGGGGGTTTTTATTGTCGTAGTAATTGTTATAGCGTTTGTCGAAAGTCAGGGAATCATAATAATTTACGAATTCGCGTTCAAAATCCGCAAGGTTGTAAGCTGTGGTTTCTTTTTCATACACCACACCGGCAAAAATGGCATTAGTTAGTTTTTGTTGTAAAGCTTCAGTATCCGAAAACAATAATTTAGCCTCTTTTTTTTCCGGAAGTTCTTTTACAAGGTTCAGTTTTTCAAGTGCCGCAATACGTTCCGAAGTCTCAGGGTGGGAAGCCCATTGGTTTTTAATAACCAGACGCGAACGGTTAAAACGGCTGCTTTCTTCGCTAACCATTGGCAATCCGTTTTCAATCGGAATGGCATCTTCTTGGGCAAGGAAGTTCATAACAAAGCGTTGTTCCTTAAAAAAGTTAACGCTTATAAATGCATCGCTCATTTTAGAGTTATAAAAACTAACAACACTGTTAAAACTCTTATCCGCCAAATCCATACGCAGTAACGAGTCTTTTAAAGGCAAATACCCTGTAACATTCGCAGCTACAGCGTCGGCATGAAACTCCATCTCACGGGATAATTCCATATAGCTAATGTTCACAAGAGTATAAAGCTTACGCAAAATCCACTGAATGCCCTCCACAATCTTAATGGCAAACTCCAGAAAAAAGTTAATAAAAGTATTTTTACCCGATAACGAAGTAATAATGTTGTTATAGGAATCGTTATCATACAGCATATTGTAAATCACCTGGTTTACGTTGTACACATAACTTCCCACTTTCATACTTTTCTGGGAAAAATGCCCGAATTCGTGCGCAAGAATGGCTTTAAATTCTTCTTCCGTAATGGTATTCACAAGCCCCATCCCAATATGCAGGTTTTTCTTAATCGGTAAAAACATGCTCCAAAATCCGGAGTCGTAAAACACACTGGCATTCACTTCCGGAGAAATATAAATCTTGTTCGGAAATGGCGTGCCCACTTCTTTCACAATTCCATCAATAAAAGCAAACAAATCCGGATGCTGCGCTCTGGTAATCTGAGTTAAATTGGACAGATCGGTTTTGTGGGTTTTAAACATGAACTTAATCAGGAAGTAAACAATCATTACTCCAAATACGATCAAACCTCCGGCTAAAATCAAAGTAACCAACGATGCATGTTCTTTAAGAATATACCCGGCACCAACAAAACAAACAGCCATAAGCCCTAATGCCAAGGCAAACAAAACTAAATAGGTAACGATAAAAAGTATAATGGCGACAATAGCCTTAGTGGTTTTCTTCTTGAAAGAAGGAGAAACGGTAACGTTCATATGATTTGGGGTACTGATTTGTTTTTATAGATGAGTGGTAGTTTCAATTAAATTTTTTATTGATCGAATACTTTACTTCCTCATTTCCTTAATAATTTTATTAGTTATTCTATCGGCATACATTCGGTTTAACGAAGTTACAGCCCAAATAAAAGCGGGACTCGAGCTTTAGTGAACTGGCGAAGCAATCCAACCAATAACAGTAATTTGAAGAATCAAACAAACTATTCCCGATATAATTTTTCCTTGTAAAAACAAGGATAACCAAGGAAAGAAAAAGGCTATTACGTATCGCATGAGTTATTTTTTTAAAGGGCTCCCTGTCCGTAAGAAGCGAAGCATACTAAAAAGCAGGTTGTCAGAATTAGAATATTAAGAAACTTCATCGGTATAGGATATGGCAATCTGATGGTGGTTCATTTGGTAGCCTTGTCCAACAAACGCAGGTTCCTCATCTCCATCAACAATCCATCTGGCATTGATAATACCATTATTGATTACAAATTCTAACCTAGCATTAACCCTGCCAGATTCAAAATCGAAATAAAAAGATTCATAAAGCATTAATCCATTTATAAAATCACCAAAGGATTCATCGCGTAAAAAACGGGCTGTTTCTGTAAACAGTTCTGAATTTGGAGTTCGGTTATTCGTGTAAACCCCATTTAAATTACCATTTAACTGGATGTCGTATAAGATGATTCCTCTAAGTCTGTTCATGTTTAATTACTTTTTTTATGCCCGCAATTAGAACAAAAATTTGCTTCTTCTTTCATGGGAGCATGACATACTACACATTCATTTTCTCTATGCCTGCTTTTCTCTAATTGCTTACTTCTTGAAGTGTATTCTGCCGGGATTTCATTTAAAAAACTCGACTCATTTCCTCTTTCTGTCACTAAGTATAACTTATCTTTTGCTCTTGTAATAGCTACATAAAACAATCTTCTTTCTTCTTCTAAAAGTAAATTGTAATCGGCTGTTTTGATAATCTGAAACAAGCGGTCTTCTAACCACACATCTGGAAATCCGCCTCTACCTTCGGTTAATCCCAAAATAAAAACCACTTTAGCTTCTAGTCCTTTGGATGCGTGTATGGTTTTACCGTTAGCAAAAAACTTATGCTGTTTAAACTCTTCTCTGTAATCGTAAAACATGGCGCTTCTTCGGTATAAGAACAAAATATCATCTTTTGAGTAGCCTTCTTCAAGCAGTTCTTGTACTTTTTCAACACAAAATCGAATATTGTCGTTTAAATTATTTCCTTTTTGGATAACAATTTTTTGCTGCGTGTCTTTAACAGCGACTATGTCTTTATCAATTTTATGCTTATTGTATTTAATTACCTCGTTACTGGCAGCTACTATATTTTTTTCACTGCGGTAATTTTGATTGAGTTTGATTACCTGCGCATTTGCAAAATACTTTTCAAAATTGATAATGTATTCTACATTCGAGCCCCTAAACCCGTATATACTCTGCCAATCGTCTCCCACGCAAAATAATTGCGTTTCTGGCTTAATTATCAGTTTGAGGAGTTCTACTTGTAAGTTGTTTACATCCTGAAACTCATCCACTAAAATATACTGAAACTTATTTTGATAGCGTTGTCGTACATCCTCATAATTTGTAAACAAAGCCCTCGTTTTAGAAATCAAATCGTTAAAATCTAAATAGGATTTGTTTGTAGTATACTCGATATAATCATTAATAATTGGCATCGCCAATTCATAAAACACTCTTATTCGTTCATGTTTATCGCTTCCGGCTCTTTTTGCAACTTCTTCCAGTGAGATATTTTCAACTTTAATCATGTCGCAAATGCGAATGATTTGACGCACAAAATCTTTTACTTCTTCAAAATAACCTTTAAACTCTTCTAAAAAACTTAATTGTTTCTTTTCATGAAAATCATACGGTAATCTACTTTTTATAATTTTATCTAAAGTATGATTGAATACGGCAGAATCTTGGGTATCCTTTTCAAAAGTCTTTGCATATAGAATCTTTCCTTTGGCAAACTGCTTTTCTTTGGCTTCCATCGGATAACTTTTTTCACTAACATGCTCTAAGTATAAATTGGCATCAGGGATATAAAAGTCGGGATGAAAATCAAAGTCTTTTACATTGAGTAAAGGTTCGTATTCAAATGAAATGCTATGTCTGTATAGCCAATCTGCAATATATTGCTCAGATTTAGACTTTACTTTTGTTCCATTTAAAGTAGTATAAAACTTTCCATCAATAACTTTATGATTTTCATACTCTTTAGAAATATGGATTTTATCAACTAAATAATCTAAAATGTAGCGTTTGGTTTTTAACAGAAAATCATTATTCTCACATCGCTCAATAAATAATTTATGGAAAACCTCAAAAACGGTTTCCTCGGCAATTCGGTTGGAAAGCTCGTCACTATCACTGGCTTTTTCATCACCAATAATCTTAAACTTATTGTCAAATTCTTTCACACCGTCAGTACGAAGCACACTGTAACAAAAACCGTGAAAAGTGCGTACCGTTAATCCTTCAATCCACTTATATTTTCGTTGCCAATTCCTGCGTTCATAATCCTTGTCTTTTTTGGTTAATACCTTACTAAAAATAATTTGCTCATACATGCCTGTAGTGTCTGCCGAAACAATCAAACGATCAATCATTTCGTTCGTAGCATTTTTAGTAAAGGTAATCGCTAAGATACTGGAGGGATGTACTTTCTTTTCTTCTATTAAATAGATGATTTTTTGCAGTAACGTTTTGGTTTTTCCAGAGCCTGCCCCGGCCAAAACCAATAATCGTTTGGCAACACTTACAACAGCTTCTTGCTGTTTGTCGTTTAATCCTTCTAAAATATTATCGTTAGTTTCTGACATACGGCTCTATTTTCTACCAAAATCAGCTGGGTTTTCACCCCAGGCTTTAGTTTCCCATTTTAGTAATTCGTTCTCATACGTATTGTTTTCCAACCATTTTTTAGCTCTCGCTAACATTTCAAACAATTTCTTGTTTTTTTCACTTGGCGGATGATTACTACTTGCTTTTTTATCTTTAAACCACTTCAAGGCTATTTTGCTATCCGAATAAATAGGCACTTTCCAATGCCATTGTTTCGATAAAGCCAGCGCATGTACTATCGCTAAAAACTCTACCATATTAATAGTGCCATCCTCTAGTGGCCCTACATGAAACAATACTTCACCGGTTTTTATATAAACGCCTTGATATTCTACTAAACCGGTAGTGTTATCCCAAGCGCCATCAACAGCAATTGCATCTTCAATAGGTTCACCAATTAACGCTAATTCTTCTTTTGATAGGGAGTTTACTACCTTTTTATTTTTGCCTACATAATTTGAACTTAAACTATGATAAGCTTCTTCTGCTAATTTTTTCGACTCAAACGATTTAAAAACCGCACCTTCAAAACCATTGGTTTGTGCTTTGCATTCATCCCAAGAAGAAAAAACCCCGGTTATCCTTCCTTTCCAAACGACATAAAATTTGGGTTTTTTAGCCATTTAAAATTAATTTCTATTTCCTTTTGATAAATTATGGTAAGTACAAAGTAATTCTCCATTATCAATGATTGTTTTACCTCCTTTTGAATGGGGTAAAACATGGTCAGCTTGATAGTTTGACCAACTAACTTTAGATTCAGTTTCAGATTTTCCCTCCCTTAAGCATTGTTGGCAATAGCCTTTACCATTTCTATAAATAATAATTCTTTCAAGCTCAGAGAACGCTCTGTTTCTATCTTTTTCAATTAATTCGAAATCAATATCTTTTAAATATTGAAAAAATAGTTGTCTCAAAATCATATCTCTTACTTCTAAGTCATGTTCTCCTTGCTGTCTTCTATTACTAAATGTTAACAAATCAGTATCTGAAAGTTCATCATAAGTTTTCCATCTGAAATGAAATTTATATACAAATTCTTTAATAATAGATTGAACGTTTTCATTAACAACATAATTTTCACGTACATGTCTTATAAGCATGTATATTGAAATAATAAAATACTCAACAGAAAATTCCTTAACCCCATTGTTTTCATCAAGCATTGGATCATTCTCGAAAATTTTATAAAATAGCTTTAAGTTTTTAATCACATTTTGGGCAATAGATTTGTTTTCAAAAGTGTAATTTCCAATGCCATCAGTGGCTTTTTCATCTTCAATGAATTCTGCAATTTTTTTGTCACTCAAATCAGTATAACCATTTGCATTTTCAATAAGTAAGAATCTTGCCATAAATTGCAAATGTTTCATTCTGTCGTTTTCAACATTCAACAAATTAAAAAAAGGCATTTTGTCAGGGTTTTCATCTATTGGCTCATATTTGTGGTAATCAAATGTTAAATCATCTGAATATTTTACAATAAAGTTTCTTGACAAACTTGACAGTTGTGCATGAGCAATTTCCATATAGTTTAAGGTTTCTCCTTGCTGCAAACGCCAAAAAATCTCTGTTGCTATAATTTGATGTTCTACACTCGATGGATTTTCAATGTTTTTTATAATATCAGCCTGATATTTTAATGATTTGTCAATGAATTTTCTAACTTCTGTATCTAAATCTTTATAATATCTACCAGGTAGGTCCTTAGAAATATCACCTAATGATTTTGGTAATGGATATTGATTATCAAAAAAATCCTGAACAGTAGTTATACGTTGTTGCCCATCAACAATTTCGTTTACTGCTCTATCTTCAGAAAGTCTAACTTCTCTTATAACTAATTTTGGAATATAATACCTTCTAAATAAACTATCCATTAAGGCTTGTTTTTTCTTTTTATTCCAAACTACTTTTCTTTGATAAGGCGGTCGAGTTACAAAATCTTCTTTGTATTCAAAGAAATCTTTAATTCCAATTTCTGTTGGTACTATTGTATATTCTGATTTTGGATTAAATGCCATTTTTTAATTTTTTTTTATTCTAAATAAAGTTAGTACGGTTTATAATACTTCATATTTATCCTAGACAATGGGGTTAAAAGGGTTTCTAGGAAGTGTTGATTTGCGGGGTGTTTTTACATTGTTTAGTTCATTTCTTCAATTTTGACTATGTTTTTTTGAGGAACTTTAATAGTCTGTGCATTTTTACTAAAAGATTGGTCAATAAAATCAAACACATTTTCAAAATTTTTGACTGTTTGTTTATCCAATTTAGATTTTGTAATTTTTTTATCAATTACATTTTGATAAAATAGCTTTGCATAAATAATCTTTCTAGTTCCAATTATTTCTGACGGTATTTTTCCTGATTTAACATTGAATTTGTTATCAACAAGCAAAAAATCATTTGAGTTAAACATATCCTCTACTTCTTTAAAGTTTATCAATTTAACTTTTTCATCTGTTAATTTTTCATCACTGTTAAAAAGATTTTCTTTTAACTCTTCTCTTGTATTTATTGGGTTTTCTCCATTATCCATTACTAAAATCCAATCTAAACCATAACCGATGCAGAATGATATAAGCGGAAACATTTTAGAGGATTTTATACCAACTCCTGGTACAAATTTGTAGTCAACTTTTTTTCCTAAAATTTTAGACATTCCTTGAAAATACCAAAAATCAGAAAGTCCTTCTAATAAAACATTTTTCTCAGAAAGTATTGAGAAATCTTTCAAGGGAGTCAGACCCATTGCCTCGGCAACAGGTTGCAATGCATCTTTTTTGTTTGATGTGTCTAGTTTAGAGGTTGTTAATCCTTCGACAATAGTTCCTTTTTCAGGAGTATTCAAAACTAAACCGATGTTATGAAGATTATCCGTTTCTATTAATGAGGGTAGATGAGTTGAATAAATAATTTGATGTCCTTTTTCTTTAAGCCTTTTGAATACATTAAGCATGTCATTATTGGCTTTAACATGTAAGTGAAGTCCTGGTTCATCAAAAAGTAAAACCATATTCTCATTGTTTTCGGAATTTTTCAATTCCAACCAAAGAGATAAAAACCAAATCATTCCTTTACTTCTCTTTCTAGGTTCTAGAAGAACACCTTCTTTTGATTCTAAATAAAATCTTATTGTTGGTTGACCACTATCATTGTTATCAATGTCAAAAATTACTTTTATTTCACCAGCGTCATTAATTTTTTGCTTCCAATCACTTTGAAAAGTTGCTGAAATATGCTTAGTTTCATCTTGAATAGAGGATTTTTTTTGGGCATGAGCTTTTTTTGATAGCCCTACAAAATCTTGCTTTAAAAGTGTTTCAAATTTTTTAACAGCATTATATCCTTTTGCAGTTTTGTTTTCACGTTCTAAATCACTAACTAAAATATTATCAGGTAATAAATCTGCAAAATCATTAAATAGTTTTATAATTGGTGATAGCCTCCATATTTCTTTAGCAATATCATTTATTTTTTCTTCAATTTTTAAATATGGAATTTGATGAGCAACTGTTTTATGGTTTACATCTTGCAAAATCTTTTTTTCGGTATTAATTGCAACTTTTAATATCCTTTGGGTAAATTCATCAATTTCAAGCCGCGTTATAGTTCCATTTTTTGAATAATCAAATACACGAGTTAATGTATATTCCTTAATTTTCTTTAATTTTTCAATGTCTAAAATTGGGCTTGACTCAAAATCTATTGACTTATATTGATCTACAGCTAATTCTCTACACTCTTTCTCTAATTCTTCATAGAAATCAGCATTAGGAACTGTATAAGTAATTGAAATTTTCTGGACGAGATTGCCTTTGTTTTCTTCTTCAAAATTTAGATTCTCCTGCAAATCAGATTCTTTTTCAAATGCTTCGAGAGCATCCAAAATAGAACTTTTACCGGCTTCATTTTGACCTGCTAATACAAAAATATTATTATTGATTTCTACCGTAGTATCAATGATACTTTTAAAATTTTGGATATGTATTTTTTTTATCATAATCAACGTTTTTTTTCTAACTATTTTCCACAATCAAAATCTCCTCCTCAGTCAACCCATACAACTCATAAACCATTCTATCAATTTCCTTATCCGTAGCATCAATCTGGGCTTTTAACTCCAGTGTTTTTTTCTGCTCACTCATAAAATAATCTTCCCATTCCGCTTCTTGGGCTAAGGAGAGTTTTATTTTCTTTTTGGCGAGTTCTTTAATAAACTCGGCATAGGATAACAAATACCAATCCTGTAGTTTTTTGGGCAGGTCGTCTAACTCAAATTTGCGTTGGAGCGTGCGTTGGAATTTTTCCGATACTTTTTGCAATTTGGATATCTGGGAGATATTTTCTGTTGTATAATGTGCAAGAATAGTAGTTTGTTGCATGTTTACTTTTGGAACAGGAAAATTTTCGAAATAAACCTTACTTATTTCACGAGTTCCTCCTTGAAGTTCAGGGCAATTATACCAAATCCAAAGTTTTGCTAACGAGGAATTAAAAATAGCAGTCAGGAATGGTAATGAAACGGAGTCATTTTCAACTGTAAGAATAAAACACTTCTGATTACCTAACATTTCATTTTCATCATACATGAATGGAAAAACAGAGGTCATATTAGGATATATTATTTTGGGTTTATTAAATTCCATGTAGTATTTAATACTATCTTGAGTCTCAAACCATTTACCATTTGTCTTTTTACGAGCTCCTTTTTCTCCAGTTTGTTTCAGTCGGTCATAGCCAAATGAAAGTAAATGTTCTTTGATAGCTGGATAATCATCTATTTCTATTTTTAGTGAAGGAAAGGTAGTAATCAAATATTCAAAACCTGTTATTGTATAAGCCGAAATATCTCTACCTCTCACCATTGGTTTAATGATTTCGTTACTTTTAGGGTCAGCTGCAATTAGTTGTTGTCGGGTTTCTTCATTTATATAAAATGCATCATTATAGCCTGTAATTATTCCACGATAAATTGAAACTGGCAATTTTTTTAATTCTATCCCATTCAATTTCATACGTCCCAATTTTAATGCATCACTATATGGTTGTATACTCCACTCATTTTCATCAAATTTGGACGATGAATAATTATAAATATTGTTCTTAATTTCTGTCAGAAAATCGTTGTGATAGTTTTTTTTATTAAGAGACAAGACTTCTACATATTTACCTTGTTCAATTTTTTGAGTAATGAAAATACAAACATATGTGGTAGCTTCTTCGAAGAATTGAATATCCCCAAAGTTTAGCACTTGGAACAAACCAGTTTTCGAAAGAAATTTACGAAGGGGCTTGCCGTAAGCTACTAACATCCATTTGTTGGGCATAATAAATGACTGAATACCACCTTTTTTAAGTAATTTGTATCCTCGTTCAGTAAAAAGACAGTAAATGTCTCCACCTTTATCGAATGTTTCATAGCCACAATTTTTAAGCATGTCACTAATCTTTCCCATTTTTTGAAGTTGAACATAAGGTGGATTCCCAATCACCACATCAAACCCACCTTTAGCAAACACTTTCGGGAACGCTTGTTGCCAATTAAACGCTTTGTCGCCGGCTACTTCGGGGTCATCAATTAGCGAGTTCCCGCATTTTATGTTGTTGTTTAAACTGTTTAGTTTTCTATTGCGTTGTGCCGTGCGCAGCCATAACGAAAGTTTGGCAATTTCAACACTTTCTTCGTTTAAGTCTACACCATACAGGTTGTTTTCCAAAATACTGCCTTCCACATCACTCAACACAAGCGCATCGCCAAACAATTTGGCTTGAAGTTCATCCACATAACGGTGTTCGGCAATTAAAAACTCTAACGCTTGGTTCAAAAAAGCACCACTCCCACAAGCGGGATCCACTATGGTCAATTCCAACAACCATTTGCGGTAGCTTTCCAGTTTGGCTAACAAGTCTTTCTTGGTTTTCTGTTGGATGCGCTTGTCGGTCGTATATTGGGTTTCGTCCAACTGCAACTCGGTTTTCTTCTCAGTACACAGTTTCCCAATGGTGTTGTCTACGATGTATTTGGTAATGTATTTCGGGGTATAAAAAACGCCGTCTTTCTTGCGCTTGGTTTTGGTTTTCTCCGTTACCGTGCCTTCAATTTCATTGGCGATTTCGTCAATCTCGTTCAGCGAGTTTTCAAAAATATGCCCTAATATGTTTACATCAACCTCACTTTCAAAGTCATACTCGCTGAGTTTACGGGTATGTTTAAAAAGCAGGTCGTCGTCAATCTTTATGTTGTCTAACAGTTCATCGGTTTGAAACAAGCCACCGTTATAAGCATAAATGTCATATTGCGCCGTTACAATTTCATTGGTGTGTTTCCCAAATGCAGGTAACGAAACTCTCGCTCCCGTATTCAAATCATCAAAATACATTTTGTAACGGTCGTACAACGATACCGGAACGCGAGCTTCTTTAAGTTTCTGCCATTCCAGATTAATCGAAAAAATAAGGTTAGTAGGCAATAGCAAGCGGTCTTCGGCAAAAAAGATAAACAAAAAGCGGTCTAACAGTTTTTGCGTTTTTTTAAAAAGTTCCAGCTTGTTGTGCTGCGGGTTTAAGGCAACAATATTGGTAAACAGCTCTTTTCTAAAAGCAGAGTAATCTTTATATAGGTTTTTGGTAATCTTGTCTTCGTTCGAAACACTTTCGGCTTTTAATTTTCCGGGTAAGTCGTTCTTAATATTCTCAAACGCCAAACACAACCAAAGGGTAGCAAATTCGTATTTAGTAAGTGTGAACAAGTTAAATTCTACAAACTCGGTAGCATCATCAATATAAAAGCGGAGTTTCTCAAAGTTGGAGATAATTACATAACGGCAATCGCGTTGGTTGGTTTTGTAACCAAAGGCTTGGGCTTCAATTTTGCCTAAATCGGTGGTGTCTGTGCCCTTTAGTTCGATAACCGCCATTACTTTATCATCTATAATAATGGCACCGTCTGCTTTTTTGCTGTTGGTTAGGTTTTTTAATTCGGTGGTTAAATTAAAATTCGCATCAGGATTAATAATGTAACCCAATACTTTTACAAATAACTCGCGTAAAAATCCTTCCTGATATTGTTCTTCTTTACTCGAACGGATATTGGCTTGTTTACTGGTATCGTGAAAGATAGAAGTATAAAGCTGCCATTGGGCATCGAGTGTAGGCTGGGGCAGGGCTTGGCGGTATTTCTTCAATACCGTATTTTGAAATAATGACATGTATTTGTTCTTGAATCAACTTTTCAAACTTAACTATAAAAAAACACTTACACAATCACTAAATCTAGTGATTTTTTTGAAAAAAAACGCATGTTGTTTTATGCTAATCGGTATGTGTTTTTATAGGATCATTTTGGAACTTTTCATTCGATATTGAAGCATTAATTATTTTGTAACAATAGCGCAATTAATTTTAATTTCATAATGATTTAGTTAGAGTTATATTTAAAACCATTAGTTAGTATTACAGGCCTAAGACAATTAAAACCCTACCCACCATATTAATTACCGATGTAGTTAATTTAATGATATCATTAATGTTGTTAAGCTGTTTTAAGCTGGCTTTTAATCGTTCAGTTTCAGAATTAGCCACATTAACCAATTCTTCATATAAATGATTATTTTTATCTAGTTCGCGTTTAAGAATTTCAAAATAAGCATCTCGCAAAGCATCATATTCATTTTCAATTTTTTTAACTGCAGTTTGCCCTCCATTTTGATACGCCAAATCAATAATTTCTGATCGATGGTTGTTAAATTCCCCTATTGCTTGTGATAAAGCTAATTTTAATTGCACCTCCATTTTATTATTGTTTTAAAAGATTTTCTATTGTATTCATCATTTTAGTAACATCGGAAGGATCTGTTTTTGATTTTGATATTTCAAGATGAGCTTTATTTAATTCTTTTAAGGCTTTGCCAAAATCATTCAGTTGTTTTTTTAAATCGTTTCTTTTCTTAATAATTTCATCACGCTTTTCAAGGCGATACATCAGGATCACTGTAGCTTCATCACTATAAGGCTCTTTCATTGTTTCAGAAATCATTTTGGCATCGTATTTTTTAGAATCAACGGTATTTAGTCCTTGAGCATAATTATTGTAGATTAAGTCAATATAATCATTCCAGGTTTTTTGGTCTTTATCCCAAAGCATTGTATATACTGTTGTCAGGCTATAGAGTATTTTATTATGTTCTTTTATTTTCTTTACCTGAATCTCCTGGGAAATCATTTTTGCAATTTCTGGAAGTTTAGATGATACTGATTCGGGTATATCTGAGAATGTTTGAATGGAGTTGTAACTGTCCTGCAAAGCACTGGTGGCCTCTTGAGTCATGTCACCATAGCTGCTGTCGGTTAAAAGAGTAAATGCTTTATATGTGTTTAAAAGTTTTTCATAGGCATCAATTCTTGGTTTAAGTTGTTCCGAGAAATCAGCAACTTTAGAGTCAGGTAAGACCATTTCGGAAGGCTTTTTATTGGTTAAAACTTTTATTTTATCCTGTTGCGATTTATCAATATCAGCTTGTTGTGATAGTAAACCATATATATCAATTGCTTTTTGAGAAACCTCTGTACCTTTTACAGAAGCCTTTCCTCCAAGATCAAGCATTTTTGTTGAAGAACATGATGTCAACAAAAAAACAATGAATAATTTTTCTAAATGTTTCATCTTTTTAAAATTGTGATATAAACCGCTCGAATATAGTTCTAATTAATTTAAAATTAAATATTTTCTTACTTATTATTTTCCCTTTTTAAACTCTGGTGATCAATCCCGAAACCATCCCCACTAAACTAAAATAACCCCCTTATCAAAAACAAACAAAAGGCAAAGCAAAGCACCAACCGACCTAAGAACGCGTAACCGTTAAGAAAAATAAAGCCAACTCCGTTAAGAATTATCCGCTGTCTGAGCGTTAGCGAGTTCGGATAATTTAGGAGTTGGTTTTATTTTTTAGGTGAAGCGTTCCAGTCTTGATTTTTTGTTTCTTTTAACTCACATGAATTAAATTTGATTTGGTGTTCGTTGAATCGAAGATTTGTGTCAAGACAAAGAAAAAGATTAAAATAAAGTATTCTAAACCTTAACCGTTGGTACTTTAGCACATTAAGTATCATTTGGTTTTGGTTATCATTGAACCTAAAGGTTTGTGTCAAGACAAAGTACAAGAATAATTATTATAAAAAGCCTTGTTTATTTAAGAGCCCTACAAATCAAACCCCTTTATTTCTTTCAACCAAAAAATAACACCTTTATGAAAAACAAACAAAACAAAAGGCAAATCAAAGCACCAACCGACCTAAGAACACGTAACCGTTAAGAAAAATAAAGCCAACTCCGTTAAGAATTATCCGCTGTTTGAGCGCCAGCGAGTTCGGATAATTTAGGAGTTGGTTTTATTTTTTTGGTGAAGTGTTCCAGTCTTGATTTTTTGTTTCTTTTGTATCAAGACAAAAGAAAAAGAGATAACTATCATAAAGAGCCTTATTTATTTAAGAACTCCCAATCAAAACCCTTTATTCTTTAGGTGAAGTGTTCCGTTCTTAATCTTTGGCGCTTTAACTCACAATATAATATTGCTCACTGTGTTCGTTGAATCTTCAATTTGTGTCAAGACAAAAGTAAAATTAAACCACTTCCAAAATCGCCAACACATTATACTCTTCATTTTTCAACGAATACTGCACCCCATTCACCTGCTGATAAAAAGAAACCGTCATTAAAAAAAACTGCTGTCCGGTTCCGGTAGGAACACTTGCGGGCGTTAAAGTAATAGTAGTAGGAGTGAGGTTCAACGGCAAATTCACTACATTGCTGTACGCCACTTCCGAAACCTCCGTTTCAAAATCCAATGCACAAACCGCACCTTGAAAACTCACATGTGTAGCCCCTTGCGGAAACAAAATCTGCTCGGCGGTAAGGATATTCGTAAGGGTAATTACTCCGGTAGCAGTATCTAAATTGTAAGGGGCAAACAACACGCTGTCTAAAATCGCATTCGCATTAAAGTTAAACCCGCGTAAGGCTTGTTTTCCCTCGGGAGTGGTAATCCCGACACTTACACTGCGTTGCCCTCTCGCCGAAACCGTATCGATGTTCTTAATACGGGACATAACCCCCAACAAACGGCTTTGCAGTTTACTGTCTTTGGCCTTGAATACCATTGTTCCTAAAGCACGGCGCAAAACCTTACCGCTGCTGCCACTGTGTCCAAATTCATTGTTATTCTCACGGGTACGGATAAAATTAGGGTCATTTCCAATGCGCTCTTTCGAGACGCCACCTTTTTTGCGAACATAATTTACACCGTCTTTTTTATAAAAGGTCAAATCCTCTACCGTTCCTTCAATCTTGATAATGCTGTTTACTTTAGCCATTTTTTTGTTTTGATAAGGTTAATAATTTGGCTGCAATACTATGACAACCCTTAACCACAGCCAAACAACGCTTTCCGCAAAGCGTCAATATTGCCGAAAACAACCAAAATTGCCGAAAATGCCGAAAAAAATATTTAAAAATACTTTTCTTACAAGAAAATCATTCGATATTTGCATCCCGAAAGAAAAAACCTATGAAAATAATGAAGTAGAACCCGACAATGCAAAAACAATACTCCATGCTTACTCCATGCTTACTCCATGGTAAAGCCATGCTAACCCCATGCAAAGCCATACAAAAAAAACAATAAGAATAGATTAATAACTACAATACGAATAACAACACACCATGAACAGAATCGTAATTTACCCAAAAGACATCCAGCAAATCACAGGAAAAAGCGAACGACAATGTCGCAACATAATAGCCAACATCAAAAAGAAACACAACAAAGAAAAACACCAAGCCGTCACCATCAACGAATTCTGTGACTACATGGGCATCAATCCCGAAACCATCCCCAGTAAACTAAAATAGCTCCCAACCGACCTAAGAACACGTAACCGTTAAGAAAAATAAAGCCAACTCCGTTAAGAATTATCCGCTGTCTGAGCGTTAGCGAGTTCGGATAATTTAGGAGTTGGTTTTATTTTTTAGGAGAAGCGTTCCAGTCTTGACCTTTGGTACTTTGTGTCAAGACAAAAGAAAAAGAGATAACTATCATAAAAGCCTTGTTTATTTAAGAGCCCCAATCAAAGCCTTTTATTTCTTCCAACAAAAAATAACTCCCTTATGAAAAACAAACCACACAAAAGGCAAATCAAAGCACCAACCGACCTAAGAACACGTAACCGTTAAGAAAAATAAAGCCAACTCCGTTAAGAATTATCCGCTGTCTGAGCGTTAGCGAGTTCGGATAATTTAGGAGTTGGTTTTATTTTTTAGGTGAAGTGTTCCAGTCTTGATTTTTTGTTTCTTTTGTATCAAGACAAAAGAAAAAGAGATAACTATCATAAAAAGCCTTGTTTATTTAAGAGTCCTACAAATCAAAACCCTTTATTTCTTTCAACAAAAATGACCCTCTTATGAAAAGCAAACAACACAAAAGGCATATCAAAGCACCCAATCGACCTAAGAACGCGTAACCGTTAAGAAAAGTAAAAGCACTTCCGTTAAGAATTATCCGCTGTCTGAGCGCCAGCGAGTTCGGATAATTTAGGAAGTGTTTTTATTTTTTAGGTGAAGCGTTCCAGTCTTGACTTTTTGTTTCTTTTGTGTCAAGACAAAAGAAAAAGATTGAAATAAAGTATTTTAAACCTTAACCGTTGATACTTTAGCACATTAAGTATCATTTGGTTTTAGTGTTCATTGAACCTAAAGATCTGTGCCAAGGCAAAGTACAAGAAATAACTATCATAAAAAGCCTTGTTTATTTAAGAGCCCCCAATCAAAACCCTTTATTTCTTTCAACCAACAAAAAGTAATTACTTTAAAGTATTCTTCCCTAAGGATATACAAACAAAAAAAGGTACCCTAAGGTACCTTCATTAAGAATTACAGGACTATTAAATATTAGTCAAATCATGATAAGCCCAATCAGTTTCAACATGCATACTGGAGTTAATATCATAAATAATGTAGCGGTAATCAAATTCTTTAGTTGTGATATAGATATCATCTCCAGACAACCAAGTACTGCCAAAAGTACCCGAACCGGTATGAATAACATCCATGCTGCCAAAAGTTGGATCTACATAAGGAATAGAAAAGCGAACCGAGTTAAAGTTTGTAGACCCGGTTTTAGGTCTGATTTCAATATAAGCTTCCGCATCCGCAAAAGGAAGTGTAATTCCTAAATCCCAGGAAATGATTCCGTTATAAGTATTAGGAGGAGTAAAATTGTTAACACAAGTAACAGATAGTGAAGTCGGTGGTCTTCTGTTAGTCTCAATTGTGTCTTTGAGGCTGCTCTTATTTTGAGTTACATTGCTGTCTTCATCCACAGAACACGAGGAAAGGATAGCTAATCCCAGAAGTAATAAAACTTTTTTCATTGGTTTTTAATAATTGGTTAAACATGTATTAAATCATATATGATAATTGTAAAAGTAAGTTTTTTACTATGAACAGCAATAACTAAAATATAAGATTTTTAGTATAAAATGTTATAAAAAAGTAAGGCAGATTAGATGTTTTGGCTCTTAGTGTCAAAATGTTAAGGATACAATAAAATAAAAGCAGCCCTTTAAGGACTGCCTTTATTTTTTAACACCTCTGCCTCAATTATTCCGGCCACTGGGCCTGTCAAACCTCTTCAGGATAAAGTGACAATTAGAGTAACAAAATCAATAACAAAATAATAATGATGATTGCTCCAACCGAAAGGTAAACCCCCTGATGGTTAAGCGCAAGTTCATTTTTAATTTCCTTCACCTCTTTACGAAGTGCTTTACGTTCCGCACGGGAAAGATCAGATTTGTCCATGGCACGAATTTCTTTTAGACGATTCACAAGCTGTTGGCCTTTCACGTCTTCCGTTTTCGTTGTGGCATTTGGAGTTACTGGGTCGCTATTCGATGCGAACGAATAAACCGACAGGGTAATATTCATGGCGATGAAAAATAGTACCGCTTTTAAGATCGGTGTTTTCATAATGTTGACATTTTAATTCACTAAAAAATAAGCCCACGGCAGTTTTTGTAAACCATTCGTATCAAATTTAGGTCTTGGAGCAAAAAGGGTACATCACACTATTTTTGGTTACGTCCCTGCGGCAGAACACGATCAGTACTTTGAGGCATTTGTCGGGGAACAACAGTATTGTTGCGTTGCAAGAGTCCCTGTCTTCGGTTTTGATGCTCGATACGCGGCATTCTTTCCGATGAATTAATACGGGATCTCTCTATTCTTTGTGGTTCTCTCAAGGGTTCGTCCATTTTACGTTGCAACTGTTGTCCGTTGAAGCGTTGTTCATTACGCTGCATCTCCAGTTTACGTCGTTCGGTTTCCTGATCTCTCATCCGCTGCTCATTACGCTGAACCTCTTGTTGGCGTTGTTTCAATTCACGTTCTTTTGTACGTTGCTCGTTGCGTTGCATTTCCTGTTGGCGTTGTTGCGCCCTACGTTCCAGATTTTCCTTTTGCCTTGCCGGTTGCTCTTTCGCTTTCTCCAAAGATCTTTGCGGTCTGTTAACTCTTGGTTCGGCTTTCCTTTCCGATACCGGTTTAAAATCTTTTCGATCCATTACCTTAGCAGGAACAGCCTTTCGGTTATTATTATCCCGTTCAACATGTGGTTTGTACAACTGCAATTCATTTCGGGATATCTTTTGGCCCGGTTTATCCCTTTCTTTCAGATGAACCTGTGCAGGGGCATTACCCGTTCTTTTTTGAACGTGATCCCTGCCCGGACCGGCGTTGTATCGATTACCGTTCGAAGTCTGAATGTTATTGATAACCGTAGAGTTGTTGATAATCGTTGTGTTATTCGAGGTATTTACATAGTAATTGCTGATGTTTCGTCTGCCGAAATCCCTTTCCCTAACAAAGCACCATTGGTTATAAGGCACACTGTAACTGCTACCGAAAGCAATATCGATGCTGATACCGGGGCCAATGGCAGCCCAGCCATAGTAACCGTCATAATACCTCCAGGTTACCCATGCCGGCGCCCATATAGTGTCCGGTACCCACAACCATCCGTAGAAAGGATCATAGAACCATCTACCGTAGTGAAAAGGCGCCCATCCCCAAGAATAGTTGGAGGCCCACGTCCAACCGTAGTCTGTGTATACCCAATGACCGTTTGTTCTGTACGGAGCAAAGCCAGCCCCCACATTAGGAGCCCATACATAACCATAATTTGGGTCATTAATCCAACTACCGTGTACACTCAAATTATCATAAAACAACTGAAAACTCACCGAAACCTGAGCCGTTGCCTTCTGTTGCGTTATCCCCATCATCCCGAAAATCAGTAACAACAGGTATATAGTTTTTTTGATAGTTTCCATAATCTCAATATTTAAGTAAACTTCCTTCCTCATGTTTTTGTTTAAAAACACAAAGAATTTTACAGAATAAAATTAATAAACACCTGATGGTTAGTGTTATAAGAATTTAAGTGATTGTTTCATAATTGCCACATATGTATAAATAGGCTTTATAAAGAGCAATAAATTACGGAAGAGCAAACAACACAAAAGAAAATAAAAACCAAAAAAAATATCATCAATAAAAAAATTACATTTGCCCTCCCAAAAAAGAAATAAAAAAGAAAAAATATGAGTGCAACCTGGTACGAATGCAAAGTAAAATTCAGAAAAGCCGACGAAACCGGAATACAAAAAGTAACCACAGAACCCTATTTGGTCGATGCCCTATCTTACACAGAAGCAGAATCCAGAATTACTCAGGAGATGATGAGTTATGTTAGTGAAGAGTTTAAAATCACTAATATTAAAGTAGCAAACTATGCCGAGATTCATCCCTTTGAAAATGCCGACCGTTGGTTTCGATCAAAAGTAGCGTTAACAGCCTATGATGAAGAAAGCGGTAAAGAACGCAAAACCAATATGTACCTGTTAGTACAGGCCAACGATGTAAAAGAAGCCTTCGACAACACGATGACCGCCATGAAAAACACCATGGGCGATTATACCATACCGGCCATTTCAGAATCACCAATTATGGATGTTTTTCCGTATTTTAGCGGAGAAGAAGACGGAGTAGAACAAATAGAAAAATTCAATACATTAAAAGCATCCAAACCCAAAAAAGAAGACATAGAACCAGAGGATTATATGGAATTTGAACCGGAGATTACAGTTTCAAACCCATCATCAAAAAAGTAAAGACGGGTTTCAAACCCGTCTCAAAAAAGTAAAGACAGGTTTCAAACCCGTCTCAAAAAAGCAAAGACAGGTTTCAAACCCATCTCAAAAAAAAATGCCAAACAACCACCACATCTATTGCTTAGAATCCGTACAGGACACAGCAACCTCAAAGAGCGTAATTTTACCCTTTTTAGAGGATTTAGCGGTGCGTTACGGCATTACCAACATATATAAAAACTGCGACAGCATAGAAGGCTTTGAAGAAAGCATCAGTACCTTACTATACGAAGACCGTCACTTTAAAGACTACACGATCCTGTATCTGGTATTTGAGGGTAGGAGTAATGAGTTAAAAATCGACAACTACTACTATAGTTTTGAAGAAATAGCCGATTTCTTTGAAGGTAAATTGAAAGGGAAAATCATCCATTTTGCCAACACCCTGCAATTGGACCTGGAGGAAGAAACCTTTCAGTACTTTTTAGACGTTACCGGAGCCAAAGCCGTTTCAGGTTATGCCAACGCAGTACCGATATTGAGTACGGTATTAGATAATCTGTACTTTTCGTTAAGTCAGGACTACGAAGATGTAATTGAATTGGTCGAGGCATTATACGACAAACAATACAACTTAAGTACCAGCTTAGGATTCAGAATGTATTATTAAGAGACGAAGCGTTCCAAGTTTTAACCTTTCGTCTCTTTAAGAATAAGAAAAATTACTTTCCGATACAGAAATTAGCAAAAATATTCCCTAAAAGTTCGTCGTTTGTGACCTGACCTGTAATTTCCCCAAAATAAAACAACGCCTGACGAATATCAATCGCCATCAAATCTGAAGATAAGTTATTCTGTAATCCCCATTTCACTTTCTGAATCTCTTCTAACGCTTTCAACAAGGAATCATAATGACGGGCATTGGTAACAATCGTTTCATTATTACGCAAGGCGCCAGTGTTTACAAACGACAATAAAGCATCTTTTAAGTTATCGATGCCTTCATTGTTTTTGGCACTGATAAAAAGCGAATTAGAGATTTGAGACTTAAGATCAGCAATTAAATCAGCCGACATCAAATCCATTTTATTAAACAAAACAAGTAACGTCTTTTGTGGATACTTATTTTTAATGCGCTCAACTTCAACTTTTAGGTTTTCAATACGGTCAGCGGTCAATTGCGAACTGTCCACTAAAAACAAAACCACTTGCGCCTGTTCAATCTTCTCAAAGGTTTTCTTGATACCGATGCTTTCCACATGGTCTTCTGTTTCACGAATTCCCGCTGTATCAATAAATCGGAAACCAATACCGTTAATAACAAGTTCATCTTCAATAGTATCCCTTGTAGTTCCGGCAATATCCGATACAATGGCGCGTTCCTCATTCAGCAAGGCATTCAGTAAAGTAGATTTTCCCACATTCGGTTCCCCTACAATCGCAACAGGAATACCGTTTTTAATCACGTTTCCTACCGCAAAAGAATCAATCAAACGTTTCAGTACAAATTCAATACGATTTAATAACTCATGAAATTGCGTACGATCGGCAAATTCAACGTCTTCTTCGGCAAAGTCCAGTTCCAGTTCAATGAGCGAAGCAAAGTTTAGTAGTTCCTCCCGCAATTTGGCAATCTCATTGCTGAAACCGCCCCGCATTTGCTGCATGGCAATCTGATGGCTGGCTTCATTATCCGAAGCAATCAAATCGGCTACCGCTTCCGCTTGTGATAAATCCATTTTACCGTTCAAAAAAGAGCGAAGGGTAAATTCCCCTGGCTGTGCCATTCGGCATCCTTTACGAAGTAATAATTGAATAATTTGCTGTTGAATATACGTCGAACCGTGACAGGAAATTTCCACAGTATTTTCACCTGTATAAGAGTTAGTTCCTTTAAACAGAGAAAGCAATACCTGATCCAACACTTTACCATCCTCCACAATATGTCCTAAATGCAGGGTATGCGTGCGTTGTTTGGTAATGTCCTTACCCGAAATCGATTGAAACACCTGCGAGGCAATAGCGATGGCAGCAGCACCCGAAATACGAATAACCGCAATAGCCCCCGCGCCCGAAGGTGTAGCCAATGCCACAATAGTATCGTTTGAAATCATTTTACAGCGTTACTGGATTAAAGTATGCAAAGGTACTCATTTACAATCAAATTAAAAGATGGCCGTAAAGACGAGGTATGGTACACTTTTAAAGCTGTTTTTCAGGGCATGAACTTGATGATAAACCAAGACAATCAAAGCAATAAATTTCGTAAATTTGATAGACAGTAACCTAATCTTCATCAATGAGAATTATTCGTGATATCATGAAGTTTTTGGTATTGATAGTAGCTTTTTTTCTCATAGCCTGTAGTGCTAAGCAACATACATATGAGATAAACGGAAACAATGTAATGCCTAACGGCGTAAGACCCAATAAAGAATTCAAATTTAAACTGGATTCTAATAAATACGAGGCTAGTGACTCAACCTTAATAAACTACAAAGGAATTTACCTCTGCAAAGATTTTCTGCCCACACCCGATAACAATATAGCTGCTGTTTACTATCGTTTTTTTCCAAACAATATAATTCAGGAAGTAGTCATACGAAGTAGAGATTCCAGCAGCAGCGTCATAGACAGTCTTATCAATCTTGAAATTAATGACCCCGACGTTGGTAATCTCGGGAAATACAAAATACTTGAAGGGAAAGAATTGTTTATCGAAATTTTACGAAACAAGTATGGAACTTCTTTAGAAAAAGGGCTCATTCAGGCCGAAGATTATATGTTCATAACAACACAATACACCCGAAGAGATGATCATTTGAATTTAGTAGCCAATAACCCCAAAGTAATTGATGAGAAAAGTGGCGTAGTACTGGGTTTATTTGCGGCAGTAGATGCTTTAGATTATTCCATGCCGGCCATAAAGAAAAAATACGAGCGTGTTGTGCCGCCTCAATTCTCTTTTTATGAAATAAAGTTAAAATAAGTAGAGTATATACAAAATGTTTTTAAAAGGTTAAATTATTGTAAACCTGATAATTATCAGTATTTATCTTGCATTATATTTAGTAACTTTATGTAAGAATTTGAAAATCAACAGTCATGAAAAAAATACTTTTTCCAACAGATTTTTCTGAAACAGCAAACAATGCTTTTGTATATGCTTTAGAAATGGCAAAATCCATCGATGCGGAAGTAATTGTGCTTCATGTCTATGATTTGCCTTCGGTTTCTTTCGGAGAAGTGCCGGTTACTTTAGTAGAAATATACGATTCCATTGAACTGAACAACTTCGAAAACTTTAAAGATCAGATACCGCATTTGAGAAAAATAGCCGAGAAATATCAATTAGATGATGTAAAAATGAGCCATGTGCTTCGTCACGGTGATTTGGTACGTATTATGAAAGAAATGTGTCACGAAGAACATATCGATATGATTGTAATGGGAACCAACGGCGCTTCCGGATTGCAGGAGATGTTTTTAGGATCCAATACCGGTAATGCCATCGTAAATGTGCCGGTAACGCTTTTAAGTATTCCGAATAAGGCTAAATTTGAAAGAATCAAAAACATTGGTTTTACCACCACTTTTGACGACCATGACCGTATTGCATTACACAGAGTAATCAGTATTGCTAAGAAATTCCATGCCAAAGTGAAATGTCTTGCTGTGAAAACCTATAGTTTTAAAATAACAGACGAAGGCGTAGAATATTGGAAATCAGAATTCAAAAACGAACCGGTAGAGTTTTATGTTATCCCGGATGATGATGTAAAAGAAACAATTATGGATTTTGTTGAAAATCAGGATATAGATATATTGGCTATGGTAACCCATAAACGTAATTTCTTTGAAGAGTTATTCAGTAAAAGTCTTACGCAAAAACTATCGTACCACATTGAAACACCAATTATGGCTTTTCACGAAGAGTAATCAGTTTGTTTTAAAGGTGTCGCATGTATTCACCAGATATGTAAAGTTTTTAAGTGCAACTAAAGAAGTATCATATGTCAAATAGCGTTTCATTTCACAGGGTAGTTAAAAGCTCTCCGGATAAAGTATATCGGGCATTTACAAGCCCTTTAGCCTTAGCATCATGGATTCCGCCATATGGGTTTTTATGCACAGTTCACCACATGGATGTTCAGATAGGAGGAACGTACAAAATGTCTTTTCTTAATTTCTCAACTGGCAACAGCCATTCTTTTGGCGGGAAATATCTGGAAATAAAGCCCAATGAATTTTTGAAATATTCCGATACGTTTGATGATCCCAATCTTCCGGGTGAGATGACAACTACGGTTTGGATCACTAAAGTTTCAGTAGGTACTGAATTAAAAATTGTACAAGAAGGTATTCCTGCTGTCATTCCAGCGGAAATGTGCTATTTGGGTTGGCAGGAATCTTTAGAAAAACTAATAAAACTTATTGAACCGGAAATACCGGATGAATAGCAGCGGGGCATAAACACATTGTCAGACTAAATGCAATGCTATTCAGATAAGAATTTCAGTAAATAAAAAACCGCAATTCCAATAAGGTCTTGCGGTTTTTTGGTATAAAAGGGTTGGTTATAGCGTATTTTAAGTTCTCAGTCTCAGTTCTGGTTTTCAGTTTTGCTGAATCTTCAGGTTTTCTTTTCTGTGACTGTAAACTGGCGATTGACTACTAGTTGTTCAACATTACAGGCATTACTAACATGGTAACCGTTTCGCCTTCGTCCAATCCGTCAACAGGCGTAAGGATTCCGGCTCTGTTTGGTAACGACATTTCCAATTGGATTTCATCAGATTGCAAATTCGTCAACATCTCAGTAAGGAAACGTGAGTTGAATCCGATTTGCATGTCGTCTCCCTGGTAGTCACAAGTTAAACGTTCTTCTGCTTTGTTTGAGTAATCGATATCTTCAGCAGAAATGTTTAATTCCGCACCGGCAATTTTTAAACGAATCTGGTGGGTGGTTTTGTTCGCGAAGATTGCCACACGACGCACAGAACTTAAAAACTGAGTTCTGTCCATTAATAATTTATTCGGATTTTCTTTTGGAATTACCGCTTCGTAGTTCGGATATTTACCGTCAATCAAACGACAAGTTAAAGTGTAATTATCAAAAGTAAAAGTTGCATTCGAATCGTTGTATTCAATTTTAACTTCCGCATCCGAAGTAGCTAAGATTCCTTTTAAGATGTTTAAAGGTTTTTTAGGCATGATGAAATCTGCAGCTTGTGATGCTTTCACATCGGTTCTTGCGTATTTCACTAATTTGTGAGCATCCGTAGCAACGAAAATCAGACCTTCAGTAGAAAATTGGAAGAATACTCCGGACATTACCGGACGTAAATCATCATTCCCGGCTGCGAAAATCGTTTTACTGATAGCTGTTGCCAATACTTCAGCAGGAACCAACGTAGATGAAGGCTCATCTAAAACTACTGCTTTTGGGAATTCCTCTCCAGGAGCATACGCCAAGGCATATTTACCCGAGTTAGAACTGATTTCAATGGTATTATTGTCTTCAACCGTGAATGTTAAAGGCTGCTCTGGGAAAGTTTTCAGGATTTCCAACAATAACTTTGCGGGAACTGCCACACTTCCTTGGCTGGTAGAATCGATTTCTAAGGTAGAAGACATCGTAGTCTCTAAATCAGAAGAAGAAACTCTTAACTGGTTGTTATCTAATTCAAATAAGAAATTATCCAAAATAGGCAGGGTGTTACTACTGTTGATAACGCTACCTAATACTTGCAATTGTTTTAACAAATACGAACTGGATACTATAAACTTCATCGTCTTTCTTTTTAAGGTGTGTAAAATTGCATTTATATTTTACAATTCACAAATATATTCTAATCTAATTAACGGCAAAAACAATTTTATTAACAACTAGCGGGCGTATTTGCGTTTTCTTAAGAAAGTAAACAAGAATCCAAAAATAGCCAGCACAACAATTGGTAATCCGACAGTTAGGATTTGGGTGAAAGTATAATTTTCATGTACTTTCTCTTTGTCCAGTAACGGTAAATCGACGTCTTTGCTTCGAATGTTAATAAGTCCGTTGTCGTCCAACAGGTAATTTACACAGTTGAGCATGAATTCTTTGTTACCGAAAAGGTTGTTGGTCCATTTGTCATATCCCAATTCCAAAGGTTGAAAGGCTTGATCCAGTTGGTTTTTAACCACATCACCATCGGAAATGATAATCATCTTATTGTCTTTTCCAACATTTTTATAGGAAGCGTCTTTAAAAGGTAAAACACGGTTTTCATACATCGAATGGAATTTGCCTTCCAATAAAACTGATAACGGCAAACGTCCGCCACCCTGATAGTCTTTCGGGCTTGTTTGTTCGGTTACCATTTCCAGACTTACCTGTGTAGGAGTTCCAATCGCCTTAGAATATTGCGACGATTCCATCAAAACCGTTTTCTTAATATCGTTTTTCAGCAATTCGATTGGGGTGGTAAATTCAAATTTTACTCCTTCAATATTTTTAACAATCGGATGTTGTGATTCCGGATATACAAACGGTGAATATTTCCAGACATATTGCTCGTATTGTGTTTGGCTTCCGGGATCTCCTGTTGCTAATTTTATCGGGGTTCCCTGTTCGTCTTTTACCAGAGCCGGATTGATTCTGACACCATATTTGAAAAACATATCCGTTAGATTTAAATCCTTTGGATAGGCTAAAATCGAACCGCTTTCGTTGTAGAGGCTGTCCATTTCGGCCTGAACGTTGTCTACCAGCCAAAGTGTTTTTCCACCGTTGATAATATACTGGTCTAACACTTCTTTTTCTTCTTCGGTAAAGCGTTTGGAAGGTTTGGCAATAATAGCCATGTCATATTTCTTCAAGGCTTCTAAAGAACGCTGCGGACTTTTTGCCACAGAATCCATAGTGAACGGACCAATATAATAACTTTCACGAACGGATTTCAGGAAATCGGCAATTTGTAAATCATGCAACCCGCCAATACCTTTGATAACCGCAATTTTCTTTTGTTTTTCTTTGATGATTTTATTGAAAGCATCAGCAAAAGCATACTCCAAATGCTGTACAGAACTTACCACTTTTTCTTCGGTAGAGGCGCCCATCATGTTTTTCAGCAGCTGAACCTTGGTTACTTTACCGTTGTAAGTAGCAACAGCCCACGGGAAAACCACTTCCTGAGACTGTTTTCCTTTGTCATCAACAGTGATGCTGATAGGAGTTAAACCTCTCTGATACAGCATTTTCATATTCGCTTCACGCTCTTCTTCCTTTTCCAACGGATTCACGAATTGGAAAATGATATTGGAATTGTATGCTTTGAATTCTTCTAATGTCTGACGGGTTTCGCTTTGCAAACGTTTAAATTCACCCGGAAATTGTCCTTCTAAATACACATCGATGTATAAAGGACTGTCAACCTGTTTGATTAGGTTTAAGGAGGTTTCGGAAAGCGTATAACGTTTGTCTGCCGTTAAATCGAATCGTTTAAAAAAGTAATTTCCGAAGATATTCAGCGCAATTAATCCGACGATTAAAATCCCTAATTGCTTTAATCCTTGTTTTTTAGCTTCCTTCATCATTACCATTTCAAAGATTTAAGTTGATAAACCGTTCCTGCCAAAAACGCAATGGTAACGCTAACGAAATATAAAATGTCACGGGTGTCCAAAACGCCGCGGCTCATACTTTTAAAGTGTGATTCGAAACCGAAACTGGCAAACAAATCGCCAAAATTGCCCATCATGGAAGATAAGCCTTCAAAGCCGTAATATAAAACGAAACATAAAAATACCGCAATGATAAACGCTACAATCTGATTATCCGAAAGGGTAGAAGTGAAAATTCCGATAGCCGAATAAGCCGCAATCAAAAACAACAGTCCAAAATAGGAACCCATTGTACTTCCCATGTCTAAATTTCCGGCCGGATTTCCTAAATCTGAAATCACGAAAACGTAGATTAAAGTTGGGATGATAGCAATTACGATCAATAAGAATGCTCCTAAGAATTTACCATTTACGATCTCCCAGGTACTCAAAGGTTTGGTAAGCATTAATTCGATGGTTCCTTGTTTTTTTTCATCCGAAAAACTTCTCATGGTCACCGCAGGAATAAGAAAAATCAAAATCCAAGGCGCTAAAGTGAAAAACGGACTCAAATCAGCGAAACCACTTTTTAAAATGTTAAATTCCCCTTCAAAAACCCATAGGAAAAGTCCGTTGAGCAAAAGAAAAATAGCGATAACCAAATACCCGATCGGCGAACCGAAGAATGATTTGATTTCTCTTAATAATAATGCTTTCATTTACAGTTTTTTAATAATAATAATATCCTGATGTTCATTTAATTCCGTTTCAGAAGCGCCGGACCAATTTCCTTTTATGAAATGGCTTACTTCAAAGTTGTACTTTTTTAAAGTATCCATAATATACTTTTTTTGATAAGCAACGTTGGCTTCCTTTACATTTTTGTCCATCAGATAATAGTTTCCAAAGTTATACAGAAACTTTTTACGTGCAATTGTGTTTTGAGAAGAATCCTCTGTATCATCAATAATAAAAAAAGTAGCAAAACAATCTTGATTTTTTTTGAGCACCCTTTGTATTTCTTCTAAATAGTTTTCCAGATCTTCAGGCAACATATGTGTAAATACCGAGGTTAGAAAAACAAAGTCAAAACTATCATTCTCATACGGAAATTTTAAATCTGCTGCTTTTTCTTTTGTATCTAATCGATACAAATCGTTTTTAAGAGGAATTAATCTGAAATTAAAATTGGGATATCGACTACTGATGTTTTTGGTACACCAATCGATGCCCATCTTCACAATATCGAACCCTTCGTATCGGCCTTTTGAAGAAAGATAACCTGTGAAAGGAATAGCCATCCGGCCAATACCGCAGCCAATATCAAGAATTGAACTGTCTGGTGTAAAATTGCCATATTTTTGAAAATACGCAAAAAACTGTTCGCCAATTTTAAGATAATCCCCGGCGCCGATAAAGATCATTCCCTTAGGCGGAATTAAAGGATTTCTTTTTTTCAGGAGATCTTCAGGTAAATAAATGATTCTCCTAAGACTGTATCTTAAAGAAACGGGTAATGAATAGAAAGTTTTTCGAATAATTGAATTCATTTTTTGGAATAATTATGAAAGGCTTACCAGTTTATCCACGCTCCACGCTTCCGGCTTATCGTTAAACAGCTTTTTTGTAAATGTCCAAACATCGTAAAACAGTTCTGAATTGCGGTAATTTTCCAAATCCTGCTCGGTTTCCCAATAACTATAGGTGAAAAATATACTCGGATTGTTTTTGTCCTGATACAATTCTAAGAAACGGTTTCCGGGCGCATTTCGTATTTTCTCCTTCATTTGTTCGAAATTCTCCAGAAATGCGGGTATATTTTCTTCGTGAAAACTCAGTTTTACAATGCGTACAAACATACTATATTTTTGTTATTTAGCAATTAGTTCTTAGCTGCCGGCCAATAGTTGATATTGTTGTTTTAATTTTTTCTCTTTTAACTTTTCTCTTTATAAAAATTGAATCGTTACCAAATCCCTGAATTTCAGTCCCAACAAAGATGTTGCCGAACCAACCGTTGAAGGATTGCTTTTGTAAATGGCAATCTCAAGGAAATCTGCTTCATTGAAAAGTGCCAGTCGTTCGCCTTCATAATCTTTTAAAGTGAATTTTTCCGAAACCTTAAAATCGGAATAATTTCTGTGGATGCTTTTGATGGTTTTAGTACCGAATTTTACCTCAAATAAGCGCCCTCTACCAATTTCTGTAATAAATTTTTTAGAAATGTTTGTTACACAATTTCCGAAATGGTCGATATATACAACATAACCTTTGATTGAATTGTAATCTGAAGTTACAGTCGCCTGAAGTTCGCTCATGGCTTTAATCTGCGAAATTTCTTTTCCAATTACACTCAGAGTTCCGCCTTTTGCCAAATGACAGGCTACTTTTGTAAATACATCCATATCCGAGGAACCTTCCGGCAAGCGGTCATGTATATTGATTTCCACAATTTGTTGCGGAACGATTTTCTGGGTAAGGATGCTCAGGATTCCGTTATCGGCACAAATGAAAAAATGATCGTTCCATTGCATGGCGATGTGTTTGTTTTCCAAAGTGCGTTCGGAATCCACACCAATTAAGTGTACGGAACCTTTCGGAAAGCTGTTATAAGCTGCATTAATGATGTAACTCGCCTCGGAAATATTGAACAGATCAATATCATGGGAAATGTCAATGATTTGTGCCTGAGGATGTTCTGTAATAATCTTGCCTTTCAGCGCGCCCACAAAGTGGTCTTTCAAGCCAAAATCGGTAGTTAGCGTAATTATTGACATCATTTTGTTTATAACTATTACAGAAAGATTTTCTAAAATTTAGTAGATTTGAGATAATGCAAAGCTAACTTATTTTTTAATTAAATCCTTGTTGCTTTTGAACGAAAGAACTATCGAATTAACCGACATTACTCCAAAAGATTTTTGGGGTACACAAGACGCTCATCTTGAGCTAATTAAAAAATTATACCCAAAATTAAAAATTGTAGCCCGAGGCACGTTGGTGAAAGCCTACGGAGAGAAGGAAATTTTGGATGAGTTTGAAGTGCGCTTCAACCGCTTAATGATCCATTTCACGCGTTTCAATTCCATTGATGACAATGTGATCGAACGTATTGTTCAAACTAACAGTCAGGACGAACAACGAATGCCTGACCACGATAAAATTTTAGTACACGGAATCGGTGGGAAGCTTATCAAAGCCATGACCCCGAACCAACAAAAACTGGTAGATTACGTACAGAAAAATGATATGGTTTTCGCTGTGGGACCTGCAGGAACCGGAAAGACCTATACAGGAGTCGCCTTAGCAGTTAAAGCCTTAAAAGAGAAACAGGTAAAGCGTATCATTTTGACACGTCCGGCAGTAGAAGCAGGTGAAAACTTAGGATTCCTTCCGGGTGATATGAAAGAAAAACTAGATCCGTACATGCAACCGTTATACGATGCGTTGCGCGACATGTTACCACCGCAAACATTGGAAGATTACATTTTAAAAGGAATCATTCAGATTGCACCGTTGGCTTTCATGCGCGGACGAACGTTGGATAATGCTTTCGTGATTTTGGACGAGGCTCAGAATACGACACATTCGCAAATGAAAATGTTCTTAACGCGTATGGGTAAAAACGCCAAGTTCATCATCACGGGCGATCCCGGACAGGTGGATTTGCCAAGAAGAACGATTTCCGGTTTGAAAGAAGCCTTACTGGTTTTGAAGGACGTGGACGGTATCGGAATCATTTATCTGGACGACAAAGACATTGTACGCCACCGTTTGGTGAAAAAAATTATCGACGCCTATAAGAGTATAGAGAATCACGACTAACAGGCTTCAATGGAAATTTTGTAAAAATTGGCTATAATCTTGTAAGCTCTTTTTTGTTAACATGTAAGTACTTTGTAGTGTTAACTAAAAAAAGAAATTATGAAAAAGCTGATTTTATTTATCGCAATCGGGTTTTGGTCAATCAATTCGATTAATGCCCAAGAAGTAGAAGATGTAAAAATTACACCAGATAATTCATGGTTTAAACTAGGTTTGACCGTTGGTGTGCCAATTGGTGATGCGACTGATTTTACTTCAGTAAATGCAGGTTTGGATGTTAGGGCACAATATATGATCACTCCGAATGTTGGACTCGGTCTGGCATCAGGTTATAATCATTATTTTGCGAAAGACGATTTTGAAGATTTCGGGATGATTCCTTTGGCAGGATATATTCGTTATTATTTTATGCCAAAAGGGTTCTTTTTTGGATCTGATTTAGGTTATGGATTTTTAACAAACACCGAGAATAACAGTGGAGGTTTATATGTTAACCCACAAATCGGATACCATAATCATGATTGGAACATTTACGGATATTTTCAAAACACATTCACGGAAAACAATTTCAACCTGCAAAGTATCGGTTTGGGTGTAACCTATAATATCCGATTTAAATAATAAACATTGGACAAGTAATGTTCAATGATTTTTTGGAGCGAAAGGTTTGGGAATTTTTAGATACGTAATTCCCGTCTTTCGCTCCAAATATTATTCACTGAACACCAAAACAAAATATATTATTGTGAAGTAATTTTTTATTTGCAGGTAGCAAATAAAAATATTTCCACTGCAACCGGGGCTAGGGTTTAATTGTATTGAATTTTTGTAATCTTTTTTGTGAATCGTTGTGAAAGAGTTACTTTTGCATCACAAAAAACAACAACACAACACAAATGAATACAATCACAACGACCAATTTTAACTTTCCGGGGCAGAAATCCGTATACCGCGGTAAAGTAAGAGAAGTATATAACATCAACGACGAACTTTTGGTTATGGTCGCAACCGACCGTCTTTCCGCTTTCGATGTGGTGATGCCAAAAGGAATTCCATATAAAGGTCAAATCCTAAACCAGATTGCTACCAAATTCATGCAGTTAACACAGGACATAGTGCCAAACTGGTTGATCGCGACTCCGGATCCAAACGTTGCTGTAGGTCATTTGTGTGATCCTTTTAAAGTAGAAATGGTAATCCGTGGTTATTTATCCGGTCATGCCGCTCGTGAGTATGCTGCTGGAAAAAGAATGCTTTGCGGTGTAGCTTTGCCAGAGGGAATGAAAGAAAACGATAAATTTCCAACACCAATCATCACACCTTCAACCAAAGCGGATAATGGGGAGCATGATGAAGACATTTCAAGAGAAGAAATTTTAGCAAAAGGAATCGTTTCGGAAGAAGATTATATCGTTTTAGAAAACTATACAAGAGCGTTATTTCAAAGAGGAACTGAGATTGCTGCTTCAAGAGGCTTAATCTTGGTAGATACCAAATACGAATTCGGAAAAACCAAAGACGGAAAAATCGTTTTGATTGACGAAATCCACACACCCGATTCTTCCCGTTACTTCTACGCAGAAGGGTATCAGCAAAGACAAGACAACAACGAAGCGCAAAAGCAGTTATCAAAAGAATTTGTTCGCCAGTGGTTGATTGCTAATGGTTTTCAAGGAAAAGATGGGCAGCAAATCCCTGAAATGACTGATGAGTACATCGGAACCGTTTCTGAAAGATATATCGAATTGTTCGAGAATATTTTAGGAGAAGCGTTTGTTAAGGCAGATATTACCAGTATCAACGAACGTATCGAGAAAAACGTTTTAGCTTTTTTAAACAAATAAGGTAATCAAATCTTAAACTTATACTAACCACGCTTTGCGTGGTTTTTTTGTTCTTTGTAGTGAAAAAAAGAAATGTTAAAAACACCGATGAACTGCAATAAAAATCAGATTATCAGCATTGCTTTGTTAAAGTTATGTTATAGTGGCTTTTTTTAAGTAACGTCATGGCGTTTTCAGCGTCTATTCCTTTAAATCATCAAAATTAAATCATCAATCAAAATCAATCATCATGAAAACTTCAATCACTTATTTAGGAATCGCTTTAGTGGCATTTACAAATGTTGCCTTAGCATTAAATTGTCAGCAATCATTCATTAACGATGAAACAAGTCTGACAGAGTCGCAATTATTAGCTGGAAAAAATCCAGTTACCGTAAATGAAGACCATTCAGGAGACTGGAAAAGCAATAAGGAAACCGGAAAACATAAAAATGGAGATCCTTCCGATGTAATTGTTTTTCGTCCTTATGAAAAAAGTTTTCAGGAAATTGTCGAAGCGAATAATCAAATAATCGAGAATGCCGCATCAAGTGAAAGATATCTTTCATCTACCGAAGACAATTTGTCTGAAGAAGAGCGAATTATTGAAAGCATCAATTCGATGAAAAGCTGTCTTGAAGAAAGAACAATCGAGGAAATCATAATCGAAAACCATAAAATAACCGAAAGTGCTTTATTAAGTGAAGCGCTCTCTAACAAATTAGGAAAAACAGAATAAATAGTTTTAAAAAGAAAGAATAAATTTTAATCATTAATCAAAACAATCATCATCATGAAATCAAAAATTCAAGAGTTCAAAACGAACAGTTATTTAGGTGCTAGTAAAAAAGCGATCAGTGTATTAGGTTTGGCTTTAGTGGCTGCTACAAATGTTGCTTTAGCTTCGAATGTCGGAACGTCAACGTCAAGTAATGTTGCCATTGTAAAATACGATGTAAAACCACTTTTTGTAGCAATCAGTAAAGGAGATGTAGCTACCGTTAAAAAGTTTGTGGAGTATGGTGTAGATGTAAACGAAACGGTTAACGGTATGACGCCATTAATGTTTGCAGTTCGTTACAACAACCCTGAGATTGCCAAATTCCTGATCGAAAAAGGAGCAGATATTACCTTAAAAAACAACAATGGTTATACTGCTTTACGTTTAGCAGAAGAAAGTAAATCAAACGCTGTTGCTGAAATAATCAAGGCAGCTTCAACAAAAAAATAAATTTTGAAAGGATTAAAAAAACCACGCAATATTGCGTGGTTTTTTCTTTTAAATTAGGTTGTTTTTAGTTGTGGTATTTAGTTGATTATTATAGCATCAAAATAGAATTGTCCCATCCAGCAGGTCGCTGAAGTATCTCCCAAAACATCGGTTCTTGTTATGTTAACAGTCATTGATGATTGTGATTTTTGCGAGTAGTTTATGTTAAAAGTGTCTGGGTACGAACTATTATTGTATGGCGCAAACATAATACCGGTAGGGCTAAAGGGTAATTGTGGAGAAAAATCATAACGGACTTGTAATTTTTCAGGTTTGGCAGGAGCCAATAAAACAGTACTTCCGCTGATTACAGCTGTTGAGCTAGCAGTGGTTTGGCGCGCAAGAATCGTCCATGTAATAGTGGTACTAACTCCTTTTATGGATCGGGTGATGCTTCCAGTAGACCCTACTGCATTGGAACTACAAATTGGAATGTCCAAATCCTGAATGGTAACCAAATCCGGGATAGATACATTGCTGGCAGTTAGTTGTTGCCACGTTGCATTACCGTTAGCATCAGATACCAAAGCTTTTCCCAATCCCTGATTCCCATCTACAATTCGTATTGCTGCCGGAGCGGATGTTGCAATGCTTATGTTGTCAATATAACCAGCATCTTCAGCAGTAGAGGTAGAAACATCTTTGGAATATTCCCAACGCAAGGTTCTAGAACCGGCTGCCAATAGGTAAGTTTGTTGCGTCCATCCCACAGTTCCGGACCATTGGTTCTGCTGAACTCCGTCTATGTAAAATTTTAAATAGTCATAACCTGACTCGCTGCTTACTCTGTAATAAAAACTTAATGTGCCTCCACCTGCTGGTACGGTAACCGTGTGAGTCATAAAAGAGGTTTGATTGTGCCCGATAGTTCCTGATTTTGCGGCATAGGTTCCTGCAAATTTTTGAGCTGTTTGTGTAGCCCAGTTGGCACTTCCTCCGGCTGTTAACGGTGCAATTGCATTGCTTTCAAAATCCTGATTCAATAAACTTCCTGCTGTACCAACATTTTCGATGTGAAATTTATTGGTAGGTGCAGTAGTTCCCACCCCAACATTACCGGAATTATTATTGTAAATGTCATTACCGGTTTTTGTCCAATAATTAGTGCCGCTGCCCAGTGGAGTCCATTTGGACCCATCCCAGTAATAGAATCCTATTCCTGTAGTGGCATTTGTGTTGTAAACCAATAAACTTGTAGCCGGGGATGTTACCGGGCCAGAGGCATTAAGATCGGGTATGGATATGCGCGGAATCAAAACTCCTTTATCTGTTGCAGTTACATCCAGCATGGAGCTTGCGTTAGGTGTTGTGGTGTTAATTCCTACCTGAGCGAATCCGGTAAATGAAAACAGTAATAATAAAAGTAACTTTTTCATTGTTATTTTGTTGTGTTTTTGTTTAGCACGACAAAAGTTATAAAAAGTCTTTTGGTTGAAAAAAATGTGGGATATATGAAATAAATTCTGGGATAAAATTGTTATCCCTTTGAAATAAAGTCGTTTAACTTTTGTGAAATTTCTTCTTTGTAGGTTTTGGAAATAGGAATTTTATGCTGACCGATTATTATGTAATTGTTTCCAAAACTTTTTATTTTGTTTAGATTTACAATAAATCCTTTGTGAGTTTTTAAGAAATTATCCGGCAAACGATTTATAAAGTCTGTAATTGTAGAGCGGTGACGGAATGTTTTTTCTGCGGTAACAATAAGCAGATAATTTTTTTGGGATTCTATATATTCGACTTCGTTTAAAAAAACTTTTTCGAAAACCTCATTGTGTTTAATGAAAAGAAAATCATCCTTTGGCTTCTGAATTGCAGAAAGGGTTTTATTATAGTTTTGAACGGCAATTTCAATAGCTGAAAAAAGTTCTGCTTTCTGAAATGGTTTTATAAGATAACCGTAAGGATTGGTAGCTAAAGCCTGTCTGATGGTATCATTGTCGGAATATGCAGTCAGGAAAACATGCGGAATGTTGAAATGCTGCTGAATATAGTCGGCCAGCCAAATACCGTTTTTGTCCCCTTGTATTGTTATATCCAAAAGCGCAAATTCAATCGTATGCGATTGTAAAATTTCGATGGCTTCTTCCGAATTCATGGCAGTGCCTACCACATCGTATCCCATTTCCGTCAGATAAACAGTAATGGTTTTCTGTGTGATGTATTCGTCTTCGACAACCAATATTTTAAGCGGGCTGCTCATGGTTAATTTTTAATTTCCTTAAAATTGATACTGATGGTTGTTCCGTTTTTGCTTTCAAAGTTAAAATTTCCTTCCAATTGCTTGGTGAGTCCTTTGATTAAATCAAAGCCTACTGAATTCAATCGATACAAATTGAAATCATCCGGAAGGCCATTTCCGTTATCGGTAACCACAAGTTGGTAATATTCGTTCAAGCGCGTCAAATGTATTGTAATTTTTCCTAATTCTCTATCAATAAATGCATGTTTAAAACAATTTGTTATGATTTCATTAATTATAAGGCTTAATGGAATTGCGGTATTGATGCCTAATTCTGTTTGGTTGGCATTAATCTCAATACTTATTTTAGACTGATTATTCCTGTACGTAGTCTGAATTGCCTGGATTAATTCTTCCAGATAATTTTGAAAAGGAACTTTACTGAAATTTTCTGACTGATAAAGCGTTTTATGAATTAGGGCAATAGACTGTATTCGAGCCTGACCTTCTTTCAGAATAATTTTAGTGGTTTCATCATTTACATTTAGATTCTGAAGCTCAAGAATACCCGATATAATTTGAAGATTGTTTTTAACCCGGTGATGAATTTCTTTCAGAAGCATTTCTTTTTCAGCCAGAGATTCATTAATAGTTGTATTTTTTGCCGAAATCTCAGCGTTTTTTTGTTCGATTTCTCTTCGTTTCTTTTTAGAATTGTACAGATAAATTAAGGTAATGACTGAAATTAATCCCAGCGAAAACGCTAATATTGAAAGAATCCTCTTTTGGGTGGCATTAAGGTTTTCCTGTTGTTTTTCAATCAGGTTGTCTTTTTCTTCTAATTGATATAAAATATCATTACCGGCCAAAAGTAATTTTTGCTTTTTAATATTTAAGGAATCGCCTAATTTAAAAGCCTTTTGATAGTAAAGAAAGGCATCGTTGTTTTGATCTGTTTTTCTTAAAAGCTCGGCTTTTGTTTTATAATAGTTTACAATTATTTCCGCATTAACATCAGAAGAAAGCAATTGTTCTATTTGGGCAATATTTTCTTCCGCCTTAGAATAATTTCCGATTTGCGCATAGCAATCCGCAAGCAGTAACAAACTTCTGATAGTGCCGTTTGAATCGTCATTGTTTTTTAATCCGATTTTAGCATCTTCTTCCAAAAGCGGAATGGCAGCCTGATAATCATTTTTTTTGATTTTTAAAACAGCTAAGTTTCCTTTTATTACGGCTTTTAACCGCTGGTAAGTTTCAAAATCTGTTAGTTTGACAGATTGTTCGGCTTTTTTTAAGGATAAGCTGTAATAATGGTAAGCACTGTCAATCGTATTATTCATTGAGTAATAAAAACCTAAGTCGTTATAGGCAGACGGTATAATCAGAGAATCCCGTTTAGGGTTTTTAAGTAAATCCTTGATTTCCGATTTTAATTGAGGAATAGCTTTATCAAAAAGTTGTAATCGGGCATAAAGATTACTTTTAATGTTGTAACTCCAAAGCGGGAAGTCGGCACCTTTTTTTCTCAGTAAGGCAATTTCAGAATTAATTTTGAATACGTTGGAGTACAGGTTCAGATTTAAGTACGATTTTTGGAGCCCTACCAAAACGTTCATATGTTCGGCTTCTGTGAGTTGGTAATCTTTATCGTTTTGGATTTCTTTTAAAATTTCAATCGATTTTAATTCTTCTTCCTTAATATTATAGATTTCGGCTAAAGTAAATTTATATCGGATTTGATTTTTTTTGCTGGAATTGATTTGTTCATCCGTAGCCAGTTTAGGAAAGTTTTGATAGAAGAAATCCCTGTAGACTCTTTTCTGGTTCAGATTTAAGTTTTCGTAAAAGATGATTTTGTCGATGCCTTTTCGTGAGTTGAATTCGACTTTTATTTTATTTCCGCTCTGTGCATGACATAATAGCTGGATTGAAAAAATAAAAACACCTATGAGCTTCTTATGAAAAACCATTTCTAATTTATAATTTCAATTCTTACCGATAATTCGCCGTGGTTTTTATTGTCGGTGATTTCCATGAATGCTTTCCTGGATAAATCGATTTCGCGTCCTCTGCTAAAAGGCCCACGATCGTTTATCCGTACCACAACAGATTTATCGTTGGCTAGATTGGTCACGCGGACTTTCGTTCCAAACTTCAGCTCACGATGGGCTGCGGTGTATTCAGAATTACTGAAGCGTTCTCCGCTGGCAGTTTTTCTACCATCGAATTTGGCATGGTAATACGAGGCAACACCTTTATTTTTATACACCTTTCCTTTTTCCGAATGATTTGTTGTCCGAACCTTAGAACCGGACGAGCCACAACTGCTTACCACTAAAACAAGTGTTATAATAAAGAGTGAGGTTGTAAATCTAAAACGGGACATAGGCATTTTTTTATTTTTGCCACGAATGCACAAATGTTTTAAAATTCATTCGTGTATTCGTGGCTTATGAAAAGTTTATTTGAAATACGAAAAAGTTTCGTTGTTTTCAATCTTTAGTAAGCTTTCGTAAATCAGTTTGATTACGTTTTCCACATCCTCTTTGTGTACCATTTCAACAGTCGTGTGCATATAACGCAAAGGCAATGAAATCAAAGCCGAAGCCACACCGCCATTACTGTAAGCAAAAGCATCAGTATCGGTACCCGTTACTCTTGAAGAAGCATGACGTTGAAAAGGAATTTTCTTTTCTTCTGCAATTCCCACAATCAGTTCACGCAATTTGTTTTGCACAGCAGGAGCATAGGCAATAACAGGACCTTTGCCCATTTTTAAATCGCCCTCGATTTTTTTGTCAATCATTGGCGTTGTGGTGTCGTGGCAAACGTCGGTTACAATCGCTACATTAGGTTTGATGCTTTGGGTGATCATTTCCGCACCGCGTAACCCGATTTCTTCCTGAACAGAATTCACAATATATAATCCGAAAGGTAATTTCTTTTTGTTTTCCTTTAATAAACGAGCCACTTCGGCAATCATAAAACCACCCATTCGATTATCGATGGCACGGCAAACAAATTTATCATTGTTTAAAATCATGAACTCATCCGGATAAGTAATAACACAACCCACGTGAATTCCTAACTTTTCTACTTCGTCTTTATTGGAACAACCACAGTCTATGAAAATATTTTCGATTTTAGCAGGTTCCTCTTTACCGCTTCTGCCTCGGGTGTGAATAGCGGGCCAGCCGAAAACACCTTTAACAATCCCATTTTTTGTGTGGATGTTCACTCTTTTAGATGGCGCAATCATGTGATCAGAACCACCATTTCGAATAACATAGATAAGACCATCATCCGTAATATAATTCACATACCATGAAATTTCATCGGCGTGTCCTTCAATTACTACTTTGTATTTAGCATCCGGATTGATAACACCAACAGCTGTTCCGTAAGTATCCGTAATAAAAGTATCTACGTATGGTTTTAAATAATCCATCCAGATTTTTTGTCCGCTTTCCTCGTAACCTGTTGGAGATGCGTTATTTAAATATTTTTCAAGAAATGAAATCGATGATTTTGATAATATTGATTTAGTTGCCATAAAATTATTTTTCGCTAAAATAATGATTTGGTATTATAGTTGCACTGCATTTTTTGTATAAATTTGAACTTAAACTCTTAGATAGAATGAGAATATCAGCCTTTTTATTTGTAGTCCTTTTTTTTAGTACAGCGCTTAACGCTCAGGTAGTGGTAAAAGACTCTTTGGAGACACTGAGCGACACTACGATTGTCTTCAATACTGAAATGGAAGAAATGTTCATCACCAAAGACAAAGCTCTGGAGGAAGAAATGCGTAAAATAAAAATTCTCGAGAGAAGAGTGTTGAAAGTGTATCCTTATGCAAAAATGGCCGCAGAAAATCTTGTTATCCTAAACAGGAATATGGCTAAGCTGAAAACAGAACGTGAGAAAAAGAAATACTTTAAAATAGTAGAGAACTATCTTGAAAACGAATTTGGAGAACGTCTTAAAAAGTTCTCTCGTAAAGACGGGCAGATATTAATTAAATTAATCAACCGACAAACCGGAGAAACCACATTTAATCTGGTTAAGGATTTGAAAAGCGGTTGGAAAGCATTTTGGGCGAGCAACACAGCAAAACTTTTCGACCTTAATATGAAGGCTGAATACAAACCATTCACCGAATTGGAAGACTTTTATATCGAAGGAATTCTGATAAAGGCTTTCAGTAGTAATAAACTTCAAAAGCAAGATCCTGCAAAACCAATCGATTTGGCAGAACTTTCCGCTACCTGGAAAGAGCGTGTGAACATCGCCCGAAAAGATAGACAGGAGCGTTTGACTAAAGAAAAAGCTGAGAAGTAATAATCTTCAAAATCCGTACTATATAATAGGTGTGCTTTTTAGAAGCGAAAGGTTTGGGTGTTTTTGGAATGGCCATTCCCGCTTTCCGCTGCAATT
>NZ_JBDOCV010000009.1:0-1209 GCF_040750275.1 Flavobacterium enshiense
AACCGTAGCAAAATTAAATGTCGGGGTAATTGTTGGGTTTACCGTAACTGGAATTGTAGTTGTACATCCGTTAACTGTAGTATAGGTAATTGTAACTGTACCTCCAGCAATTCCACTTACCAAACCGGTATTGGATACTGTTGCTATTGTTGCATCGGAAGACATCCACGGATTTACCGCAGCCGGTGTTCCTGAACCTGATAACTGAGTTGTACTGCTCTGACATAAAGTCGTCGTACCGCTAATGGTAGGAACAGCATAATTAGAAACAGTTCCCGAAGCACTTGTACTGGAACAAGTTCCGTTTGAAATCACTACACTATACGTTCCGGTAACTGTAGTCGTGAAACTTGCCACGCTACCCGGGTTGGTTACGCCTGTTGGCACTGTCCAGTTATACGTATAGGCTCCTGCAACACCCGGTGTAGCCGTTACCGTTGCAGTAGCACCCGTACAAACCGTAGGGCTGTTTACCGTAACTGTCGGATTCGGGTTAACCGTTACCGTTCCGGAAGCACTTGCACTAACACAGTTTGTAGCTGTATTGGTAATCACNNTTGGTTGCTCCTGTAGGTACAGTCCATGCATAGTTATAGGTATCTGCTGTACCTGGTGTTGCTGTAACTGTGGCAGCATTTCCGGCACATACAGAAGGACTATTCACCGTTACTGTTGGTAATGGATTATTTGTTATCGTTCCGGAAGCACTTGCACTTACGCAATTCGTAGAGGTATTGGTAATCACTACACTATATGTTCCCGCAACTGTAGTGCTAAAACTTGGCACACTACCCGGATTGGTTACACCTGTTGGCACTGTCCAGTTATAAGTATAGGTTCCTGCAGTACCCGGAGTAGCCGTTACCGTAGCCGAAGCACCCGAACAAATCGAAGCATTACTTACCGTAACCGTAGGAAGCGGATTATGAGTTACTGTTCCTGATGCACTTGCGCTAACGCAGTTCGTTGCTGAATCGGTAATCACCACACTGTAATTACCCGCTACTGTTGTGGTAAATGTTGGCACACTACCTGGATTGGTTACGCCTGTTGGTACTGTCCAGTTATAAGTATAAGTACCCGCAACACCCGGTGTGGCCGTAACTGTAGCTGACTGTCCGGAACAAACAACAGCATTACTAACCGTTACTGTTGGTAACGCGTTAAATGTTACTGTTCCTGAAGCACTCGCACTAATACAGTTTGTAG
>NZ_JBDOCV010000010.1:0-4981 GCF_040750275.1 Flavobacterium enshiense
ACTAACCGTTACTGTTGGTAACGCGTTAAATGTTACTGTTCCTGAAGCACTCGCACTAATACAGTTTGTAGTGGTATTGGTAATCACAACGGAGTATGTTCCTGCAATTGTAGCATTAAAAGTTGTTACATTTCCAGGATTTGTTGCACCTGTAGGTACAGTCCATGCATAGTTATAGGTAGCTGCTGTACCTGGTGTAGCTGTAACTGTTGCTGTTGCCCCTGTACAAACTGTAGGGCTGTTAACCGTTACTGTTGGTAATGGATTGACAGTTACTGTTCCTGAAGCACTTGTGCTGACACAATTCGTAGAGGCATTGGTAATCACTACACTATACGTTCCTGCAACTGTAGTGGTAAAACTTGACACACTACCTGGATTTGTAACCCCTGTTGGCACAGTCCAGTTATAAGTATAGGTTCCTGCAGCACCTGGTGTAGCTGTTACCGTAGCTGTCTGCCCTGAACAAATGGAAGTACTATTTACCGTTACTGTAGGAAGCGGATTATGAGTCACTGTTCCTGAAGCACTTGTACTAATACAGTTTGTTGCTGTATCGGTAATCACAACACTGTAATTACCAGCCACTGTTGTGGTAAATGTCGCTACGTTACCTGGATTGGCAACTCCTGTAGGAACTGTCCAAGTGTAATTATACGTTCCTGCTGCACCTGGTGTAGCCGTTACAGTAGCTGACTGTCCGATACAAACAACGGCATTACTAACCGATACTGTTGGTAGCGCGTTAAATGTTACTGTTCCTGAAGCACTCGCACTAATACAGTTTGTAGTTGAATTGGTAATCACAACAGAGTAAGTTCCTGCAATTGTAGCATTAAAACTTGCCACATTACCAGGATTTGTTGCACCGGTAGGTACAGTCCATGCATAAGAGTAAGTCCCACCTGTACCAGGAGTTGCTGTAACTGTTGCAGTTGCACCTGCACAAACAGTAGGATTGTTCACCGTTACTGTTGGTAATGGATTTATAGTTAAAACAAATGTTCTTGCTTGTCCTTCACAACCATATTTTGTAAGTTTTACAGTAATGGTTGCTGTTTGTGGAGATGTAACCGTAGCCGCAGTAAATGCAGGTAGAAAGAATGTAGTTCCACTAGCCGGCAAACCAATAGCAGGATTACTGTTTGTCCAAGTTACAGTATCGTATGGATCTGTAGTTGTAAAGTTTAATTGAGGTACATTCTGACCTGAACAAAATGCCTGACTCGTATTAGTAATAACTGGATCCGGACAATTACAAGTAATCGTTTTTGGTAAAATACAAATTGAAGCCCCTACAGGATATAAAGTAAAAGTAACCGGCATATCTCCAGGAGTTGGAATTGTAACATTAGACACCGACGTAATTGGCTGATAACCTGACTGAAGAGGACCACCAGCTATAGAATATGTATAATTATAACCTGAAGCTCCCGCTATATTAGTCCAATCAAAATTTACCGATGTTGGTGTCGTTGGTCCACAAATCAAATTAATAATATCTTGTGTTGGATTTACAGTAAATACTCTTTGAACAGAACATCCGTTTGCATCAGTATATGTAATTGTTGTTGAACCTGCAGCAACTGCACTTACAACACCAGTATTAGATATTGTTGCCACACCTGTATTTGATGATGACCATGGATTAACCGCAGCAGGTGTTCCTGAACCTGTTAATGTCGTATCAACTCCAGCACATGATGACATTGTTCCCGAAATAGTAGGAACTGGATGATTAGAAACAGTTCCTGAACCGGCAACACTTGTACAAGTTCCATCCGATATGGTTACACTATACAGACCCGGTACAGTAGTAGAAAATGAAGCTACGTTCCCAGGGTTAGAGGCCGTTGCCGGTACGCTCCAAGTATAAGTATACACTCCAGCAACAGCTGGTGTAGCTATAACATTTGCCTGCGCTCCTGTACAAACCACAGGGCTGTTAACACTTACAGAAGGTACTGCATTTACAGTAAAGTTAGCTGTAGCCTGACAACCATTACTATCTGTAAAAGTTATTACAACAGTACCAGGAGAAATAGCAACAACCAAACCATTTGAACCAACACTAGCAACAGTAGTATTAGAAGAAATCCAAGGATTTACTGCTGCCGGCGCATTACTGGCATTTAATTGCGACACACTACCAGTACAAGCCGATAGCGTACCACTAATAACTGGTAAAGCATTAACTGTTACGGTAGCCGTTGTTTGACAACCATTAACATCAATATAAGTTATAACTGTTGTTCCGGTTCCAACTGAAGTAACTAAACCTGTACTATCTACTGTAGCTACCGAAGGTGTACCAGAAGCCCAAGGAGTTGTGGCAGATGGTGCTCCCGAACCTGTTAATTGAGTGGTTGCACCGTTACACACAGCCAAAGTACCTGTAATTGTTGGAGTATCATTAACGGTAACTACATATACATTTTGACAACCCTCATCATTAGTATATGTAATATTTGCCGTACCTGCAGAAACACCTGTAACCAAACCTGATCCGTCAACAGTAGCAACTGCTGTATTATCAGAAACCCAAGGCGTTGTTGCTGCCGGTGCAGCTGTTGACGACAATTGAGTAGTAAATCCTTCACAAATAGCTGCATTACCAGTTATTGAAGGCAAAGGAAGCACTATTAAATCAAAACTATCAAATAAAACGTCTGTAGCATCAGTTATATGGGCTTTTCTGAAATAAATAGTTTGCCCTGTACTTACAAAATTATCCTGTTGGCCTACCAATGCACCAGCAGGAACCAAATCACTATCCAACGTAGTCCCATCAGCACTTGATAGCGTTGTATGGTACGTTATAATATAATCCGCAGCATTATCACCATCTAAAACAGCAACATTCTGATCTGATAAGTTGAAAGACTCCGAACCATCATTCCCAATATCACACAAAAGCATATCAGGCACATTACAGTTTCGGGCATTCAACACAAAAGATTGCACTTGGATACAAGCTGTATTCAAATCCTCAACAGATACCCATATTGTTGTAGGTACAGTTGCTACCTGATAAGCTGAAATATCTCCGGTTATCTGTGCATCAAAGGCACCTTCAGCACTTGCCTGAGTCGTGTGATATGTAAGGACATTCATTCCCGGATCAAGACCATTTAATACATGACTGGTATTATCACTGAAATCAAACTCAAATGTAGTCTGACCCGTATCACAAATATTGACATTCAAAGGCTCATTTGTAGGAATATCAACAAGTTCCACTGTAACATTATCCGTAACCCTAAACTGAACCGTCGGACTACAAGTAGGATAAATTGCAGTTACAGTATACGTTGTTGTCGCTGTAGGATTGACAGTAATATTCTGACCTGTCCCTACTAAAACATTCGCAGGGTCTCTCCATTCAAAAGTTGGAACAATCGGTGTACCGTTTGGTGTAAATCGCCATGCTTCATTAAGAGTATTCCATGTTCCTCCATTTCTACCTGCTGGAGTAACTCCTGCTGTTCCATCATTATTTTGAACACCAATAAGCCCATGACCTCCAGACCAACTAACACATGGATATCGTCTTGCCACATAAACATCAATTATATTCGTTCCTTCATACAAGATCATCTGACTGGTTTGCGCTCCCACTACAGGATCTGAAGAACAACCAAATTGAGCCACTTCAGCAAGATTAACAACAAACACCCTGTTCGGATAAGTCCCTGTAGTATAATAGTTTATATTCGGGTTTGCAAATGTATTATCTATAGCTGGGTTAGTATCCTGAAAAACCCCATTAATTGAGTTTTTAAACGGAGCATCAGTACTTGGTCCATTATAAGGTATAGGTCCTGAATTCACCCATGTACTAAATGAATTTGGAGTATAAAGCCCTCCAGGTGTAACCCCCGCTATACTAAACGTAATGGTACCATTGGTAGAAACCAAACACTGAATATAATTATTGTTATAAAAACAAAAATTAAAATCCTCAGGAGTCAATCCTTTCAAATCAATAATCCCTGTCCATCTGTCATCAATAATTAAGGAGGTAGCTGCACCGTTTGTATATCCGAAAGGAGGATTAAAAGGAATAGAACTTACATTATAACCCGTAGTTTGGTGGGTTTGTGTAAATGTACAAGCTAAATCGGATGGATCCCCTGGTTCACATATTGGAGCAGCAGAAGTTGCTACGACAGCTATTGGCCTAGGGCGCTGAGCTCTCAACCCAAAAGATAACAAACAAAATAATAATACATAAAAGTAATTATTCTTCATTATAATGATTTTTTAATCGTAAAACACAAAATTAGCATTTATTGCAAAATAATTAAAGATTTAATCAATTATTCGTAACACAAAAACCAACTATTTTGTTAATAATAAAAAAAGCTACCCTTTCAGGTAGCTTTTAATAAGATTAAACTTAATTATTTAACGTTTCATAGAGAAGTGAGCCTTGAAAACTCTTTCTGCCTGATTAGCAGGATCGATGAACTTCACCGTGAACCAGTAATCCGTTGATGGTAATGGTTCCCCATTAAAAGTTCCGTCCCATCCGCCGCCTGCCGGAGTGATCTGCTTGATCAGTTTTCCGTAACGGTCGAAGATATGAATTTCAGCACTAGGTTGGTCTTCCAAATCCCAGATGTTCCAAGTATCGTTGGCACCATCTCCGTTCGGTGTGAAAAAGTGCGGATAACCGATCAGGTAAATACTTTGGCTATCGCTGGTACATCCATTCTCGTCCGTAACATATACTGTGTACACATTCCCAGTACTCAAGTTTGTGAACACGTTAGATTCCTGCCATGGACCGCTTGGACTCAAAGCATACAAATAACCTCCGGTACCTCCAGTCATCACAACCGTGATCGAACCGTTTTCATCAAACGCAACACTTGGGATTAAAGACGCTATCGTTCCAACAGTATGGCCTTCTACAATAGAAGTAACCGGATCCGATGGACATGACGGGTTGTTCGGATCGGTGCTGGTAACAATAACA
>NZ_JBDOCV010000011.1:0-17724 GCF_040750275.1 Flavobacterium enshiense
TTTCAAGCCGAAAAACGTTAGTGGTAATTTTCCCGTAACCTGAGAAAATATTAATTAAAATTTAAAAAATGAGAATATTATATTTATTTATATTATTAAATTCTTTGTGCTTCGGTCAAAACAAAGAAAATGAATTTAAAGCCGAATATTATTATAGTAAAGCATTCAAAATATTAAATAATACAACTCACAATGCCTTATCAGAAGAACTTTCATTTGAAGCATTAGAATATTCCAACAAAGCAATTGAGTTAAATTCAAAAAACTCAAAATATTTTAGAGTTAGAGGTACAACTTATTTTCACTTGAAAAATTATGATTTAGCATTAAGCAACCATGATGAAGCAATAAAAATTGATTCAACAAATTCACTTGCATGGATGGGTCGAGCGATAGTTTTTGAAAATACTCAAAGATTTGAGCTCGCTGAAAAAAGCTATATAAAAGCTTTGGAATTTGACAAAGATTCATCAACCATAATCTATAATTTAGGTTTACTTTATAGTAAATGGAAAAAATTTGATTTATCAATATTATATTATGATAAAGCTGTAAAATTAGACCCAAAATACACTAGTGCATATATTAATCGTGGTGAAATTAAACTAAAATTAGGAATGTATGAAGATGCAATTTTAGATTTTAATAATGCTATATCTTTAGATTCAGTAGATAAAGTGTCTTATAACAATAGAGGCCTTTGCAAGTTTTATTTAAAAGACTATCAAAATGCAATTCTAGATTTTGAAAAAGCATTAAACATAAATCTTGGTAAATCATTTGATGAAAATTTTGATACTGACAAATACTCATATAACAATATGGCAAATTCATATTTTCAAATAGGAAACATTGAAAAAGCATGTGAATTTTGGAATATTGCAATCCAAAAGGGTTATGTGTATAAAACAGAATGGAAAGAAACATACAACATTGAAGACCCAAATGAACTAATTAAAAAATATTGCAAATAATAAAAACTACCACTAACAGCGGTTTTGTGAAAGCGGGGCTTGGGTGTGTATCGGGAAGAGCTGGTGTTTGCACACCTCTCCTATTTTTGAGCTTTTTTCTTTCAAACTTTTCGGTATATTTGTAAGCATCAGTAATAAAAATCCCCGCCTGACACAAAGCCGGCGGGACGTTGTACACAATGTTGGACCAACAAAATCCTAAAATAAGATTAACAAATGAAAACAAATTTTGAAAAATTAATAGAAACTAAACATATGTTAGAATGGTTTTCTGACGAACCGTTTGAAGAGATAACTTCTACCATTGAGGAGATGTTTATCAAACAATCTCCAAATACTAAAATGCTTAGTTTTGAGATAACAAGTAACCCTCAATGGCTTACTGGAAGCAGAAAATCTGAAAATAATGATAATGTAATTTTAGTAAGAAGTGGCATAGCGGTTACTTGTAATTTTACACTTGAGAATAACGATAACATCTATGATCTTAATGGCGTTTTTACTTGGGTTGGGACAAATTTAGACAGTAATCCTATAACTAATATGTGGATGGATTTAGATGGAACTTTAGAAGAATTTGGACAAGAAGGAATGTTAAAAGAGAGAATCTATGAGTTAGATTCTATAGAATAAAAATAATGTTGCTAGAGAAACACTGTGTACAACAGCGGTTTTGTGCAAGCGAGGGTTTTGGAATTTATCGGTAAAGGCTTGGTGTTTGCATTTTCTTCTCCGAAGTGAGGTTTTTTCTTTCAAACTTTTCGGTATATTTGTAAACATCAGTAACAAAAATCCCCGCCTTCATAAAGCCGGCGGGACGTTAGCCGTAATTTTGAAAAAAACGCGAAATATTAACGCCATGTAAAACTTATTTAAGCAATTAAATTATGATAAAGATTCTCCTTAACTTTTTTGTTTACGCCATTTTAGTTCTAACACTACAAAATTGTAACACAAAAACTAAAAAAACAAATTCAACAATTGATGAAGTAGAAAATCTAAATAATGAAAAGGATTTAGAACATGGTTTTGCTACTATTGATTTTAAAAAAACTGAAAAAGAAAAAACATATGATGCTGTATTAAATTATTATCCAAGAATAAATAAAAATAGCCAAATTTTGCTCTGTCTATCTGATAAAGTTAAATCAGATTTTAGTAATGTGGAAAAAGTGAAATATGATACTATAATTGTAAAAAATGGTAGATTTCCAATAGTTTTTGGAAAAAATGGGCCAAAAATAATTAGAGGTTTTGTTTTAGAAAGATATCCAAAAAATCCTAACGATACTTTGACTGGAAATAAGAAGCCAATTATTTTTTATGAAACAAAAACTTATTTAGAACAAAAATTCAATGTGAAATAATTAAAAAACTACGGCTAACAACGGTTTTATGAAATGTCGGGGGCTTGGTGATTTTTTGTAATGGTAAGTGTTTGTACTTTTCTGTATTAAATTGAGCTTTTTTCTTTCAACTTTTCGGTATATTTGTAAGCAACAATAATAAAAAACCCGCCACTTCATAAAGCCGTGGGACGTTGGCTGTAATGCTAAAAAAACAGACCTTAAATGGAAAACATTATTAAATTTTTAAGTTTATTACTCATAGTAATTCCATCAATAGTTACTTCTCAAAATTTACCTAAAGATTCCCTTTTAGGCCATGTAAAAAAAATACGTGAAAATGTCATTTTTTTAACTGAAAAAGAAAATCCTCAATTTCTTTACAATAACGATTATGGCCATTCAGGATTTATGGGGCCAGAATCAACAATATCAAAATTTTTCAATATGTGGTATAGTTCTAACCTTTGTTACTACATAAATTATGAAAGACACTATGATGAAAACAGAAAAATAACTAATGAGATTTGGTTCGGTAAAAAAGATAACTTTATACATTCTTACAGATATCTTTATGACAAAAAAAATAGATTGATTAGCTCTATTGATTCAACTGCTCATTCAATTTACACAAAGAATCATTATTTCAACGAATATGGTGAATATGTTGATGAAAACATTATTTCTGAGAATATTCAAACTAATTACTTTTCTCATTATTATAATAAATATAAAAACGGAAAAGTAATTCGTTCAAAAAGTTTCGATGAGAATGGGTTTGTTGATGAATATATCAATCACTACAATGACAAAGGAAAAATAGCATACAAAATCTGTAAGAACCCAAGTACATGGAAAAAACTGGAAGGTAACTCTTGGTCACTAGGCGTTCATGATTCTGTTGGTCAACCTTATAAGAATATGGAATTTGATTATGATGAGAAAGGAAGGCTTATAAAAAAGAAAGAGTTTGAAATTCAAGAATATACAAACAATATTGTTCCTGGACGTGTAATAACCAACATTTACAAAGATGATCATTTAATTACACAAATTACAGGCAAAAAAGATGATGATCAGTTTACCACTTATTATAATTATAGATATGATAAATATGGGAGATTAACTGAAAAATATTGTTGTAATAAAGACATTTCAAAGGCTGGAATAATTGAAAAATACACATACACAAATGATAAAATAACCCGATTGAATTACAGTCACATAGAGCCATCTGAAAAACCAAAAAGGGTCAATTATAAAGTTTCATATTCATACAAATACGACCACAATAATAACTGGACAGAAATATTAAAAACAGTAAACGGCGTAAAACTGTATAAATGGGTTAGAGAAATTGAATATTACTAAATTAAAGCACTACAGCCAACAGCGGTTTTGTGCAAGTGGGGTTTTAGGGATTTATCGGTAATGGTCAGTGTTTGCATTTTCTTCTTCGAAGTGAGATTTTTTCTTTCAAACTTTTCGGTATATTTGTAAACATCAGTAATAAAAATCCTCACCTGACACAAAGCCGGCGGGACGTTGGCAGTAATGCGAAAAACTATACCTAATGAGATTTCGAGTAATATTACTTATAATTATAACAATTCCTTTAATAGGTTTTTCACAAAAACTTCCTAAAGATTCACTTTTTGGAAGTATTAAAAAAATAAGAGAAAAAGTAATTTTTCTAACAAAAAAAGAAAACCCTCAAATAATTTATGAAAGTGATTATGGTCATATGGGGTTTCAAGGGCCTGAAAAAACCATCTCAATATTTAATAGTTATTGGTATTCAGACCATCTTTGCTATTACATTAATTATGAAAGACACTTTAACAAAGATGGCAAGATAGCAAAAGATATTTGGTATGGAAAAAATGATGTTCCTTTCAACTCGTATAGATATACATATGACAAAAAAGGGAGAATAAACACTATGATTGATTCATCTATGATAGAAAATATTGCTGTAACAAAAAAACATTATTATGAACAATGGGAAAACAGCGATTTTCTTAAGAAAAATATTATTCATCTTGACTATAATTTTTTCACGATGTATACTATCGAATATGTAAAAGGGAAAAAAGTAAAATCCCAACAATACAATGATGAGGGAATAATTTTGGACACGATTTTCAAATATAATGATATCGGAAAACTAGACAATTATATATCCAAACGTAGAAAGTGGTCGTCAGAGACAAATAGTGTCAGGTATGAGTCAAGAAAAAAAATTTATGAATATGATATAAAAAATAGGCTTATTGGAATTTATACTTCTAGTCCTTTTTTCGACAATGAAATCAGTAAAGAACAATATAAAAACAAACAATTCGAATATGACGGAAATAATCTAAAAACTGAAATATCTTTTATAAGCGATAGAAAAAAATTGAAAGAAGTATACATCAATTACATATATGATAAAAGTAATCGATTAATTAAAAGATATTCCTTTGACAAGGATATTTCAAAAGCTTCAACAATATTGGAATACACCTATAAAAAGGATAAGATTGCCAAATTGAATTTTAGTCAAGAAGAATATAATGAAAATAACAATAAATATCTAAAAAAGTACACCATTTTATATAAATACAAATATGATAACTACAATAATTGGATTGAAATCATAAAAACAGTGGATGGAATTGATTTATATAAATGGATTAGAGAAATTGAATACTATTAAGCTCATAAGCACTACTGCCAACAGCGGTTTTATAAAATGGCTGGTTTAGTGCTTAATGGAACGATCCAGCTTTAAAATCTTTGCTTCAATTTTACTTTTTCTCTTTAAACTTTTCAGTTATATTTGTAAACATCAGTAACAAAATTTCCGCCACTTTATAAAGCCGGCGGGACGTTAGCAGTGATTTTAAAAAAACAAGGCGGTATTTGACTTAACGGCCCATGAAAACAATTCAAGAAACTGAAACAACAACTTTATTATTCTTTTTAGCAGTAATTCTTATTGTATTATTTCTATTTTACAAATCAGACACTAAAGAGATAAAAAGCCCTAAAAGGAATTATGATAACAATGATTCTATTTCTAAAATGTATTCTTGGAGAGTTTATGCAATGGGAATAATTGCATTACTATTTTTTGCTGCCGAACTAATTAATAGATTAGTAAAACATTTATGAAAAACACAATTAAAATAATAAGTCCCATCTTATTCCTTTTGATGATTTTTGTTTATTTAAATTATTTCTCAAGCTATGTTTTTCCTTGGCAAAAGGAAGATGCAATTCAAACAACACTAAATTGGGGTGGATTAGCAAAACTACCAAATAACATAGAAAATTTAAAAGTTCAAAAAGAAGGAACCCTTTTTACTCGTACTTTTATTATTGAATTTTCAACAAACAAAAATGAAGTTGAAAATTGGATAGCAAATAGCAAGAGATTAAAAAGTAATATCCCAAAACTTCGTAGAAAAAATAAGATTTATGATGTATATCCAGGAGAAAATGAGTCATTTGGAGGTACAGTAAAAATCGAAGGAAATAATGTTTCAATTAAAATGAGTTGGAGTTAAAATCAAAAACCACTGCTAACAGGGGTTTTATGCAAGTGGGGTTTAGGATATATTTGGAAAGGTCAGTGTTTGCATTTTCTTCTCCGAAGTGAGGTTTTTTCTTTCAAACTTTTCGGTATATTTGTAAACATCAGTAATAAAAATCCCCACCGGCATAAAGCCCCGGGACGTTAGGCGCTATTGGACTTGACGAAATGGAAACTAATGAAAGTAAAACATAAAATTTATTTTGATAATCAATCGATTATATTATTTTCCTTCATAATATTTGCGGGATTGATACTAGGATTTTTATTTTTCCTCCTAGATTTTCCTTTTTCAATAATAGGAATACTAATTATTTTATTTCTTTTACGTAAAATCAATCATGTTATTTGTATTGATGATAAACTACATATCTTATCTCCTTTTCTAATTCCTAAAAAAATTGATTTTTCAAATTTTAATAAAATAAAATGCGAAATAGTTGGGATGGGAAGAAGTAGAGAAATCTTAATTTACGTTTATTATCAAAAGGAGGGAAAAATTGAGAAAGCAATCCTAACAAACTATAGAATATTTGGCAAAGAAAAAATAGTAAATCTTCTTAACTTTTTAGAATCTGAAAAAATAGATATCGAGAGTTTTAAAATGTTGAATATAGAATATCAAGGGAAAAAATTTGCAATAAAATAATAACAGCGCCTAACAGCGGTTTTGTGCAAGCGAGGTTTTGGGATTTATCGGTAAAGGCTTGGTGTTTGTATTTTCTTCTTTTTTTTGGGCTTTTTCCTTTAAAACTTTTCGGTATATTTGTAAGCATCAGTAATAAAAATCCTCGCCTGACACAAAGCCGGCGGGACGTTAACGGCAAGTTTGCGCCAAAAAAACCGTAGAAAAAATCGTAACCAAATGAAGAAAATAATAATTAGTATATTAATAACTGTAGTTGTCTTTTTTGGTTTTATTGGTTGGGGACTTTACTTAATGGAAATTGAAGACCATTATGGCGACCTTCAAGAAATTTATTTTGAATCTCAAAGCGGTGATTTAATAATTAACAATGAAACCAAAAAAATTGGTATCATAACAAAGAATTGGAAAAGAGCGGATGTAATAACTCAACAAAAAGACACTTTAGATTTACATGATTTAATTTATATAAACGGTAAAGAAAATAAATACGAAGTTTTTAGGCCAAAAACTGAACTCAATTTTCAAGAATTAGATTATGAAAAATTGATAAACTTTAAGCAAAAAGGAACGATTAAATCTATCGTAAAAAATTAATTTGAAAATCTTTAAAAATATAAAACCAGCCGTTAACAGCGGTTTTGTGAAATGGCGGGTTTAGGGATTTATTTGTAATGGTCAGTGAATATTTTTCTTTCTCCGAAATAAGTTTTTTCTCTCTAACTTTTCGGTATATTTGTAAACATCAGTAACAAAGAACTGCCACTTCACAAAGCCGGCGGGACGTTATAATGGATGGCTCCCCGTGCGAACCGAAACCGGACGCTAAAAGGTTTTGGTTTAAAATTTTCAAAAAACTTTATGGAATAATTTTACGGAAAATCTAAACGAAAATATCTCTGAAAATTCTACGTGGAATTACTTTGTAGAATTACTTTGTAGAATTACTTTGTAGAATTACTTTGCGAAAATTTACACCGCAATAACTTCGTGGAAATAATGCGAAAACCAAAACGCAAAAATGAGAACTGAAAAACATTACGCAATCGGAATGTATAAATATTGTGGTTACTATGTGTGCCAATTTTGTGTGTCGCAACCCATTATAACACCGGTTTAAAACAATGGCAACGTTCGGGATTTATCGGCAAACTTTTGTGAATAATTTTCAATCTTCGATTTGAAGCTTTTTCTTTCAAAATTTTCGGTATATTTGTTTTCGGCGGTGACAAAAATTTGCCACTGTTTCAAGCCGAAAAACGTTAGCAGTTATTTTATGAAAGACGTTATAAATAAAAGACAATTAATCATTTACGAAAAATATAACGGTGATGTTGATGGTTTATTAAGAGTAAACGAAAAGTCAGAAATTGAAGTTTTTGAAAATCAAATTGATATCATTTGGAGCGTCATCACAAATAAACTTCAAGACATAAAACTTATTAATGAAAAACTTTGCTCTAAAGAATATTCCATAAATAGTTTGAGAGATTTAAAAGAAGTTTGCGACGAAGAGACTTACGAAGTTTTTATGTCAAAAATATTTGATTATGAAAGTTTTAAAAAAGTATCCAAACTTTTGAGAATCATAAAAGACAAGCTAAATTCAGAAACCGATATTGTTTGGACAAGATTTGATAACCCAGAAACATTAAAAGCCAAAATAATTCATGATATTGAAAAAATCGAACTTTGTGATTACGAAACATTAGAAAAAGTTAAAGAGGAATTTTTACCAACTTGCACTTATCAAGAATTATCTATATCAAATGGTTGGGGTGATGAATATTTAGAAATTGCATCTAAATTTGATTCCCTATATTCAAAAATCAACAAAGAGAAAGAAAATATTATAAGTGAGAAAAAATGGTGGAAGTTTTGGTAAAAACAACTGCTAACAGCGGTTTTGTGAAATGGCGGGTTTAGGGATTTATTTGTAATGGTCAGTGAATATTTTTCTTTCTCCGAAATAAGTTTTTTCTCTCTAACTTTTCGGTATATTTGTAAACATCAGTAACAAAAAACCGCCACTTCACAAAGCCGGCGGGACGTTATGCACAAGTGAAAAGACTGTGTAAATAAAAAATGTTTTTCTTTGATTCTACCACTTACATACATTCAAGATGAAAGTACAAAAACGTTAGTGTTTTATGTGTTACTATCTTTAATTCTATTTTTTCTGGTAACAAGATGGATAATATTTAATAAAAAAAGTGCTGAAAAAAATCGTGAAAATTATTACGGATTCTTTACTGACTTCAGATTATATGGTATTCTTGTTATTCTATTAATAGGATTATTTGCAACGATTACTGAACTAATGAAAAGATTAACATAAAGTTTACTGGAAATTATACCTGTGCATAACAACGGTTTGGCACAATAGCTCTACTCTTCTTCGGTTGAAAATCCGCTGGATTTTCAACTTGGCGTTTTCATAAGAACTTTTTTCGTAAATTAGCCGCTACTGCGCCAAGCCGCGAAACGTTACAAGCAATCATTCGCCAACAGAAACTTTAACAAGAAAAACAACATGAGTCAATCAAAAGTTACGATTAAAGGTACAGGACAATTAAATGGCCCAAAAGTAATTAACAAAACTGTAGAAATGGACACTTCAATGGCTAAAGAATTTACAGGAGGTAATCGATACCAAGTGATAGAGGCTTTTGTCAACAAACATTATCCAGGAGTACAAATAAATCCAAAAAATATTGGTGTTAATGTTGTACCTATAAAATCAGCATCTGAAAAAAACACAAAAAAAGAAACAACTTCCAATTCAAAAAACACAAAAGATTCAGAAAAATCATCCTCAACAAAAAATATTGCAAAAGGAGCAGCATTAGCAGTTGGCGGTTTACTATTAAGTGATGATAATAATGAAGAAAAAAACGAATTCGATTTAAACCAAGAAAAGGAAAAAATTGAATTAGAATATTTCAAAAAACAAAAAGAAATTGAACATCAAAATCAACTTTTAGTAAATAAACAAAAACTAAAGGCTGAAAAATTAAATGTTTTAAAAACGAATTTTGAAAATGGTGGAAATAAATTTGAATACTATTTTATGAGAACTTGGACACACTGTGATAATTGGTGGAAAAAAGGATTATTTATTTATTTTATTCTTTTTATAATCAGTATTTTTATTCAAGGCATATCTTCAATATTAAATTAAAAAATTATAAGTTTATTATATGGCAATTTTTGAAGGAACAACAAAAGAGTTTATAAAGTTTATTGGTGGATATTCAAGAAATAAAGTCCAATACATTTCAAGAAAACATCGAAAAAAAACTGGGAAATGCGAAGAATGCAATTCTAGAACAAAAAAATTAGACGCAGCACATATCAAAGGAAAAGAAAGACCTATATTGATTTTCAATATTTTAAATAATTATTTTATTGATAACAACAAAACCATTAGAATAGATTTACAAGAATTTGAAGATATTTTTGTAGAAGCACATGAACCAATTGAAAACACAATTCGAATTCTTTGTAAAGATTGCCATAGAGAATATGATAGTAAAAATTCGGTGTTGTCATCGGTTGATGAAAATAATGATGAACAATCCATTGAAGAAAAAGAAATTGAAATCATTGATAATTTACTAAACAGTTCGAAAATAAATAAAAGTTTAGCTATTCAACTTATTAACGATAAAAGCAATCTTTCCTTAAATAATCAAAACTCAATTTTTTCAAACCAAAATAATTCAGTTAATGTTTGGTGGTTAGAACCTAATAATACAAAATTTGATTCAGAAATGAATATCATTTTAAATGATTCGAATGATTGTAGTTTATATCATTTTAAAATTCCTGCAAATTTAATTGCAAATCCAGTAATATTGTTTGAACAAAGAAAAGAAAGAGAAGCTTCCAAAATAATAATACCAATTTCAAAGACAGTATTTAAAGATAAAAATGGTTTTGATTTTAAACCTTATTTAATAGATAAACATAATTATTAAATTATGACTGCTTGTAACAGCGGTTTGGCGCAATAGCTAATTTACAATTAATATCACGTTCGATTTTCCGCTGGAAAATCTTATCTTAGCAAGAAATAATACGTTTCACGCAGCCGCTACTGCGCCAAGCCGCGGAACGTTAGCTACAACCTTAGAAAAAACTGTCGTCCTAAAACTAGGTTGACTAAAAATTAAAACTATTGAGCAGAAAAACTAAACTTTTCATATTCATTACAATTTCTGTATTGATAATATTCTTCTTAAATTACAAGATAAGAACTGATATAAGTTATCACGCAGGAAAAGATGGTGGTTATTTTAAAAGACTAGAATCAGTTATCATTCTAAGCGTTTTATTTTACATTACAATAAGTAAAAAAATGAGAGCATTATATGGTCTTATTGGATTTGTAATTTCAATTCTATCATCGTTTCTTGGATTGCTTATTTCAAGTGTTTTACCGGCAAATTTATTTGGAGATACAATTATGCATTTAATTGTATTTGGAATTTCATACTCTTCATTTTTTGGAATTGAAAAAATAATCGAAAAAGGCTGTAGCTAACAGCGGTTTTAAGAAATTGGGGTTTGGGTGTTTAATGGGACGAGCTTTTTGTATATTTGACTTCAGTCTTAATGGAATGGTTCGGGAACAAAAATCCCCAACTTCTTAAAGCCGGCGGGACGTTATAAGCAAGCCTCAAAAATCGCGCATATGATAATCGGAAATAAAGATGTTTTCGCTTTAGAATTTTATAAAAACGAAAATAATCCGAAAATGGGTTATGGAAAATTATGGATTCAAAATATGTTTTTAGGAACAAAAGAAGACCTAATCTTTTTAAATGGATATTTAATTGGATTGCTTGATGAAATTATTAATTCGCAATCAATTGAGATAAATATTATCGAAAAAGACAAAGAAGAAATATTTGATTTAATAAAATCAACTAACGAAAAACGTTCTGAATACATCGTTCTTGGTTCAACATTTACTGATGATTTTGAAATTTATTCTTTTGAAAAAGAAAATCAAATATTCTTGTTATGGAAGTTAAGAAACGATATTGAAATAATTTTTGATGAACTAAAAAATTATAGCAAAGAAATTCATTTCGTACAAGTTTCTAAAAATGAAGTTCAAAACGTTAAAGAAAAGTTACTTACTGAAATAATTTAGGCCAGCTTATAACAGCGGTTTGGCGCAATAGCTACTAATCAATAAATAACAACATTCGATTTTCCGCTGGAAAATCTTATCTTAGCAAGAAAATAAACGTTTCACGCAGTCGCTACTGCGCCAAGCCGCGGAACGTTATGGGCAAGTTCACAAAACGAGCGTAAAATAGATACTAAATAAGCCAAATGACATTAGAAATTCCATTCAATGTAGATATTTACAAAAGACAAACTAATCTGCAATTAGACTTACAGTGGAACAAAATTTTGAGGAAAAGTAAAAACAATTTATTTTTCTCAATTGGATTATTCCTTTTTGGAGCTTTAGCAATTTATGGAAAGGGAAATGTAGGTTATGTATTTATAATATTTGGAATATATGGTTTCATTCAATTTTACAAAATAAACGCTACATATCAAAAAAGTAAAAAGGATTTTCAAAAAATTGTTAGTGATGAAATTAAAGGACAAATAGAATCTAACGAAAATTCAGTTTGGGAATTTAATGATGAATATTTCAGATACAAAGATTATAAATATGATTCGAAAATTAATTGGGATGCATTTAAATCATACCGAATAATTGAAGACAATATATTCCTCGATTTAAACGTAGGGAATCAATTATCTTACGTAATTGGAAAAGACGAAATTGGAGAGGATTCTTATCGAAAAATAATTAACTTATTGGAGGATAAAATAAAAAGAACCAGCCCATAACAGCGGTTTTGTGCAAGCGGGGGTTTTGGGATTTATTTGTAAAGGCTTGGTGTTTGCATTTCTTCTTTTACTGAACGTTTTTCTTTTAAACTTTTCGGTATATTTGTAAACGTCAGTAACAAAAATCCCCGCCTGACACAAAGCCGGCGGGACGTTAGCGGTAATTTCACAAAAACGAAACTCAAAATATTCAAAAGTGTATGAAAATCAAATTCTTAACAGCTATATTTTTCTTTTTTTGCGCTCAAATATTTGCTCAGAATAACTTTAAAAAAGTTTCGTATGCAAATTTAGACATAGGAGTTCCTCAAAATTATGAATCTGATTCTGAATTTGAAATTAGCAGTAATATTTTCAAAGCAAGATGGAAATATCTAACCGAAAAAACACTCAAAGAAAACTATCAAATTTTTTTTGAAAGAACTGAAGGAGACACAGATGTGAAAATACTTGAAAAAGTAAATTTCATATCAAGCGGAGGAAAATTAACTGGGAAAAAATATTATTTAAAGCATGGTGTTAAAATCAATAACAATGAGAAATTTCACTACGAAATAGTTGCGTATGGTATTGTCAACAATCAACCTTTGATTCTAACAATGTATTTTAAAAATAATCCAAATCAAAATTCTGACTTTAATGATTTAATGAAAAAATTTATACTTTTTAAATAAAGAAACAACCGCTAACAAGGGTTTTGTGAAAGCTGGGCTTGAGGTTGTTCAGCAAAGGTTAGTGTTTGCACTTTTTTCTTCTATTCAAAATTTTTCTTTCAATCTTTTCGGTACATTTGTAAGCATCAGTAACAAATCATCCCAGCCTTCACAAAGCCCCGGGACGTTAGCAGTAATTTTATAAAGACAACGTTAATTGCAATCACTTTTTTAAAGCAATACAAATTCAAAAAACATTGACATGGGAATATTTGACAAACTTTTTGGAAAAAGAGTAACAACAAGAAATTTTGACAAATCACAATTATCTAAATCTGCCGAAATGCTTGACGAAAATATTTATTGGAACATCATAACAACTTCTCTAAAAAAAACTGATAATCAAGACGATCAAGAGCAATCCCTCATTAATGAAATTGAAAAGTTAACTCCAAAAGAAATAATAGGATTTCGATTGAGAACCGATAAATTACTTTATGACACATATAATTCTGAAATATGGTGTGCTGGTTATATAATGAATGGTGGCTGCTCAGATGATTCTTTTGAGTATTTTAGAAACTGGGTAATTTCAAGAGGCAAAGAAACTTATTACAAAGCAAAAGAAAATCCAGACAGCTTAATTTCAGAAGTCAATGGTGACATGGAATATTATGATTTTGAAGGTTTTTGGTATGTTGCTCTAGAAGCATTTAATCGTAAAACTGGTAAAGATCTTTATGATTATATCGACAACGACAATTTTAAAACCAATGAAGGAAATTATCCTCAAATTAATTTTAATTGGGAAGAGGAAGAACCAGAAAGCATGAGAAGAATTTGCCCACAATTATTTGATAAACTTTGGGAAAATTAAAAAAACTACTGCTAACAGCGGTTTTAAGAAATGGCGGGGCTTGGTGTTTAATGGGACGATCGGGATTTAAAATCTTCACTTTGTTTCGTCATTTTCTCTTTGAATTTTTCGGTATATTTGTAAACGTCAGTAATAAAAAAACCGCCACTTCACAAAGCCGTCGGGACGTTGTGCGACAGTTTTTTTAACGAAACGTATAAAGCACATTCAGAATATATTTGTACTTTTGATTTAATAAATCTTTTGGATTATGAATATTGAATTAAACATACAAAATAAAAAACTGGAATTAATCCAATGGCTTTCTACTATAGAAGATTCCTCTATAATTGAAAAAATTATGGAATTGAGAAAACGTGAAAGCAAGGATTGGTGGAATTCGATTTCTGAAAGTGAAAAACAATCCATTGAGAAAGGATTACAAGATGCTGAAGCAGGAAAATTAAATCCACACACAAACGCCAGAAAACTTTATGAAAAATGGTTATAAAATTCTTTGGACTGATTTTGCTCTTAAAGAATTAGGATCTACTATAGAATATCTTGAAGAAAACTGGACGGAAAAAGAATTAAAAAATCTGGCTTCAAAACTTGAAGAAACTCTTAGTTTAATATCTCAAAATCCAGACTTGTTTCAAAAGTCTGAAATCAAGAACAATATTCGCAGAGCCGTTATTCTATCACACAATTCATTGTACTATAGATTTAATAATGACCAAGTCGAAATACTTTCTTTTTTTTCTAATCGTCAAAACCCAAAGAAAAGGAAACTGAAATAAACCGATCGCACAACAGTGGTTTCGAGCAATTGGGGCTTTAAGGCTAAAAATAATGTTGGTTTTGTATTTGTAAACTTAATCTTAAATTGTTAGTTTTGGGAGAACTAATCCCCAACTGCGCGAAGCCACGGGACGTTAGCGGTAATGCAAAAAACGAGATGGTAAAAATGTATTTCAAAATATTAATTAGTTCAATATATACTGCAAAAAATAATGGTCCTATGAGTGACATCTGGAAGTTTGCATCTAACTTTTATTTTGCTGTAGCAACTTCAGTTTATCTATTACTTCTATATCTTATTATAAACAACCATATATTACCAAATTCATTAGGTTTCTTAGTTCTCAAAATATCTCATACGAAACCTTATAATTTTCTTTTAAATTTCGCTATATATTTTGTTCTACCAATAATGTGTTTAAACTATTATGTTGTTTATCGAAATGAAAAATACAAAATGCTAATAAAACTACATGAATCATACAATAATAAAAAAGCATTTTTTATTTATTTTATGTCTACTTTTCTGATAATGTTTTTAATACTTTTCCTTAAAATTTAAAAATAAAAATCAAGAAGTAAAAGCACTACCGCTAACAGCGGTTTTATGCAATGGCGGTTTTGTGTGTGTGTCGGTAAAGGTTGGTGCTTGCATTTCTTCTTTAAAAAGATGTTTCTTCTTCTCTACTTTTAGGTATATTTGTAAACATCAGTAACAAAAATCCGCCACTGACATAAAGCCGGCGGGACGTTAGCTGTAATAATCTCAAAACGTAACGAAATGAAGAGACTAAGCCTTTTTTTAGCAATATTAATATTTGGTTGTTCTCAAAAAGAAAATGAGTTAGAAAGTATTGAGGTTATGTCATATTACTATAACTATGATGGAAGTAAAAAGTTATTCATTGACCTTGATGAATATTCAAAAATCGATGCAATTGGAAATGTAGAAACCATTAAAAGAATAAAACCTTTTGAGCCAAAATATGTCTATTTAAAATCTAATATCGATTCTAAAATAATCTTGGAAATAGCAAAAACTAATAAGTCTAGAAGTGATAAATATTACGAAACAAAAATAGACACAAACACATTGGATTTTTATGATGGCCCAACAATAAGAGTAAAAGCAAAATATAAAAACAATAAGGTCTTAACTTTCACTTATCAAAAAGATGAAACAGATTTGAAATATTCTTCATTTGTAAAAATTCAAAACGTAATTTCTGCAAACTATGACAAAAAGAATTATGTAAATCTTGATTCTGTAAATATTAAAAAAAGTCAAAAAGACTTTGAAAAGTTTGCATTAAGTAAAGACACTTTAAGTTTACCTATGCCTCCAAAACCTATTGATCTTAGTGAGCAAATAAAATTTCCTCCGCCAAGTAAATAAACAAAATTATTACTACAGCTAACAGCGGTTTTAAGAAATTGGGGTTTGGGTGTTTAATGGAACGAGCTTTTTGTATATTTGACTTCAGTCTTAACGGAATGGTTTGGGAACAAAAATCCCCAACTTCTTAAAGCCGGCGGGACGTTGTAGGCAATTTGTAAAAAACAGTAACTTGAAAGCATTCAGGAAATTAACTAACAAAATAATAGTTCTTAGTTGTGTATTTTTATGCTTAACAATCGTAATATTTTGTTTACTATTAATCAATCATTCTAAAAAACCCAAACACGTAGTTGCAGATACTAAAACCAACTTAGAATTTTGTGGCACTAAAAATTCTGAAACTGCAAGTGAAGGGAAAAAGATTTTCAATAATACTTGTACTGCGTGTCATAAATTGGATGCAGATATGACTGGACCTGCGTTGCGAAATGTTGATTCAGTTGTATTTAATAAATGGCTAAATAACAAAGACTACGATATCAACGAAACTAAAACTCAACAATTCGGTATTGATTACCATCTTGATTTATCAAATAAAAATTTCAAAGAATCCGATTTAAAAATGATTTATGCATATATTGGTAAGTAATTCAAACTGCCTACAACAGCGGCTTAGCCGCATTGCTGGTCTAAACTATAAAAGGAGTTTCTTCTTTTATTCATGCTTCGCATTTCATAACATATTTTTACTTAAATTGCCGCAACGACGGCCAAGCCGGTGAACGTTATGCACAATGTTGAAAAAACGAAATGAGACATACAATAATTACAATAGTTATAATTACATTATTTCTTTATAGTTGCAATTTCAAAACTGCGCCTGAATATCTTGTAGAAGCAGAAAAACTTGAGGGAGAGGGAAAATATAAAGAAGCCATTTTATTGCTTGACAAAGCAATATTAAAAGATAAAAAGTTTGTTGACGCATATATCAATCGTGGTGTCGATAAATCAGCATTGGGTGAATATGAAAAAGCAATTGAAGATTATAAAAAAGTTATTGAATTAAACCCAAAAAATACGATGGCATTTTTTAATTTGGGCAATAATTTTAAACAAATAGGAGATTATAAAAAAGCCGCAGAGTTTTATAATAGAGCATTTGACACAAAAGGTGGTGATAGATTTTATGGAGACTTAAGCGAAAATAATTTTGTAGAATTAGGATATGAATATGACGTTCCTGGAAAAATGATACATTACGAAAGAGGAGTTTCAAATGTTTATTTAAACGATTTAGAAAAGGCAAATTTTGACTTTCAAGCCTGTATTCAACAAAATTATAAAACAGCAGAAAGTTATTATTGGATTGGACAAATTTACTTACTGAGAGGACAAAAGAAATTAGCTTGTGAAAATTTCTATAAATCTGAAAAACTCGGTGAAAAACTTGCTAAAGCAGAAATTGAAAAAAACTGTAATAATTAAATAAAAAACACTGTGCATAACAGCGGTTTTAAGCAATTGGGGTTTTGGGGCAAAAAATAATGTTGGTTTTGTATTTGTAAACTTAGTCTTAAATCCTTAGTTTTGGGAATATTAATCCCCAACTGCTTAAAGCCGGCGGGACGTTAGCAGTAATTACACAT
>NZ_JBDOCV010000012.1:0-4046 GCF_040750275.1 Flavobacterium enshiense
GTTGTGTGTAATTGCGCCGTCTCCGTAGTTTTTGCGTTTATGAATCCCTAAGTTTTTTTTGGTGTAATAATTTTAAGGTTTTCAGAACCGCAAGTCTTGCGATTGACATCGTGGAAAGTTTTACTTTCAAACGCTTGGCAGCGTAAAGACTTGGCAAAGTTAGTAGATAAATTCCTATAAGTCAATAAAAAAGTAAGGTTTTTACTAATTTTTAATTGTTGCGGAAAAAAAAATTTAGGGAAGACCTAAATTGAACAGCTCATATCAGAGATATAATCAATTCAATTTAGGTTCATAAAGAAGTAGATAATGCATAATTCGATTAAGGTGGAGACGCCACAACTCCGTTATTTCCTTTAAAAAATTAGAGGGCGTGCTAGAAATAACTACACACAACAACGGCTAAATGCAATGCCTACATTTTCTTTCTTAGGAACATCTATCTAACTTATTTTTATTATTTTCGTTCTTATGAAATACACGGCACTGCATTTAGCCGTGGAACGTTACCAGCAATATTTTATGAACGAAATCCAGACAAAAGACTTTATCGATTCTAATAATGTAAAGGAAATATTATCCAATTCCTTCAAATCAATTGTTGAAAATAATACTTGTGAGGATTTAAATTTGAGTAATAAAAATGTTTCAATTGACTTGAATCATATCCAATGTGATTTAAAAAATCCATTTATTACCTTTAAATGTAAAATTATTAATCAAGACAAAACAATAGGTTTTTATTCTGTTGTCTTTGAACAAACTGGAAAAATAATTGATGATTTTTTTGTAATCTTTTAATCCTAAAAAATGAGCTTAAGAAAACTTGACGAAGATTATCAACATGGCGCGAATGGAAAATATTTTTGCAAATGTTGCGGTTACAATACTTTATCAGAATTTCCAAATGGAACTTATGAAATTTGTGAAATTTGTTTTTGGGAAGACGACCTCTACCAAACAGAAAATCCAAATAAAGAAGGAGGTCCAAATCGAGTTTCTTTAATTGAAGCAAGAAAAAACTTTGAAGAATTTGGAGTTTGCGAACTAGAAATGAAAATGAATGTTAGAAAGCTTAACGAAAACGACATACGTAAAATATAAATTAATACTGCTGGTAACAAGCGTTTGGCAAGATTGCGAATTTTGTAGTAAAATCACGTTTACATTTCGCAAGGAATTTTATCTTTGATAGAAAATAATTGGTTCCGAAGTTCGCAACCTCGCCAAGCGCCGGAACGTTGTGCGCTATTGAACCAAAAATACTGCTAAATTGAAAAACTTAGATTTTAAAAATGCAATTTCATTAACTCTTATATCTTTTATTGCAATAACTAAGCAATGGAATGTTTTGCCTGTTGATGCGCCTGAATCAGAAATGTATGGATTTCCCTTTCCTTATTCTTGTACTGGATGGCATACATCCATGTCGCGACAATTTTTTATTTTAGAGTTTTTTATAGACATTCTATGTTATTACATTTTTTGGTTGGTCATTTTACTATGTTTAAAAAAACTTCATGTGAAATTGTTTGCGAATAAAATGATAAAATATTCATTAATAACTTTATCGGGAATTTTAGTATTGATTTCTCTACTTTTAGTTTTTGTGTTTGAAAATGTTTTCGACTTATATAGAGATTTTGATTTCACTGTTTTAGAGACTAATATAAAATTCTTCTAAATCAATAATATCAACAGCGCACAACAGCGGTTTTGTGCAAGCGGGGTTTTGGGATTTATTTGTAAAGGCTTGGTGTTTGCATTTTATTCTTTCATTTGAACTTTTTCCTTAATAACTTTTCGGTATATTTGTAAGCGTCAGTAATAAAAAATCCCCGCCTGACACAAAGCCGGCGGGACGTTGTGCGTTATCTTAAAAACCGAAATAGCAAAGAATATGGATTTATACAAAAGAATTATTGAAATAATAGATGCGAACTTGATCCACTGTTTTGTTCCAATAATTCTGACTCTAATTTTTGTTGAACTATTTTTCAAGAGACGTTTTGAAACTAAAAAAGTACTGAATTTAATTTGTTGGTTCATTATTTTATACTCAATTATTACTTGGACATATTCATTAATAGGAATGATATTTTATCCTGAAAAATTTGCATTTACCCAAAGAGCAACTGGTCCTTATAAATGGGCATTTTGGATTATGTTCTTATCTGCTTTAATTTTACCATTCACACTATTTATTAAAAAAATTGCATCGAATTTTTATTATGTAATGTTTGTCGCAATATTTATGAAAATCGGATTTTATTTCGAGCGTTTTGTTATAATTGTAACGAGTTATCACAGAGATTACGGAGAAGAAATCAGAAACGTTGAATTCTTAGATTCATTCACATTTGGAGTAATAATGCTATTTATTCAAGGAATTATAATAGCTTTAATTTTATTAGGAATATTTGAAATTTTAAAAAAGAAAAGATTACAAAATAAGGGTTTTGAAAACGGCTTGTGAAAATACTCTTGAAAATTTAATACTGAAATATTAAAACTGAAAAGAATTCATAAACGACCGTAAGAAAAAGACAACGCACAACAGCGGTTTCGCGCAATTGCGAATTCTGTTGTAAGTTCACATTTACGTTTCGCAAGAATTTTTATCTTTAACAGAAAATAATTCGTTCCGAAGTTCGCAACTGACGCGAAGCCGCGGGACGTTAGCAGTTATGTTAAAAAACGAGATGAAAAAATTCTTATACTTAGAAAAAATACCGTTAATAAAAATAATAATTGGAAACATTCTTTGGGTTACAGGTTTTTGTTCTTTGCTTTTTATAAACATTACTTTAGGTCCAGGATTTCTCGTAGTTTGGTCTTTATTTATTATTGTTGGGTTATATTTAATTTCAACGGATGGAATTGAGTTAGATTTTAACGAAAATCAATATCGTCAAGTCTTTTCAATTGCAGGGTCGAATTTTGGAATCTGGAAAGATTTTCCAAACATTGACTATATTACTATATTTAAAACTACAATAACTCAAACAATCGGTGGAAAAACTTTTGGATCTACAGCTACCGCAACTATGTCTGATAAAATGGTGCTAATAAATTTATTTGCAGAAAACAAAAAACCTACAACATTGTATATGACAAAAAATCCAGAAATGGCAATTGAAATCGCAAAAAAGTTTCACGAGTTTTATAATATTGAAGTAATAAACAAAATGGAAACAAAAAAGTGATAAAAACAAACACAACTGCTAACAGCGGTTTTGTGCAAGTGGGGTTTGGGTGTGTATCGGTAAGAGTTAGTGTTTACACTTCTCTCCTATTTTTGAGCTTTTTTCTTTCAAACTTTTCGGTATATTTGTAAACATCAGTAACAAAAAATCCCCACCTGACACAAAGCCGGCGGGACGTTGTACGACATTCATCCAAAAACAACCGATATAATATGAAACATATCTTCTACTATTTAATCTTGATTCTAACTCTTTCAAGTTGTAACGAAATTAATGATGATGTAAAAGACCTAAAAAAGCATGTCTCTTTAAAAATAGAGCCAAAATCGACACAATTTAAAATTGAAAAAATTGGAGATGGACGTTTAGGTCCAAGTGACTATACGCTGATAGCCGAGATTGAATTCGAAAAAAAAGATCTCGAACAATTAAAGAAACAAGTAAAAACAAAAAGTAATCATTCATTTTATGCCGGATTTAAAAAGGAAAGTTTAGATTTTTTATCCCCAGAAATATTTGAAATCTTCGATTACGATAAAACTTCAGAGAAGTATAAAATAAATGTTACTACCTACGAAGCGCAGTATTTCTATGCAAATCCGTTAATTAATGGCTTCTGTATCTTTCCAAAAAAAGGTAATCGTATTTTTCTATATTTATTTACCACATAATAGAACGTCGTACAACAGCGGTTTTGTGCAAGCAGGGTTTTAGGATTTATCGGTAAAGGTCGGTGTTTGCATTTCTTCTCCGAAGTGAGGCTTCTTCTTTCATTCTTTTCGGTATATTTGCAAACGTCAGTAATAAAAATCCCCGCCTGACACAAAGCCGGCGGGACGT
>NZ_JBDOCV010000013.1:0-4485 GCF_040750275.1 Flavobacterium enshiense
TTCTTTGATTTTTTCGGTATATTTGCCAACATCAGTAACAAAATTCCGCCACTTCACAAAGCCGGCGGGACGTTATGCAACATATTTACCAACTGTTCGTTTAAAAATCATGAACTTAAGATTAAAATATTTTTTTCTACTGTTAATCTCATTGAAATTATGTTCACAGGAGATTGATATGAAACATAACGAAAACCTCATAGATAGAGAGTTTATTAGTAAAGATCTATCCCAAGTAGAAAATGATAGTTCTCAAAAAATCTTGATATTCATCCAGCAATCCGCAAATTCGGATTATGAAATATTCTTGAAAAACAATTCCATAGATACATTAAGCATTTTATTACAAGATGAAAGCATAAAAATTATTCAAGAAGCAAAAGATCAGAAAGGAAATTGGAAACCAATTGAATATTGGAAATCCGCTTGGTGTGGAAATAGTTATTATACTGAGAAAATTGCTCCATATGTAACAATTAAAAGCATCTCAAAAAGTTATAGTGGTAATTTCACAACCTTAATTCGATTTAAACTTTTACATAATAACAAAAATTATTTTTCAAATGAGATTGCGGGAAATGTAAATCTTTCGCAATTTAAGCTAACCGAAAAAATGAAATTAGATTCTGGGATAACAGGTGAAGCTTTTAGGATAAAAGAATCCACAATGATGAAATACATCTTTTTAGAAGTTGATGGAGCAAAAGATTTTATGAATGAATATAATCTATGGGTTGAAGCAAGAAAAAAGAAATATGAAAAAAGCATTAAAAAATAATACGTTGCATAACAGCGGTTTTGTGCAAGCGAGGTTGCGGTGTTTAATGGAACGAGCTGGCTCAAAAAGTCTTTGCTTTTTTTGAAAAATTTTTTTTCCAAACTTTCGGTATATTTGTAAGCATCAGTAATAAAAATCCTCGCCTGCTCAAAGCCGGCAGGACGTTGTGCGTCATTTTAGCCGAACGAAATCGAAACAAAAAAACATTAATTCATGGGTTGGAAAATATTTGTAACTTTTATTAAAGATGCTGGAAATCTTGAAATAAACGACAACTTAGTTAAATCTTTAGGCTTTAAAGATTTTCAATTTATTGAGAAAACAAACTTCAATGAAAGACCAGAAATTGGCGAACTTTATGTTTCAAAATATAATAATCATCTTTTGCTTGCAAATGCTGACCTAATTTGGGAATTTACAAAGCCAACAATTTCAAGAACAGAAAAAACTTTTATTGAAAGATTTCCAGACAAAGAAATCTTCTCTTTGTCTTTAGGTTATGGAACATATTTTTGCTTAATTGAAAATGGAAAAAAAATTCGTTTAAGAGAAGTTGGTGATGAAATTTACCAAGATATTGGAGAATTACTTCCTGAAGAAATTTATTTGAAAAATGAGAATTTGTTTGACGAAAATGAACTTGAATTTATGAAGAATGAACTAACAGATGAAGAATTTGAACAACAATATCAATCAATTTTAGCTTATGAAACCGCATTTGAGTTGACTAAACGAATTTTTGGAAAAAGATATGATGAACTTGATATTAAAGACTATGAATTTGAAAGTGTAAAATACAGAAACTTTCTAATCGATAATGTTCAAGATTATGGAATAAAAGCTGAAATGCAATTCGAAAAATAAAAACGAACGCACAACAGTGGTTTTGTGCAAGCGAGGTTTTGGGGATTTATCGGTAATGGTAAGTGTTTGCACTTCTCTCCTATTTTTCAATATTTTCTTTCAAACTTTTCGGTATATTTGTAAACATCAGTAATAAAAATCCTCGCCTTCACAAAGCCCCGGGACGTTAGCCGTCAGTTTAACTACACGAAACGAAAAAGACCAAAAGAATGAAGAAAATATTTTTACCAATTATTATTACCCTTATTGTTTTTTTCCTAATATACAATTCAAAGACAGAGTATTACGAAAAGAGCAAAGAGTTTCATAATAGTTACTTTAGCAGCGAAATAATTAAAATTGAGCAAGCTAGAGGAACAAAAATTTATTATGAAAACGATAATTTTTTCTATGAAAGTGATTATAAAGGTGTCAAATTAATGGTTAATGATGTGATAAGAAAAAGTAGTGATGGAATAACTATTTTGAGAAAAAACTCTAAAGGAAAATATATTGAAATTGGAAAAGGAAAAAGTATTGAACCTAAGATAAGTTATTTCAAATATTTCTTTGACTTGTAATGCATAAAAGGTAAAATAAACTTACAATAAAACCGAACGGCTAACAGCGGTTTTAAGAAATTGGGGGTTTAGCGTATAATGGAACGGTCTTTTTGTATATTTGAATTCAGTCTTAATGGAATGGTTCGGGAACAAAAATCCCCAACTTCTTAAAGCCGGCGGGACGTTAGCAGCAAATTTTAAAAAAACAAACAATTCTTAAAAAATCATGATAAATAAAATTACATTTCTTTTGATTTTATCAATGATAATTTCATGTAGTGATAAAAAGGAAAACATTAATAATCAATCAACATCAAAAGAGAATGTACAAATAGATACTTTGTCTAGTATTAATAAAATTAATACCTTATCACATACTAATGAAACTGATACATTATCAAATAACAATGACAACTCAGAAGTTGGTTATAATATCATGGAAAATGAAAGTATTGGTAAACTTAAATATGGTTTATCTTTATTAGAAGTTATTGAGTTATATGGAAAACCTAGTGAAGAAACTAAATCTGTATTATGGTCTGGTGATGGTGAATATCATCAAACAATCAAGTATATAGATGACGGAATCGAACTCGATGTGATTGGTGACCCAGGAACTCAAAAAAAAATAAATATGATTACTATAACTAACCCATCAGAGCTCAAAACTTTGAAGAATATTGGAATAGGAAGTGATTATATCAATGTTAAAAATGCATATAAAGATCAAATCTCAACAGATTTTTCGAATGATAAGTCAATTGTTGTTGGTTCAATTTATGGTGGCTTAATCTTTACTCTAAAGAATAATAAAGTAGAATCAATTTTCATTGGATCCGCAGCCGAATAAATAAATCTGCTGCTAACAGCGGTTTTGTGCAAGCGGGGTTTTGGGGATTTATCGGTAATGGTAAGTGTTTGCACTTCTCTCCTATTTTTGAGCTTTTTTCTTTCTAACTTTTCGGTATATTTGTAAACGTCAGTAATAAAAATCCCCGCCTGACACAAAGCCGGTGGACGTTAGCAGCTATATTGACAACCATAATGGATAAAATAACCGAAATATTGGAGTTTGTAAAAGAATTCACCGGAGCAGATAACGTAACTGAAGAAAGCGATATTGAGACAGAAATTGGATGTTATGGTGACGATTTTGATGAACTAATTGAAAAATATTCAAAAAAATTCAACGTTGATGTATCTTCTTACTTATGGTATTTTCATACCGGTGAAGAAGCATCTTTCAATATCGGTTCCATCTTTTCAAAACCTCCTAACGAACTTGTCAAACGTATACCAGTAACACCTAAAATGTTATTGGAATTTTCTGAAAAAGGAAAATGGGATATAAAATATCCGATGCATAAAATCCCAAAAATAAGATACGATATGATAATTAATCAAATAATCTTTATTGGCATCATAATTTGGGGAATCTATTATTGGTTTTTTAAATAATAAAAATACAGCTGCTAACACCGGTTTAAAACAATGGCAACGTTCGGGATTTATCGGCAAACTTTTGTGAATATTTTAATCTTCGATTTGAAGCTTTTTCTTTCAAACTTTTCGGTATATTTGTTTTCGGCGGTGACAAAATTTTGCCACTGTTTCAAGCCGAAAAACGTTACCAGCAATTTTAAAAAAAAATGAACTTAATAAACAAACTATTTAACAAGCCTAAAGTGGATTGTCCTAGATGTTTAGGCAAAGGAAATGTAGATTGGGACGATATAAAAAGACTTGGACAAGAATTAAAATGGCTTCCAGGCGAATGTGCATACTGCAATGCTACAGGAAAAGTTACTTCTGAAATGTTATCAAAAATTTCTGTGGATAATATGTATTTAACCACAGATATTACTCAAGATGAAAGACAAAAATTAATTAATAATGACTCAGATGCTTTAGAAAGAGCAGCTTATTATGAGATGGAGGTTAATGGTTTTATAAAACAAGTAGAATATCTTTACTTCAATGCTAACTTAAATTTGGGCACGATAGTAGAATTTTACTTAATTAATAAAACCGAACTAGAAATATCCCCAAGCGAAAAAGAAAAATTTATTGATTATATAGAAAGAATTATTGAGCATAAAAAAACAAAATATAATTAGAAAAACTGCTGGTAACAGCGGTTTTGAGCAAGTGGGGTTTTGGTGTTTAATGGAATGAGCTGGCTCAAAAAGTCTTTGCTTTTTTTGAAAATTTTCTTCCAAACTTTTAGGTATATTTGTAAACATCAGTAACAAAAATCCCCACCAGCTCAAAGCCGGCGGGACGTTAGCTGCAAGTTTACCA
>NZ_JBDOCV010000014.1:0-7957 GCF_040750275.1 Flavobacterium enshiense
TCAAGCCGAAAAACGTTAGCAATAATTTAGTCCAAACGAAAACTACATCTATGGGATTAACAAAATACTTAACCTTAAAAAATGAATTTGAAATAAATAATTCTGCACAGGAATTACAAAGTCAACTTGCTGATAAAAATATCTCAAAATTTGATGTAGAATTTTTAAGTTTTAGAGAATATAGAATAACTGCAAAACTATCTGTTGGAATTGGAATGAGTTTAACCTCTGGCTTTTCTTTACCCATATGTACTTCATTAAAATTAGAAGACGAAGAAAACAAAACTAAAGTCAAATTAAAAACATCGATAAGACCTGAACTAGTTTTCATTTCACTAATTTGGATTGTAACTATCTTTTTTCAATTATTTTCAAGTGCAAAAATTCCAATAGCAATTACTTTGGTTTTATTTCCATTAATTCTTGGTTGGTTTTGGCTAATATACAGAGGGCAAGAAGAAAGCTTACATGTGTTAGTTGAAAAATATTTGAGAGATGTAAATGAACAATAAACTATTGCTAACAGCGGTTTTATAAAATGGCTTAGTTCAGTCATATCAGGAAACTTTCGGCTTTAAAGTCTTTGCTTTAATTTCTCTTTTTCTCTTTAAACTTTTCGGTATATTTGTAAACATCAGTAACAAAAGTCCGCCACTTTATAAAGCCGGCGGGACGTTAACGGCAAGCAATCCAAAAAAGAACCTAAAAGCAGAAAAATGAAATTTGATTTTAAAGAAAAATATGTTTTAGAAAATGAATATGTAAAATTGCAACCACTAGAAAATACAGATTTTGAAGTTTTATTAGAATATTCTGAAAATGAACCTGAAATTTGGGAATTTAATTCAGGCGGAGCAAACGGAAAAGAAAATCTTGAAAAGTATATTCTAAATGCAACTAAAAATAGAGAAAATGAAAAAGAATATCCATTTATTGTTTTTGATAAATTAAGTGGAAAATTTGTTGGAAGCACAAGATTTTATGGAATATTTTTGGAAATGAAAACTATTGAAATTGGCTATACTTGGTACGGAAAAAAATATCAAGGAAGTGGAATAAATAAAAATTGCAAATATCTAATGTTGGAATTTGCATTTGATAAAATGGAAATGGAAAGAGTTGCGTTTGCAGCAAACTCAAAAAATGAAAGAAGTCTAAACGCAATGAAAAGTATTGGTTGTGTAGTTGAAGGAGTTTTGAGAAATTGTAGTACAGATGCAAAAGGAGAAAGGATTGATGCAACAAGATTAAGTGTTCTCAAAACAGAATGGAATGAAAGTGTAAAAGATAATCTTAAAAAACAAACAGCAAATTTTGCCAGCCGTTAACAGCGGTTTTGTGCAAGCGGGGTTTGGGTGTGTATCGGGAAGAGCCGGTGTTTGCACTTCTCTCCTATTTTCGAGCTTTTTTCTTTCAAACTTTTCGGTATATTTGTAAACATCAGTAACAAAAATCCCCGCCTTCACAAAGCCGGCGGGACGTTGTGCGTCATTTTACCCGAACAGAAACGAAATAGCAATGAAAAAAACATTAATCTATATTTTATTAAGTGTAATGTTTACTATTTCATTTTATAAGTTTATGACTTATGACAGAAATTACAGTTGGACAAAAGAATTCCATGAGGATGTCAAAATTGCAACACAAAAAAGTGAATTCAAAATTCAAAAAACAGAAAAGATAGAAGCCAAAAATGTAAAACTATCTTTTGAAAAATCTTTGAAAATAAAAATTCAAAAATTGCTGAATAAAATTGGATTAATGAATTACGGAACTGAATATGGAGAAATAATCTATTTAGTTTCCGAAAATGAAAAGTTAAACTTTAAAAGTTGGTGTTTAAGTGATCATATAATCGGGATTGAAATTGAAGTGAATAATATTCCTGAAGACAAACTAAAATTCATTAAGAAAGAAGTAGAAAAAGGGTTTGACAACTATAAAATAATTTGGACGAAAATATAAAAACGAACGCACAACAGCGGTTTTAAGAAATTGGGGTTTGAGTGATAATGGAACGATCTTTTTGTATATTTGACTTCAGTCCAAATGGAATGGTTAGGGACAAAAATCTCCAACTTCTTAAAGCCGGCGGGACGTTAGCAGCTATATTACCAAAAATCGTGAAAAAACTCATCCTAATATCATTTTGTTTTTTATTGATTTCTTGCAAGGAATCGATAGTTAAATTCTCGGAAGCTCAGCCCGAAAATTCTAGAAATCTTAAATCTTTTCCTGGAAAACTAATAGGTAATTATTATGATTTGGAAAACGATACAGAATTAGAAATCAGTAAATATTTGATAACAAAAAAACTAATTTTCAAAGACACTTTTAATATCAAAGAGTTGTCGAAATCTGAAATTCTAAGAAACGACAGTGTGATCAATATAAAAACATTAGAAAAATTCAGTGTTAAGCGAATAAGTGATTCTCTTTTTACAAATTATATTTACACAGATACTATTTTTAATATTAATGAGGAAAACATTTTAAGAAAAACAAAAGGTCATTACTTTCTAAGTTCAAAAGACAGTGAAAACAGCTGGAGCGTGAAAAAACTGTCTTTGAAAAATGGTCAATTAAATCTTAACAATATATCTACGAACGAGGAAATAGAATTACTTGAAGAAATTACAGAAACTAAAAAAGATACTGCAAAACCTTTCGTTGTAAAGCCAACTAAAAAACAATTCAAAGAGTTTGTAAAGAGAAATGGATTTACCGAAGGAGAAATATATTTAAAAAAATAAATACAGCTGCTAACAGCGGTTTTGTGCAAGCGGGGTTTTGGGGATTTATCGGTAATGGTAAGTGTTTGCACTTTCTTCTCCGAAGTGAGGTTTTTTCTTTCAAACTTTTCGGTATATTTGTAAACATCAGTAACAAAAATCCCCGCCTGACACAAAGCCGGCGGGACGTTGTGCGTAATTTTAAGAAAACGAATCCTAAAAATGACAAAACAAGTATCCGAAATCATAAAATACAATAACAAAGAATATATACTTGATGCATATTTACTTGAAGGATATTTCAAAGATAACCCAGAAAAAAAACCAGAAGGAGAAATCGAGACAAGTCTTTGGCGTGGTTATTTTGCTGATTATGAAATCAAAAACAATGAACTTTTTGTCCTAAACATAACTATTATTAATAATGGAAAATATATCTCTGTAATAAAAGACGTATTTCCAAATGACAAAAAGATGACATGGTTCAATGGTTTAATTTTAATAGACGAAAATGAATACGTCAACAATAAAACTTCAAATATTAAAACGTCTTTCAAATTATTTGAAATAAAAAACGGAAATGTAAATAAGATAAAAACTTTAAATTTAGATGAATTAAGAGAATTCAAGTTTTTGCAATTGGAAATGTTTAAATTGACTTCTGAATATGAAATATTAAAAGAAGTTTATAAAGATAGGGTAATTTATAACCATACAAAATATCGTAATAAACAAGATAGATTCCCTAATATTGATGAACTATTCGAAGAATATTTACAAGATTCTATTATAGAAATATCAAAAACAATATTAACCGATTAAAAAACTACGCACAACAGCGGTTTTGTGCAAGTGGGGTTTTAGGTGTGTAATGGAATGATCTTTTTGTATATTTGACTTCAGTCTTGAACGGGATGGTTCGGGAACAAAAATCCCCACCTGACACAAAGCCGGCGGGACGTTAGCTGATATTTTAGAAAAACAGAACGAAATAAGGATATATCAAAGAAATTAAAACATAATAAATGCTAAAGAAACTTACAATAATTAGTCTGCTTATTTTATTTCTTCCTTTTTTTCAAACTTGCTCTGATAAAAATATTTCAGAGAATTCAATGCTTAAAAATAGTCCATTACAAGAAGAAGTAAAAATTAAATCTAAAACTGAACTTAATGGAAATGAATATAATTTAACTTTTGAAGAATTAACACAAAAGAAGAAAAAAGCAATTACTGATTTTGTAAAACTTAAAAAAGAATTAACTCTAAATGGCTATCAAATTGGGAAAATATTCATTGAAGATATTGAAACTCCACAATGGTCATTATTACCATTTACAACTTCTATTTTATTAAATTTACTTTTAATATTCTATTCGTTCAAAGAAAAACCGAAAGCAACTTTAATTTTAGGTATTGTAAACTTGATTCTTTTAACGATTCCATTGATTGTGTTATACTTTGGAAAAATATTTGAAGATATTGAACAACTAAAAATTGGTTATTATTTATTGCTATTCAACTTAATAATAATAACTTTTCATTCATATTCAGAATTGAAAAGAAAAAACATCAGCTAACAGCGGTTTTGAGCAAGTGGGGTTTTAGGGATTTATCGGTAATGGTTAGTGTTTGTACTTTCTTCTCCGAAGTGAGGTTTTTTCTTTCAATCTTTTCGGTATATTTGTAAACATCAGTAACAAAAATCCCCACCAGCTCAAAGCCGGCGGGACGTTGTACGCTACTTTGGAAAAACTTTATGGAAAAACTATTACTCATATTATTTATTTTCCTCATTTTTTCTTGTAAAAACAAAGAAAATACTGATTCCGATTACTTACAGAAAATTGAACTTGAAAAAAAAGAAAGATTACTTTTTAGTATTGGTAAAACATACTTTGAGAAAAATTGCATTTCTTGTCACAAACTTGGCGCAAAAGGAATTAGCAACTTAGACTATTCTTTTAAAAGTAATAATTTCAGTATGGATTTCTTAAGTAAATTCATAACCAAACAAGATAGTTTAACTAAAAGTGAAAATGAAGAAGCTGCAAAAATTTTAGAATTCTTTGGAGATATTTATAACCATAACTTTAAGTTTAACGAAGAAGAAACGAAATCAATCATTTACTACATAAAATCCCAAAAAAGTAATTAATAAAAAAGCAGCGTACAACAGCGGTTTCATGAAATGGCTGGCACCAGTGCATAATGGAACGAGCTGGAACAAAAAGTCTTCGTCATTTTTCAAAATTTTCTTCCAAACTTTTCGGTATATTTGTAAACATCAGTAACAAAATTTCCGCCACTTCATGAAGCCGGCGGGACGTTGTATGCTACTTTATGAAAAAAGTGACCTTAAATCAAAAAAGAATACCAAAAAAAGAAGCTATTGAGTTAGCATTACGCGACGGTATTTTACATTCTGATTATTCAGATTTTTTAACCGAAAGATTTGAAAATGGAGATTCTATTGTTAACGAAGTTTACGAATTACCAGAAAGCAGAATTCTATATATCACTGAAGTTAATCAAAAACGTGGCGGTCAAGGAGATATTTTTCCAAAAGAATATTTTGACAAGTTTGTTTTAAATCTTATGCGAATTAAAAATGACAAACTTAATGGTAGAAACAGTAACATTACTCACTGGCTATTTTATTCGAAAAACAAATCTGAACTCATAAATAAAATTGATGATTTAAAGAATGAACTTATAGAAATTTTGAAAGCAGATATAGAATTTTTAAATGGTTCAACAAAAAGTCTCGATTATTTATCTGAAAAAGTGAAAGATTATGGTAATGAAAAAGCGATGAACGAAATCTACGATAATATTGTTGTCTATTTAGGTGAAGTGATTTTAAAGAATTCCAAAGGAGCTGAAAAATGGGAGATTAATAAAATCTTTAATATTCCAATTATTTCAACAAAAAATGATTCGATTTACTTTATGCCTATAAATATTGCCTGGGAAGAACTAACAAATTTTGAGAAGATTGATTTTAGGAAGGCTTATGGAAAAGAAGCTAGGAAAATTGGAGAAAAACTAAGCTATATGTAAATAAAAGCAGCATACAACAGTGGTTTTATGAAATTGCGGGTTTGGGATTTTTTGGAAAGTTTGTGCTCGCACTTCTTGTATAAAAATTCACTTTTTTCTTTCATTCTTTTCGGTATATTTGTAAAGTTCCGTGAGCGGGAAACCGCAACTTCATAAAGCCACGGGACGTTGTGTGAAATTTAACCCAAAAAAGACGAATTAAAACATAATAAATATAAAGATGATAGACAAAGAATTTATTGAAGAGTATTCTTTATTTCGTAAATATAAATCAAACCAAAGTTATAGTAATTTACAAGATTGGAAAAAAACTCCAATTAATATGAGTTGTAATAATTGCAAATCATTACAAACATTCAATCTAACCAACAGTTTTTATTATGACGGAGGCAAAACAGATATAAATTCTTTAAATAGAGTTATAAATTTGGAGTATGTTTGTCAATCTTGTAAAATATTTCAAAGATATTTTTATGTTTATGTTAATGAGCAAGCTAACGAATTCTACAAAGTTGGTCAATATCCAGAATGGGAAATTAAAATGGATAAAAATCTTGAGAAAACATTAAGCAAACATTCTCCAACATTCAGAAAAGGTTTAGTTTGTGAATCGCAAGGATACGGAATTGGTGCATTTGCTTATTATAGAAGAATTTCTGAAGAAATTATTGATGAATTATTAGACTCTATAACAGATTTAATAGAAGAAGAAAATAAATTAAAATATGTTCAAGCTCTTGAAAAAACTAAAAACACTAGAGTTACTCAAGAAAAAATTGATTTAGTAAAAGATTTATTGCCATCAATATTGAAACCTAACGGTATGAATCCTCTGGGAGTTTTACATAGTGAATTAAGTGAAGGATTACATGCTTTAACCGACGAAGCTTGTTTAGAAAATGCAAATCATATAAAAAGTATTTTAACATTCTTAATTAATCAGATTATTCAAAGTAAGGAGTCTGCAAAAACATTTACTTCTAGTATGAAATCTTTATTGGAAAAAAAATCAAAATAAACTTCACACAACAGCGGTTTTGTGCAAGCGAGGTTTTGGGATTTATCGGTAAAGGCTTGGTGTTTGCATTTTCTTCTTTCTTTCGGGCTTTTTCCTTTATAACTTTTCGGTATATTTGTAAACATCAGTAATAAAAATCCTCGCCTGACACAAAGCCGGCGGGACGTTATAATGGATAGCTCCCCGTGCGAACCGAAACCGGACGCTAAAAGGTTTTGGTTTAAAATTTTCAAAAAACTTTATGGAATAATTTTACGGAAAATCTAAACGAAAATATCTCTGAAAATTCTATGTGGAATTACTTTGTAGAATTACTTTGTAGAATTACTTTGTAGAATTACTTTGTAGAATTATTTTACGGAAATTTACACCGCAATAACTTCGTGGAAATAATGCGAAAACCGAAACACAAAAATGAGAACTGAAAAACATTACGTAATCGGAATGTATAAATATTGTGGTTACTATGTGTGCCAATTTTGTGTGTCGCAACCCATTATAACACCGGTTTAAAACAATGGCAACGTTCGGGATTTATCGGCAAACTTTTGTGAATAATTTTCAATCTTCGATTTGAAGTTTTTCTTTCAAAATTTTCGGTATATTTGTTTTCGGCGGTGACAAAAATTTGCCACTGTTTCAAGCCGAAAAACGTTGTACGCCATGACCTGTGCGTGAAAAAAAATGTCCAAAATCAAGCTTTATAGAATATCTTTGTCGAGCTATTTTGTCGAATTACTTTGCAAAACTTTGTGTGAAATTAAAACCAAACTTTGCGCATAATTAAAATAAAACTTTGGCTATAAAGTTAGTAATGTGATAACGTTTCTGAGTTTTGGATCTTGAAGTTTCAGAAAGCTTCTCGCCTATTTTTCTCCAAACTAAACCTTAAAAATATTGTGCATAATAAATTTTCTAAGGAAAATTTTAAGGTTTGAAATTCTTTGCGCAAGTTTTGCCCTTTTTTAAATTCTTTTAGCACGGCGTACAACAGGGGTTTGGCAAAATCGCTGCATAATCTTTTATTCACCATTTTATTTCATAAAATGTTTATCTTTAGCGGAACAAAATGTTCCCTAAAGCCGCGACTTTGCCAAGCCCCGGGACGTTATAATGGATGGCACCCGTGCGAACTGAAACCTTA
>NZ_JBDOCV010000014.1:8068-9498 GCF_040750275.1 Flavobacterium enshiense
TTTCGGTATATTTGTTTTCGAAGGTGACAAAAATTTGCCACTGTTTCAAGCCGAAAAACGTTAGCAGAAATAATATGACAGAAATTTCCGATTTAATTGAATTCGAAAATGAGAATTCAAATTTAGATTTTAAAGCAATTCAATATAAAAAAGAAATGTATGAAAGTTTCTTAAAAGATATTATGTCACTTGCTAATTCTATGTCAAAAGATGATAAATACATTATCACAGGTGTAAAACATAAAACGAATGGGGAAAGAGATTTGCTAGGAATCTCAGAAACATTTGTTGATGATGCTACATATCAACAGCTTGTAGATGCTAATATTGAACCTCATATAAATTTCAGCTATTTCCCATATGAATATGATGGTAAAATTTATGGAGTTTTTCAAGTAAAGGAATGCACAAATCCTCCCTATATGATGAAAAAAGATTATGGAAGTTTAAAGACAGGGGATTCATATATAAGAAAAGGTTCATTCCAAAAAAGATTGACAAGGAAAGATATTGACAATCATCAATCCGCATTAAAAAATAAAGATATTTCTAATGACATTAATATATCATTTCTCGAAGATGATATAGTTCATGAAATAAAAGTTGAAAAGAATGAAATCTTATTACCTTCAGAAGCGAACAAGAAAAGAATTGAAGAAATAATAAAACGAAAAGAACAAGAGTTGAAAGATAATACATATCCTTTTCATAAATTTCTTCTTCCCTCTACGTCAAGTATGTTTGGCTCTTCATATGAAAATAGAGACTTACCAACTTTACGAAGTAATTTAGAAAATATTAATAAAACTTATGAAGAACAAGATCAGTATTATATTAATGAACAAACTGCTTACAAACTAAATATCTTTTTACATAATAATAGCACTGAATTTTTAGAAGATGCATCTATTAAAATTTTAATTCCATATTCCGATAAATATATTGTTAGAGATTCTATTTTCAGAGAACCTTATGCACCACACCCAATAATAAATGTTGCTCCTAGAGTTGCTTCATGGTCAGAATTGAATTATCCATCAGTTGAAACAAAAGAAGGTGTTTATAAAATTTATGAAGAAATTGGTAACATAAAACACAAACTTCCAGTAGAAGCCCTCAAAGTTCCTTTGCGTATAGTTTTTTTAAGTGGTGAAGACGAAATGGAAATTGAAATTAGAGTGAAAGTTTTTGCAAAAAACATTAAGAATCCAATTCATCAAAAATTAAAAATTAATCTATAAATTATTACTTCTGCTAACAATGGTTTTGCGAAATTTGTGCTTAGGCGTATATCGGGAAGAGCTAGTGTTGGCACTTTCTTCTCCGAAGTGAGGTTTTTTCTTTATAACTTTTCGGTATATTTGTAAACATCAGTAATAAAAATCCCAAACTTCGCAAAGCCATGGGACGTTGTGTGTAATTGCGCCGTC
>NZ_JBDOCV010000015.1:0-5409 GCF_040750275.1 Flavobacterium enshiense
AAGCCGAAAAACGTTACCAGCAATTTTACAAAACATTGGGTATGAGGACATTAATGTTATTAACTGCATTTTTTATTAGCATAAATATGTTTGCACATAAAGATGTCGGTTTCCAATATGTTTTCGAAAATATTAAAGTAACTGTATTTGCCCCATATCATATGGAGTTAATGAATAAGCCATTAATAATTGGAAAATATGCAAGATTACTTAGCGAACAGCTTAAATATAAAGACACAATTAATCTAACATTTTCTCAAAACTCAATTGAGCATAATAATTCAATTAAGGTTTATTTCTTAGATAAAAACGAAAATGCAGAAAACAAAGGTTTGAATATTTATTTATCCCAAAAAGATTTTGACATTAAAGGAGTTTTAAATCTTATTGAATATGCTTGTCAGAATATTAAAAAAATCAATAATAATTCCAAAGATTTTACTTTACTGTACAATAAATCCGCTTCCCAAAAAATCAACGAATTACTAAATATAAAAGTTTACAGACCCAACTTAATTCCTCAAATTGAACAACTTAACAGATATACATATTATTGCGCTAATAATGAATTTCATATAGTAGCAATAAATCCAAATGGTTTTGAAAGAGAAATAAAAACTTATCCTAATATTATAGATTTTAGAGTTTTAAATAAAGATATTTTGGTACTGCTTCTCGATTTTTCAACACTTTGCGTGATTACAGGAGAAATGGAATCTAATATAACTAAGATTGCAAATACTGATGATTTCTATCGACCATATTTATTCAGTTTACTCTCGGAAGACAAAATTGCCATTGAATATCCATATTGGCAATCTGCTTTATCAAAAAAATTAAGTCTTTATTTTATAAAACGAAAAAAATTAGTTGAAGATATTGACGAGCTAATTAGTAAATAAAAACTGCTGGTAACAGCGGTTTTGTGCAAGCGGGGTTTGGTTTATAATAGGAAGAGCCGGTGTTTGCATTTTCTTCTTTAAAATCATGTTTCGTCTTAGCTACTTTTCGGTATATTTGTAAACATCAGTAATAAAAATCCCCGCCTGACACAAAGCCGGCGGGACGTTATGCGTCAGTTTAGGAAAACGAAAAAACAATCAAATGAAAAATATATTAATTTTCGCTATTTTATTAATTTTTAATATTAGCTTTTCACAAAAAATGAATGATAAACTTAACATTTCTTCTAAAGATTTTGAAACTAAAGATCAATCCAAACTATTTGATAAAATTTACGATGATGTAATTTCTCGTGAAATTTATAGTGATAATATTGAAAATTTTGGGAATCCACTAAAAAATTTAATATATATATTTAGCATGCATGGTGAAGTTTTAAATGGTGGATTAATTCAATTTGTTGAGAATTCAACTGGAGATAATTTTGAAGAGACTTTGAAAGCCCTTAATGAAATCAAAGCAACTGAATATGTAAAAATATTAGAAAGTATTAAAACACATTTTCCAAATGGATATTTACCAAAAGACACCGGTAAAAGAAGAGAATTAATTGATGAATTAAACGATAAAAAAAATCAAGAGGAATTATGGGAAATGGATGATATTTATGAAAATTACGATAAACAATATTATGACAATGTAAAAAATCTTGAAAAATACATTATAGAATATCTCAAAATTAACTTAAAATAAAACCGAACGCATAACAGCGGTTTTGTGAAATGGCGGAGCTTGGTGATTTTTTGGAATGGTCAGTGCTTGCACTTCTCTCCTATTTTTCAACATTTTTCTTTCAATCTTTTCGGTATATTTGTGAACAACAGTAATAAAATTTCCGCCACTTCACAAAGCCGGCGGGACGTTAGCGGTAATTTTCGGTGGAACGAGCAAAATCAATTATTTATAAAATTTTTTATTTATGTGGAGACATAAAAACACTTTTGCAATTGGAGGATTAGAAGATGTTGGCTATGAAGAAAACAAAGATATTTTATTGCTTCTATCAAGTCAAGGTGAAGGAATTTTTGACTGTATTAGTGGAGAAAAAATTGCAAGAAAAAGCAATGCTTTTGAATGGTGGAAAAGATACGATCAGGGACAGAATTCTATTAAAGGATTCGACATATTAGAAAATATAGAGATAAAAACTTCGGGACTAATTGCAGGTGACAATTTACTTAAATCAACAAAAGATGGTTGGAAATTATCATTAAGTGAACCTGAACAAGATGAAAAACCATTTGAAAATTTTACTATACAAAATATATATTTAGAAAACCCAGAAATGAAAATTAAGACTTTTATCACGAAAGATGGACCTTGTGAAATAAGAACTTTTGGATTTTCTGAAACTGGAAAATCATTTGTAATTGCTTTGAGTTGTGAAATAATAATTTATAGCAGAGAATAAAAAAAACTACCGCTAACAGCGGTTTTGTGCAAGCGGGGCTTGGGTGTGTATTGGGAAGAGTCGGTGCTTGCATTTCTTCTCCGAAGTGAGGCTTTTTCTTTCATTCTTTTCGGTATATTTGTAAACATCAGTAACAAAAATCCCCGCCTTCACAAAGCCGGTGAACGTTAGCTGTAACCTTAAATCAACGAACCGATGAAAAACTTCATATTTCTAGGGTTAATTTTGTTCTCAAGTTTATCATTTGCTTGTAGTTGTATAACTGCTAATCGAGAGAACGCAGTAATAAATACAGACGTTATAATCAGTGGAAAAATATTATCCCAAGAAAATTTATCTGTAAAAAATAAAAGAGACCGTGACTTTACAGCAACAGTTACAAAATATACTGTTCTTGTAATAGAAAATCTTAAAGGAAAATTAAAAAAAGACATCATAACTATTTATGGTGCAGCTAGTAATTGCGCATATAACTTTCAAGTTGGAGAAAGCTATATCATATTTGCTATCTACAAAAACAGACACTTGACTGATAGCAAAAAAGTAAAGAAATTTATATTTACAAATAAATGCACTAGAACAGCGAAATTTGATGAACAAGAAATAGAAAAAATAAAAGCGTTGTGCAAAGAAAAAGGCTACAGCTAACAGCGGTTTCATGAAATGGCTAAATTCAGTTTTAATCTGTAAAGGTCAGTGAATATTTTTCTTTCTCCGAAATAAGTATTTTCTCTCTAACTTTTCGGTATATTTGTCTGCAAGAGTAATAAAATTCCGCCACTTCATGAAGCCGGCGGGACGTTAACGGCAACCGGGCGTGACGAGCCGTGAAAACTGGATGTTATTATTTAAGTGCGGCGAAAAATTCAATAACACAAAATCAAAAGATCTTAACTACATGTTGAAATTTTATAGCTGTTGTATAGAAAATTCTTAATGAAAAAAGAATTATAGCTACTGCATGTATAATTCTTCTTACCACAAAGTAATTTTTCCGAACTGCGTGCATATTTCTCCTTACTGCAATCATAAAACTACTTACTGCAAAGTAATTTTTCCGAACTGCATGTATATTTCTCCTTACTGCAATCATAAAACTCCTTACTGCAAAGTAATTTTTCCCAACTGCATGTGTATTTCTCCTTACTGCAAAGTGATTTTTCCTTACTGTAATTATAAAACTCCTTACTGCGAAAAGAAATGTAGGAACTCAAGGAAGGCAGCCGTTAACAGCGGTTTTGTGCAAGCGGGGTTTTGGGGATTTATCGGTAATGGTAAGTGTTTGCACTTCTCTCCTATTTTCAATATTTTCTTTCAAACTTTTAGGTATATTTGTAACCGTCAGTAATAAAAATCCCCGCCTGACACAAAGCCGGCGGGACGTTAGCAGCAAGCTTTAAAAAAAACTATGAAAAAACTTCTTGAATATTTATTCTTAATATTTGCATTATCCACCGCAGCTGGGTATTTTGCTTCATCTGCATACTACCAACAGTACCATTTTAATATTGCTCCTTTTTTATCAATGGAAGATTTAACAATAATTTTCACAAGATGGATTTGGATTGGAGGCGGAATTGGTTTTGCTCTCTATTTCTTGGTATCAGATGTAAATTTGGAAAAGGAGTCATGGTGGACAAAAGCCTACACAAAGTATAGAATTACACGAAGAGCATTGATAATTCTTCCAACTATAGTATTCCTTGTCATTTTTGCATTTATGTATAACAGTATAATGGAGGTGCTGTTATTGTTTATTGCAATGATTCTCCTTATTGGTCTTGCATATATATCGGTTCAATATTTAATAAAAATCTACAACATTGAAGCCCAAAATTATACATTAGAGCAATGGACTAAATTATTTTTTTCTATTATTTTATTTATAGTAATAATACCTTACTCGTTTGGACTATTTAATGCAAATTTTGTTTTAAAAGAAAATATAGATTTCGTACTGGATAATAATTGTCAAATCAATACTACATCTTCAAAAAATTTGGAATATATTGGACAGACATCAAAGTATTTATTTATATATGATACAATAACTGAATCTACAACGGCATATAATCTTGAAAAAATACAAAAATTAAAATTTTCTAAACCAGACCCTGAAATATTTGAATAAGCCAGCTGCTAACAGCGGTTTTGAGCAAGTGGGGTTTTAGGGATTTTTTGGAATGGTTGGTGTTAGCATTTCTTCTTTAAAAAGAAGTTTTTTCTTAAATACTTTTCGGTATATTTGTATCCGTCAGTAATAAAAATCCCCACCTGCACAAAGCCGGCGGGACGTTATGCAACATTTTATGACGAATCGATTTTTCCTAGCACTAATGATTTTATTTGCTTCTTGTTCAAACAAAAGCAATACAGAGAAAATATTACTTCCGAAAGAAGATAAAACTTTATCTGAGAAGAAAATTGATAAAGACACTATCAAGAAAGATACAATTGCAAATAAACCTATTGAGCTCAAAAATCCTAAAAAGTTTGAAGATTACAAAGTTGAAGTTTATACTGGAAAACTTGCCAAACCTAACTTCACAAACAACGAATTCAGAAATGACAAAGAATATGTTAGGATGATAACTGAAGGTTGCGAAAGAAACAAAATAAATTTTGGAGGTCATTATACGATTATTACTAAAAGTTGTGGAACTCAATGCGCAGAATTTTTTATAATTAATAGAAAAACTGGCTTAATCTATGTTGGCTTAAAACCAAACGATGGAAGGGATGGTTATGAATTTAGAAAAGACAGTGATTTATTCATAGCTAACGCTAATTTGTTTGTCGACGAAAAATTTGAAACTTATTATAAATATTTTTATGTTCCAGAATTTTACAAATGGAATGGCAAGGAATTTAAAAAGTTAGAATAAAAAACGTTGCATAACAGCGGCTTTGCGCTATTGCGAGTTTTGTGCTGAAATCAAGTTTAGTTTCCGCAATAATATTTATCTTAGCAGAAAGTACGCGGTTCCGCAGTTCGCAACAGCGCAAAGCCGCGAAACGTTATAATGGATGACTCC
>NZ_JBDOCV010000016.1:0-844 GCF_040750275.1 Flavobacterium enshiense
GATCCGTGCTCGTAAACTGTAACCCCATAACGGTTGAAAATATGAACCGACTTCGCATTTATTCCGGCAATATCCCAATTGTCGTTCAAGCCGTCGTTGTTTGGTGAAATACCTTTAGGGATGTTGCAAAATACAGAATCCATTGGTAATGTTACCGTAGAAATACATCCATCACCATTATCAACCACTAAAGTATAAACTCCGGATGATGTCACAACTTGTGTATCTGAAGTACCAATACTGATCCCTGTACTGTCAAACCACTCATAAAAATAACTTGAATTTCTAGGTTCAGCTATTAGTGTAAAAGAACCGTTTATACATTGCCCTGTAAAATCAATACTTATAGGTGTTGGTGTCGTCTCAAGAACGAAAGAAGAGCTATTCCCAGAAGTACAATTTCCGTTATCAGCCACAACGCTATAATTCTCCCCTACAATCATACCATTGATTACTCCTCCTGCCCCAACTGTAGGCCCTGAAGGTGTAAAGATATAAGTTAGGGTTCCATCATAGTTTGTAATTGTATTACTACCGGATACCAAACACGTTGGTGTAATCGTATCAATAATTGGCACAGCAGGACTAACTAACATCGCCGCATTGTTAAACGGTGTCGATGCAGATGAAACACAACTTCCGTTACCAGCCGTAACCGTATAACTAGCCCCAATATTCATCCCGTTAATCACACCTCCAGCGCCCACTGTAGGACCTACTGGCGTAAACACATATGTTAAGGCTCCGTTATAATTTGTAATAGTACTCACGCCGTCCGAAGAACATGTTGGAGCAATACTACTGATTGTTGGTACCGCTGGTGTAGTCAACATTGCCGCATTGT
>NZ_JBDOCV010000017.1:0-76299 GCF_040750275.1 Flavobacterium enshiense
TTTTAAGACTAGAGGCCTTCTGAAATCCCAAACGAATTACCAAAATGCCCTAGCCCCGGGTGCAGTGGCACGAAGTAAAACGCAACACGGGAAAACGGTATAGCAATCAAAACCAAGCCTTTACGCTTCCAAAAAGAAAAAAAACCAACTCGTAAAGAATTGGTTTTTAGGTTGTTATTATTTTATTATCCGTGGATGGTTTCTTTTTTTCCGTATTTGGCTATTACCGTAGCTTCGAAATCCAGCCATTCTTTCCAGCGTTTGTCCACGTCTGTTTTACCAGCATATTGTTTGGCGAATTTTAGAAATGTGGTGTAATGTCCGGCTTCACTTACCATTAAATCGTGATAGAATTTGGCTAATTCCGGGTCTTCAATGTTTTGGGATATTACGCGGAAGCGTTCACAACTTCGGGCTTCGATCATGGCAGCGAACAGTAAACGTTCAATCAAAGCATCTTCTCTGCTGCCGTCTTTTCGGCAAAATTTTACCAAATCGTTTACGTAGTCGTCTTTGCGCTCACGTCCTAAGGTTAAGCCGCGTTCTTTAATGATGTCGATTACCATTTTGAAATGTTGCATTTCTTCAATGGCAATATTGGTCATTTCGGCTACTAAATCAGGTTTTTCGGCGTTGTTGATGATGATGTAAATCGCATTGGACGCAGCTTTTTGTTCACACCAGGCATGATCGGTCAGAATTTCTTCGATATTGGATTCCACGATGTTCACCCAACGAGGGTCGGTGGCTAATTTTAAACCTAACATTTTGTAAAAATTTGTACAAAAGTAAGCCCTTTTTTGGATTTATTGGCGGATGCTGCCTATTTTTGAGGATGCAAAATTCAAAACTGTTAATTCTTAGTTCTGTTTGGGTAGAACCGAAATCTTCTGCTGCAGGAGGTAGAATGTTGCAACTTATTAAGTTTTTCCAATCTATTGGTTACTCGATTGTATATGCGAGCACGGCTTCAGAATCGGAATTTGCTTTTGATTTGAATGCATTAGGAATTGAATCGCATGTTGTGCAATTGAATGACAGTTCTTTCGATGGCTTTGTATCTGAAGTACAGCCCAATATTGTTTTGTTTGATCGGTTTATGCTAGAAGAGCAATTTGGCTGGCGAGTGGTTCAAAATTGTCCCGATGCCATCAGAATTTTGGATACGGAAGATTTACATTGCTTGCGTAATGCCCGAAAAGGAGCCTATAAAAAAGGAGTTTTGTTTCAAAATGAAATGCTTTTTACGGATGTAGCCAAACGGGAAATCGCTAGTATTTTTCGCTGTGATCTGACTTTGATGATTTCGGAGTTTGAGATGGCATTGCTGGAAAATCTCTTTAAAGTAGATAGGGGTTTGTTGTATTACCTTCCGATTTTGATTGAGAATGAAACGATTGGTAAATTTGACAGAAGATTGTCGTTTTCTCAACGTAAGGATTTTGTGTTTATTGGAAATTTTCTTCACGAACCGAACTGGAATTGTGTCCAGATTTTAAAAAACGAAATCTGGCCGGAATTGAGAAAATGTCTTCCGGATGCTAACATGTTGATTTATGGTGCGTATCCTTCTCAAAAAATATTGCAGTTGCACAATCCAAAAGAACGGTTTTTTATTAAAGGGCGTGCGGAGAGTGCTGAAGACGTTATTGAAAACGCAAGGGTTTTGTTAGCACCAATTCGTTTCGGAGCTGGAATTAAAGGGAAGTTGTTAGAAGCGATGGTGTATGGAACACCAACTGTAACCACTGCTATAGGAGCGGAAGCCATGTATGGTAATTTGCCTTGGAATGGATTTATTGCTGATGATAATCAAGCGTTCGTTGCATCTGCAGTTGTATTGTATTCGGAAGAAGAAGTTTGGAAGAATGTCCAACAAAACGGTTTTGAAATGGTAAAAGAACGTTTTGCTGAGCATTCGTATTTATATGATTTGCAAACTAAAATTGGCTATTTAAATGCAAATCTGAAAAGTCATCGCCAGCAAAATTTTATTGGTATGCTGTTACAGCATCACACGATGCAAAGTACTCATTATATGTCGAAATGGATTGAGGAAAAGAACAAGAAATAGTTCTTAAGTGTTGATTTCCAAATCACTGATGTAATCCTGATATTCGTAGAAAAAGCGCTCGAAAGCATCCATGTTTTCGTTGAAAAAATCAAAAATTTCATCCCAAGTTGCTCTATTGTACAAACTTATTCCGGTTTTTTCCACCCAGATACGACTGTTGCAATGACCGGTTTCTAGATAGAAGTTGCGTTCGAAAATGGCTTCCGGTATAAACTCATCGAGTAAGATGGTTTTTAAGGATTCGATTTTTTCGAAGTAAATTTTTCTTTTCTCATCATCACGGCATTCGATATCGATTAAAACCTGTGCTTTTTTATTGTCGATATAAAATTTAAAGGAAAAGTCTTTTATTTTGGTGTCATACAAGAGCCATTTTCGTGGATAAGCTTCTGCAAAAGCCGTCCAAAACTCTTTTTTCATTCGCTGTGCTTCTTCTTTGCTGAACATATTCTTTGCGTAAAAGTTTGTTAAAACTTTTTTTAGCGGTAACTTTATAGTTGGTGCCTAAATTTTACAACTAAAAAATGGATTTTCTGGATTTCTTAAAATATTTGCCAAAAATAGAAAAAGAAAAGTTACTTTCTGTAGAAGCGCATATGAAAATGGCGCCTCTGGAACGGATTTCGTCTCTTTCTTCCAAAGATTATCTGGATAAGAACCCCAGAAAAGCGGCTGTCATGATGCTTTTATATCCTAAGGGCAATAAAGTTCACTTAGCTCTGATTGTTAGAAATTCCTATCCTGGAATACATGCCTCACAAATTGCATTTCCAGGTGGAAAAGTAGAGCCATCGGATATCGATTTAAAACACACCGCCTTACGCGAAACCCATGAGGAAATTGGAATTAAACCGGATTTAGTTCAGATTGTGAAACCATTCAGTGAATTGTATATTCCACCCAGCAATTTTTTAGTATCCCCTTTTCTGGGGATTATTAATGAAGAAGTAACCTTTGTACCAAGCCCTTACGAAGTTAAAAGGGTTTTAGAATTACCGCTGGAAGATTTACTTGATGACAGAATAATTACACAAGTGGTGATGTCAACGTCTTATGCCAATAATATAAGTGTGCCGGTTTTTAATGTGGATAAATATGTGGTTTGGGGCGCAACTGCTATGATGATGAGCGAGCTTAAAGAAACCATTAGAAAAGTGCTCTGAATGAATTAAATGATTACATTTGCACCTCTTTTTTAGAACTTAATTAACTAAAATTATGGGATTGTTTAAAAGAAATCCTTTTGGTCATATACTTTTCATAAAAACCTGGCTGATTCGTGTTTTTGGGGCTTTGACACACAGACGTTATAGAGGTTTTAATCAGTTGCATATTGATGGTTCCGAAATTATTCGATCACTTCCCGATAAAAATGTATTGTTCATTTCTAATCATCAAACTTATTTCGCAGACGTTGTTGCCATGTTTCACGTATTTAACGCCAGTTTGAAGGGGCGTGAAGACAACATTCGAAACATAGGTTATTTATGGCGCCCGAAATTGAATATTTACTATGTAGCGGCTAAAGAAACCATGCAAGCCGGATTGCTGCCAAGAATTTTAGCATATGTTGGGGCGATTACCGTAGAAAGGACTTGGCGTTCGGGAGGTAAAGATGTTGCTGAACATGAAAGGAAAGAAGTTAATTTCAACGATACTGAAAATATCAAAATTGCATTGGAAGACGGTTGGGTAATTACCTTCCCACAAGGAACAACACGTTCATTTAAACCGGTTCGAAAAGGAACAGCTCACATCATCAAACAGCACAAGCCAATAGTAGTGCCAATTGTTATTGACGGATTCCGCCGTTCTTTCGATCGAAAAGGACTTCGTTTGAAAAAGAAAGGAATCTTACAATCGTTTATCATCAAAGAACCGTTACAGATTGATTACGATAACGAAACCATCGAAGAAATAGTTGAAAAAATTGAATATGCGATCGAGCAGCATCCTTCTTTTTTAAAAGTAATTCCACAGGATGAAATAGAGGAAATGCAGGAGCTGGATCGTCAGCGTCAATGGAATTATTAAATAAAAGAGGCTTTAAGCCTCTTTTTACTTAATCTAAAAATCTATTTTTTTAAGTTCTTCAAAATTCTTGTGGAGCCTTCTCAATAAATAACCGTAAATCAATCGGTAGAACAACCAGAACAAAGAGAAAAACACCACAAAGAAAATAAAAGTGAATCCGATTAATACAATCCAAAATAACGTGTTGCCATCTCCTCCTGCAGAAGATTTTTCCACTATTTCATTAATGCGGGCATCGTATCGGAAAGTTGCTGTCATGATGATGATGAATGTCAGTCCGATCATTCCTAAGTTGTACCAAATGTAATACTGTACCGTTTTTCGGGTTCTCAGTATATTTTTCATTAGTGATTTTACATTGTCCGTTGTGTTGATGTTTCTGAAATTCCTATAAAATAAGAAGATAAAACATGCGATAACCACATAGTTTACCGCTGTAAAAACATCCATTAAAGTATCAATGTGGTAATCTTTCAGGGTTTTAAAATAATTTTCATCGGCGGTCAGTATGCTTATAGTTGTCCACAGAATAATTTCCAGCACACTAATGATAAAAATCCATTTTACTATAGAAGACGACTTCTTATGCAGCATCGCATAAATTTCCTGTTCCGAAACTTTCGGAAACTGACTGTCGTTTTTCTTCCAGTCTTTTTTTAATAAATCTAACTCGTCCATATTTCCTGCTCCTTACGGATTTACTATTTTCTTTAATTTTCCTTTAATTCGGTTCATTTTTACTCTGGCATTTACCTCGCTGATACCCAATGTTTCGGCTATTTCCGTATAATCTTTGTCTTCCAGATACATGAAAACCAACGCTTTCTCAATGTCATTTAACTGATGTACGGCCTTGTATAAGAGCTTGATCTGTTCTTCTTCTTCGTAATTGTATTCGTCATGGCTGAACTTGTGAATTTTGCTGTCAAACTCAATCGTACTCACCGATTTCGTTTTCTTCCGATACAGTGTAATAGCGGTATTCAACGCGACACGATACGCCCAAGTAGTGAACTTCGCTTCCCCGCGAAACTGCGGAAATGCTTTCCAAAGCTGAATGGTAATTTCCTGAAACAAGTCCTTATGCGCATCTTCATCAGACGTGTACAACCGACAAATCTTGTGGATAATGTTCTGATGCTCCTGCAATTGCGAAACAAAGGACTGCTCTAAACTCGAATTCATAAACGATTAGTGTTAAAATTTTATCGTATGTTACAAATTTGGAGTTTTTTATTTAAGAGAGCAATACTTTTGCGCGTTTTTTCTGCCATATTCCCGCTGTACGCTTTACAAGGTGCCGCTTCCATCGGGGCTATGTACAAACGGTAGTACATTTTTTAAACTTTCCTCGCTTCCCTCAAAGAAACTTTGTAACTTTATAGAAATCAATTTTGCAACCCAAAAAATGAATATTCCCCGCTCCAGTTTTCCGCGCATCGTTATTATTGGCGGTGGTTTTGCCGGAATCAGTTTAGCCAAAAAACTTAAGAATAAAAATGTACAGGTCGTTTTACTCGACAAGCACAATTACCATACGTTTCAACCTTTACTGTATCAGGTAGCCACAGGAGGTTTGGAAGCCGGCTCCATTGCCTATCCCATCCGAAAAGTGGTGCAGGAATATCAGGATTTTTATTTCCGCTTGGCCAACGTAAAAAGTATCGACACTGAAAATCAAAAAGTCTTGGCCGATATTGGCGATTTGCATTACGATTATTTGGTCATTGCGACGGGTTCCAAAACCAACTATTTCGGCAATAAAGACATTGAAAGTTACAGTATGGCGATGAAAACGATTCCGCAATCGCTTAACATCCGCAGTTTGATTTTGGAAAACTTTGAACAGGCTACGTTAACCAACGATATTGCGGAACGCAACGCCTTAATGAATTTCGTCATCGTAGGAGGAGGCCCAACCGGAGTAGAATTAGCCGGTGCTTTAGCGGAAATGAAAAAGGCCATACTTCCAAAAGATTATCCAGATCTGGACATTCGAAAAATGGGAATTCATTTGGTACAAGGGAGCGATAGGTTGTTGGATGCGATGACTGAAAAATCCTCGGAAAGCGCCGAAAAATTTCTTCACAGCTTAGGGGTAAGTATTTGGAAAAATGTACGCGTAACCAATTATGACGGACGCACCGTTACAACCGGTTCGGATTTGACTTTTGATACCGCAACGGTTATTTGGGCGGCCGGTGTAAAAGGGGCAGCGATAAACGGATTGCAGGCAGAGGCTTTAATTCCACGTGCCGACCGTTACAAAGTCAATGAATACAATCAGGTTTTGGGCTATGATACTATTTTTGCGGTAGGGGACATTGCATCCATGCAATCCGAGAAATATCCGTTCGGACATCCGATGATGGCACAACCGGCGATTCAGCAAGGCGATTTATTAGCAGAAAACCTTATCAAAAAGATAAAGAATAAACCGATGAAAGCCTATGAATACAACGACAAAGGCTCCATGGCCACCATAGGACGTAACAAGGCGGTTGTCGATTTGCCCAAAATGCATTTTCACGGGGTCTTTGCCTGGTTCGTTTGGATGTTTGTGCATCTGTTTTCCCTAATCGGTTTCAAAAATAAAGCGGTAGTATTGATGAATTGGGTGTATAATTACATCAAATTTGACAGGGAAGGCCGTTTAATCATCCGTCCGTATAAAAAGAAAAATATTCAGAGTTTTACTAGTGATGAAATTTGAGTTACAGTGTTGATTATTAAGTTTTTAAATATGTTTTTGCTCTAGATGATTCTGTTTTTTTTTGTAACTTTGAAGTTGCTTAAGAACTTAAAAAGCTAAGTTAATATTTACTTTAAATGCTCCTTATTTTCCTCAAATTAAACCAAATGTTGCGTAATGAGAGTTTGGACTGAACAAATTTAAAAGGCTGAAAATCATTAGTTTTACAAAAGAAAAGGGAAGATGAAAACCAAATGGAGTAAGTGAAATTTAAATTTAAGCATGATGAAAAAATCAATTCTGATGCTGCTGTCATTGGTAGTATTGATGACAGTTGCAAGCGTGCAGTTTGTATATGCACAAGACAAAAAGGAGCCATGGCCTGGGGTAACCATGAAAGTTTTAACGGACAATGACAAAGTTACTGTATCGGAAGTGACTTTTGCTCCCGGAGCAGTGGCCGACTGGCATGCACATCCACAGTATTCTGTTTATGCTGTAACTGATGTAAAAATGAAAGCAGAAGTTAAAGGTAAAGATGCAACTATTGTTGAATTAAAAGCAGGTCAAGTTGGTTGGTCAGAGGCTGTAACGCACAAAACAACAAACGTAGGCACAAAACCATTTACCGTAATTGTAACTGAAATTAAGTAAAAGTAAAAATTGCTTATCAAATTAAACTCCTAAAAAGATTGTTCTCCTTGGGAGTTTTTAATTTAATATCGGTAAACGTTCATAATTTGTTACAATTTTCTTTTTTCATAGTAATTCACCATTAGCCCCACAAATTTACTATAGCTTTCCAAACCGTCTTTCTGTTGGTTGATTTTTAGGAATTTGTCGTAAAACTGATGGAAAATAACATCGATAAAGGTTTGATGACTGTCCCAAAAATCCTGTGTTTCCTGAAAATCTTTTAAAATGCCGGGATGAATATCGGGTAATAATTCTTTAGTTGCACCTTCTTCAAAATTCTCAAGATTGCCCAAGCAATAGCGTAACGCATACGAATAGCCACAATATTTAAAATACAAATCATCGTTGTGTGTGGTCGCTAAAAAACCAACAAAATTCGCTTCACTTTCAGAACCGATTCCTATTTGATGCGACATTTCATGAGCCGTCGTAACCACGAAATTGTGTACTGGCACCATGTCGTTCACTTGTGCTTCATTGGTAAACGGGTTCAGATAGCCGCCAAATCCCATGTAGGTTAACGGTAAACTCAGTAAGGATGGTTTTACGGAATGGTCTTCATATTTTAAATAAGGAAACGTAGCCGTTAAATTATCATAACCTTTTTGGGATTTTTGGAAAATTTCCTCCTGTGAATATGGGATATTTACTTTAATGGAATCATTTTCTACTAATTGCGAATGAATGGCGTTCGTTTTTACAATTAATTGCTTAGTAAATGCCAGTAAATCTTCTTGGGAATATTCTCTTTCGATTTTAAGTTTCTGATACATCGGTACTCTTAAATAATTCAGCGCCCAAAGTGCATTGAACAAGAAATAAAATACCGAAACAAATCCCGCTAACGATAAAAAATTTGATTTCCACTCTGTTTTCCAGGTTTTACGTTTTTTCCAGAACCAGCGAAGTAAAAAGAAAATCGCTATTCCGTAAATAACATCACCCACCGAAAACGTAATATTTCCCAACGTAATTCTCGAAATTTTTGCTAAAAAAGGATAGAAGCCGGTGCTGTAAATCTGTTCCACCGTTTCCGGAAACAACGAAAGGATTCGCAAACCTATGAGTTGCACAACAAGAAACAATGGTAAAATCAGTTTTCGGTTCATTCGTTAAATTTTGCTAAAGATAGAAATGAAAGTCGAAAGTCAAAAGTAGGTTTTAATAGTATTTAATCATGGTTTTTAATCTTTCAATTTTTAAATCATTTAATCTTTCAATCATTAAAACACTTGTCGTAAATTTGTAAGACAGAAGAACCACTTAAAAACCAGTGCAATGAAGAAGTTGGAAATGCGAAAAAAAGTCATCCTGTTTTGCGACGGGAGCAAATGCGGTAAAGACAACAAGCACAACCGTAAAATCTTTCGCGGCCTGATCAAACAAACTGAAATGAAGGGCGAAGTGGAAATGATTAAAACGCATTGTACGGATAATTGCAAGTGTGCTCCAGTTGTTGGTTTTCAGCCTGATAATGTTTGGTACGGCGAAGTATCCGAAAAAAAAATACCACAGCTTTTCGAAGAACATGTGGCCCATGCCAAGCTTTTGAATCACGAATAATTTCTTATGATTTATCCGTATCATCGTTACAAAACTTCGTAACTTTGACCCACTTTGAATTATTTAATCTATAAATACTAAACAAACTATAAATGAGCCAGGAAGTAAGAAATCTTGAGCCGAAAGCGCTTTGGAATAAATTTGCCGACCTGAATGCCGTTCCGCGTCCTTCTAAAAAAGAGGAACGTGTGATTGCTTTTATGATGGAATTCGGTCAGAAATTAGGATTGGAAACAATCAAGGATGAAGTTGGAAACGTAATCATCAAAAAACCGGCTTCGGCAGGAATGGAAAACCGTAAAACCATTGTTATGCAATCGCATTTGGATATGGTGCACCAAAAAAACAACGATACCATTTTTGATTTCGATACTCAGGGAATCGAGATGTATGTAGATGGAGATTGGGTTCGTGCAAAAGGAACAACTCTAGGTGCTGATAACGGTTTGGGAGTGGCTACCATCATGGCGATTTTAGAAAGCAAAGACATCAAACATCCAGCGATTGAAGCATTATTCACTATTGATGAAGAAACCGGTATGACTGGTGCGATGGGCTTAAAAGGTGGTTTGTTAGACGGTGAAATTCTTTTGAATTTAGATACGGAAGAAGACGATGAAATCGATATCGGTTGTGCCGGTGGAGTAGACGTTACGGCAGTTCGTAATTATACAGAAGAAGAAACTCCGGAAGGTTCAGTGGGTTATACCATTACCGTAAAAGGTTTGAACGGTGGTCACTCCGGAATGGACATCGATAAAGGTTTAGGAAACGCGAATAAAATTATGAATCGTTTATTATTCGACGGATTTGAAAACTTCGGTTTACAGATTGCGGAAATTAACGGCGGAAGTTTGCGTAATGCGATCCCGCGTGAAAGCGTTGCGAAAGTGATTATTGCTGAAATGTACGATGAGGCTTTCGTATTCGACATGCAGGAAGTAATCAACGATATCAAATTCGAATACAAAACGACCGAGCAAAACCTGACCATCGAAATCGTAAAATCCGAGTTGCCTTCTAAGGTAATGGATTTAGGCGTTCAGGAAGGTTTGCTTCGTGCGATTTATGCCGCGCATAACGGTGTTTTCAGAATGAGTGCCGATATGGAAAATCTGGTGGAAACGTCAAACAACATTGCTCGTGTAATCGTGAAAGACGGTGAAATCTCCATTCAGAATTTAACGCGTTCTTCGGTAGAATCATCTAAATTTGATTTGGCAAATGCTTTACGTTCTGCTTTCGAATTGTTCGGATGTGAAGTAACGTTTGCTGGTTCGTATCCAGGTTGGACGCCGAATGTAAGTTCCCCGATTTTGGACGTATTGACTTCAATCTACGAAAAACAAAACGGATCAAAACCACATGTTGTAGCTTGTCACGCCGGATTAGAATGTGGTATCCTGGGAACAAATTATCCGGATATGGATATGATTTCCTTCGGACCAACCATTAAAGGGGCGCACAGCCCAGATGAAAGAGCATCCATTTCTTCGGCTCAGAAATATTGGAAATTCGTGATGGAGATTTTGGAAAACATTCCGATGAAAAACTAGTATTTGATTACAGTATATAGTAAAAAGGCTTTTCAATTCGAGAAGCCTTTTTTATTTATGAAAGCTGCTTGAAATATAATTAAGCTTCCTTTTTCTTCTTTTTATTTCGTCCCCACCAAACCAAGAAACCTGTTATTGGAAGTGAAGCGCAAACCAAACTTAAAATAAACGCTAGAATTTTTCCGGGTAGTCCTAAAATAGCACCAATATGGGTGTCATAATTAGCAGCAATCGCTTTTTCGCCCAGGTTTTTGTCTTTATGATCGTGAACATGTAAAAGTTCTCCCGAGTTTTCATCAAAAATTAAGTTGTGGTTGATGTGATAGGAATGCGATAATTGCTGAACAAATACCGAGTAATTCGGATGTTCATGGTCGTCAATGTGTGGGTGACCGAAATCTAAGGAATAAGCATGAGCATCGGGATAAAGTTCCTCCACCTTTTTTCCGATTTTGTCGAGTGTGGTTTCTGTTCTCTGTTCGATTGGCGCTTTGGTGGTAATATGATCGAAATTCGGATACGTCGCGTCACCTCCGGAAAAGACTATATAAATCATCGCCTGAATGAAAAAGAACGAATAATATAAACCGGTAATTGCCACAATCAGCGCTAAAAAAGAAGCATAAAACCCAAGTATGTTGTGCAAGTCATAATTTTTACGTTTCCAGTTTTTTACATTTTTCCAATTGAACCAAAAGCGTTGTTTTCGGGCCGCTTTGTTTTTCGGCCACCATAGAATGATTCCCGAAATCAGCATGAAAATAAAAATCAGGGTTGGGATGCCGCAAACATAAGCACCCCATTCAGTTCGTAGCAAAAAACTATAGTGAATGGATTTGACAATGTTGAAAAAATCACGTGTCTCATCATAAACAGCTAAAACTTTTCCTGTAAACGGATTCACATACACTGATTTGTAAACGACATATTCTTCAAAAAAATTCCAGCCTTTCGGATTGTGTTCGTAATAATAAAACACATAGCTTCGGCTTTTATCAACAGCAACATTAACCCAATGGATCGGGTATTTTTCTTTCGTATGCTCGTTTACTTTTTGCTCCAGTATTTTAAGCGGTAAAACTTTTTTTTGTGCGATGTCTTTTTCGTGATGATAGATAGCGTCTTCTCTAAGGTAATTTGTAATTTCAGCCTGAAAAGCATAAAGGGCACCCGTTATCGAAATGATAAATACCAACAGTCCGACCGTCAGACCAAGCCATAAATGCAGTTTTCCTATGTTGTGTTTAAAACCTTTTTTTTTGCTCATGAGTAAGGAGTGATTGTAAATTGTAAAACTCCCCGTCGAAACAGGGAGCTTTTTTAAACTAAACTGAAATAAATATAAATTAGAATTTATAAGCCACGGTTAAACGTCCGTTGATGCCCGGTTCGCTCTGCCAGTACAAATAAGTACCGTAAGAAGCTCCAGAATACAGATATTTGTCTAAGATGTTGTTCACATTAGCAGTCACGCTGATTTTCTGATTTTTCCATGACAGACCTCCATCCAAACGGAAGTAATCCGGTAAGGCTGATTCGTTGTCTGCACCCCAATTCCAGGAAGAACGATCAATTTGGTACTGGTAACCGATGGAAGCTCCAAAACCTTTTAAAAACGAATCATTCTTGAAATTATAGTTAAGCCATCCGTTGGTGATGTGTTTCGAAAAACCGGCAACTTTCATTCCTACGTTTGCATCATTGGGATCTTTTGTAATTTCTACATCGGATAAGGCATAATTCAAGATGACATTCAATTCCGGGGTAATTTGTCCCTGCATATCAAATTCAATTCCTTTTGATTGAATCTCTCCCACCTGAATACTGAAATTAATGTCTGTAGGATCCGTTACCAATACATTTTCTTTTGTTATTTGATACGCCGTTAAACTGGTTTTTAGTTTGTTGTTGAACCATGATTTTTTCAAACCAGCCTCAATATCCATTGCAAGTTCGGGATCAAAGCGTTCTCCTGTTTTGCTGGCGCCGTATTGTGGCGCAAACGACTGATCGTAAAGTCCGTAAACGGTTAAACTCGGCAAGATGTCGTAACTTACTCCAAATCGAGGGGTAAAGCGTGATTCTTTGCTGGTATCGCCATAGGCAAACACTTTTCCTTGTACAAAACGGCTGGCTAAGGTTATTCTCAATTTGTTGTTTAATGCCCAGATTTCATCTTGAGCATAGAATGAGAAATAATTAACTCCCTGATAGTTGGCAGCTCCGCGCTCTTTTATCGATTTTGTTCTGTCAAAGTCCGGATAAACTGCATTTCCATATTCAGGATTGAATACATTGAACGGGTTTGCAGGGTTGTCAATTAATCCGAATTGTCCCCAATCTGCATAATATTTTAAGTTTCTGAAATCAAAACCACCCATGATTTTGTGCGTCAAAGGGCCGGTTTTAAATTCTCCGTTGGCATATACTTGTCCTAATTCGTTGGTACTGTAGGCATCCCATATGCTGACATATCGAAGTAGATCACCATTATTTTGCATATCCCAAGCCCAAGTACTCGCACCAACCTGGTCGTAACGCATAATCATGTATTGTGCATCGATGGACCATTTGTCATTAAACTTGTGGTTGAAACTTGTTAAAAAACTTACTTCTTCAATATTCGTTGTTGGGAAGCCTTTGTCGATGTTGGTAAAATCTCGTGATAAACTACCGTAACCTGAAGAAACCGGAGCAAAAACATAAGCAGCACCAATCATTTGTTTCGCACGTTGATAAGTAAGTTCTGTTGTTATGGAGGTGTTGTCTGAGAATTCATATTTGAAAGAGGGAACAAAACTGTAACGACTACTTTTTTCGTATTCTCTCATGGATTCTTCCGATTGGTACATTCCGTTAACACGGTATTGAAACTTTTTATCTTTGGTTAAAGCCCCCCCGGAATCAAAAGAACCGCGGAAAGAATTGAAGCTTCCACCGGAAAGCGTGATTTCATTGATGGAATATTTTGTTGGTTTTTTAGTTACGACATTGTAAAACCCTCCCGGTTCTCCGGCAGACATCATAAATCCGGATGGGCCTTTTACAAACTCGATGCTTTCTACCATAGACATATCTTCTGATAGTGGTCCCCAAGGCATTTCCACATTCATTCCGTTTCGAAATGCCGGTAATTTGAAACCTCTCATGTTAATCCTTGCAAAATGGCCCCAATGTTCAATCATTTGTGCCCCACTTACATTTCTGGTAACACTCTGCATCATGTTGGTGATGTTCTGGTTTTTGATGACTTCATTAGTAACCACCTGAATATTTTGCGGAACTTTCGAGAGTTCTGTTTTAATCCTCAGATTGTTTGAAGGAGTACTTGTGGTGAACTTGTTAGAGTTACCGTTTACGATAACTTCCTCGAGTTTTTTGATGGAATCATTTTTAACTGTCTGTTTTTCCTTTTCCTGAGCACCGATTTGAAGACAAATCAGTAAAGCTGAAAAAGGTAGAAATAAGTTTTTCATATTTTTATTTAGAATAAATTAAAATAATATTTTTCTGCAAAACTAGTTTCTGAAAAATTATTTCGCAAAATTAATTTAGACTTATTTTAAATAAAAATTGTGATATTTTTATTACGTGTTGATTTTCAAGTTTTTAAAAATAAAAAAACCCTCGTTTTGGACGAGGGTTGAAGTGATTTTAGCTTATTTCTTTTTCATCGGATAACTTTCCTTGCTTTCTTTTCCGTCTTTCATTCCGGAAATTTCGGCAACCAAGCTATCGGCAGAAATTTTGTTATAAGTGATTTTTTGGGGGAAATCATGTTTCGCGTTTTCAAAAACGATTTGACTTTCAGCAACATTCGATGCTTTAAATGAAACAGCCTTACCTTCATTTTGATTTGAAACTTTGGTAGTGTACAACAAACTGTCGTTCATCTGCATGATCTCAATCGTTTCCGTGAACATAGTGTCTGCACCTGTAACGAAAACCGTTTTTCCGGTTAAAGTACTGTCGTTTAGTTGCGACCATGTTTCTGTTAAATTCCCTTCAGGAGTTGTGTTTCCCCATTCGCCCATCAGCCAGTTTACTTTTTCCAACTGTTCATAGGTTTTGGTTTCGATCTCCTGCGGCTCTCCGTACTGTGCGGAACTTTCATTTCTTTCTTGACACGAAACAACCGCAAAAGCAGCTAAAAGTAACGTCGTTTTTTTCATTATTTCATTTAGGTTATTTGACGGGTTAAAGGTAGATAAAACGTTAATTAATTTGCAAAAAAATATGATGCGTTTTTCTAAGGTTTTTTCAACCGATTTTTTTCGTAATTTTGCACATCCAAAATAGGAGGAAAATACTATGTTAGACAGATTACAATATGTGAAACAGCGTTTCGACGAAATTTCGGATTTGATTATTCAGCCCGATGTAATTGCCGATCAGAAGCGTTATGTTCAGTTGAATAAAGAATACAAAGATTTGAAAGCTTTGGTGGAAAAACGCGAGGAATACATTAATATCGACGGAAACATCAAAGAAGCTCAGGAAATCCTTGCCGACGGCTCTGATCCTGAAATGGTTGAAATGGCCAAAATGCAGTTGGAGGAAGCTAAAGAGCGTTTGCCGCAATTGGAAGAAGAGATCAAGTTCATGCTGATCCCGAAAGATCCGGAAGATGCCAAAAACGTTATGGTGGAAATCCGTGCAGGAACTGGAGGAGATGAAGCTTCAATTTTTGCTGGAGATTTATTCCGTATGTACACAAAATACTGTGAAGGAAAAGGCTGGAGAACTTCTGTTGTAGATTTAAATGAAGGAACTTCTGGAGGTTTCAAAGAGGTGATTTTTGAAGTAACCGGAGAAGATGTATACGGAACCTTGAAATTCGAGGCAGGCGTTCACCGTGTACAGCGTGTTCCTCAAACGGAAACACAAGGGCGTGTGCACACTTCCGCAGCGACAGTAATGGTCCTTCCGGAAGCGGAAGAATTTGACGTTCAGATTGACATGAACGATGTGCGTATCGATTATTTCTGTTCTTCAGGTCCTGGAGGGCAGTCGGTTAATACTACAAAATCTGCAGTTCGTATGACACACGTTCCGACAGGTTTGGTCGCACAGTGTCAGGATGAGAAGTCGCAGCATAAGAATAAAGACCGAGCCTTAACGGTTTTACGTTCGCGTTTGTATGAAATGGAATTGGCGAAAAAGCAGGAAGAAGATGCTAAAAAACGTAATTCTCAAGTAAGTAGTGGTGACCGTTCTGCGAAAATCCGTACCTATAACTATGCACAAGGACGTATTACCGATCACCGCATTGGTTTGAGTCTTTTTGATTTAGATGGGTTTATGAATGGTAACCTTCAAAAAATGATTGATGAGTTACAATTGGTAGCTAATACAGAAAAACTTAAAGAAAGCGAAGTATTCTAATTCTTAGAATTTGCAGCATAAAAAAAAACGAGGTATTTTCTAATACCTCGTTTTTTTTTGCAGAGAAAAAACTATTCTTTTGCAGCCGCATTTTCTTCCGATTTTGCACCGACTCTACTGGTTCGGTATAGGGTAGAAAATTTAACTTTCAAACCGGCAATTTTTAAATTGTCTTTGCCGGACAATCCATTTTTCTCTACTGTGTTTTTGTGGGCATCAAGGGCTTCATATAATAATTTGATTTCATCCCAGTCCTCTCGGGAATAGGAATCTTTGTTGTTTGAAACTGTAGTAACGAAATTATCGTAAACGCTGGCTATATTGTCTTTGGTTACCCAATTGAAATTCATGTCATCACCAATTTCCATTCCGCCAAAAAGCGATTGTCGTATCGTTTTTTTGTTGTCAGCTGTAACTGACTTTTGTTTTTCGGCTTCAAGAATTACTCTAAATTCATCATATTTATTGGATGAGGCTGTAATTTTTGCTTCGTATTGGCTTTTGTCGGATACCTCTGTAATTGAGGCTTCTGCTTCACTTTTTTTCAGAGTGGCCGCAGCATCAATTTCCTCCCAATTTTCGGTTGCTGTTTTGGTATCAATTTTACTGACAGAATCTACATAGGCAGCATAATTGGATACGTTTTTATCTGCATTTTCTTTTTTTTCATCTTTACACGAAATCATTACAGCTGCAACTGTTACCACCGTAATATAGAATTTTACATTTTTCATAGCGTTTAAATTTTTTAGAGTTGTTGTTAATTGAATATGTTACAGTTTGGATTCTTTATTAAAAAGATGAAATTTTCCGGCGGGTTATTGATCGTTACCTTTTTTAGAAAAATAACCGGTTAGGGCGAGCTGTGCCAGATTGACAAATGCCGGAAAAATAGAATTGTCTTTTTTTGAACCTAAAAATCTTTTTTCCAAATAATTTCCAATGAGTCCGATAGCAGATGTTATGATTATTTTTTTGCTGTTGGCTGGCTTGAAAATTTCATCAATTCCCTGATGTAAGATCTTACTTGGAGTGATGTTTCCGAAAGCATATCGGACTTCGCTTTTTAAATCGGTAAGTTCTTCCTGTTGCTGCTGTTTCAATTGAGCAATTTTCAGATTTAAAATATCGTAAGGATGTGTAGTTTTCATAATTGCCCGAATTTAATTGTTTGAGGAAGAATTAGTTGTCGGTTTGTCCCGTAGCAGTTTTTTTATTACCAAACTGCTGATAGGGTCTTTAATCAGTTTGTGTCTGAACCGGTAAAGTACAATTCCTAAAATCACATAAAAACCGGAGATAATGAAAAATCCCAAAGCATAGTTGTCCAGCAGTTTACCCAGCAAAAGTCCTATACCGATATTGATGAACAACGTGAATATCGCAACCACCATAGAAAGGCAAATAAGTAATGCTAACGATGAAATGACATCAGTGGTTTTGTCAATGGCGCTTAATTTCAGTAACTCCAAACTGGTTTTGGAATACTTTTCGGCTTTTATGTAAAGCGTTTCTATGGTGTCTGCAATATTTTCCATGACGTATTATCGATCAATTTCGCTGTTCATTCGCTCTAGATTTGACATGTTTTCATCCACAGAGTTTTTGGCTCTTGAAGCAAAATCATTGTATTTTTCTTCTGCGGAAGCAATAATGTTGTGGATGCCATCTTTAATATTGTTCTTTAAATCGGTCCCTTTCTGGGCAATTTTTTTTCGGGTGTTGCTTCCTTTATCCGGTGCAAATAAAACGCCTAATGCTGCTCCAACTGCTAAACCACCCAATACTCCTAATACTACGTTACTTGGTCTCATAATTTTTAATTTTATAGTTTATAATTCTTTTCCTTTAATTACCCTCAACAAAACGGCAATGACTGCAATTAATAACAGCAAGTGAATTAAATTACCGGCGCTGTAAACAAAAAATCCTAGGGCCCATAATATCACCAATACCACTGCGGCCGTATAAAGTAAATTTTGCATAATTGTTGACTTTTAATAGTTAAATAAAATTGTTGTATGATTACATTACAAAGTTGCAACTGCTTAAGCCTATACGTGTTACATGATATTTTTTATTTGTTGCAGAATTTCCACACCGAACGAGCAACGGAAATAAAAAAATCCCACAAAGAGGGATTCTAGTGGGATTTTAAAGAAGTTTTCTTTATTGGGATTAGGTATTGCTTAAATTCACCGGAAGATAAATCGTGAAAGCAGCCCCTTCATTTGGTTTTCCACTTGCAAAGATGAAACCTCGGTGGTTGTCAACTATTTTTTTGCAGATTGCCAGTCCAATACCGGTGCCTTCGTATTCATTTTTATTGTGTAAGCGGTTGAACAATATGAAAATCCGCTCGGCGTAATCCTGTTCAAATCCGATGCCGTTATCGCTAATCGTAAAACGGAAAAAAGGATCATTGTTTTTTACAGGCAGTAATTCTTCTTCTGAAGCATTTATTTTAGAAACATTGATGAAAATTTGCGGCGGCACATCGGCTTTGCTGTATTTTAAAGAATTTCCAATAATGTTTGTGAACAGTTGCTGTATCTGAAAAGGGATGACATTCATTGTCGGTAAAGTATCGCTTATAATGACTGCTTTTTTCTCTTCAATGATCGAGGACAGTTCCTGTTTGGAATTTTCCAGCAGAAGATTCAAATCGTTCAATTCAAATTCCTTTTCGGCTTTGTTGGATCTTGAAAATTGAAGCAAATCGTCAATCAGACTGCGCATTCTTCCCGAAGCGGCAATGATTCTTTTCAGGTATTCGTTTCCGGTTTCCGATAAATTGTCGGTTTCTTTATCGGACAGACGGGAAATAAAGGTTTGGATTTTCCGTAAAGGTTCTTGTAAATCATGACTGGCCACGTAGTTAAAGGCGGTCAGTTCTTTGTTACTGCGTTCAAGCTCCAGGTTTCTTTCCTCAATGGCTTTGGTAGTATTGTATTCTTCTGTAATGTCGCTGGTGGTTCCAATCAGGATTTTTTCTCCTGATTTGTTGGATATTAATTTGCCAATAGATTTGAAATAACGGATTTCACCATCTTCTTTAATAATGCGATAATTGAAGGAAGGCAAATCGTTGTCACTCATCATTTTTTTCATTACCTGATTTACATAAACCAAATCTTCGGGATGAATAAATTTTATGAAGTTTTCAAGAGAAGCTTCAAATGCACCTGGCTCGCTTCCCAAAAGACGGTATTGATTGTCTGAAAACCGATACTTATTCTTTTCAATATCCCATTCCCAGCGCCCAAAATTACCCACAATTTCAGCAATTTTGCCCGATTCGTTCGCAATGGATAATTGGTTGTTGGTTTCTCTGAGTTCACTCAAATCCCTGTTGATTTTCACGAAAGACAAAACCGTCAAAATTAAACCGATGAGAATAACCACATAGATAAAAATTGGAGTAAAAGAAAAGGTGTTTTTGTAATTTTCCTGTCTTACCGATAAAAGTTTTGTTTCCAAATTGGCCATGTCTGCAATACAGTTCCGAATGCTGTCCATAATGACTTTCCCTTTCAGTAAATTTCCTTGTAGCTCTAGTGTTCTGTTTTCCTGCGCCAGACGAATCGATTTTTCCATATGATTGAAGCGGCGGTCTATGAGCCCTCTCAGCAATTTTAAATTTTCATTAGGAAGCTGTCGGCTGTTGGTGAGATGCTCCAAAACGGTATATGTTGTGTTAATTCGCAATCGTGCAAACAGATAAGGTTCTAAAAAAGTAGAATCTTTGGTTATAATGTAGCCGCGATTTCCGGTTTCGGCGTCCTTAATCTGCGACATTATTTTTTCAAGCTGTAACGTCATTTCGTAGGCGTGTGATACTTCCTGCGATGAATCGGACAGTCGTGTTAAGTGTTTGTAGGTAACCCCGGAAATGAAAAAAATCACGGCGATGGAAATCACAAACAATATTTTGAGAAACAGTGAGGTTTGTATGAATTTGGTGAATTTCATGTGTCGTTTTTTAAACATTATAAACGCAGCAGAAAGTTGTCTTTGTTTAATCCGGAAGTATGGTATTGCCAGTTGATGGTTACCACATCGGAGAGAACTTTTTTCAGCATATTGAAATCACTTGGCTTTTTAATGTAAATGTTGGCGCCGCACACAAAAGTCTCTTCAATGTCTTCTTCCGACGATGAAGTGGAATAAATGGCAATGGCAATATCTTTAAACCGATCGTCGCTTTTAATTTCGTGCAAACATTCAATACCGTTTTTTTTCGGCATGTTTAAATCGAGAAAAAGAACGTTTGGCAGTTTCGATTCCGGATCGTTTAGATAGCGCATCAACTCCACACCATCTTTAAAAGTATCTACTTTAGTATTGATTTTCAGTTCGCTGAAAGCATCCGTAAAAAACAAGCGGTCGTCTTCGTCGTCATCGGCTAAAATAATGTAGATGTATTCCTTGTTCATTATCAGATAGTTTATTAGGGTTATTTAGTATTGGCAAGTTCCCGTCTTTTGGCAATAATCCGCTGAAAAGCTGAAGGAGTAATGCCGGTTGTGTTTTTAAATTGGGTACTCAAATGGGCAACGCTGGAATAATTCAGCTGAAAGGCGATTTCTGTTAACGTCAGTTTGTTGTTTACGATAAGTTGTTTGGCCAATTCAATTTTCTGGAGGATGATAAAATTCTCGATGGAAGTATAGGTCACTTCGGAAAACAGATTGGACAGATAACCATAACTGTGATTGAGTTTTTCAGAAAGGTAAACCGAACTTTTTATGTTGGGCGCATTTTCCTGAAAAACCATTTCCACAATGGCATCCTTAATTTTTTGGACCAAAATGCTTTTTTGATTTTCAATTACTTCAACCCCGTAACTGTTCAGTAAATTTGTGATTTCTTCCAGTTTTTCAGACGAAAGGTTCTCCAGGAATTCCACTTCGCCAAAACCCGTGATGTTGAACTTGACGTCAAACACACTCAGTTTTTCTTCCAGGAACTTTTTGGATAAAATGGGGAAGTCGAATTTAAGAAATGCTTTCATAAACAGGTTTTATAATCTTAAAGTTACAGAATTGTTGCGGATAAAAAACAAAAACTAGTGGGATATGCGGTTCATTTTTTGAGCCCGGATTTTCTTCCAGTTCGCCAATCGGTTGTAGGCGGTGCTTCTCAGGTAATCTTTATCGGGTTCGCCCATTAGAAAACCATACGGTTTCATTGAAGGAATCTGATCAAAAATTATTTTTGCGGTGGCTGTTACCGGAAGTGCCAAAACCATTCCGGCAACGCCCCAAAGCATGGCGAAAATGACCAAAGCCAAAATGCAGACAAAGGCATTAATACTTATTTTTGCTCCAGTGATTTTTGGCGTGATAAAATTCCCTTCAATAACCTGAACAAAAGCAAAAACAACGATTACACCTACCGAATACCAAACAGAATCTTTAGTAATCAGCGCAATAAAAGCAGGGAGTAATGAGCCAACCAGAATACCGATGTAAGGAATTAACAGCAGGAATGCCCCTAAAAAACCGTAAAAAATTGCGTTTTCAATCCCTAGTAGCAATAACCCAAAACTGTTCAGCAAAGCAACAATCAGCATGACAACGGAAAGACCACTGAGGTAATTTTGTTGCGTCTGGTAAATCTTTTTCAGAATGATGTTCAGATACGCATTATCCTTTTTCGGAAAAGCCCGATGGATGAACGTAACAAAGAATTTCCGGTACAAAAGGAAAAAGAAAATGTAAATGGGAACCAGAAAAATATCACTGATGAAACCACCCGATTCGGTAATGAAATCACTGATTTTCGAAAAGTTGTTTTTGATGAGGTTTTCGATTTTCAGACTTTTATCGGAGAGCAGTTGTTTTTTATCAATGCCGAAATTATTTTCAGTGTATTGAAGGATCTCTAGGTTTAGGGTGTTTAATTTTTCGGAATACAATTCAGATTTACCAATCACATCTTTAATCTGAAAACCAATGAAAGTAAACAAACCTGTGAAAATGATAACCAATAAGAATACAACCATTAGGGAAGAAGCAATCCTGTTGAAACGCCATTGTCGTTCAAAATAAATCGCAATCGGATACATCATAATGCTGAAAAGAATAGCGAAAAGCAAAGGCACAATAAAAGGTTTCAGTGAATACAATATGAAAACAATAGCGATAAAGCAGAACAAATTGTAAGCCATTTGCGAATTGTTGGTTAGTGTTTTCATAAGCTTCTGTTGTTGTCGTTTTAAAAAAAAACGGGCAGATTCACTTACAAAGTTATCGGGCTTGTTAAAAGTTTGCGTTATATAATATCCGCAGAATGTTATAAAATTTTGATATTTACCACTTAACCTTTGTAACTTTGCGCCACAAAACAACAGCATGACTACACAACAACTTACACAACAGATTCAAACCAAAAAATCGTTTTTATGTATTGGTTTGGATGTCGATTTAACTAAAATCCCGCAACATTTACTGCAAACCGAAGATCCGATTTTCGAATTCAACAAAGCGATCATCGATGCCACGCACGATTTGTGTGTTTCGTATAAACCAAACACGGCTTTTTACGAAGCGTATGGTTTAAAAGGTTGGCAGTCGTTACACAAAACGATTCATTACATCAACGAAAAGCATCCGGAGATTTTCACGATTGCCGATGCAAAACGTGGCGATATCGGAAACACTTCGTCCATGTATGCCAAAGCCTTTTTTGAAGACTTGAACTTCGATTCGGTAACGGTGGCGCCGTATATGGGGAAAGATTCTGTCGAACCGTTTTTAGCGTTTGAAAACAAGCATACCATTATGTTGGCGTTAACGTCTAACGAAGGCGCGTTCGATTTTCAAATTCTTAAAACAGAAGGAACCCGAGGCGAAGCCGAATTGAGCGGAGCTAAAGAGTTGTACAAAACCGTAATCGAAACTTCAAAAAACTGGAAAAACTCTGATAACTTAATGTATGTTGTAGGAGCAACCAAAGCGGAATATTTTACAGAAATTCGAAAAATTGTGCCTAACAGTTTCTTATTGGTTCCGGGAGTTGGCGCGCAAGGCGGAAGTTTGTCGGAAGTTTGCAAATACGGGATGAGTGAGAATGTCGGGTTGTTGATTAATTCATCAAGAGGTATCATTTACGCGTCCAACGGAACTGATTTTGCAGCAAAGGCCAGAGAAGAAGCCTTGAAGTTGCAACAGGAAATGGCCGAAATCCTGAAATAAGTATATTTGTTGGTACAGTTTTAAACCATTACCTATGAAAAGTACGTTACTGCTCCGAATTTCCGTTGCTGTAATTTTAATTATGCATTGTGTTCCCGGGATGTTCAACAATGGTATTTATGATTTTGGGAAATTGTATTTGGATACGATGGGTTTTGCACCTTTCGGATTAGCCATTGCGTGGACGATAAAACTTTCACATCTGATAACAGCTGTTTTACTGTTATTGAACCGTTACCTGAAATTGGCGGGATGGGTTACGATTTTTATACTCGTCGTTGGGATTTTTATGGTGCATTTACCTGATGGATGGTATGTTGTGGGCGGAGGAAGGAATGGTGTCGAATTTAATTTTTTGCTGATTTTCGTGTTGCTTGCCATCATGTATCCAAACGGAATCAGTTTTAACAGTTCAAAAGAATAAGCGTTGAATATTTATACAGATCAGATGGGAACAGCCCATCAGTTTGCCGAAACCCCAAAACGAATCGTATCGCTTGTGCCTTCACAGACCGAATTGCTTTACGATATGGGCTTGGAGGAAAGCATCGTTGGGATTACCAAATTTTGCGTGCACCCGTTTCATTTCAAATCGACCAAAACGATAGTGGGAGGAACGAAACAGGTGAAAATTGATAAAATCAAAGCGTTACATCCGGAAATTATCATTGCCAATAAAGAAGAAAACACGCTTGAAATTGTAGAATCACTCAAAGATATCTGTCCGGTTTGGGTAACGAACATCATTACTATTGAAGACAATCTGCAGATGATTGAAGATTTTGGTAAACTATTCAACAAACGTACCAGTGCCCAAAAATGGATCGACAAAACCCGTTTCGCTTTAGCAGATTTTCAAAACTTCATCCAAGATAAAGAACCTAAAAAAGTAGCTTATTTTATTTGGGCCAATCCTTATATGGTGGCCGGTGGCGATAATTTCATCAACGAGTTATTGAAGCTGAACAAATTTGAAAACATTTACGACAATCATCCGAAATATGAAGGTCGTTATCCGGAAATCGTAATCCAGAAAATGCGCATTCAGGGCGATCCGGATTTGGTTTTACTGTCTTCGGAGCCGTATCCTTTTAAAGATGAACATGCATTTGAATTAGGGCGTCATACCCATCACGCCACCACAATTTTCGTAGACGGAGAAATGTTTTCCTGGTACGGCAGCCGCTTAGTAAAAGCTTTCGATTATTTCAAGCAATTGCGTCTAAGGCTCTAAACGCCTTTTTTGACTACTACAAAGCGGAAGAAAATAAACGAAAGGATTACGCCAACACTGGCCATTCCCACACCAATTAAAACCGGCGTGTTGTAGGCAAATCCCAAAGCAATCGGAATTCCACCGAAAAAGGCCCCCAACGTATTTCCAATGTTGAAACTCGCTTGTCCGGCGGCAGCGGCCAGTGTTTCGGAACCTTTTGCCGTGGTAATCAGCATCATCTGTAAAGGGGAACCGATCGTAAACGCAATCAAACCGGTTATGAAGGCCATAACATAAGCCATCCATTCTATATGTGCGGTGAAGTAAACCACTACCAAACAAAGGGCCATGGCTAAAAAGGATGCCATTGCAGCTTTTGTGGGTGAAATGCTGTCGGCTAATTTTCCGCCAAATAAATTTCCGAAGAACATTCCCAAACCAACAAGTACCATGATAAAAGGTACGCGGTTCGGATCCAGTTTTGAAACATTCGTAACCATGGGTGCGATGTAACTGATCCACGCGAAAAGCCCTCCGGTTCCAATGGAAATGATAGCCACCAACAACCAAGCTTCCCAACGTTTGAAAAAGTTCAGTTGTCCGAACAGATTACCGTCCTGGTTGGCTTCGATTTTCGGTAACCAATAATAAATCGCAATAAAAGTAAGTAGTCCTAATGTACTGATGAAGAGATAGGTGTAGCGCCAGGAATAGTGATGTCCGATGTAAGTACCAATAGGTACTCCGGCTAAATTCGCAATCGTCATACCGGTAAACATAATGGAAATGGCCTGTGCTTCTTTTCCTTTACCGGCCAATTGAGCCGCTACAACAGAACCCACTCCGAAAAACGCGCCATGTGGTAATCCCGACATGAAACGGGAAATCAGCAGCGTATTGTATTCCGGAGCGATGGCAAATAATCCGTTAAAAACCACGAACAAAAGCATTAGAAAGAGTAATACGATTTTCGGCGGATATTTTCCTGTGAAAAGTACCAGTATTGGCGCGCCCACCACAACGCCCATCGCGTAAAGTGCAATTAAATGCCCGGCTGTGGGGATGTCTATTTTTAAATCGTTGGCGATATCAGGAAGTATTCCCATCATCGTAAATTCGGTCATTCCAATGGCAAGACCGCCAAAGGCTAAGGCAATGAGGCTTTTGTTTAACATAATTGCTGAGAAAACTAAGGCAGTAGGTGTGGAAATTCGTATCTGCCTAGAATAATTATGGGACAAAAGTACTATCCGTAGCTTGAAATACCGTGAAAATAAAGTTAAATAGTAAAAGTGACTCTTGATTCAGATTAAAAAAAACCACGCCCGAAAGCGTGGAATTCTTTTTTAACTAACCCTAACCAAATGAGAAACTATTTATTATGAGACAAAGTTCCGATAAATTTTCAACACTTAGTGTTAAGGAATTGTTATTTGTATCTTATTGAAAATTAAAAAGTTAATTTGCTTTTGTGTCTTGCAACGAGAAAACTTTTTTCAACAAGTCTGTAGTTCTGGCTGCTAAATTATTGCGAATATCTTTTTCCTCGACGGCAATCATTTTGAAAACACCTTCCATGGCTTTGTTAGTGGTATAATCCGTTAAATCGGGATTTACTTTTTTAACTAGGGGAATACTGTTGTATTTGGTGATAATCTGACTCCAAACTTTATCCGCACCCACTTTTGCATACGAATTTTTAATAACCGGACTGAATTTGGTATACAAAGCGGATGACGTTGTGGTTTGTAGATAGGTAGTCGCTGAACGATCGTCTCCCATTAAAATATTCTTGGCATCGTTAAACGACATTCCTTTTATGGCGTCTACGAAAATTGGAGTAGCTTCTTTTACGGCATCTTCAGCAGCGCGATTCATTACTTTTAAACCTTCATCGGCTAATTTGCTCATTCCTACGTCGCGCAGGGTTTTGTCTACTTTCTTTAATTCTTCCGGAAGCAGGATTTTTACCATTTCGTTTTTATAGAAACCATCCACGTTGGTCAGTTTTACAACCTGTTTGTCAATTCCTTTGTTTAAAGCTTCTTTTAAACCCGATGAAATTTCAGTTTGTGATAAAATACCTTGTGTTTGTGGTAACTGATCGATTACCTGTTGCATTTCTGCGCATCCTAAAAAGGGAATAAAAACGATAAGTAAAATAATCTTCTTCATGTGTAAGTATGTTTTGTTTTTCAAAGATAGGCAAACATGATGCCAAAAATTATTAATTAATTGTTTAGATATAAGAAAATCACTCACAAATGTCCCGAATATATACATACTAATTTGATTGATAATTTTTTAAAACAAAAAAGGGTTGTTTTATTTTTTTATTGTGTTCGAAGTATGTAAGGGTAATTAGTGTATTCGTGGTGAGACTTATAAAATGATACTGCTATAAGTTAAATAGTTTTTGATTATGAAAAAATAAAAACAATCAATTTGATTTATCAGATTTCTCTTTCTCAATTGCGTAATTTTAGTTAAATTTAAAGGTGTAAATTTTTGATTTGCAACTAATTGATTGTATTTGAAAGAATCATTATTCAAACATAATTTTAAAAATATGGAAAACAGCACTAACAACAATGGGAAATGCCCTTTTTCTGGCGCCACAGGCAATCAAAATGCAGCCGGTAACGGAACTAAAAATCGTGATTGGTGGCCTAATCAGTTAAAAGTAAATGTTTTACGGCAACATTCGTTACTTTCTAACCCGATGGGCGAAAAGTTTAATTATGCCGAAGCATTCAAAAGTCTGGATTTACAAGCCGTTAAAAAAGACCTCGCCGATTTAATGACTGATTCACAAGACTGGTGGCCTGCGGATTTTGGACATTATGGCCCGTTATTTATCCGTATGGCGTGGCACAGTGCCGGAACCTACAGGATTGGAGATGGTAGAGGTGGTGCGGGAGCTGGACAACAACGATTTGCGCCACTTAACAGCTGGCCGGATAATGCCAATCTTGATAAAGCACGCCGATTGCTTTGGCCTATCAAACAAAAATACGGACAAAAAATTTCTTGGGCCGATTTAATGATTCTTGCCGGGAATGTAGCGCTCGAATCCATGGGCTTTAAAACGTTTGGTTTTGCCGGTGGACGCGAAGATGTTTGGGAGCCGGAAGAAGATGTTTACTGGGGGTCAGAAAATGTTTGGTTGGACGATAAACGTTATTCGGGAGAACGCGATTTGGAAAACCCGTTAGCCGCTGTACAAATGGGATTGATTTATGTAAACCCGGAAGGGCCAAACGGAAATCCTGATCCGATAGCCGCTGCAAAAGACATTCGCGAAACGTTTGCCCGTATGGCGATGGACGATGAAGAAACCGTAGCGCTGATTGCTGGGGGACATACTTTTGGGAAAACCCACGGAGCCGGTGATACTGCTTTAGTAGGGCCAGAACCGGAAGCGGCTGGTATAGAAATGCAAGGTTTGGGTTGGGCAAGTAAATTCGGAACTGGTAAAGGAGCCGATGCGATAACTGGAGGTCCTGAAGTAACTTGGACCAGTACGCCTACTAAATGGAGCAGTAACTTTTTCTGGAACTTATTCGGATACGATTGGGAACTTACTAAAAGTCCTGCCGGAGCACATCAGTGGATTGCAAAACACGGAGCCGGAGCTGGCTCCATTCCTGATGCATTCGATTCTTCTAAAAGGCATGCTCCTACAATGTTAACCACAGATTTGTCGTTGCGATTTGATCCTGCTTATGAGAAAATTTCGAGACGTTTTTATGAAAATCCCGATCAGTTTGCCGATGCTTTTGCTCGCGCCTGGTTTAAATTAACCCATCGCGATATGGGGCCGCTTTCACGTTATTTAGGAAGTGAAGTCCCAACAGAAGAATTAATTTGGCAAGATCCGATTCCGGCCGTTAATCATGAATTGATTGATGAAAATGATATTGCTTCGTTAAAAGCAAAAATATTGGATTCCGGGCTTTCCGTTTCGGAATTGGTTTCCACTGCTTGGGCTTCAGCTGCAACCTTTAGAGGTTCTGATAAGCGTGGTGGTGCTAATGGAGCCCGTATTCGTTTGGCACCTCAGAAATATTGGGAAGTAAACAATCCGACGCAATTAGCAAAAGTATTGGATGGTTTAGAAAAAATTCAGAGTGAATTCAATATGTCGCAATCCGGGAATAAGAAAGTGTCTTTGGCGGATTTGATTGTTTTGGCAGGTTGTGCCGCTGTAGAAAAAGCTGCTGCAAATGCCGGACATTCCGTAAAAGTACCTTTTGCACCGGGTCGGATGGATGCATCGCAGGAACAAACTGATGTGGATTCTTTCGCTGTTTTAGAACCCAAAGCAGATGGTTTCCGAAATTATCTTAAAGCAAAATATGCAGTGTCTACCGAAGCACTGCTTATAGACAAAGCGCAATTGTTAACCCTTTCAGCTCCGGAATTAACGGTGCTAGTTGGAGGGATGCGTATTTTAAATACGAATTACGACCATTCCAAACACGGTGTATTTACCAAAAACCCGGGATCGCTTACCAATGATTTCTTTGTCAATTTACTGGATATGGATACGGTTTGGAAAGCAACAGATGAACATCAGGAAATGTTTGAAGGTCGCGACAGAAACAGCGGTGAGTTAAAAGGAACCGGAACCCGGGCTGACTTGGTTTTTGGATCGAACTCCGAATTAAGAGCTATTGCTGAGGTGTACGCAAGCTCCGATGCTAATAAGAAATTCGTAACTGATTTTGTGGCAGCCTGGAACAAAGTCATGAATCTGGATCGTTTTGATTTAGCTTAAAATAAGGTTTATGCAAATTTCAGAAGTTCATCTGTTAACCAATTCACTTTCACAAACCGAGTTTTTTTATAAAGAAAAATTGGGTTTTAAGTTGGTGGAACAAACAGATGAACTTCTTTGTTTTGAAGTAGGGGTTTCCCGACTTTGGTTTCATAAATCCGACGCGGCTGAAAATCCGGTTTATCATTTCGCTTTTGATATTCCTGAAAATCAGTTGGAAGCGGGTTTGGAATGGGTGGGAAGTAAAGCCGAGTTGATTCCGTATGAAAAAGACAAATTCATTGTGGATTTTAGCAATTGGAATGCCAAATCGTTTTACTTCTACGATAACAATGGTAATATTTTGGAGGGCATTGTGCGGTATGATTTACTCAATATTTGTAATGAATCCTTTGGTGCCAATTCCTTTCTCAAGATTAGTGAAGTCGGTTTTGCTGTTGAAGATGTTTTGACTTTTTGTGATGAAATTAATTTTATGTATGGTTCTGATTACTTCGTAAAACAACCCAAAAGGGAAAATTTTTCCGTACTGGGTGATGATCACGGGTTGTTTATTGTTTCTTCCCTAAACCGACACTGGTATCCTACCGAACAGATGGCACACTCGTATTGGACCAAAGTGATTTTTGAGATTGATTGTCAGGTTTATCAGTTTACGTTTCTTCCTCAAAATTCATAAAAAATTTTATATTCCCAAAATTCCTTTTTTGAATTGCAGTTGCTGATAACTTGGGTTTTCAGTTGGTGTGATGTAAACATCTTCAAGATAGCCGTCCAATTGCAATCCCATTTCGGCAAGATATTCAACAACCGGAATGCGTTTAATGCCAGTCACATAATCGTCAAAAAACCACTGTAGATTTTTGCCGGAAACCTTGTTGGAAATCACTATAATGTCTTTTAGCTCGTAGCGGATATTGGTCTTTCCAAATTCTTCATACATCATGGCAAACAAATCATCTAAATTTTTTTGGTTGTTGGTTGCTTTTCGGATTTCGATGTCCAAGCCTAATGCGACTAATTCACCACCACCATACACCAAATAACGGTTTTGGTCTTTGTTATTACCGGATTGCTGAATACTGGTTTTATTCTGCATCAAATCACGGGCAATATTATATTTGGTAATTACATTTTCAAAGCGTTTGTAAAACGTGGCTTCGTCAATAATTTTATTACGGGTTAATAAGATATTGGTCAGATAATCGGTAAAGCCTTCTTTGAACCATTCTTCCTGTTCTTTCGGCGTTAGCGTATGACCGTTCCACAAATGAATGGTTTCGTGTGCCATGATGTGCCCCCAGTTCGTACGGCTGTTTTTGTTTACTTTTCCTTTGATGATTTGGCTGAAACTGTTCCGGAACGCCCCACCATCGGTCATGACATTGTTTTCATTCACCACGATTAAGTATTTTTTCTTGGGTGAACCTTTGAAGACTTTGGTGGTCGATTCGATGATTGGTTGCATCAGTTCTATGAAGTCTTTTTCAGAAGGTTGCATTGTTTTTCCAAGTGCAAAAAGCAGCTCGAAATCGCCAATTTTGATTTCCTTTTCATGATGAGTTCCAACAAAAATACAGTTGTTCAAAAGGAAACGTAAATCGTCATTCACTATAAAATGATTTCTTTTTGGCGTTTTGATCCAAGGCGTGGAAGCTTTCCAGTTTTTAGGTAAAGTGAAAGCAACCGTTACGTTTTTGAAGTCGCCCAAAGAAGCAACATCCGGAGCCATAAAAAGAGAATATCCTGTAAAAAATAAGCCTTCGGGAGTTTTGTAAGCCACTTCGTCAACACCACCACAATGATCCCAATTTTCCGTATTGTGTTCTAGCGCAATATCATAGTCTACATTGAAAATGCCGGAAGTTTTTGATTGAACTTCCCATGTGCCTTCGCCCAGATATTTGATTTCCTGTTTTTGCCCTTTTGTGTTTTTTACGGTTAGATTTTTTATAAATTTTGCTTCACCTTCCGGGTTTTTCTCCGAGCCGTGCGTAATCATGAAAAAGCGGTTTTTAGCTTGGGTTAAATCCAGATTACTTTTGATGTGTAACAAGTTTTGATGTTGTTTTGTGAAATCTAACTGATACTGTAAAATATTGTTTTGCGAATTGGCATTTATTGAAATTAAAAGGCCGAAAAGAAGAAAAAAAACATTTTTCATGATTGATTTTTGATTTTGATGATGATTTTTCCCATTGAAAACCGACAGGGAATTAAAGCAAGACGATTCAAATGGTATTCTGTTACAAAACCTTGATTTTTTGTGTAGAAGAATTTAATTTTTAAGCCGTTACTTTTTAAGAAATGCGTAAATTGCAGCCTCAAATTTATTACCCAAAATGGAACAACAACAACCATATCAACCCAAAAATAAAGTTAGAATTGTAACTGCAGCTTCGTTATTCGACGGACACGATGCAGCGATTAACATCATGCGCCGAATCATTCAGGCAACCGGTGTTGAGGTAATCCACTTAGGCCATGACAGAAGTGTGGAAGAAGTAGTGAATACGGCAATTCAGGAAGATGCCAATGCAATTGCAATGACTTCGTATCAAGGGGGGCACAACGAATATTTTAAATACATGTACGACTTGCTGAATGAAAAAGGGGCAGGTCATATCAAGATCTTCGGCGGTGGAGGTGGAGTAATCCTTCCTTCTGAAATTTCCGAATTGCACGAGTACGGTATCGAACGAATTTATTCTCCGGATGATGGTCGTGAATTAGGGCTTCAGGGCATGATTAACGATTTGGTGATGCGTGCCGATTATCCGGTTGGTGATACCTTAAATGGAGAAGTAAATCATTTGGAAGATAAAAATCCAACGGCGATTGCCCGTGTGATTTCTTCGGCTGAAAATTTTCCGGAAGTGGCAAAACCAGCTTTGGATGCTATCTATGAGAAAAATAAAGACAGCAAAACTCCGGTTCTTGGAATTACGGGAACAGGTGGTGCTGGTAAATCGTCTTTGGTGGATGAATTGGTGCGTCGTTTCTTAATCGATTTCCCTGAGAAAACCATTGGACTTATTTCGGTTGACCCCTCCAAACGTAAAACAGGTGGAGCTTTGTTAGGAGACCGTATTCGTATGAACGCGATTAATAATCCTCGTGTTTATATGCGTTCGTTGGCAACCCGTCAGTCAAATTTAGCCTTGTCAAAATACGTTCAGGAAGCTATTGAAGTATTGAAGGCAGCCAAATACGATTTGATCGTGTTGGAAACTTCAGGTATTGGCCAATCCGATACAGAAATTTTGGAGCATTCCGATGTTTCGTTATATGTAATGACGCCGGAATTTGGTGCGGCAACCCAGTTGGAGAAAATCGACATGTTAGATTTTGCTGATTTGGTAGCGTTGAACAAATTCGACAAACGCGGTGCTTTGGATGCAATTCGCGATGTGAAAAAACAATATCAGCGCAACCATCATTTATGGGATGTAGATCCGGAACAAATGCCGGTTTTCGGGACGATTGCTTCACAGTTTAACGACCCGGGGATGAACACGCTTTACAAATCCATCATGGACAAAATTGTAGAGAAGACCGGAATCGATTTGCATTCGACGTTCCAGATTACCCGTGAGATGAGCGAGAAAATTTTCGTGATTCCACCGCACAGAACTCGTTACTTATCTGAAATATCAGAAAACAACAGAAAATATGATGAGACGGCATTATCGCAAGTTGATGTAGCTCAAAAATTATACGGAATCTTCAAGACCATCGAAACGGTTTCCGGAAGAGTTCCAAAAATCGATAAATCAGGAATTGTTGAGGAATCCTTAAATCATTTACCTGAAAAGCAGGAATTCCTTTCGTTGCTTACCAAAGAATTCGACCGCGTGAAAATGAATTTAGACCCGTACAACTGGGAAATCATTTTAACATGGGACGAGAAAGTAAACAAATACAAAACCCCGATTTATTCGTTCATGGTGCGTGACAAGGAAATCAAAATCCAAACGCATACCGAATCGTTATCGCATTCTCAAATTCCGAAGGTGGCTTTGCCTAAATATCAGGCTTGGGGCGATATCCTAAAATGGAACTTACAGGAAAATGTACCGGGTGAATTCCCGTTTGCTTCCGGATTGTATCCGTTTAAACGTGAAGGAGAAGATCCAACACGTATGTTTGCAGGTGAAGGTGGTCCGGAAAGAACCAACCGTCGTTTCCATTATGTTTCCTTGGGAATGCCGGCAAAACGTTTATCGACAGCGTTCGACTCGGTTACTTTATACGGAAATGACCCAGACCACAGACCGGACATCTACGGAAAAATCGGTAATGCCGGAGTTTCTATTTGTTGTTTGGACGATGCTAAAAAATTATATTCCGGTTTCGATTTGAGCCACCCGGCGACTTCGGTTTCCATGACCATCAACGGTCCGGCGCCGATGTTACTTGGTTTCTTCATGAATGCGGCTATCGATCAGAACTGTGAAAAATATATCAAAGAGAATGGTTTAGAAGCTGAGGTTGAAGCGAAAATCAATGCGATTTATAAAGCTAAAGGAACCGAAAGGCCTCGTTATAATGGAGATTTACCACAAGGAAACGATGGTTTAGGATTAATGCTTTTGGGTGTAACCGGAGATCAGGTTTTACCGGCGGACGTTTATGCAGATATTAAAGTAAAAACGTTAGCGCAGGTTCGTGGAACGGTTCAGGCGGATATCTTAAAAGAAGATCAGGCGCAAAACACTTGTATTTTCTCTACGGAATTCGCGCTTCGTTTAATGGGTGACGTTCAGGAATATTTTATTCAGAAAAACGTTCGTAACTTCTATTCGGTTTCGATTTCGGGTTACCACATTGCAGAAGCTGGAGCTAATCCAATCACGCAGTTAGCCTTTACCTTGGCGAATGGTTTCACTTACGTGGAATATTATTTAAGTAGAGGAATGAGTATTAACGACTTTGGTCCGAACTTGTCGTTCTTCTTCTCCAACGGTATCGATCCGGAATATGCTGTAATCGGTCGTGTGGCACGTAAGATTTGGGCAAAAGCCTTGAAAAACAAATACGGCGCGAATGAAAGAGCACAGATGTTGAAATACCACATCCAAACTTCAGGACGTTCGTTGCACGCTCAGGAAATCGATTTCAACGATATCCGTACAACGTTACAAGCTTTGTATGCGATTTATGATAACTGTAACTCATTGCATACCAATGCATATGACGAGGCGATTACAACGCCAACGGAAGAATCGGTACGTCGTGCGATGGCAATCCAGTTGATCATCAATAAGGAATTAGGTTTGGCGAAAAACGAAAACCCGATTCAAGGTTCGTTTATCATAGAGGAATTAACCGATTTAGTAGAGGAAGCGGTATTAGCGGAATTCGACCGAATCACGGAAAGAGGAGGTGTTTTAGGAGCCATGGAAACAATGTACCAACGCTCAAAAATCCAAGAAGAATCGTTGTATTACGAAACGTTGAAACATACCGGAGAATTCCCGATTATTGGCGTGAATACCTTCTTAAGTTCTAAAGGTTCGCCAACGGTGGTGCCTGCTGAGGTTATCCGTGCTACGGAAGAAGAAAAGCAGTTCCAGATCGTAACGCTTGAAAACTTACACCAAGCACAGGCTGATAAAGTGAAAGAACATTTAGCAATCATTCAGGATGCGGCGATTCAGAATGAGAATATTTTCGAGAAATTGATGGATGCTACTAAATATTGTTCGTTAGGGCAAATCACTTCAGCTTTGTTTGAAGTAGGTGGTCAGTATCGAAGAAATATGTAGTAAATGTTGCAGCCAATGTTTTTTAGAGGTGTGTTTTTTCTCTTGACTTTGAGTTGCCCGATGTTGTCTTTCTCACAACAAGAGGGTCAAGGTTTTTGTGAAGGGCTAAAAAGAGGGAATTATTTTCCGCTGGATATAAAATCTAAAAAGATAGTTTGGTATGAAACGTACTACTATGAGCGACTTATCGGAACTAAAATTTTTAATGATAAAACGTATTTTGAATTTGAACAGGAATGGAAAGAGGGACAGAAGGATTATCTGTTCCTTCGTGAAGAAGATGATGTAGTTTTTCAGTATGAAGAATGTTGTCAGGAAGAAACAGTTCGGTTTGGAAATAAAATAAGGAAAGAGAGTGCTTGGGTGTCAATTTCAGGTGAATTTGAATATAAATTGAAGTCGGATAAACAAAAACTCAAGACGCCTTATTGTGAATATAAAGATTTAATGGTTATTGAAGCAAAATATAAGAACAATATTTTTGAATTTTATTATCAGAGAGGATTGGGATATATAGGTGCAAAAGAAAATGGGAAGCTTATTTCATTTATAGTTCCTGAGATATAACGATTGTGCAGACAATAAAAAAACCTCTTAATGAGGTTTTTTTTATGGATTTAATTTAAGAAATATTTAAAACACCTGCGCTTAATTATTTAGTAATTTTATTCCAGCAACCACTTCACTGAAATGCCACAGTAGATGCTTGTCTGCCCCATAATATTTAGAAATCATCAATTATAAATATTATGAAAAATTCAGTTACACTTAGAAGTGTGAGACTCTTAAGTCTCGCGGCAGTATTGGTTACTGCGATGTTTGTTTTTAGCTGCGATAACTCGGATGATGATATTCCGCCGGGTACAACGGTTGCAAAAACGTATTATGTATGCAATTCGTGTATTAAGGAGTCGGAGGCACTTGCTTTTTATGATAACCTTAGCAATGGTATTTACAAAGGTGTGTTTTCGGAAGGGACGTTGGAAATTAACGTGAGAAATAATTTTGACAAGGTAAAAGGTAAAATTTATTTGGCGAACCAGCAGATTGATTTGATTGAATTTTCAAGTTCAGGTGTTAATGGGGAATTCAAGTCAACTTTGAGAGGGGTTTTGGATGGGTATAAATTTTCTGTTAATTTTATTGTAAATCCTGACGGAACTAATCCGAGAGTCTTGGATTTTTCTCTCCCAAACCGATCAATTGTGTCTTGTGCTGTTTTTAAAGAAAAATCAACTGCGTTGTTGGAGGTATTCAGAGGAAAGTATTTTGTAAAAGAAACTGCCTCAGGTGATGATTCTGATCAATATGATGAGAATACAGGTCAGAATAATTTTAAAACGAATGATCCAAATGAGCCTGTTGGAGCCATAAGAACGATAGGGAATGTTGATCTGATTTTGTCAAGAACTGATATGATGTGGGTGTCTGTTGCAACGATGAGAGGTTCGACAGGTTTTGTAATGGATCACGGAAGTATCGTTGACGGACGTCTTATTTCAGATATGAGCCATCGAGTTAAAGGAACTTTAATTAGTGATGAATTAAATAATTTGGAGCTTTCAGCATCTTCAGGTAATATGATTTATTTGAATGGTATACGGGTTAGATAGTTAAACATCTATTTTTTATATGACACCCCTAAATTTTTAGGGGTGTTTTTATTTTGTATTGTAAAATTTTATATTTTTGCAGCATAAAATTAGAGGTATAATTCTAAAAACACAACTTTATGTCAACATTTCGTTTTAAGGCTTTGGAAAAAGCCACAGACAGAAAACCAGTAGTAGTAGAAGAATTGGATAGAAAATCAGCGATTTTCGGTAGCAATGTTTTTGGTGACAAAGCAATGCGACAATTCTTAACTCCAGAAGCCTACAAAGCGGTAAAGAGCGCTATTGAGTTCGGTACAAAAATCGATCGTAAACTGGCTGAGTACATCGCCATGGGAATGAAAGAGTGGGCATTATCAAAAGGAGTTACGCATTATACACACTGGTTCCAGCCGTTAACCGGAACAACTGCCGAAAAACACGATGCTTTCTTCGAAACATCAATGGATGGTAGCGACCCGGTTGAAAAATTCGGTGGAAGTCAATTGGTACAACAAGAACCGGATGCTTCTTCTTTCCCGAACGGAGGAATTCGTAATACATTCGAGGCTCGTGGTTATACCGCTTGGGATCCAACATCTCCTGCATTTATTTTCGGGACTACTTTATGTATTCCAACGGTTTTCATCTCTTACACAGGTGAAGCGTTGGACAACAAAACTCCTCTATTAAGAGCGTTACATGCCATTGATACTGCTGCAACGGATGTGGCTAAATATTTTGATAAAAACGTTAAAAAAATCACACCTACTTTAGGTTGGGAGCAGGAATATTTCTTGGTAGACAGTGCTCTAGCCTATTCACGTCCGGATATTTTAGCGACAGGAAGAACTTTGTTAGGGCATACGTCTTCAAAAGGACAACAATTGGATGACCATTATTTCGGTTCGATTCCAACGCGTGTGTTACAATACATGAGAGATTTGGAAAACGAATGTATGTTATTGGGAATCCCGGTAAAAACACGTCATAACGAAGTAGCACCGAATCAGTTTGAGTTGGCTCCTATTTTTGAGGAAACCAATTTAGCGATTGACCATAACTCTTTGTTGATGGATGTGATGCAAAAAGTGGCTGAACGTCATGATTTCAAAGTGTTATTCCACGAAAAACCATTCAAAGGTGTAAACGGATCCGGAAAGCATAACAACTGGTCATTGGCAACGGATACAGGGATCAACTTGTTAAGTCCTGGTAAAACACCAATGAGCAACTTACAATTCTTGACTTTCTTCATCAATACTATTAAAGCGGTGCACGATTATGAAGAATTATTAAGAGCGTCAATTGCTTCGGCAAGTAATGATCACCGATTAGGAGCAAACGAAGCACCGCCGGCAATTATCTCCGTTTTCATCGGACAACAATTAACAAAAGTACTATTGGAATTAGAAGGTGTTTCCAACGGAAAATTATCTCCGGAAGAGAAAACCGATTTAAAACTAAACGTAGTTGGAAAATTACCGGACGTTTTATTGGATAACACGGATAGAAACAGAACCTCGCCATTTGCGTTCACCGGAAATAAATTCGAGTTCAGAGCGGTAGGTTCTTCTGCAAACTGTGCGGTTTCAATGACTACTTTAAATACGATTGTGGCAAAACAATTGAAAGATTTTAAAGTTGAGGTGGATGCCTTAATCGAGAAAAAAGACATGAAGAAAGACGATGCGATCTTCAATGTTTTAAGAGAATACATCAAGCAAACCAAAGCCATCTTATTCGAAGGTGACGGATACAGCGACGCTTGGGAAAAAGAAGCCAAAAAACGCGGATTGAGCAACCATAAGACAACTCCAAAAGCATTAAAAGCAAAAGTTTCTAAAGAAGCGATTGCTCTTTTCGGAGAAATGAACGTAATGAACCATGTTGAAGTAGAGTCGCGTTACGAAATCGAATTGGAAGAGTACACTAAAAAAATCCAAATTGAAGGACGTGTTTTAGGTGATATTGCTCGTAATCACGTAATTCCTACAGCGATTAAATATCAGAATACGTTAATTGAAAACGTAAAAGGATTGAAAGAGATTTTCGGAAAAGATTTCGAGAAAATTGCGAAAGAGCAAATTGGACTAATCAAAGAAATTTCAGAACATATCGAAGGAATCAATTCTAATGTGGAAGCGATGACCGAAGAGCGTAAGAAAGCAAACAATCTTGCCAGCACAGAGAAAATGGCGGATGCTTATTGCGATAAAGTGAAGCCATATTTTGATATCATCAGAAGCCACTGCGATAAATTAGAGCTTTTGGTAGACGACGAAATCTGGACATTAACAAAATACAGAGAATTGTTATTTACAAAATAATCTGTTTGTTTATATTTTGAGAACCTCCTTCGGGAGGTTTTTTTATGCACTTTGACTGCTTTTTTTTACACTTTGCAGAATAGTTGTAAAATACTGAAAAATAGAAGTTTAAATATTTTACTGGATCATTTTTTTGCTCTAAATTTGACTCATGAATCAGCCACAAGATTCTTATTTCAGAAACAGTTTTACTTCAAAAATTGTTGCATAACTCCCCTTATTTAGTAGAGAAAGTTTTTATTGTTGATAGCTCTATGGGTCAATCACAAAAGGGACACGATTTTTTTAAATCGTTAAACGAACAGGTTGAAACCGCAATGTCTATTTCTGCCTTACGCGGGATAGATTCAACACAGGGATTGTGTTAAAAATTCGGTAATTTGTTGGTTTTACCTGTACTCAGAAACAAACAAACCCATAGAGGGAAGTGAGGCAGATACTGTCTGCCTCACTTTTTAAAAAAGGATCCATTAACTTGTTTTTTAGTTGGAAAAGCATTTTCTTATTTTTTTATAAGAGAGTGCTTTTCTTTTTGTACTAATTTTCGGTTATTGTCGTTATGTTAAAAAAAATAATGATGAAAAACTATTTTTTCGGAATACTACTGTGTGTTTTTGTTTTTAAAGGATATGCACAGGAGAAAATGACAGTTTATTTCGATTTTGACATTCAGGAATTGAATTCGGAATCTGTTGTTAAATTGAGTGATTGGATGGTGCAGCATAAAGAAGTTGAAATTTTGAAAGTTCATGGTTTTTGCGATAGTGTCGGAAGCCATAACTATAATGATAAGCTTGCGATTCGTAGAGTGAACTCCGTATTAAAAGCATTGAAAGAATCTAAAATGAAATTGTCAGGAAAGCTGGAAACCAAAGGTTTTGGGAAGCGTTTCGAGCAATCTGAAATTCAATGGGAAAACCGTAAAGTAGACATTTATTTTCAGCGAAAAGAGGCTAAGCTTTCCGAAAAAATCCAGCAGTTGAAAGTGGGTGACAAATTGAGGTTGCGCGGTCTTAATTTTTACAATCGCTCCGGGATTGTTGTTCCGAAATCAGAACCTGTTTTAGCGGAATTACTTGCTATCATGCGTGACAACCCGAAACTGAAAATTGAAATTCAGGGACATATTTGCTGCCAAGTGAAGTTCGATGTGGAAGACATTTCAACCTTACGTTGTAAAACCGTTTACAATTATCTTATAGAAAACGGTATCGACACAAATCGTCTGGCGTATAAAGGTTTCGGGAGTTCTCAGCCGTTATACCCGATTCCTGAAAAAAACGAATTCGAACGCGATGAAAACCGAAGAGTCGAAATTCTTATACTAGAAAATAAGTAAAACACGTTTTAATTCATATAAATTTCGTTTATTCGTTTAAAACTTTCCACCATGAAACGATTCGTGTTATTTCTTTTGTTTGTTCTTCCTTTTGCAACTTCGGCACAGGAAAAGTTTACTGTTTATTTTGACAGTAACAAACACGAATTAACCAAGAAGCAATCCGATTTGTTAAACGCTTGGATTACTTCCAATAAAGAATCAAAAGTAGTGGCTATTAATGGTTTTGCCGATGAAGTGGGAACCAATTCATACAATGATTCCCTATCGCAAAGACGGGTGAATTTTATACACGGCATCATTTTAAAAAACAAGGTAAAAATCCGTGAAGATTTCAAAACCAGAAGCTTTGGGGAGACTTTTAATCAATCCAAAATTAAAGCCGAAAACCGAAAAGTTGTCATTCATTATATTTTGCCGAAAGATTTAGCAAGGGAAAATGAGATATTAGGGATAAAACCCGAAATAGCAGGGATTGTCAATGACGATGCAATTATTCCGATTGAAGAAGAAGACATGCACTTCCCTGAAAATGCAACGTTGATGGAAAAAATCGAATTGTCGAAACCCGGAACCAGAATTGTATTGAAAGATGTACTGTTTTATCAGAACACTTTTGCCATAGTGCCCACTTCCAGAAGAGCCATTGATGAATTACTGATGGTTTTAGACCGTTATCCGAAAATGCGCATCGAAATTCAAGGGCATATTTGTTGTGTGCATACCGACCGAAGTAATTTATCTCTCGAAAGAGCCAAACAGGTTAGAAGAGTATTACAGTCCAACAGCATTCCAAGCAACCGAATAAAAGTAAAAGGGTTTGGCGTTTCTCATCCTAAATATCCAATTCCGGAAGCGACTCCAGAACAAGCCGCGGCCAATCGTCGTGTGGAGATTATGATTTTGAGTAAGTAGTCGGAAAGAGTCAAGAGTTTAAAGAGAAAGTATCTTGCTTCTTGTTTCTTCCGCTATTTTCTATTCTCTATTTTTCTCACTATCTTTGCCACACAACAACACAAACGTACCACATGAGTTCTGATAACAGCCAACGTTATAATCTTCGCGGAGTTTCGGCTTCTAAAGAAGATGTGCACAATGCCATTAAAAACATCGATAAGGGATTGTTCCCGAAAGCTTTCTGTAAAATTGTTCCCGATTATTTAACCAACGATGATGATTATTGTTTAATCATGCATGCTGATGGGGCCGGTACAAAATCTTCTTTAGCCTATATGTACTGGAAAGAAACCGGTGATATGTCGGTTTGGAAAGGAATTGCTCAGGATGCCTTAATCATGAATATTGATGATTTGCTTTGTGTGGGTGCGACGGATAATATCATGCTTTCGTCAACCATCGGAAGAAATAAAAACCTGATTCCGGGTGAAGTGATTTCAGCTATCATTAATGGGACAGAAGAACTTATTGCAGAATTGAAAACGTATGGTGTGACCATCAATTCAACCGGTGGCGAAACTGCAGATGTTGGGGATTTGGTTCGTACTATTATTGTAGATTCAACGGTAACTGCCCGTATGAAAAGGGAAGATGTTGTGGATAATGCTAATATTCAGGCTGGTGATGTAATTATAGGTTTGGCGTCTTACGGTCAAGCCAATTATGAAAGCGGCTACAACGGGGGTATGGGAAGTAATGGTTTGACTTCTGCCCGTCATGATGTTTTTGCTAAATATCTTGCTGAAAAATATCCGGAAAGTTATGATGCTTCCGTACCCAATGATTTGGTGTATTCCGGAAACGTAAAACTTACGGATAAAGTGGAGGGCTCATCAATCGATGCCGGTAAATTAGTGCTTTCCCCAACGAGAACGTATGCGCCAATTATTAAAGCCATATTAAATAAGTATACAGCAGGTTTAATTCACGGAATGGTACACTGTAGTGGTGGAGCACAAACAAAAGTGCTGCATTTTGTTGATGATGTGCATGTGATTAAAGATAATATGTTTCCGGTTCCACCTTTATTCAAATTGATTCAGGAGCAATCCAAAACGGATTGGAAAGAAATGTATCAGGTGTTTAATTGTGGGCATCGTATGGAATTGTACATTCCTTCGGATATTGCGGAAGATATTATTGAAATTTCAAAATCGTTCGGAGTGGACGCACAGATAATTGGTAGGGTAGAAGCTTCCGAAAATAAAAAGTTGACTATTACTTCGGGATACGGAGTTTTTGAATATTAAAAATTAAATCCCTCAACAGAGGGATTTTTTAGTTTTGAGTTTGCAGGTATAAGTTGTCGAAACCGCGGTGTTGCAACCATAACTTCAGGATTTTAAAAGAAAGTATCGGTGTTGACAGCAAGTTGTGTTTTTCCAGATTATAAGCAGCTATCAATTTTTGTTTTTCAGCGTAAAATGATTTTTGACGTTTTTCTTTGTTAAGGTCACGTCCGTCGGAAATTATTTTCATATAAGACGAATTAAGAATGTAGTAAAAATAAGAAAAAAATATTAAAAAAATATGGAGATTAAACCCAAAAACGGAATAGGTGATTTGCTTTTCGGAATGAAACAGTCAAATGTAGAGGCTCTTCTGGGTAAAGCAGACAAGCAATTTAAAGACGAAGATAAAAACGTAATTTGTCTTTACAATCAGCATAAGTTGCGATTGACTTTTTACGAAGATGAAGATTTTCGTTTAGGGTACATTGTGATTTCACACCCTAAAGCAGTACTTTTTGGAAAAGAGGTGATAGGAAGAGCCGCTAAAGAAATAGAAAGCGAGTTGCCGGAAAAACAATTCAAAGACTGGGAAATTGCTGAAGAAGACGGAATAGAAAGTACTTTCAACGAAGATAATTGGTTAATGCTGATTTCGGAATTCGGTGAAATTGCTAAAGTAGAAGTCGGGGCAATTATCGTTAACGACGAATTTGAATGGAGGTTTAAAGCATAAAAAAAGGCACATGAAAATGTGCCTTTTTTAGTTTATAGCAATCCTTATTTTTTTGCCGGATCGGTCATTTCAATTTCGAAAATTAAATTTGAATTCGGTGGAATCACAGTACCTGCGCCTTTTTGACCGTAGCCAAGAGCCGCCGGAATAAAGATAGTGGCTTTGTCACCTAAGTTCATGTTTTCGATTCCTTCAAGAAAACCAGCAATCAAACCGGTTTTGTTTCCGTAAGTGAAAGGAAATCCGTTGTAACCGCCTTGCTGTGCGCGCATCGGATCGTGTTTACCGTACATTTTAGCCACTTCTTCAAAACTGGCATCGAATAATTTTCCGTTTTCGAAATAACCCGCATAACCAATTTGTACCTGAGCACCAGTCGGAGGCTTTACTCCTGTACCTTTTTTAGTGATTACATATTGTAATCCGCTGGCAGTTTTGGTTGCGGTAGTTTTAAGTGTTTCAAATTCGGCTTTTTTGGTTTGCATTACCTGACCGTATTTGGTGTCATATTCTTTGTCTTTTGAAGCTTGCTCTTCCGCCTGTTTTTTCTTTTTCTCTTCTTCTAAGGCAGCTTGTTTTTTATCATCTTCAGCTTTGTTAGCGTAATAGGATTCGAAAACTTTAGCGGCGTCAAATTTCTTAGCCTCTTTTCCTTTGCGGATAATGCTCATTTTTACGATGTTATCGTCTTGCTCAATTTTATTAACCACATCCATCCCTTTGGTAACTTCGCCGAAAACAGTATGTCTTCCATTCAGCCAAGGTGTTTCTTTATGCGTGATGAAAAACTGACTTCCGTTAGTACCCGGTCCGGCATTAGCCATGGATAAAATTCCACCTTTTGAATGGTTTAATTCCGGAACGATTTCATCTTTAAATTTATAGCCCGGATCACCCGAACCTGTTCCAAGCGGATCACCACCCTGAATCATGAAATCTTTAATTACACGGTGGAATTTTATTCCGTCGTAATAAGGTTTTCCTTTGTAAATATCACTAACAGCGGTATTGGTGCCTTCTGCAAGTGATACGAAATTGGCAACGGTTACCGGTGTTTTTTGGTATTCCAGTTTTACGGTAATGGTTCCTTTATTGGTTTCAATGTCGGCAAAAATTCCTTCATTGTTTAGGTTTGCTACGGTTTTGGTGGCTACCGCTTTTTTCTTGGTCGCCGGCTTTTTAGCTTTCTGGGCATAACCGCTCATAAAACCTAAAACCAATAAAAGTAGAATTTTGTTTTTCATTTTTTATAGTTGTCAATAGCCTTACTCTTTTTGCATTATGCAGGGATTTTCAGGGTTTTTCCCATATAATTATTTAGCTGGTGATAATTCCATTTCAAAAATTAAGTCGGTGTTTGGCGGAATAACGCCTTGTGCACCTCTTTCTCCGTATGCAAGATAGGAAGGAATGAACAGTAGTACTTTGTCTCCCACAGCCATTTTTTCTATACCTTCAATAAATCCGGGAATAAGCCCTTGTTTGCTTCCATACGCAAAAGGGAATGGAGCATAACCACCTTGTCGATCCCTGTTAACGTCGTATGTTCCATACGCTTTTGCTACATCGGCATAATTGGTGTCGAACAATAAACCGTTTGTGAAATACCCGGCATAACTGAATTTAACCGGAGTACCTGCATTAGGTTTTGGATTACCCGACTTTTGGATGTAGGCAAATTTCAGGCCAGATTCGGTTTTGATGGCTTTTTTTCGGTACGTTTCAAATTCAGCTGTTTTCTCAGCCTGTATTTTAGCGTATTTGTCTGCTGTCTTTTTTAGTTCAACCGCTTCTTTGCCGTAATAATCTTTAAAAATTTTCGGAGCATCAAACTTATTGGCATCTTTTCCTTTTCGGATAATGGCTATAGCGATAATTTCATCACTGGATTCAATGGTATTGACCACATCCATTCCTTCCACTACTTTTCCGAAAACAGTATGCATTCCGTCTAAATGCGGTGTTGCATTATGGGTGATGAAAAACTGACTTCCGTTAGTGTTAGGACCGGCATTAGCCATGGAAAGTACGCCTTCACTGTCGTGTTTAAGCGTTGGATTGAATTCGTCTTTAAATTTATAACCCGGATTTCCGTTTCCGTTACCTTCGGGATCGCCACCCTGTATCATGAAATGGTTTTCAACCCTGTGAAAGGTTAAGCCGTCATAAAAATGTTTTCCTTTGTATTTAGGGCTTACAAATGGGTTTTTTCCTTCAGCAAGTGAAATGAAGTTGGCAACGGTAACTGGTGTTTTCTGGAATTCCAGCGATACCATAATGTTACCTTTTACGGTTTCAATGTCGGCATAAATTCCGTCGGGTAGTTTGTCATGTTCCTTTTCGCAGGAAGTAAAAATAAAAGTGGTAATTAAAACAAAAACTGAAAATAGTTTTTTCATAAGTTGGGCATTAAATTATTCGGTTGGTTTTGGAGTTGGTTTAACAGTGTTGTCTTTTTTAAAGTCTTTAAGCGTCACAGTACAGATGATGGGTTGGTTGGTCCCGATTTTGTCGTCGTCACCATGATATCCGTACGCCATGTGAGATGGAAACAAAAAGGTGATTTTTTCACCTTTCTTCATCAGTTTAATACCGTCACGAAGCCCCATCATAATGTTTTGTTTGTCTACAGCGTAGGTTTGAGGTTGTAATTCTTCAGTCGTGTAAATAACTTCGCCTTCTAAATTGGTAACGGAATATTCGAAATAAGCAATATCTCCTTTAACAGGCGTCGTGGTTTCTGTCTCGCTTTTAACATCATAGCGATACCAATAACCTCTTGGAGAAGCAATGTAGCTTTTTGCGGTGTCTTTTTTGATGATATTTGCGATTAAAGTTTCCTCGTCGTTGATTAACTTTTTGTTTCTTTGAATCGATTCTTTAATAAAAGTACCTGAAGTATGTGAAACCGGTTTTCGGGCTTCCTGTTGTGTGCAGCAGGCCAGTAAAAGTCCTGAAAGCATCACGCCGTATATATGTATGTTTTTCATAGGTCAATTTTATTGTTTTTAACGGTCATTATGGAATTGCATTTTTACAGCTGTTTGCTATCTGTGGTAAATGCTTATTTCATAATTAGTTGTTCTTTTCTTTGGCTAAAATAGCGATAAATTGATTAATGGTTTCCTCCAGGGTTCCAAAAGATTTTCCACCGGCTGCATTAATGTGTCCGCCACCGTAAAAATGGTTTCTGGCAAACTGATTGACATCAAAAGCACCTTGGGAACGAAATGAAATTTTAATAATGCCTTCTTCTTTGTTTTCGATGAAAATAGCCGTGAAATCAAAACCTTTTAAGGATAAACCGTAATTTACAATGCCCTCCGTATCACCTTTTACATGCCCGAAGCTGTCCAGCTCCTCTTGCGTTAAAGTGATGTACGACGTTTTGTATTCCGGAAGCAGTTTCATGTTTTGCAATGCTCGTCCTAATAATTGCAAACGGTTGTAGGAACTTGTATCAAAAAGGAAATTATGAATTTTCGGATTGTCAACCCCTTTGTCTAACAAATCAGCAACAACACGATGCGTTGTACTGGTGGTCAACGGAAAACGGAACGAACCCGAATCAGTAACTATTCCGGTATAAATACAAGTGGCGATGGTTTTGTCGATTAAATTTCCACCGTCAAGCTGATGAATGAAGTGATACACCATTTCACAAGTCGATCCCATTTTAGTATCCGAATACGTAAATTTAGCATACGAATCCGGTAACTGATGATGGTCAATCATTACAAAAGTGGTTGAAACCGCTTCCAAAGCTTTTTGCATTTGTTCTCCTACGCGATGTAAAGCATTGAAATCTAAGGTAAAAATAATCTCAGACTGGTTGATTCTTTCGGTACAGTTTTGGATGTCTTTTTCAAAAATCATCACTTTGTCGGAATCGGGTAACCAGGCTAGGAAATCTGGAAATTCATTTGGGGAAATTACCACAACATCATGTTGTTGCTGCTTTAGGAAATGGTAAAGCCCTAATGTTGAGCCCATAGCGTCGCCGTCAGGGTTTCGGTGCGGAACGATTGTTATTTTTTTCGGTGTCGCTAAAAGTTGTTTCAGCGCATCAATTTCATTGGATGTCATCATGTTGCGAAAATACGTTTTTTCGATATAATTCCCATTACTTAAATCTTTCATTTTTTTAATTTTTCTTCGAGATAAATAGTATAGCTAAAGGTTGTCAGGAATGCCGGTTTGTATGAAAGTGGAAGAAAATTTATTGGAGGGTATTTTCAATTTCAAGGAAATGACTATTTTTGCACATGCAACACAACGTACTTATTTTAGATTTCGGTTCGCAATACACCCAGCTGATTGCACGCCGCGTTCGCGAATTAAACATATTCTGCGAAATTTTTCCATACAATAATATCCCAACTGATTTGTCGAGCTATAAAGCGGTTATTCTTTCCGGAAGCCCGTTTTCAGTTCGTGGTGAAGACGCTCCACATCCTGATTTATCGCAAATTCGTGGTAAAATGCCTTTGTTGGCTGTTTGTTACGGTGCGCAGTATTTGGCCCATTTCAGTGGAGGAGAAGTAGCACCATCTAACATCCGTGAATATGGTAGAGCGAATTTGTCTTTTATTAAAGAAGACGAATTATTCTTTGATGATGTAAACATCAACAGTCAGGTTTGGATGAGTCACAGTGATACCATCAAGCAATTGCCTACGGGAGGTGTTCGTTTGGCTTCAACTAAAGATGTGGAAAATGCAGCGTATCGTATCGAAGGAGAAACTACGTATGCAATTCAGTACCACCCAGAAGTATACCATTCGGAAGACGGAAAGCAGATGTTGGAAAATTTCTTGGTAAAAATTGCAGAAGTACCTCAAAACTTCACGCCAAAATCTTTCGTAGACGAAATCGTTGCTGAAATGAAAGAGAAAATCCAGGATGATAAAGTGGTTTTAGGACTTTCCGGAGGTGTAGATTCAACAGTAGCGGCAGTTTTATTAAATAAAGCTATCGGTAAAAATTTATATTGTATTTTCGTAAACAACGGTTTACTTCGTAAAAACGAATTCGAAAGCGTTTTGAACCAATACAAGCACATGGGGCTTAATGTAAAAGGTGTAGATGCTTCGGCACGTTTTTTGTCTGAATTAGCAGGAGTTGATGATCCGGAAACGAAAAGAAAGATTATCGGCCGCGTGTTCATTGAAGTTTTTGATGATGAAGCACACTTGTTGGAAGATGTGAAATTCTTGGCGCAAGGGACTATTTATCCGGATGTAATTGAATCGGTTTCGGTAAAAGGACCTTCTGCAACTATTAAATCGCATCACAATGTTGGTGGTTTGCCGGATTTCATGAAACTGAAAATTGTAGAACCTCTTCGTATGTTGTTTAAAGATGAAGTGAGAAGAGTAGGGAAAACATTAGGAATTGATGATGAGTTATTGGGTCGTCACCCATTCCCGGGGCCAGGTTTGTCGATTCGTATTTTAGGAGACATCACGCCGGAAAAAGTGAGAATTCTTCAGGACGTGGATGCTATTTTTATCAACGGATTGAAAGAGCATGGATTGTATGATAAAGTTTGGCAGGCGGGAGCAATTCTTTTGCCGGTAAACAGCGTAGGAGTAATGGGCGATGAACGCACTTATGAAAAAGTGGTAGCGCTTCGTGCCGTGGAATCAACAGACGGAATGACAGCGGATTGGGTACATTTGCCTTACGATTTCCTGATGAAGATCTCAAATGAAATTATCAATAAAGTTAAAGGTGTGAATCGAGTGGTGTATGACATCAGCTCAAAACCGCCTGCGACTATTGAGTGGGAATAAATTTTTACAAGAAAATAATGAATAAGTCGTTGCAATAATTAAATTTGTAACGACTTGTTCGCTTAAAAAATACCATATGAAGCATTTTTTTATTGGATTATCTACAGCTTTATTAGTCTCGGCTACTGCGTTTTCGCAGACTAAGAACTATAAAGAACACAAAGTAACCAAAGGGGAAACCGCGTATTCTATTGCCAAAAAATACAGCGTTTCTCCGGAAGATATTTATCGTTTAAATCCTGAAGCCAAAAACGGCGTCAATGAAAATGCGGTTATTTTAATTCCGAGCAATGTGGGACAGCCTGCTAAAAACAGTGTTACTGCAACAGTGAAAGAAACGCCGAAACCAACTGGTAAAGAAGTAAAAGTGTATCATGTGGTGGAAGCAAAAGAAACGGTGTACAGTATTTCCAAAAAATATGATGTAACAGAAGAATCCATCAAAAAGAACAATCCGGATATTGAAAAAGAAGGATTGAAAATTGGAAATACAGTTATTGTTTTTACATCCAAAAAAATAGATAAACCGACAATAGCACCTGTAAAAAATAATGGGGCAGCTACAGCGAAATATCATTTGGTAGAAGCGAAAGAAACCAAGTTCGGAATTGCCAAAAAATACGGTTTAACGGTTGATGAACTCGAAGTTTTAAATCCGGAAATCAAAGAAAACTTAGAAATTGGGCAAAATCTTCGTCTGAATAAAAATACTCCGGTTGCTGTAAAAACTCCTGTTGCAGCAGTAACTTCTGTAAAACAACAAGTGCAGTTTATGGATTATCAGGTGCAGCCTAAAGAAACGCTGTACAGTTTAACCAAATCTTCAGGTTTAACACAGGAGCAATTGTTGACGGCCAATCCGGAATTGGCTAACGGTGTAAAAATCGGAATGACCATTAAAATGCCGTCGACTTCAAAATTCAATCAGATCAATCCGAACAAGGAGCAGGTTGATATTGTAAAATCGTTGAACAAACAGGAAGGGAAAGAATTGGTGTTGATGTTGCCATTTCATATAGATAAAATCGAATCCGATTCTACGAGTACAGTCCAGGAACGTCTGAAAAAAGACAAATTTTTAAACATGACACTGGATTTTTATGCTGGTGCATTAATTGCAATTGATTCGGCTAAAACAATGGGATTGCCTTTAACTGTTAAGATTTTAGACTCGGAAGAATCGAAAAATTCTTCAGCGATAGCCTCTTTGATTTCCAAAAACGATTTTTCAAAAACTGATGCCGTAATAGGGCCCTTCTTTCAGAATCATGTAGAAACGGCAGCTGCTTTGTTGGAAAAATATAATACTCCGGTAATCTCACCTTTGTCAAATGAAAGAGGTAAGCCATATTCTAATTTGTTTCAGGCTATGCCTAATTCTTTAGATGTTAAGCGAAAAATGTTTGATTTTATGGTGGCTAAAGACGGAAATATTATTGCTATCATTGATCCTAAAAAAGGAAGTTCAAAACAGTATATTGCGGAGAATTATCCATCCGTGAAAATTGCCGAAATCAGTGATAAAGGGGTTCCGACACTTGAAAATGTAAAAAGTCTGATGGATAAATCGAAACTCAACTACGTTATTCTGGAATCTGAAAAAACCGGAATGGTGTTGAGTACGTGCAATATTTTAGTGACTGCGTCTTCAGAATATCAAGTACAATTGGTAACGTTAGATAAGAATGAAACCCTTGATTTTGAAGAAATTCCGTTGAGTAAATTGACGCGTTTGAAATTATTGTATCCATCGGTATCCAGAGACAACGAAGCTCCTGAAGCGGAGATTTTTGCCAAAGTATTCAAAAAGAAAAACAATATTTTTCCAAATCGTTTTGCAACCCGTGGATTTGATGTGACTTTTGATGTCATCTTACGATTATTCCAGGACGGCGGTTACAAAGAGTCTGTGAACGAGAAAGCATCCGAGCAGATTGAAAGTAAATTTAATTATGCCAACATCGATGGAGGTTACTATAATAAAGGTGTTTACTTGTTATATTACGACGAAGATTTAACCTTAAAAGAAGCAAAATAATGGCGACTTCAAAAGTTACTTATTTAGGCGATTTGCGAACATCGTCGGTACATTTGCAATCCGGTAACACTATTATCACTGATGCACCAACAGATAATCATGGTAAAGGAGAAGCATTTTCGCCAACAGATTCTGTTGCAAATGCTTTGGCGACTTGTATGTTAACTGTTATGGGGATCAAAGCCAGAGATTTAGAGGTTGATTTTACCGGTTCTACAGCAGAAGTAACCAAAATCATGGGGACTGATCCGCGAAGAATTGTTGAAATCCTTGTCAACTTTGATATGAATTTGGTTGCCGATGATAAAACCAAAACAATTTTGGAAAAAACAGCGTTAACTTGCCCGGTGTTTTTTAGTTTACATCCGGATATTAAAAAAGAAATCACGTTTAATTGGAAGTAGTTTGAAATCGCAACAAGAACTTTTAATAAAACTCGCCCATACCAAAATGCCCTTCGGAAAATACGAGGGGTATTTTCTTATCGACTTGCCTGAACATTACATTGTTTGGTATCATGGAAAAGGTTTTCCTAAAGGACAATTAGGAGAACAGTTGCAATTGGTTTATGAACTAAAACTTAACGGTCTGGAAGAACTCGTACGAAACATAAGACGGAACTTCCCGAAGCCTTAATTCTTTAACGAATAATTGTCAATTTAGGATTTCTAAGTTTCAATTTATAATCGTACTTTTGCCTCGTTTTTTTAAACAACAACACACAATAAACACAACACAATGAATCAGACGAAGTATATTTTTGTTACCGGAGGTGTGACCTCTTCTTTAGGAAAAGGAATTATCGCAGCTTCTTTAGCAAAATTATTGCAGGCAAGGGGGTACCGAACAACAATCCAAAAATTCGATCCGTACATCAACGTAGATCCGGGAACGCTTAATCCATACGAGCACGGAGAATGTTACGTAACCGATGACGGAGCGGAAACCGATTTGGATTTAGGGCATTATGAACGATTCTTGAATGTGCCAACATCGCAGGCCAATAACGTAACCACAGGTAGAGTATATCTTTCGGTTATTGAAAAAGAACGTCGCGGAGAATTTTTAGGGAAGACTGTTCAGGTTGTGCCACATATCACCAACGAGATCAAGGAGCGCATGCAGTTACTTGGTAAATCGGGTGAGTATGATATTGTGATTACCGAAATCGGTGGAACTGTGGGTGATATCGAGTCGTTACCGTATATTGAGTCCGTTCGTCAGTTGTTGTGGGAATTGGGAGATGATAATGGAATTGTAATTCACTTAACCTTAGTGCCTTATTTGGCTGCTGCGGGAGAGTTGAAAACGAAACCAACCCAGCATTCCGTGAAAACCTTAATGGAAAGCGGAATCAAAGCTGATATTTTGGTTTGCAGAACCGAGCATGAATTGTCACAAGATTTACGTCAAAAATTAGCATTATTCTGTAATGTGAAGAAAGAGGCGGTTATTCAGTCTATTGATGCTTCTACAATCTATGATGTTCCAAACTTAATGTTGGAAGAAGGCTTGGATAGAGTGGCGTTGAAAAAACTGGATTTACCGGAAAAAAATACACCGGATTTAAGCAACTGGAATGAGTTCCTGCACAAACTTAAAAATCCGAAACATGAAGTAAACATTGGATTAGTAGGGAAATATGTAGAATTGCAGGATTCCTATAAATCAATTTTGGAAGCTTTTATTCATGCAGGTGCTGCCAATGAGACAAAAGTGAACGTAATCAGTATTCATTCTGAATATTTGGATGCCAAAACGGCAGAGAATCAGTTGAAAGGACTGGATGGCATATTAGTTGCTCCAGGATTTGGCGGTCGCGGAATCGAAGGGAAAATCGAAACCGTTCGTTATGCAAGAGAAAACAATATTCCGTTCTTCGGAATCTGTTTGGGAATGCAAATGGCGGTAATCGAATATTCAAGAAATGTTTTAGGATTTGCCGATGCGAATTCTACAGAAATGAACGAAAGTACGGCTCACCCGGTAATCAGTATCATGGAAGAGCAGAAAAACATTACCGATAAAGGCGGAACCATGCGTTTAGGAGCGTGGAAATGTCATTTGAAAGAAAATACGTTGGCGTACTCCATTTATGGTAAATCTGATATTTTAGAGCGTCACCGTCACCGTTATGAGTTTAATGGTGCGTATTTGGAAGCGTTGGAAAATGCTGGTTTGAAAGCAACTGGAGTTAATCCTGACACTGGTTTGGTGGAAGTTGTGGAATTGGAAAACCATCCGTTTTTTATCGGAGTGCAGTACCATCCGGAATATAAGAGTACGGTAGCAAATCCGCATCCTTTGTTCGTTAATTTCGTAGCGGCTGCGGTTAAAAATAAGGTTTGTTGCTAAAAAGGAGCAACTTGTAATAATAGCTTACTGCTGAGAGCCTAATGCTTAAAGCAAAATAACAATGGAAGAAAAAAAAATTGACAGTAAAACCATTTTGGGATTTGTATTAATCACCGGATTAATGCTTTGGATGATGTACAACAACATTTCCGACGAGAAGAAATCCATCGCAGAAGACGAGAAAAAGGCTAAAACTGAAAAAGTAGAACAGGCGAAACAACAGGAAATTCAAACAGCTGTTGCAACGGCTTCAGATTCTACAAAAGCTAAAGCATTGGAAGGTGTTTTAGGTTCTTTTGCTTATTCAGCGTCTTTGCCTTCTGCAAAAGATAATGTTACCGAAATTAAAAATGGTTTACTAACCTTAAAAATCGCCAACAAAGGTGGTTATATTTCAGAAGCGGTTGTAAACAATTTTGAAAGTCTTCATAAAGGTTCACAAAAACCGATTGAACTTATCAAAAATAGTAATGCCAATTTTAACCTTCAGATTCAAACCAAAGACAATCGTGTTTTAAATACGAAAGATTTGTATTTTGAGCCAACACTTACTAAAGAAGGTCAAAATCAGGTTTTAAGCATGCGTCTTAAAGCGGGTGAAAATCAATATTTAGAGTACCGTTACGTGTTGAAACCAAATGAGTACATGATGGATTTTTCTATCCGTACACAAGGTTTAACCAGTGTTTTGGATACTTCAAAGCCAGTTAGTTTAGACTGGAACCTGAAATCGTACCGTAACGAGAAAAGTGTAACGTATGAAAACCGTTATACTGAATTGGTTTATGAGTACGAAGGCGGAAAAGACAACTATTTAAGTCAGACGAGTAAATTAGATGAAAAAGAAGTTGAAGACTTAACCTATGTGGCTTTCAAACAGGATTTCTTTACTTCTATTTTGTTGACCGATACACCAATTAAAAAAGCGCAGTTAAAATCTGAAAATTTGGTACAGGATGAAGCGGTTGATACCGTTTTTACTAAAAATTTCGCAGCTAAATTACCATTGGAATTTAAAGGAGGTGAGTTGAGCTATAACATGAACTGGTACTACGGACCGGCAGATTATAAGATTTTAAACGACTACAATAAGAACCTTGACGAAGTAATGCCTTTAGGCTGGGGGATTTTTGGATGGATTAACCGTTATGTGTTTATTCCGGCGTATGGCTTCTTAAGCGGTTTTATCCCTCACGGAATTGCTATCATTATTTTTACAATGTTAGTGCGTTTGGTGATGTCACCGGTAACATATAAGTCCTATTTGTCTCAGGCAAAAATGAAAGTGTTGCGTCCGGAAATTGCGGAAATCAACGAAAAGTTTGCCAAAGATCCGATGAAGAAGCAACAGGAGACCATGAAGTTATACGGAAAAGCAGGGGTGAACCCGATGGCAGGATGTTTACCGGCTCTGGCACAAATCCCGATTTTTTACGCTCTGTTCCAATTTTTCCCATCGATGTTTGATTTGCGTCAGAAGAGTTTCTTGTGGGCAGATGACTTATCATCCTACGATTCGATTTTCAAATTACCGTTCACAATTCCGTTTTACGGAGATCACGTGAGTTTGTTCCCGATTTTGGCTTCCATTGCGATTTTCTTCTATATGAAAATGACAACCGGAGATCAGGCAATGAGCACTCCGCCACAGGAAGGTATGCCAGACATGGGTAAAATCATGAAAATCATGATTTATGTATCTCCGATTATGATGTTGTTTTTCTTTAACAATTATGCATCAGGATTGAGTTTGTATTACTTTGTTTCGAACACGATTACCATTGGTATCATGTTGGTAATTAAAAATTATATCATCGACGAGAAGAAAATTCACGCTCAGATTCAGGAGAATAAAACTAAGGAAAAACCGCAAAGCAAGTTTCAGAAAAAAATGCAGGAAATGATGGAACAAGCTGAAGCGCAGAAAAAAGTGAATCAGAAAAAATAATTCTTAAAAAAATAGAAGAACCCTGCATTTGATTGAAAAAATTGAAGCAGGGTTTTTTGTTGGGAAACAGTATGAAAATTGCAATTGTCGGTTACGGAAATATGGGAAAGACTTACGCAGGTAGTTTTATCCATTCAAGGTTTATTAAGTCGGATGATATTTTAGTGTTCAGCAGAAGTATTCCGGCTGAAAAGGAAACCTTTGGTATTCCCGGAAGCAATTTTTTTACAGAAGTAAATAACAGAATTTCTGAAGTTGATATTGTGATTTTGTCTGTGAAACCACAGGATTTTGCTTCTGTGGCAGGTTCTTTAAAAGAGTATGTTTCTGATAAACAGGTACTGTTATCTGTAATGGCAGGTGTTAAAATTGAAACCATTGAAAAGCAACTGGAATGTTCCAAAATTGTGCGTTCCATGCCGAATATTGCCACTCAGATTGGTATGGGAATGACGGTTTTTTCAGCGTCACCATTTATCGATCGAAAAGAATTGTTCATCGTTCAGAATTTAATCAATACCACCGGTAAATCCGTTTATGTGGAAGAGGAGAAACTGATTGATGCAGCTACGGCAGTTTCGGGGAGTGGGCCTGCATACGTTTTTTACTTTATGAATGCGATGATTGAAGCCGCGCAACAATTGGGTTTTTCGCAATCGGAAGCGGAGTTGTTGGTAAATCAGACGTTTATTGGTGCAATAAACTTGCAAAATGGCAACTCTTTGTCCAATCAGGAGTGGATCACGAAAGTAGCTTCAAAAGGTGGAACAACTGAAAAAGCATTGGAAGTTTTTAAAGCCAATGCAACGGAAAATGTTATACAAAAAGCGATTTCAGCGGCTAACGACAGGGCATTGGAACTAGGACATTAAAAAAGCGTCTGAATAACAGACGCTTTACAGATTAATTTGTTTTTTGAAATATTTAGTTGAATGAAGGTAGAATAACCTTATCAATGGCGTGAATTACACCATTGGAGGCCTGAACATCGGTAAGGATGATAGTACTGATTCGTCCATTGGCATCGGTAATTTTTGCACCACTTGTTGTTGTGATGGTGAACGATTGTCCTTGAAATGTTGTGACCATCTGGTTATTTGTTAGGCTTGCTGCCAGTACATTTGCACCTGTAACAACATGGTATTTAAGCGTATTTTCAAGGGTGCTTTGCGGGATGTCATTCAAGCTGGAGGCTCCAAGTTCTGTTAGCAGACTTGTAAACGCATCATTGGTAGGGGCAAATGCTGTAAAAGGCGAGCTTTCACTTCCGGATAGTATACCAGCAAAATCGGGTTGGTCGTCTCTTGTTAATGCGGCAACTAAAGTTGAAAAGTTTGGATTGGCTAATGCATGGGTAACTATTGTAGGCAAACCAATAACATTGTCAACAATATGAATGACGCCATTAGAAGCTGTGATATTTGATGTGGTAACATTTGAGACACCATTTAATTTTACGCCGCTGCTGGTATCGATAAACATACTTAAAGTATTAGTGTTTGAAGCTGATCCTTTTCCTAATGTTTTTACATAACCGGTAGTTAAGGAAGACGATGTGAAGGAACCCGAAACAACATGGTTAAGGAGGATTTCTTTTAGTAGAGCTTCAGGGACATCATCTAACGAGGCAAAGCCATTGGCAGCTAAAAAGGTGGTAAAAGCATTGTTAGTTGGTGCAAAAACGGTGTAAGAACCAGTTTGGTCTAATGTTTGTGCTAAGTCAGTACGGGTTAGGGCATCAACTAATAACGAAAGGTTTGCATTTCCTGAAGCGATATCGGAAATAGAATTATTGTCAGTCGGAGCAGTGGTGTTATCATCATCATCCGAACAACTAAAGCTAATGCTCGCAACTATTGCAAACAAGCTTAATTTGATTACTTTTGAAATATTTTTCATAGTTGTGAGTTTTTATACTGCTAAGTTAGAAATTAATAATTAAAAATGTTTAACAAAAAATGAAAAACATTAAACAAAACACGAAATTTATATTTTTATTAACATTTTGGCTTTCAGTATGTTATGGGCAGGATTTTAATAAATTTGACGAAAACGGTAAACGTCACGGCCTTTGGAAAGGTATTTATGAAGACACCAAGCGACCGCGCTACGAAGGAGCTTTCGATCACGGAAAAGAAGTCGGGGTTTTCAAATATTTTGACAATACTGCAAAATTGGTAGTCATTGCCACCCGTGATTTTTCAGCAAACGACGGTTCACATTATACCACTTTCTACAATCAGAATGGATTTAAAGTGAGTGAAGGAAGAGTGATCGGAAAAGATACTTATGATGGTGCATGGAAATATTATCATTTGGATTCTCCAAAAATCATGACGGAAGAAAAATACGTAAAAGGCAAACTTCAAGGCATAAGAAAGGTTTTTTACAATTCTGATAAAATTGCCGAAGAGACCAATTACGCCAATGGTAAAAAAGAAGGCCTTTATAAAAAGTATGCCGAAAATGGAATAGTGTTGGAAGAAGCTACTTATAAAAACGACCAGTATGAAGGAAAAGCAACCTTTAAAACTGCCGACGGAAAACTTGCCAGCGAAGGAGTGTTTAAGAATGGGAAGAAAGTAGGCATGTGGAAAATGCTTGAAAACGGAAAATTAAAGAATGTAAATATGAATCTTCAAGGGAAAAAGTTTCAAAAAAGAACGAAACCTTTAGAGGATTATCAGGGAAAATAAAATGAAACGAGTAGTTGTTGGGTTATCAGGGGGTGTAGATTCGAGTGTAGCCGCATATTTATTAAAAGAGCAGGGATATGAAGTGATTGGCCTTTTCATGAAGAACTGGCATGATGATTCGGTTACCATATCCAACGAATGCCCGTGGCTGGAAGACAGTAACGATGCACTTTTGGTAGCGGAAAAATTAGGGATTCCTTTTCAAACCGTCGATTTAAGTGAGCAATACAAAGAACGCATTGTCGATTATATGTTCAACGAATACGAAAACGGAAGAACACCTAATCCTGATGTATTGTGCAACCGTGAAATCAAGTTTGATGTGTTCATGAAAATTGCGTTGAGTCTTGGTGCCGATTATGTGGCCACAGGACATTATTGCAGAAAAGGAACCATCGAAAAAGACGGAAAGGAAATTTATCAGTTACTGGCAGGCGTAGACGGTAATAAAGATCAGTCGTATTTTCTGTGTCAGTTATCACAAGAACAATTATCCAAAGCGTTATTCCCAATTGGAGAATTGACCAAACCCGAAGTCCGTGAAATAGCGGCAAAAATGGAATTGGTTACCGCAGAGAAAAAAGATTCTCAAGGACTTTGTTTTATCGGAAAAGTACGTTTGCCGGAATTTTTACAGCAACAACTTCAACCGAAAGAAGGTTTGATTTATGAGATTGCTGCAGATAGTTCCGTCTATGCACAAGAAAAACCGGAATTCACCTCATTAGAAGATTCATTAGCTTTTGAAGCCAAAAATATAGACTATTCGCCAGAAATCGGTAAAATGGTCGGAAAGCATCAAGGGGCACATTATTATACCATCGGACAGCGAAAAGGATTGAATGTAGGCGGAACCAAAGAGCCTTTGTTTATCATCTCCACTGATGTTAAAAGCAATGCGATATACACCGGTCAGGGTAATAACCATCCGGGCTTATTCAAAAAAGCTTTGTTTGTTAAAAATGCCGAAGTTCACTGGATTCGTGAGGATTTAGCTCTGAAAAGCGGAGAATCAATGGAAGTTATGGCCAGAATCCGTTATCGCCAACCGTTGCAGAAAGCAATATTGTATAAATTTGAAAACGGATTGTACGTTTCTTTTGAAGAATCTCAATCGGCGATTACTGAAGGACAATTTGTTTCCTGGCATCTTGAAGATGAATTAGTTGGTTCCGGAGTAATTTCATAAATTAGCCTTTCCATAATCGAAAGCTATGAAAAAAGCCTACTTAATTTTAATGCTATTGTCAGGTTGGATGTCTTTTTCACAAGAAGATGCTTGGGTTTATTTTACCAATAAGCCTAACGCCCAAACCTATATCGACAATCCGCTGACCATGCTTACCCAAAGAGCCTTGGACAGACGTGCTGCGCATGGTGTTGCAGTAACAGTTCAGGATGCCCCGATCCATCAGCCGTATATTGATCAGATAACTGCTGCTTCCGGAATTACGGTAAAAGCTAAATCCAAATGGTTTAATGCATTGCATGTCAGAGGAAGTCAGGCTGATATTCAAAATCTGGAAAACCTTGCGTTTGTGGATCATGTTTTTTTTGCCAATCGAAGCCTTAATCCCGCCGGTAGAATTTCCCGTGAAAACAAAACTACATATACCAATAAGTTTCAGGAAACGCAGGCCAATTATAATTACGGTACTTCTGCCACTCAAATTCAAATGTTGAATGCGCATTTTCTGCATCAACAGAATTATACAGGACAAGGTAAGGTTGTAGCCATTATGGATGCTGGTTTTCCAGGTGTAGATACGCAAGAACCTTTTCAACGTTTGCGTGACAATAATCTTATTCTTGGCGGTTACGATTTTGTAAACAAAACCAATAATCCTTACACGGGTTATCAGCATGGTACTCAAGTGCTATCGAATATGGGCGGTTTCGTTGACGGGCAATTAGTAGGGACAGCACCTGATGCAAAGTATTATTTGTTTATTACCGAAGATATTAACAGTGAAAATCCTGTTGAAGAAAGCAATTGGGTGGAAGCTTTGGAGATGGCCGACAGTCTTGGTGTGGATGTGGTAAATACATCCTTAGGTTATTTTGCTTATCAGAATACGAACTACAGTTATACCTATGCCGATTTAAATGGTCAGGTTGCTTTTGCTTCTAGAGGAGCTGATATTGCCTTCAGTAAAGGAATGCTTTTGGTTACTTCAGCCGGAAACTCAGGAAATACAACTGATCCTCATATCAGTGTTCCTGCCGATGCTGCAACAACTTTAGCGGTAGGTGCGGTAAATAATTCGGAGGTTAGAGCGGGATTCAGTTCTATTGGGCCTTCATTCGATGGACGAATCAAACCGGATTTAATGGCAATGGGAGTAGGATCCACCGTTGCAACTCAAACTGGAACGATTTCAACGAATAGTGGTACTTCTTTTGCAGGGCCAATTTTGGCTGGGGCAGTTACTTCGTTTTGGAGTGCATTCCCTACTAAAACGAATACTGAAATTGTGCAAATAGTTAAGGCTTCAGCAGATCGGTATATTAACCCGGACAATAATTACGGATATGGTATTCCGGACTTTCAATTGGCTTATAACACTACATTAACCACGTCTGAATTTGATAAAAATGGATTTGTTGTTTATCCGAACCCTGCATCAAATCAAATCAGTATTCGTTTTACCGAGACAATTTCAGATGTTTCTATTGCGTTTTATAACAGTTTAGGACAACAGGTTTTGCAAAAATCGGTTCAAAACAATCAAGTGGTTTCGCTTGATAATTTAAATTCAGGAGTCTATATTTACAAAATCACATCGAATAATATTTCTACTTCTGGAAGATTGATTAAGAGGTGATTATGAAATTTTATGAATAAAATAACACAACTATTTAATATAAAATATCCGATTGTTCAGGGTGGAATGATCTGGAACAGCGGTTATAAATTAGCCAGTGCCGTAAGTAATGCAGGAGGTTTAGGATTATTGGGTGCCGGTTCAATGTATCCGGAAGTGTTGAGAGAGCACATTCAAAAGTGTAAACAAGCCACTGATAAACCTTTTGGTGTAAACGTGCCAATGTTGTATCCCAACATTGAAGAAATTATGAACATCATCGTGGAAGAAGGCGTGAAAATTGTTTTTACTTCTGCAGGAAACCCGAAAACCTGGACTTCATTTTTAAAAGAAAAAGGAATCACGGTAGTGCATGTGGTAAGCAGTTCAAAATTTGCCTTAAAAGCACAAGAAGCTGGCGTTGATGCGGTTGTCGCTGAAGGTTTTGAAGCCGGAGGACACAACGGAAGAGAAGAAACCACCACCATGACGTTAATTCCGATGGTACGTGAAAATATTACCATTCCGCTTATTGCAGCCGGAGGCATTGCGACCGGTCAGGGAATGTTGGCCGCTATGGTTTTAGGTGCCGATGGCGTTCAGATGGGAAGTCGTTTCGCGGCCTCTTTTGAAAGTTCATCACATGATAATTTCAAACAAACGATTCTGGAAGTGAAAGAAGGGGACACCCATTTGACGTTGAAAGAATTGGCACCGGTTCGTTTGGTGAAGAATAAATTTTATAACGATGTACAGGAGTTGTATGCCAAATGTCCAACCACGGATGAATTGAAAACCTTATTGGGCAGAGCCAGAGCCAAACGAGGTATGTTTGAAGGTGATTTAGATGAAGGAGAACTGGAAATTGGCCAGATTGCCGGATTAATTCATGATATCAAACCAGTTCAGCAGATTGTTGATGATGTTATGATTGAGTTTGAAAAAGCCCGCAACGAAGTGGCATCATTATTGTAATTTTTAAAGAAAAAGAAATTATGAAATTCATTAAAAATATAAGTTTACTATTCCTTTTGTTTGTAGGGATTAATGCATCGGCACAAACATATCGTTTTGAAACGACAGGAGTAAGTATGAGTATAAAAAATTCAAAGGGAGTTTGGAGTCCTTATACAAAATTTAAGGATGTTAACATTGTAATCACTCTGGATACGTCAAAAGACAGAATCGTTGTGTACTCAGAAGTAATTCAGCTGTATACCATTTTAGGGTATGATGATTCAAAAACCAATGAACAAGGCAGTATTGACAGTTTTCAATGTGTAAATAACGACGGTGAAAAATGTGTTTTAGTCATCCGTACCGATAAAGACAGTAAGCAAAAACAGCTGTATATTAAAGAAGACAGCCGTGTTTTGGTGTATAATATGAAATATGTAAAATAAATAAAGTCCCGGTTTTCGGGATTTTTTTATAAAAAAATTGATAATGAAAAGATTATTGCAATTGATGCTGTTAGGGACCGCATCTGCTTTGATGGCACAAGAACGTCCAAAATTAGTGGTTGGGATTGTCGTTGATCAGATGAAAATGGAATATCTCTATCGTTTTTCAGATGATTTTTCTGCTAACGGGTTCAAACGACTGATGCAAAATGGTTATACCTTTCACAATACGCATTATAACTACATGCCAACGTATACCGCACCGGGGCACGCATCGGTTTATACCGGAACAACGCCAAATGTGCATGGCATTGTAGGGAATGAGTGGTTCAACAGAGCTACTGGAAAAGAAATGTACTGTACGGACGATGCTTCTGTGAAAACATTGGGCGACGGTACTAAGAGCGAAGGAGAGATGTCACCAAAAAACCTTCAGGCTACAACCATTACAGATGAATTGAAACTTTCCACCAATTTTAAAGGAAAAGTAATCGGGATCAGCCTGAAAGACCGCGGCGCTATTTTGCCGGCAGGTCATTTTGCCGATTGGGCATTCTGGTACAGTCAGACCGGCTCATTTATTTCAAGTACATACTATGGTCAGCAATTACCGGGTTGGGTTTCGGAATTCAATAACGAAAAGCACTTTCAGAAATATATAGACAAAGGTTGGGATTTATTAAAACCAAAAGCAGTTTATAACGAGAGTTTAACCGATAACAATCCTTACGAAGGGAAACTGTATAAAAAGACGCCATTCTTTCCGTACAGTTTGAAAGAAATGCATGCCGATAATAATCCTGGGATTTTGCGATCCACTCCTTTCGGGAATAATTTAATTGTAGATTTTGCGGAAAAAGCCATTGAATCCGAATCCCTCGGAAAAGACAATGTTACCGATTTTCTTACCGTAAGTTTTTCTTCCACAGATTATATCGGGCATACTTTGGGGCCGCGTTCCATAGAGTTGCAGGATACATATCTTCGTTTGGATGAATCCATCGCCGAACTGCTTTCCTATCTGGATAAAACCGTAGGCAAGAACAATTATATGGTTTTCCTGACTGCCGATCATGCCGGAGCAGAAAACGTAACGTATCTGAAAGATAACAAATACGATGTGGAAAACATTCCGTGGAAGAATATTGAAAGGGAATTGGCGGAGTTTTCCGTAAAGACATTCGGAACGGATTTGGTTTTGAATTATTCCAACTTCAATATCTTTTTTAACAAAGAAACCATAAAAAGCAAAGGTTTGGAATTGCCGAAGGTTAAACAGGCTTTTAAAGAATACCTGCACACTCAACGATACGTGAAAAAAGTGTATTCCGAAGAAGAAATCCTGACTGCCTCATCCAGCGATTATTACCTGACATGTATTGCAAGAGGTTATGATCCGATTCAGGATGGTGATATGATCGTACTTTTCAAACCCGGTTATGTGGAATATACTGCTACAGGAACCACGCATGGCAGCCCTTACAGTTATGATACTCACGTGCCGCTTATTTTTTATGGCTGGGGAATTGAAAAAGGAGAATCCCACGATAAAAAAGCAATTACGGAAATTGCACCAACATTAGCCCAGAAGTTGAAAATTCCGTTTCCAAACGGTACTGAGGCGGAGGTATTGACCGAGGTTTTAAAGAAATGATTTTACAGTTCCTAAAACACATTGTAAAAGCCCCAGTAGCAGAACAAGCCAATTAGGACAACGCAACAAATCGAATTTAAGATTAAAATAAATTTCGTATTGCTGGAAAAACCTTCGTTTCGAAATGCTTTAAATGTAAGGTTTCCTATTGGAATTAGGAGCAACAGTAATAGGAAAGGAAAATAGGATAAAGCCGAAATTACCCATGAAAAGTGATCCTGATAAGGTGCTTTAAAGTAAAAAATATTTATGTTCGTGCATAAAACAAACATGTAATAGAGTAAAACAATTCCAAAAGGAAGAAAGAACAGTATGTATTTTGCATGCTGTTTTTTGTTTCGGATATATTGAATTACGAAATACAAAGACGAGAAAATAGAAAACAAGCCAATGGCCATCAAAAGCAATCTTATTTTTTCATTGCTTTGTGGGGTTTGATAGGAAATTAGTTTTTCAAATTCTTCGTTTTTTGGAAACAGGTTTTGGATTTCAAAGATGTGGTTGCCTTTTTTAAGTTCTTCTTTGATGTTGAATTCGACCCCGTTTTTATAATTGTGGTAGAAGTAAAGATTTACGGTGCCATCATTAGGATTCCAGATGGAACTTAATAATGTACCGTCTCCAATTTTTTCACGACAGACATGCATTGTGTCGGATAAAGCAGTACAAAATTCAAGCGAAGTATTTGGTTTTTTGTTTTGCAAAAAAGTAACTCCGTTCTGATAGCGATCCAAACGACTGGCTTCTTTTTTACTGGTTTCCGATGGACAAAAATTGGAAAGAACATATTTCGAATCGTAACCGACTGTCATCAGATACGGCTCAACTATCAGGTATTTACCGGACGGTTCGACATAAATGAAGACATCGTCCATAAAAAAGCTGTGATTGTATTGACTGATGAATTTTTGCACATCCTCAACGGTTTTACAATTATGCAATATGTTTTTTAAATAAAGCGTCGGGTTAGTGATTTTTTGTTTTTGCTCCATTCCGGAAGTTTTCTTTGGAGTGATATAACTCGCTAATCTTGAGAAACAAAGCCCGTATTCATTCATCCCGGATTGTGGTGCAAAGCCATTAATGCCATCAAATCGCGAACCCGTGAAAGCTGCACCATATCGATATTTAGCATTAGCAGTTTCAAACCAAATTTTAGGAGTCGTTCTCCACGCATCCTCGTTGCATCCGATTATCGTTTTTCCGTTTACAGTTATTTTGTACATGCTGCAAGAGCTCGTTTTTTGTAAAGGAAGCAATGCTATCAAAAGAAGAAAGCACACTTTTTTTGCGAATGTGGTCATGGTGGTCTTAGTTGGTTTGTAAGAATAAAACGATTGTTAAGCCAAAATGTTACAAAGAAGTATATATTATTTTCAAAGTGTAATGTGCAATTTCTAGCATAAAAAAATCCCGCTAAAATGAGCGGGATTTTTTATGATTACAATTCAATTTCAATCTGATTTCTTAAAATATCTTCAAACGTTTCACGTTGACGGATTAAATGTGCTTTTCCTTCATGCCACAACACTTCGGCCGGTTTAAAACGAGAGTTATAATTTGAAGACATTGTGAAGCAATAAGCCCCGGCATTTCGGAAACTTAAAATATCACCTTCTTTAATTTCGGCTATTCTTCGGTTGGTGGCAAAGGTGTCGGTTTCACAAATGTACCCTACCACCGAGTAGAAACGTTCTTTTCCTTTCGGGTGGGTGATGTTCTCAATAAAATGTTCCGAACCGTAAAACATCGGACGGATCAAATGATTAAATCCTGTATCGATTCCTGCGAAAACCGTTGAAGTAGTTTGTTTTACCACGTTTACTTTCGCTAAGAAAAATCCAGCTTCACTTACCAAAAATTTTCCAGGTTCGAAAGTTAAGGTCAATTCACGGCCGTATTCTTTTTCGAAAGCCAAAAAGCGTTTGGTTAATTTTTTGCCTAATTCTTCCACATTGGTTTCGATGTCGCCTTTTTTGTAAGGTACTTTGAAACCGCTTCCGAAATCGATAAAATCCAATTCTTTGAAATGTTTGGCAGTATCAAATAGAATTTCTGCAGCATACAGGAAAACTTCAATATCCAAAATATCAGATCCGGTATGCATGTGGATACCGTTGATGTGCATTTTTGTATTTTCCACAATTCTCAGTAAATGCGGTAACTGATGAATTGAAATTCCGAATTTACTGTCGATATGACCTACCGAAATATTTGAATTCCCTCCGGCCATTACGTGTGGATTGATGCGGATACAAACCGGGATATTAGGATGTTTCGCGCCAAATTGTTCTAAAATTGATAGATTGTCAATGTTGATTTGTACGCCTAAAGCGGCTACTTGTTCAATTTCATCCATAGAAACACCGTTGGGCGTGTAAATGATGTGATCCGGAGCAAAGCCGGCATGCAAGCCCAATTGTACTTCCTGAATGGAAACGGTGTCAAGTCCGGAACCCATCTTCTTCAGTAGCTTAAGAACAGATAGGTTTGACAATGCCTTGACTGCATAATTGATGCGCAGCTTTTCCACCTTGGAAAATGCATTGGTTAAACGGTTGTACTGTGATTGAATTTTCGCGGCATCATACACATAAAGCGGACACCCGAACTCTTCTGCTACTGAGAGTAATTGATTAGATTCCATAATTGATTAAATTTTTCGTAAAAATAATAAAGTTTTAATTAGCTTTTTTGTTAAGTTGACAATATGTGTGAAATTTTGTTGTATTTGTAAAATTTCATAACGGAAAGTTTATTTATTCACAATTGAAAAAGTGCCTGTGATTAATTTTTTAAAATTTCTTTCTTTTTTTATAAGAAAAATAGTAAATTACAAGTCCAATTATTTCCAACCGCAAGATGGCAAAGCATAGAATCACAGATAAATTAAAGCTTCCCAGCGTTTATTTTCTTTTTTGCGTTGTGTTTTTGTCATGCGCGTCTTTAATTTTTATTAATTATTGTACAATCAGGATCTTATCGGCAAATCGGGCATATGTAAACGGCGAATCGCATTATTCAAAAGGGCAGAAGGATGCCGTGCGTTATCTCATTACTTATGTTTATACGAATGATGAAATTAACTGGAAATTGTTTGTGCAGGAAATTAATGTGCCTAAAGGAGATGGAGATGCCCGAATTGCTTTATTCAATAATCAAAGTGATGATTTGGTAAAAAAAGGCTTGAAAGCAGGCAGGAACAATGAAGAGGATTTTGATGACATGATCTGGCTCTTTAAAAATTTCAGGTCGGTTCCTTTTTTGGCAAGAGCCATCGAAGAATGGACCAAGGGAGACGCACTGATAAATGAGTTGTCGAAATTGGGGCAAGAGATTCGGCAAAAAGTTACTACGTCAAGTTTGGATGATTCCAAAAAAAAAGCACTTCTGATAAAAATTGGGGCCATCAGTGATAAACTGACCATAAATGAACAAAATTTTTCCAATACTTTGGCCGTAGGCTCCAGGAAAATTAAAGCGTATCTGGTTTTTGCGAATGTTTTTTTTATTTTGGTTATAATCAGTTGTGTAAGTGTATATTTTTCCGCAATGATGAAAAAGCTTCTTGAATCTGCTAAGGAAATTGAACACAAGAATAAAGATTTGTTACTGGTTAATAAGGAATTGGATAATTTTGTTTACAGTGCCTCTCACGATTTAAGATCACCTCTAACTTCTTTGAAAGGACTCATCGAAATTGCTAAAGAAGAAAAAAACAGTGAGCAACTGCAACATTATTTTGAACTGATGAGTCAGAGCATTGCCATGCAGGATCAATTTATCAGTGATATTATTGATTATTCCAGAAATAAACGAAAGGAAAGTGTGCGGGAAATGGTAAGTCTTAATAAAATTATTGATGAAGTCCTCACTCAATACCGCCATTTGAGCGAGACGAAGACTATTAAAATAAAAAAGAAATTAGAAATCGATGAAATACATAGCGACGGTTTGAGATTGAAAATTATTTTGAATAACTTAGTATCCAATGCTATAAAGTATAGTGATAAAGAAAAGACCGAGAGAATTATTGAAATTAGAACGAGCCATGAAAACGAATTCCATAAAATTGTAGTAAAGGACAATGGTATTGGAATTAAAAATGAAGTTAAGCCCCGAATATTTGAGATGTTTTTTGGAACTAACCACAACCTTGGTTCCGGATTAGGATTGTACATAACAAAAGAAGCTGTAGAAATCCTGAACGGAGAAATAACGGTTAATTCTGAAATGAATGAAGGAACCACATTTACCGTAATTGTACCCAATCATTATGAAGCCTGATTATACCTTTTTACTTATTGAAGATAATGTGATCGATCAGTTGGTCACGACAAAACTTTTAAAAAACACATTAGGACATTTTAATATTAATATCGTTAGTAATGGAAAAGAAGGGATTGAATGGCTTTATGAATATCAAAGCAATTTTAGTGAATCCTTGATTATTCTTTTGGATATAAAAATGCCTGAGATGGACGGTTTTGAATTCCTTTCACACTACGAACTGCTGCCGGATGAAGTTAAAAGTACCACTGAAATCTTTATGCTTTCCTCTACTATTGATAGCAACGATATTAAAAAAGCGAATGAAAACAGTTATGTGAAAAAACTTTTCAGTAAGCCTCTACCTGTTCAACAGTTTAAAGAAATGATAGCTGATTAGTACAGTGTTTTGATATTTAGTGTTTTAATATATTTTAAGATTGATTGTCTGGATTTCTAGATTGCATCCTTCACTAAATTAGGTGAGTGTGAAAATCACCAAAAATGGTGATTGATAGTTGCTTTTCTTTTTTTTAATATTGCCTTGCTAAACATTTATTTAATACCCTCACTCTTATTAAAGCCACTCATTCGAGTGGTTTTTTTGTTTCATTTTTATATAAATATTGATTTGAGCTTACTAATACAAGAGTAGTAGCATTCTTGCCGTGCCTATAAAATTTTACTTAAGATGCATTTTGTTTTTGAATGTCAAAAGCAATTATGAAGACACGGATAAATTTATTTCCAATGATGTTTTCTATTTTATAAATGCTATTCCAGGCTCAAAAAAATAAAATAAAGACTATTTTATTATTATTCTTTATGGTTGAAAAACCTTATAAAAACTGTCTTTTTTTTAGAGCGTAATAACTTAACTTCAGAGAGTAAAGCTGTAAGGGAAGTGAGTATTTATGCGAAAAAACTTAAACTTATTTGGTTTCATCGTCTTTTTGGTTTTAAAAACGGTTTTGGTGTTTAAATCCTTTATTTTCAAGCTTTTAATGTGTATTTTTAAGTTTCAAAATTCGGTAAATACCAAAGTGTCACCTATATTAAATAGGAATTATACAATTATTTTTATTCCACAACCGTATAATCAAAAAGTGTAATAAAATGCAAGAAAAATTACGATCAACTAATTTGAAAGTATTGCAAAATTATCGACATCTTTTTTTATCAAAAGAGGATGACGGAAATTGCAATAAAATAAGAGGAGGTCTTTTCGCCTTTCTTTTATTTTTCTTCTCCGTAGCAGGATATAGCCAGTTGGCTACAGAATCCTTCGAATCGGGGATACCGGCTTCTTGGACAAGATTCCAAAACAGTTTTGGAGTAAGTAGCTGGGGAACCATTCCCGATGGTTATTTAGGAGGCAACGCAGCGTATGTAAATCCGGCTGCAGATAATATTGGAGCGAGCAATACGGCTCAATATTATTTGGTTACTCCATTGTTAAGCGTTCCTGCAAACGGAGAAATCCGATTTTTAACCAAGCAGGGCAGCGCAACAAATTTAGGAACGGTTTATGAATTAAGAGTATCGACGACTACTTCAAACATCAATGATTTTGGTGTTCTTTTACAGTCTTGGGACGAAACGACATTGAATACCTCGGCTACTACATATGAAGAGAAAGTTGTAACCATTCCAACAGGGATTCCGACAGGAACACAAATTTATTTAGCATTTGTTGCTAAAAATACACAGCCAGGAGCTGTACCATCTGGGGATTCTTGGTTTGTTGATAATGTGCGTGTTATTGAAGGATGTTTAAAAGTGCAGTCGGCAAATTTTACGGTTAGTAATATAACATCAACGGGTGCTACTTTGGCCTGGACACATCCAACCGCAACAAATTTCGATATTCAAATAGTTCCTCAAGGAAGCGGACCTGCTTCTTCAGGAACACCTACAGGAACTTCGTATGTTGCTACAGGATTAACTGCAGCTACAAATTATGATGTTTTCATCAGGACAATTTGTGATGCTTCAACCGCAAGTGGTTGGGCAGGACCATTTCCAATGCGAACTTCCATAATTGGTACTGCATGTACTGACCCAATTGTGATTTCACCTACAGAAGCTTCTCCTTATATTTTAAATTCAAATTTGAATTTATATCAAAATGCTTCAGTTGTTTATACAACACAAGGTACAGGATGTCTTTCACCAGCGGTAACTGGCAACTATTTAAATGGAGCTAAAGCTTTCTTTAAATTAACTCCCACACAAACAGGATTGATCAATGTGATTACAAATCCATTAGGAAGTGCTGGAGGATCAGGTTGTTTTGCTAATACCAATACGGGTACTTTTATTTATCAGGATTGTGCCAGCGTAGGGTTTTCCTGTTTGGCAGGAATAAGCACAAACGCTGTTGGACCAAAACAAATTTCAAACTTTTATGTACAGGCGGGACAGACTTATTTTATTGTGTTGTCTTCCAGCTTGTCTGCAACAGCAAGCATTTGTTTCAACTTCAGAGTGGAATATGCAACTTGTGCACCACCAGCAGTTTATACGTATAAAAATTTACAGCAAACTACGGTTTCTTTTTCATGGAACAATGCAGGAAACCTAGCAAGTGCTTGGGAATATTTAGTGTTGCCGGCTGCATCAGCTGCACCAACAGTTGCTACTTCAGGGACACCGACAAGTACCAATACAGATAATGCGATTTCTGGATTAACTGCTGCTACAGCATATAAATTATATGTGAGATCAGTATGTGGCGGAACTCCGGGAGCATGGGGGACAGGTTACGCTTTCAAAACGCAGTGTGATATGTTTTCGACGCCTTATACTACTGCTTTTACGGGTACTTCAGCAACAGTTTCGGAACCTTGTTGGACGCCAATCGACGTGAATAATGACGGGTTAACCTGGTCATATTTGAGTAGTGAGGCTACGATGCAGACCAGTACCAATCAAAATTATAACTATGACATGTTTGCTTCTCCTCAGGTAAACTTTACTGGGGTTCAGAAGCGTTTACGCTATAAATACAGAATGGCTGGATCTGGTAGTGCAAAATACTCAGTTCGTATTTCTACAACTGGAGTAGGATCTGCCGATTTTGTTACAGAATTATTGCCGGAAACTTCGGTTACTAATACTGCATTAGTTGAAAAAATCATCAACATTCCTACTTCTTTTACCGGACCGATTAACATTGCTTTTGTGGTAGCTCCAGGAACAGGACAGACCGCAACAAGAATTAATATTGACGATGTTTTCATTGAAGACAAGCCGGCATGTTCGAACCCAATTACGCCTGTGGCACAAAACATTACCACTACATCTGCCGATTTAAAATGGATAAAGGGTGATGTAGAAACACAATGGGAAGTGGTTATTCAGCCTTTAGGAACGGGAGCACCAACAGGAAGCGGAACTTTGGTAAGTGTTGGAGATGCAAACGTAACGTTAAACGGGTCAGATGTTACTTATACACCTGCTGGTCTAAATCCAGCAACACGTTATGAGTATTATGTGAGAGCTTATTGCTCTTCTGCGTTACAAAGTAGCTGGGTAGGACCAATTAATTTTACCACTTTGTGTGTGGCAGTTAACGCGCCTTACTTGGAAACATTTAATGATTCAGATCCTACCACAAAAAAATTCTGCTGGTCTACCAATAACGTAGACGGAGGTGTGGGTTGGTCTATTACAGCGGGCGGAGAAGCAGATATTCGCAGAGGATTTGGTACGCCGTCCGGATATAATGACTGGTTGATTTCTCCTGCAATTAATGCAGTAGGAAACAAAAAACTTAGTTTCAAATACAGAGCTTTAATGAATATTTTTGCCTCTACCATCAGACATGGGGTTGAGGTGTTAATTTCTACTACAGATACCAATCCGGCAAGTTTCTCAGTGATTATGCCTTGGACGGAATTCAACAATTCTACTTATCAGGAAAGATCATTGTACTTTACAGGAAACGGTACAGTTTATATTGCATTCAGAGTACCACCTGGAGTGACTTCACCGGGTCTATTATCAACTCTAAATATTGATGATGTAAAAATTGAAGATGCTCCTGCGTGTCCTAATCCTTTTAATATAGCTTCTGCAAACGTTACAGCAGATACAGCTACATTATCTTGGGGACAAGGGTATGCTGAAACACAATGGCAAGTTGTAGTTCAACCACAAGGAACAGGTACTCCAACAGGATCTGGTACTTTGGTAGGAGTGGGGACACCTAACTTCAACTTTACGGCACCAACTGCTACTTACGGCGTTACAGGCTTAGCACCAGCTACTAATTATGAAGTTTATGTAAGAGCTTATTGCGATGGGACAAACCAGAGTGAGTGGGTTGGACCTGTTAATTTCAGAACGTTGTGCGCGCCAATCAATACGCCATTTGCGGAAACATTTGATTCGAATTCAACTACGGAAAACTGTTGGAGAGTTGTCAATCAAAACAACGATAATACAACATGGACGCTAAACAACACAACATATCCTTATGAAGGAGACAACGCAGCTGCTATGTTTACCGGTACCAATGGTGCCAATAATGATTGGTTGATTTCACCAACCTTTAACGTTACTGCAAATCAACGTTTGCGTTACTATTACAGAGTGAATTATTTCGAATTTACTGAAGATTTAAACGTTAAATTGTCGACTAACGGAATTGCTTTATCGGAGTTTACAACCACATTGTATGACTCATCTACTGATCCTGTTTTAATTAATAATGAAGTTTATAAAGAGAAAATTATCAACCTTCCTCCGGGAATCACTGGTAATATCAATATAGCTTTCCAGGTGCCTTTCCATACTCCGATGCCGGAAGGATACAGAGGACAATTATTAGTTATTGATAATGTAATTATTGAAGATATTCCTGCATGTTCACAAGCATCAAATGTTGTGTCATCCAATTTAACAGATACATCAGTTCAATTATCATGGGCGGCAGATACCAATGTGTCTACATGGGAAGTATCGGTTCAGCCTTACGGATCGCCTGCACCGGTTGGAAATACAAACCCATCGTACCTGCACACAACGACAACCAACAGTATCACGATTAACGGATTAACGCCGGCAATCCGATACGAATATTATGTGAGATCGATTTGTGGCAGCAATCAAACAGAATGGTTAGGGCCATATGAGTTTACAACAAGATGTAGCTATGTTGACTTGTGTGAGTATACCATTACGTTATACAACGGAGCAAACGGTTCAGGACCTGCTGGGCCAATCCAATTGATTCAGAATGGTGTTGTGTTACAGGAAATGACTTTCCCAAGCAGTACGCCATCGACACAGGCTCCTCCACGAGTTTTTACAGTGTTTTTGTGTAATGGGGTTGAGTTTTCATTATTCTGGGATGCAATCGGTACGGTTCCTAATCAGTGGCCAAATGCTTATGTAACTGTTGCTAATTCTTCAGGAACTGTGGTTTGGACCAGCCCGATAGGCTTAGGAACTCCACGAAGAGTAATGTATACAGGGGTTTCTTCTTGTAGTGCAATTGCTTGTCCACAACCTACCAATTTAGCAGTAAATAATCAATCTGTTCTTTCATGGACTGCCGGAGGTACTGAAACCCAGTGGGAAGTCTTTATTCAGCCGGTTGGTTTTGGAGCATTACCTCAATCAGGAACTTTAGTTGGTACAAATTCATATACACCAACTGCTGCTGATTTTGCAAATGCCAATGCTTCCACTTACGAATATTTTGTAAGAGCAGTTTGCGGAAGCGGAAACACAAGTTTTTGGTCAGGACCATTTGAGTTCGTAAGAAACGATGAACCTGCAAACGCAATAGTTGTACCAGTTAACGAAACAGACGATTGTACAGTTTCCGGAACAGATGTATCCTTTATTGGAGCGACGCCTACAACTACTGTGCCTTCAGGTTGTGTAGCAACGAATAATGGAGACATTTGGTTACAGTTTACAGCAACTCAAAAAATACATATTATTGAGGTGAACGGTTTTACAGGGCCATTTTATTATGCATCAGGTGATTTGCCTTATCCAGATATCATGATGACCTTATACAAACAAGAAACAGATGGGACTTTAACACAAATTGCATGCAGTAATAACAATGCAATTACAGCAATGTATTCGTCTGAATTAATTCCGGGTCAGAACTACAAAGTAAGATTGGCACTTAATGGGGCTAGTCCTAACGGAGCTGCACCAAACAGCAGATTATTCAATTTGTGTGTAAGAACACCTGAGAATTTCTGCGATGTAGATGCCGTTAATTATGATTTCGAACAACCCGCTGCTCCGTTTGGAGGGGTGGATAATTTCTGTACTCAATATGTAGTGCCAGGATGGAGACACAATTGGTTAACATGGTCTTCAATATTCTTTGCAGAAAGTGCAACAACAAGTGCAAGTGGATATTATCCATATAGTGGAGGACAGGCTGTTCAGCTTGTTAATGATCCTGAAGCAGATTGGAATCCAACCGATATGGTTAATGTTCGTGGTCATTATAAAGATTTTGACACGTCTGAAATCACGCAGATGGATTATAGTTTTGCCCATGCTGCGAGAAGCGTTTCGGGAACTTCAATCCAGTTACTTGCCGGACCACCTTCAGGACCATTTACATTAGTGGCAGAACATTTGAGAACTGGAACTACTTGGGAATTAATCCAAGGATCGTATATGGTTCCGGCTGGTCAGAACAATACTCGTTTCATCTTCAGAACAAAAGAAAATAAAATAGGTCATATGTTGGATGCCGCTAATTTTAAAGCATTCAACGGAATTAATACCCAGGATATGACTTTGACTTGTAGTCAGACATCAGTGACTGTGGATGCAGAAGGTACGGGACAATGGATAGCGGATGCAGCTAATCCTGCAGTAACCATCATTGAAACGCCAAACGTTAAAACAACTGTTATTTCAGGGTTTAATACACCGGGTGTTTATGTGTATCATTGGAAAACACGCTATTGCGATAAAACCATTACCATCACTTATCAGGGAATTAGTGACGTTGCAACGGTTTCATCTCCGGCTAATTATTGTGTTTCGCAATCGGCGACTCCTTTAACGGCAACGGCTCCGGCGGGGTACACTTTAATGTGGTACACTCAGGCAGTGGGAGGAACAGGTTCAGCTACGGCACCAACACCGGATGTTTCTATAGTTGGTTCAACAGACTATTATGTAAGTGTAGTAGATCCAAGCGGATGTATAGGACCTCGTACCTTGATTACCGCTCAGGTGAATGCACTTCCTACAGCAACAATGTCCGGAACAGCGACAATCTGTTCTGGAGAGAACGCTGCAATAACGTTCACCGGAACACCGAATGCCCTTGTAACCTACACAGTAAACGGAGGTACAAGTCAAATAATAACAATTGGCGATACAGGTACAATTACGTTAGACGCGATCGCTTTAACAGCGAATACCGTTTACGATTTAGTAAGTGTAATGTCGACAGGTGATGCATCATGTACCGTTTCTTTATCTCAAACTGTGAATATAACGGTAAAAGAACTTCCAACAGCAACGATTTCAGGAGAAGCAACCATTTGTAATGGGGAAACTACTGTGATTTTGTTTACAGGAACACCAGGCGCTATAGTTACTTATACAGTAGATGGAGCTGCAGATCAGACAATCACTTTGGACACATCTGGAGAAGCTCAAATACCAACTCCAGCATTGACTGAGAACTCAGTTTATACTTTAGTTGAAGTAATGTCACCGGCAACTTCATGTGTCCAGACTTTATCAGAATCAGTAACGATTACTGTTTTAACAGCGTTAGAGATTGATATTACTGGTGAATGTGAGGGCGCAAGTTACACGATAACAGCTGTTTCATTATCAGGGTCATTTAATCCTGATGCGGTAACGTATTTGTGGTCAGGGCCAAATGGTTTCACGGCAGCAACACAATCAGTGGTAATTACAAGTGCAGGAATTTATAATGTGACAGTTACAACTACAGAAGGTTGTACACTTGAATATAGTGAGTCCATCACTCCTGAAGCTTGTTTAATCCCTAAAGGTATTTCACCAAACAACGACGGATTGAATGATAACTGGAATCTTGACGGAATGAATGCTCGTAAAGTAAGCATCTTCAACCGCTACGGAGCTACAGTTTACGAGCACGGATCGGGTTATACGAACCAGTGGTACGGTCAGTCTAAAGGTGGCGATGAGTTACCGGACGGTA
>NZ_JBDOCV010000018.1:0-50106 GCF_040750275.1 Flavobacterium enshiense
CAGATCACTCCGGCAGGCGGCGGATGGGACGGAACGATGAACGGCCAGTTATTACCATCAACGGATTACTGGTTCACCGTGAAGTTTATTGATCCTACTGATCAGGCAGAAAGAGTATTCAAAGCGCACTTCTCTATGAAGCGCTAGAAATTATAAACAGCATTAAAATAAAAAGCCACTTAAACGAGTGGCTTTTTATTTTAATGCTGTTTTTTACGTTATTATGAAATACCAAACGATGTTATAGCCCTGATGGGAGTGGCATCTTTTTGTTCCGTTTTTTTTAACGGGACAAAAAATATAACGGACAGCAGGAGCAATTAGTGTGTTGAATTACAAAACATGATGCTCCCAAAAGTAACGGAACAAAAAAGCCTCCAGTAAACTGAAGGCTTTGTTATATCGCTATAAAATTATCTCGAATAATTCGGAGCTTCTTTGGTAATGGTTACATTGTGTGGATGGCTCTCTCCGATTCCACTGGTTGTAATTCTTACGAAACGTCCTTTAGTTTGTAACTCTTCAATGGAAGCCGAACCACAGTAGCCCATTCCGGCGCGAAGTCCTCCGATGAACTGTAACATGCTTTCATTCAATTCTCCTTTATACGGTACGCGACCTACGATTCCTTCTGGAACTAATTTTTTCACATCGTCTTCTACGTCTTGGAAGTAACGGTCTTTCGAACCTTCTTTCATGGCTTCTACAGATCCCATTCCTCGGTAGGATTTGAATTTTCTTCCTTCGAAGATGATAGTTTCGCCCGGAGATTCTTTTGTTCCCGCCAATAAAGACCCTAACATCACACAGTCTGCACCGGCTGCAATCGCTTTTGGAATATCCCCTGTGTAACGAATCCCTCCATCCGCAATTACCGGAACTCCTGTACCGCGTAAAGCCGCAGCCACTTCCAATACCGCTGAAAACTGTGGAAAACCGACTCCTGCAACTACACGAGTCGTACAGATAGAACCAGGTCCGATTCCTACTTTTACAGCATCGGCTCCGTTTTCTGCTAAATATAAGGCAGCTTCTGGTGTAGCGATGTTTCCAACTACTACATCCAATTCCGGGAATTTAGCTTTTACTTCTTTTAAAACAGTTACCACACCTTTTGTATGCCCATGCGCTGTATCGATGATTACTGCATCAACACCAGCTGTAACTAAAGCGGAAGCTCTTTCCACTGCATCGGCCGTTACGCCTAAAGCTGCTGCAACGCGTAAACGTCCGAACTTGTCTTTGTTTGCGTTTGGCTTCTGGGTAAGTTTTGTGATATCTCTGAAGGTAATTAACCCAATTAATTTATAATCCGCGTTTACTACCGGTAGTTTTTCGATTTTATTGCCTTGAAGAATTTCTTCTGCTTGTGCCAATGTAGTTCCTTCAGGAGCTGTTACTAAATTTTGAGACGTCATTACTTCGGTAATGGCTCTGGTATTGTTTTTCTCGAAACGCAAATCACGGTTGGTAACAATTCCTTTCAACACCTGATTTTCATCCACTACCGGAATCCCTCCAATGCTAAATTCACGCATAACTTGTTTAGCATCGCCAACCGTTGCTGTTAACGGTAAAGTAACCGGATCGATAATCATTCCGCTTTCCGCACGTTTTACTTTACGTACTTCAGCAGCCTGTTGCTCAATAGTCATGTTTTTATGCAAAACACCGATACCGCCTTCCTGAGCCATCGCAATCGCCATAGCGCTTTCCGTAACCGTATCCATAGCCGCTGATACTACAGGAGTATTTAACGTTATGTTTTTAGTAAATTTTGTTTTGATGCTTACCTCGCGCGGAAGTATTTCGGAGTAATTTGGAACCAGTAGAACATCGTCGTAAGTTAAACCTTCGCCAACGATTTTTGTTGAATGTGCGTTCATGTTGCAATTGTAGTTAAATTGCATGCAAATATAGCAAAATTATCCAGTTTACGAAAACGGTTTTAACTTATCTTTAAAAAACAAATTCCAAAGAGGTATAAAAAGTCCTTGGCTCCGAAGGAATTATCCCAGGACCCGGATACCCTGTTGCCCTCCTGGTAAAATACCAATTATTCGTTAAGTTGTTAACACCCGCTTCTAATTTGAATCTGTTCCATTTGTAGGCAGTCGAAAAATCCATCACGTAATATGACGGAATTTCACCGAAAATACCGTAAATATTATCATTTTCAACCGTTGCATTATTTTTGGCATCGGTAAACTGAGAAGACAAATACGTAAATTGTAAATGAGAAAGAAAATCTTTATATCCGAAGCCCATACCCGATTTAAAGTTATAAAGTGGTACAAATTCTACTTTATTCCCTTTAATGTTAGGGATATCGGATTTTAAATATTCCGATTCTGTTACCGAAACATTTGTATAAACATTCCAAATGTAATTTTCAGTATCGCTTAAAAATGTTCTTGCCAGATTCCAATCCAGTAGTGCTTCTGCTCCATATGTAATTGCGGTTCCCACGTTATCTCTCAAACGCACCAAAGCTGCTGCTCCATCTGGATTAAGGGTCTCATACTCCCCAATTTTATCATCATAATACAAGGCAAATGCGCTTACATCGAACGATAATGTATTTTTGATTTTCCCTCTTATTCCGATATCTGATGAGTAACCTTTTTCATCGGTAATATTTTCATCGATTGCCTGACTCGGGCTCGCCGTTCGAATATCGTTAAAAGTTACCGAACGATAATTTTGAGATAAATTACCGTAAACTTCAATTCCATTAACAGGTTTGTAGCTGAGTCCTAATCCCAATAATAAAAAGTTTCGTTCTTTGATATTATTTTCATATTCTGTTTCATCAAGAATTACGTTACCGGCCAAATCCCTGTTAATTCTTCGGTAATAACCATCGGCCTGTGTTTTGATACTTTCATAACGAAAACCGGGCGTTACGGCAAACTTGGAAGAAACTCTAAAAATATTTTCTCCGAAAACCGCTATATTCAGGTTTGGAAAAGTATAAGAGGATTGCGTTCCGTAAAACGGAAATTCATTGGTTGCCAAATCAAAATTTGCATCCTCTCCGGAGCTTCCAGGTCCTTGAATCCCTGTATTTCTGGATTGATAGTATTTGGCTCCAACAAGAAAAGCACTTGGATTTTTAAAGAAAGTATACTTTTTAAGATAACGTGCTTCTGCTCCCCAATTCACAAAATCTCCTACGATTAAATCTCTTTCTGTCCCTGGAGTATCCGGATTTGCTACGCGATTAGAACGATAACCCAATGCTTTTCTGGAAGCATCAAGACCGAATAGCTGCAATGAAAAATCGGCATTGTGCTTGAATTTGTGTTTTAATCGAAGAGCGAATAAATTCCAGTCGATGCCAAACCAGTTACGACTTCTGTTGCTTTGCTTAGGATCCTGATTGAACATATAATCGGTTAAACCACCCGGTTGTTTTGCCAAATAATCGAAATGAGTATAATCAAAATGCAAAGACGTATTTTCGGTAAACTGATAATTCAGATTCGCAAAGAAGTTTTTGGCATCAAACTGTGAATTCGGACGAAAACCGTTTCCTTGTTTGTAATTGTAAAAGGAATAATAGCTGAATTTCCCTTTAGTGCCGCTTAAACTGGTGAAACTCGTAAAAAAATCATACGAACCTCCTGTTAAACGTTGCGTGAACTCCATTTCTTTTTTACTCGGACTTTTCAATTTAAAATTAATCATTCCTCCAAACTGTGTTCCGTATTGTAAAGATGCTGCTCCACGAACAATTTGAATTTCTTCTAAAGCTTCGGTTGGTGTGGCATAATAACTTTCCGGGTAACCCAAAACATCGGCACTGATATCATAACCATTTTGACGGGTGTTGAAATTTGAGGTACGATTTGGATCCAAACCGCGTCCTCCGATAGAAAGCTGTAAACCACCATCGTTGCTTTCATTAATGGTCAAACCAACCACCTGAGAAAAAATCTGACGTGCATTATTCGCGGCTTTATTCACTATCGCTTTGTCCAACAAAACCACTTCTGTTTTTTTACCGGCGTAGATTGCTGTTTCTTCAATATCTTTTAGTTTTCGAATTGCCGAAATTTTTTCACGTTGTTGATTAATCACAACTTCCGAAAGCGTTTTGGCTAAAGGTTCCAGAACTATTCTTAAATACGTTTGGTTATCAGATACGGAAATTTGCTTTTCCTGTATCGCATAATTTTCGAAAAAAAACAAAACGGTGTAATCACCTTTTGCGGAAAACTGCATTGTAAAATTCCCTGATTTATCGGTAAAAACACTTCTTCCATTTGCTTTATTGATTACTTCAACACCGACAAGCTGTTTTCCTTTCGTATCAGTAACATTTCCCGAAAATTTAAATTGGGAAAACGCATTGAACGACAACAATAAAACAAGTAAAAATTTATAATCCTTTAATTTCATCGGTAAACGGAAGTATCCAGTATTTGGGTTTGAATGATTCATTTTCTTGAGCAAGATTTATTTTGGGGTCGATATAGGGACGGCTCAAACGACCGTTAAGTGCTACATAACTTTCTACGTACACTTCCGGTTCATTATACCCTAAATCTTTATAATAGTTATGCAGATAATGAGCGTATTCCAATATAAAATCGGGCTGAAACGACATTTGCTTTTCCTGAAAAGGCGTTAAAAACAAACTGTTATCGATATGAATCGCTTTCTTAGTTATGGCATCGACTACCTTAAACTGGGTATAACCGGATTTTTCCATCAGCATTACCCGCCATGAAAAACGGAAGCCCTCTTCAGTCCAGAAAAGCTCTCCGGGATACAATAAATAACGAAACGGAAACAACAATTGAAACGCCATAAAAACAGCAATGAAACCTAATTTAAATTGGTTCACGCTATTATATTCTTGTGTTTTTACCTTGTTATTTTCAAATCGTGACGTATCAACTTTCATCCAAGTGAAAAGCTGTTGCAGTACTTTTTTATGAAAACCGGATCCGAAAAATATCAGTGTACTGATAATCATTACATAAGGAAAAACCCCAATTGGAAAAAGCATTTTGGTAAACACGTGAAAAACGACTACCAGTACAAAGCCAAGAATTCGGGTTCTTCTGTACAACAATAAAAACGGAATGGTTAAATCGTAGAGGGCACCACACCAACTAAAAAAATAATGTGCCCAATTTTCTCTAAGATAACTGCCCACCAAAGGCATGCCGCCACTCATAGGAAGCCACATTTTTAGGGGTTGTGCTTCGAATAACCAATCGGAATTCAGTTTGGCTAAACCCGCATAAAAATAAACGATGCCAAGCATCAGTTTCAACACATCTACAGTCCAGGCTGGTATTTTCTGAAAAGTGATTTTGTTATTCCTGTAAGCATCTACCGAATACGCTGCATTCGCCGGCAGAAAAATCATGATAAAACTTACCAGTGAAATAAAATAGTAATGATTTAGATAGGTAGTCTTATCTATCAGTTCGATATAGGTGAAACTCAGGAAAAACAGTATAATTGCGATTCTGTATTTGTACCCTATGGCAACCATAATTGCTGAAAGACCACAAATAAAAAACAACACATACGTGAAATTACCAAAAGGTTTAACCCATTCAAAACCGTAAAACGTAAAATGGAATTGTGGCTTAATGTACATTTTTTCCACCCATCCGTAACTCAAAAAACGGACGATACTGAAAAGCATCATTAAACCAAACGCCAGCCTAAAAAAAGCCAGCGTTGCAGTTTCTGTTGTTCTGTTAAAATATTCTTTAAAAGCTTTAATCATGACTAGTCACCATCAGCATCTACATAATCTACTGTGATATTTAAAGCTGGCATCATATCGCCTTTGAAGCTGATTACATTACGTTGTAACTCATCGTAAGCAGTAAGCATTTTACTGTTGTCATTGAAAATCTGCTCGGAAAAACTATCACTTAACAAGCCGTTAGCAGTGTATATAGTTGTGTATCGATTATTAATAATGGTGCTTAGAGGTTGTCCATCTTTTACCACATTCAAATACGTTAAATACGATTTCAACCCTAAACCAGTTACCGAAGAACCGAAATGTTTTCCGTTAAAAAAATCCTGAGAGGCTTTTACAGCTTCATTCAACAATAATTTAGACACATCATTTTTATAATACGCTTCCACTTTATTGGTATAAGTGGTTCCGGTAGAAAATACGCCCGCAGGTATTCCCACTTTTCCGGCGCGGATGTTCTTTTCGTAATTCTTTACAAAAATATTCACCATACGATTTACCGAACTGCTCACCGAATTACCGTTGCTGCTGATAAAAGCACTTCGGTAAGTTCCGTTCCAGTCGTTTACGATTAAATCTGCATTGGATTTAAGACGCACGGTTAAATCGGTTAAATATTGTTTGTATTTCGCAGCATTTCCGTTTGATGTATAAAATGTTACGATGGTAGCATCATCTGCCCCTAAACCGTTAATCAGATAATCGATAGCAGGAAACCCTTGTTTGTCGTATTGTGACAATAACGTTAAATTATAAGTTCCCGCAGCTACATTGCTTTCAATTCCTGTAGCATTGGTAGGATAAATATTTGTACAACTTACAAGGGCTACTTCTTCCGCTTTACCAATTTCAAACATCGAAACGTGCTGAAATGCTTTATAAGCCTCTAACCAAGCTGTTCTTACTTCTGTTAACTTCACTTCTGAGGGTGCAGTATTAAAATCTGCAACTTCAGTTTGAAGAACCGTTACTTTCGACTGATAATCTTCAAAAGAAGGAATGATAATATTATCTGCCCATTCGGTTAAAAGTGCTGTTCGGTCATATCCGTCACCTGAAGCATCTGAGCCACTGTCACTGGAAGAACAAGCAGCAAAAAATGCTGTAAAACTTAATAAAAGAAGTATTTTTTTCATCTTAAAAAAATTTTTGCAAAAGTACAAAAAAGCAGAAGAGTTCGTCTTCTGCTTTTCTTTTTATTTGTTTTTTAGTTTACCGTTTGTGCCTGAGCCACTGTAAATCCAAAACGTGTCGCGATTTCTGTTGCTAAATCATCAATATGAGCATTCAGATAATCAACATCGTATAAACCATTCGTTCCACCCATCAATTCGCTCAAAATGGCATCCACTTCAGCTTTTGACATATATGGAGCGTTTGTTCCTGGTTTGTTTGTATAACGTAAGCTCATAATAAAACCATATCCTTCTGATAACGCATGGAACGCTTTTTTACCAGAATCATCAACTAACTTAGCTTTACCTTCTTTTAAATAGAATACAGCTCTTACTGCCGAAACTAAAGCTAATTTCTGTTTGATGATAGCAATTTGCGCATCACGCGTTGCATAATCATTTGCAACGATAGCTGCTCTACCGGTTCTGAAAGCTAATTCTACATCTTCTTTCAAAGTTCCGAAATCTGAATCTGCATCAACCTGATTGATATAGCTACTCCAAAATTTAAAAACCTGAGGTGAAGCCGCTAAATTATCAGCACCATAAATATACCCATAAGCCTCATCCCATAAGTGCTCCATTTTAGTGTAGTTTTTACCCGCTTCCAACACTTTGTTAGTATTGTTATCACGGTTACTTCCTTCATCAAGAACAGCTACACTTAAATAGTTGTTTACAATCTGATCCATGAAACAAGCTCCCATCATACCTTTTAAAAGTACTTGCTGAGGCTCTAATCCGTTAGCAGCAAATAAACGTTTAGAAGATCCATCTAAATAAGTTCCAGCAGTTCCAGCAGAAGCCACTTGACCACCACTAGCCGCGTTCCCTTCTGTAAACTGAGCTTCAAAGAAAGACCTTACACTCACTTGTTCAGCTGTAGAACCACCTCCGTTAAAGTTTACGAAGAAATCTCTCGAAGCAGCGGTTTTATTTTTCAATTGCTTATCTGTAGCAGCATTTAGGGCAGTATTTGTAAATTGACTATTTACATTGCTATACATATCAGACAATTTCGATGCACTAAGAACAGTCCCATCAGCAGCTCTGTTTTTAAATTCAGCTCCCATTTCATCCAACATTAAAAGTCTGTTGGTTTGCCCTCCGTGATCTACTGTAGTAGCTCCATCTCTTTCAAAGACATAAGTAGCAGGAACAGTGTAATTAAAGCTTGGTACCTGCGTTGTATCATCATTATCTGAACATGATACAGTAAACAAAGCCACAACAGGCAATGACGCTAAAAGAACATTTTTAAATCTCATTGTTATGTTTTATTTAGATTGAGTTAAAATAATTTTCGTTTGCAAATATATTTACTCATTCTAAATAAGACAAATTTTATTTAGATTATTTTTAAATAATTTTAACAAGATTTATCAATGATAAACTGTAAAAATTTTAAGCGCTTCATTATAAGCACTTTCGAAGCTCATTGCACTTAAATTAGTATCGGCTTTATTCGCAGTAAAATAAGAAAGCATTTTTTCAGTAGGCATATTTCCGGTCAAATCGTCTTTCGCCATCGGACAACCGCCAAACCCCTGAATTGCTCCGTCAAAACGACGACACCCTGCTTTATATGCAGCATCCACTTTCTCGAACCACTTGTCCGGTGTAGTGTGCAGATGTGCTCCAAATTCAACATTTGGGTATTTTGAAATCAGATTAGAAAACAGATAATCAATAACTTCTGGCGAAGAACTTCCCACCGTATCGGAAAGCGAAAGGATTTTGACACCCATGTTCGCCAGTTTTTCCGTCCATTCTCCAACAATTTCTACATTCCAAGGATCTCCGTAAGGATTACCAAAGCCCATGGAAATATACGTTACCACTTCTTTATTCGACTTATCGGCGATGTTTAATATTTCGTCTAGTGTCACTAAAGATTCGGCAATAGTTTTATGGGTATTTCGCATCTGAAAGTTCTCCGAAATCGAAAACGGAAAACCCAAATACTGAATTTCCGGATGGATGGAAGCATTTTCAGCACCTTGCGTATTGGCAATAATTGCTAATAATTTACTTTGGGTTTTCGACAAATCCAACTTGGCTAAAACTTCTGCCGTGTCCTGCATTTGTGGAATGGCTTTCGCCGAAACAAAACTTCCGAAATCAATCGTATCAAATCCTACCCGCAATAACGATTGGATGTACTGAACCTTTTTATCCGTAGGAATAAAGTCTTTGATCCCTTGCATGGCATCACGAGGACATTCGATGATTTTTACCTGTTCTGTTTTCATGGAAGCCAAATGTAAAACTATTTATGCTTTTTCTAAAATCTTTTTGTTGATGGCTTTGATAAGTGCCGGCCCTTCATAAATGAAACCAGTATACAACTGAACCAAACTTGCACCTGCTTCTAGTTTCTCAATTGCATCTTCCGCAGTATGGATTCCTCCTACTCCAATGATTGGGAACGCTTTGTTGCTCTTTTCGGAAAGAAAACGAATCACTTCCGTAGAACGTTTGGTTAGTGGTTTTCCAGACAAACCGCCAGCTTCAATTTTATTTACCGACTGCAATCCTTCACGTGAAATCGTTGTATTGGTAGCAATTACCCCAGCGATTTTCGTTTCTTTTACAATATCGATGATGTCCAAAAGTTGCTCATCAGTTAAATCCGGAGCTATTTTCAATAAAATCGGTTTCGGATTGGATTTGGCAGTATTCAGATTCTGAAGCGTTTGCAACAATTGCGTTAACGGCTCCTTATCCTGCAATGCTCTTAAATTTGGTGTGTTTGGGGAACTTACATTCACCACAAAGTAATCCACATAATCAAACAAAGCGTTGAAACAAATTTCATAATCTTTTACCGCTTCTTCGTTTGGTGTTACTTTATTTTTCCCGATGTTGCCACCGATTAAAACTCCGCTGTTCTTTTTAAGACGCTTAACCGCATCTTCCACCCCTCCATTATTGAAGCCCATACGATTGATGATGGCCGAATCTTCACACAAACGGAACAAACGCTGTTTCGGGTTTCCTTCCTGTCCTTTTGGGGTAAGTGTTCCGATTTCGATAAAACCAAAACCAAAATTGGATAATTCCTGATACAATTTGGCATCTTTATCGAAACCAGCCGCCAAACCAACCGGATTTTTAAATTTCAAACCAAAAACTTCACGTTCCAAACGTTTATCGTTCACTTCATAAATCGATTTGAATAATGATGAAAAACCTGGAATTTTATTCGCGAAACGAACCGCTGAAAAAGTAAAATAATGCACTGCTTCAGGATCGAAACAGAATAAGATCGGACGAATGAATTGTTTGTACATAAAGTGTTGTGTTGTGGTACAAAATTAGACATTAGAACTCAGAATTTCAGCATTTGAACACACTAATATGCCACATTCCATCTTACAAAATTTTAAACAATTGTTAATCAATGATTTAAATTCAATAGGGAGATTTATCAGTACCTTTGTAATTCACTTATGTCCAACTTAATACATCGAAATCATGTACATCGTCAGGGAAATTTTTCACTTGCAGTTTGGCCGTTATAAAGAAGCCAAAACTTTGATAGACGAAGCTAAAACCAAAGGATTGATGACACAACCCGAAGGAGGACGAATCCTCACAGACTTCACGGGCCCCGGTTATCGCCTGATTTTCGAATCACCTTATAAAACACTAGCCGATTTCGAAGCCGATCTGACAAAAGAATTGAACGCCGAAGCCTGGAAAGACTGGTACGAGCGCTTCAAGCCCTTTGTGAGTCATTCGCAAAGGGAAATTCTTAAGCAAATTGGCTGATTTTTGAATCCTCTCATTTTACAATTATATCCTTAAAGAATATAAGAAGGTCTTTTTGTGCCTTTTCGAATTTCAAATAAACCGTATATTTGTTACTCTTAAAAAATACACTTATGCAACACATAATCGACCGTTTCATCAGTTACGTTACTGTTGATACGGAATCTGATCCGAACTCAAACACAACACCCAGTACCGCTAAACAATGGGATTTAGCCAATAAATTAGTAGCCGAATTAAAAGCGATCGGTTTACAAGATGTAACCATCGACGACAAATCCTATATTCAGGCAACTTTGCCAAGCAATTTAGATTACGAGGTTCCTACGATTGGTTTCGTGGCGCACTTTGATACGACTCCAGATTTTACAGGAGCGAACGTGAATCCGCAAATCGTTAAAAATTACGATGGTGGCGATATCATTCTGAACAAAGAGCAAAACATCGTACTTTCGCCAAGTTATTTTGAAGATTTACTTTTATATAAAGGACAAACCTTAATTACCACAGACGGAACCACTTTATTAGGTGCCGATGACAAAGCCGGTGTAACTGAAATTGTTACAGCGATGGAATATCTGATTAAAAACTCACAAATCAAACACGGAACCTTAAAAGTAGGGTTCACTCCTGATGAGGAAATCGGTCGCGGTGCCGACTTTTTTGACGTGGAAAAATTCGGGTGCGAGTGGGCTTATACCATGGACGGAAGCCAGATTGGCGAATTGGAGTATGAAAACTTCAACGCCGCTGGAGTAAAACTGAAGTTCAAAGGAAAAAGCGTTCACCCGGGTTACGCTAAAGGAAAAATGATCAACTCCATGCTTTTGGCAACCAAATACATTTCCAAATTACCGAAAGACGAAGTGCCGGAAAGAACCAAAGGTTACGAAGGTTTCTTCCATGTGGTGCATTTAGACGGAAGCATTGAGGAGACAAACGTTCAATTGATTATCCGCGACCACGACCGTAAGAAATTCGAAAAACGCAAAAAATACGTTCAGAAAATTGCCGATAAACTGAACAAAAAATACGCAAAACAATTCGGAGGCGATATCGTAGAAATTGAAATTAAAGACCAATACTACAACATGCGCGAAAAGGTAGAACCAGTAAAACACATTGTGGATTTGGCTGAACAAGCTATGAAAGATTTGAACATCAAACCCATCATTCGACCGATTCGTGGTGGAACCGATGGCTCACGTTTATCCTTCATGGGATTACCTTGCCCAAATATTTTCGCAGGCGGTCATAACTTCCACGGTAAATACGAATACGTTCCGGTGGAAAGCATGCAGAAAGCTATTGATGTAATCATCCGAATTGCTGAACTTACCGCTGAGAAGTATAAGAAGTAGAACAGTATTCAGTGGTCAGCGATTAGTCTGCTGATATAATAAATTTTACCGCAGATTTGCAGATTATTAATTTAAAATCTGTGAATCTGCGGTTTTTGTTTTTCCTAAATTCTTATTTTTATCATAACAATTTTATTTCTGATGAAAGAAGACAAAAATCCGTGGAACAAAGCCAACCAATGGGAAGAAGAATTGGGTATTCTGAAATCCATTATCGATAAAACCGAACTGGAGGAAATGACCAAATGGGGCGGTCCGGTGTATACCATTAACAAAAAGAACGTTGTTGGCATCGGTGGTTTTAAATCGTATGTTGGCATTTGGTTTTTCAACGGCGTTTTCCTGAAAGATGAAAAGAACGTTTTGGTTAATGCTAATGAAGGTGTTACTCGTGGATTACGTCAATGGCGATTTGAATCGAAAGACGAAATTCTGAAAAACGAAAAATTCATTCTCCATTATATCAATGAAGCCATTGCCAATGAAAAAGCGGGCTTGGTTATCAAACCGGAAAAGAAAGAAGAAATCGTTTCTGAATTGTTAAATGCCGAATTCAAATCAGACGGAAAACTCAAAACAGCATTTGAAGCTTTCACACCCTACAAACAAAGAGAATTTTTAGAGTATGTAGAATCCGCCAAACAAGAAAAGACAAAACTAACCCGTATTGAAAAAATAAAACCGATGATTTTGGAAGGCAAAGGTTTAAATGACAAATACCGATAACAAATATTACCAACCACAAAATCCCAATTCAGCTGGGATTTTTTTAATTCTAAATTTTGCTTTTTGTAAGACAATTACTTATATTTGAGTATCGTCAATTTTTGAAATATGAGCAATACCAGAACCAAACCCGAACTGATCTCGTACAGACAATTACGATTCATTATCGGACTGACAGGTTTTTTTCTTCCAGTTATAATAATACTTGGAAACTGCATTGTCAAAGGACGCTTTCTACTCGAAGAATCGGTAAGTCATTATTACCATACTGCCATGGGAGATGTCTTTGTAGGCTTGCTCTGTACTGTGGCTATTTTCCTCTTCACCTACAAAGGACATGAAAAAGAAGAAGATGAAATCCTATCAGACAGTGTAACCGGAAATCTCGCTTGTATTTTTGCACTAGGTGTAGCCTTTTTTCCGACTGCTGAAACCGGTGCCGTACAAAGCACAATCAGCTGGATACATTATATTTGTGCCGGACTGTTCTTTTGTTCTTTAGCGTACTTTTGTTTAAGCCAGTTTATTAAATCGTCTGAAGACGAAACCAAATTAGAACATGACCCTAAAAACAGGAAGCTGCTGCGAAACCTGATATATCGCATATGTGGTTATATAATTTTGTTTGCGATTTTAATGTTATTGCTTTACAATGCCCCAGCCATTAACGATTTAGTAAAAGAAACCCATTACTTTATTGCTTTTGAAATCCTTGCTTTATGGGCCTTTGCTTTTTCATGGTTAGTAAAAGCTGAAGTTTTCTTTCCCGACAGCGATACTGAAAATTTGGCTTAGAAAATAAATAAGCCCCGAATCATCGGGGCTTATCTTTATAACTAATTGAAATTATTTAGCTGCGTTAGCTTTTTGGCTCAACTCTAATGAAATCGCTGAACGCTCCATTTTAATTTTTCCTGCCATAGTTTCCACAACTACTGAATCTTCATACAATTCAGCAATTTTCCCGTGAATCCCGGATTTGGTAATAATTTTATCGCCTACTTTTAAGGCAGCTTCAAATTCTTTCTCTTTCTTAGCTTTTTGTTGTTGCGGTCTGATCATTAAAAAATAAACAACCACAAACATTAACAATAACGGTAAAAATTGACCCATTTGTCCCATATTTTTATTTTTAGTGTGCCGTCGGAGCAGCTCCGCCAGCTTTAGGTGTTACATTTGCATTGATAGTTACTTTTTCCGAACCTTCTTTTGTGTTGGTGGTTAAAGTAACCGTTTTTTGTTGTTGCCCAGGTTTGTTAGTAGAATCAAAAGTTACTTTCATATCTGCTGATGTGCCCGGTTTGATTGGTTCTTTTGGCCACTCCGGCACTGTACAACCACAGCTTCCCTGCGCATTGATGATAATTAAGTCTGCCTCACCCTCGTTGGTGATTTTGAAAACCGTTTCTACTTTTTCACCTTCTTTAATGGTTCCAAAATCATGTTCCGTTTCATTAAACTTAACCACCGGCAGCTTTCCTGATGCGGCATTTTCCTGTTCCATTTTAGCAACACTCTCCGGGCTTATTTTGTCCGAAGCATTTTCGTTTTTACAAGATGTTGACAATACCAAAGCAGTAACAGCCAACATTCCGAAAGTTTTTCTGATCATATTTTTTTAAAGTTAATTACATTAAACCTCTTCCGGTTTTTACTAATTTATTTTCCTTTTGGTATTCTTTCACAAGGTTGTCCAGAATTCCGTTGATAAAAATACTACTTTTTGGTGTAGAATATTCTTTCGCTAATTCTAAATATTCGTTAATTGTAACTTTTACCGGAATGGATGGAAATTTCAAAAATTCACAAATCGCCATTTTCAGGATAATCGCGTCAATTTCAGCGATACGGTCTGCATCCCAGTTCGGGGTTTTATCGATAAATTCTTTGGTAAGCTCAGCATCGTTTAAAACCGTTTTACGATACAGGTTTCGGACAAATTCTTTATCATCGATATCTTTATACAATTTCGGCACAAAAAACGAATTATCATCAGCAGATTTTACCTGTTTCAATTGCTTAGCAATCATAGTATTGACTAATGGAATATCATCTACCCATGTTAATTTATGATCTTCTAAATAATCATATAATTTTTCGTTAGGCGCTATAACTTCGGTAAATAAATCCACTACAAACTGTTTGTCTTCTTCAAAATCGTTTTTAGAATTGCTCATGTATTTGCTGTACAATTCACAATTTTTGATTTCCTCCAAAAGCAACAGGATGTAATCATCGTTATTTTTCCAATTGGTAATTTTACGATCTTCCAAAGCCATGCTCAACGAATTATTGTCGTCTAACAGCAGTAAAACTTTGTTATTGATAAACTTTTTGTTGGGATTGCGTTCTTCTTTGGTGGCAAGATGTTTTTTACTGGATTTGTCGATGAAATCATCTTCAGCTTTTCGTATTTCCACCAGCGCGGAAATCATGATCAGATATAAATCCTGAATGTTTTCGATACTTTGGAACAGGAATTTCTCTTCCTTTTCAAGATTATCGGAATTGTTTTGATGCATAGCATAAATAGATTGCATCACTTTCACACGGATATGTCTTCTGTTTAACATCTTGGTAAGAACTTTAAAAATTAACGGAGCGAAAGGTTCTCTTCCGCTCCGCAAAATTATGAAATATTATTGACAGTGAAAATTACTTTCCTGCGTTTTCTTTTTTTCTAGCATCGATACGCTCCTGAGCCATTCTCATAGCCGCTTGGTGCGTAGTGATGTTATTTTCTTTGGCATAGTTGAAAATATCCAACGTAGTGTTGTAGATATTTTGAGTTCTGCGCATTGCCTCATCTTTTCCGTAACCGGCAATTTCACCGTAAACATTGATGATACCACCTGCGTTGATTAAGAAATCCGGAGCGTATAAAATCCCTCTTTCCTGTAATCTTGCACCATGAATCTGCTCAACAGCTAATTGATTATTTGCAGCACCGGCAATAACTTTTGCTTTAAGTTTTTCGATAGTATCGTCGTTGATGGTTGCTCCTAATGCACATGGCGCATAAATATCAACATCTGCTCCGTACAAGTCACCTCCTGAGAAAACTTTAGCGCCATATTTAGCACCAACTTCTTGTAAACGAGCTTCATTGATATCTGCAATCTGAACCAAAGCACCTTCTTTAGTGATTAATTCAACCAAAGTTTCACCCACGTGACCGATACCCTGAACTAATACTTTCTTACCTTCTAAGTTATCGGAACCGAACTGGTATTTCGCAGCTGCTTTCATTCCCATATAAACTCCGTAAGCCGTTACCGGTGAAGGATTTCCGGAACCTCCAATCGATTCTGAAATTCCCGTTACGTAATTTGTATGTTGTTTGATTAAGTCCATGTCGGCAGTAGTAGTACCTACATCTTCCGCTGTAATATATTTTCCGCTTAGGGAGTTTACAAACTGACCGAATTTAGCAATCAATTCCGGGTTTTTATCTACTTTAGAATCACCAATAATAACCGCTTTTCCACCACCAAGGTTTAAGCCGGAAATAGCCGATTTAAATGTCATTCCTCGAGACAAACGCAATACATCATTTAAAGCCTCCCATTCGTTGGTATATTTCCACATTCTGGTACCTCCCAAAGCAGGTCCTAAAACTGTGTTATGAACACCGATTATTGCTTTTAAACCAGTATCTTTGTCGTGACAAAATACGATTTGCTCATGATTATCAAAGGAAACCTGACCGAAAACCGGGTCGATTTTGTGAAGCTCATTAGCGTTTGTAACTTCTGTTATCATGTTGTAAAATGTTTTTATAGGTTGAATTATATTCAAAAACAGGATGCAAAATTACAATTTTATTCAGAATATTTCAACGTAATCGCGAAAAATTAATTTTTTTTTAATATTTATTTTCAGAATAATTTTTATCTTTTTTAAAGAAAAAATCATTTTTTTAACATTTAAAAAAAGATATTATCAATAGATTCAAAACACAATGAAAGAACTTCAATATTTAAACAAATATTTCGTCAAATATAAATATCGTTTTCTTCTTGGGATCTTCATTACAATTGTAGCGCAATTCTTTACATTGTATACACCAAAATTGGTTGGAGATTCTATTAAGGTTTTAGAACACAATAATTTATCGGCCGAAATTGTTAAAAAAACTTTACTCGACAATATTTTATTAATTTTAGTTACAACTTTAATTGCAGGCTTCCTTACTTTTTTAATGCGCCAAACATTAATTGTAATGTCACGCCATATTGAATTCGATTTAAAAAACGAAATCTTCCAGCAATACGAGAGACTCACCCAAAATTTCTACAAACAAAACCGTACCGGCGATTTAATGAACCGCATCAGCGAAGATGTTGGAAAGGTTCGTCAATATGTAGGCCCGGCTGTGATGTATTCTATAAATACATTCATCAGATTTGCCGTTGTAACCGTCCAGATGTATCTGGTTTCACCAAAACTTACTTTTTATTCATTGCTGCCTCTACCTATTTTGGCGTACAGTATCTTCAAAATCAGTTCAGAAATCAACAAACGTAGCACGGCGTATCAGCAAAACCTTTCTAAACTTTCTACCTTTACCCAGGAAATGTTTTCAGGCATTCGGGTAATCAAAGCTTATGCCTTAGAAGGACAAAAACAAGACGACTTCAAGAATTTATCAATTGAAAGCAAAACCAAAAACCTTGATTTGGCAAGAGTTCAATCGTTATTCGGACCTTTTATGATTTTACTGATTGGCTTAAGCAACCTTGTTGTAATTTATGTAGGTGGAATGATGTACATCAACGGGTCAATACCGGATATTGGCGTAATTGCCGAATTTATCCTTTATATTAATATGCTAACCTGGCCGGTTGCTTCATTAGGCTGGGTTTCCTCAATGGTTCAGGAAGCAGAAGCCTCACAAAAACGAATCAATGAATTTTTAAAAGTGGTGCCTGAAATCCAGAATACGGTAGAAACCAAAACCGATATCGAAGGAAGAATTACTTTTGAAAATGTTTCGTTCACTTATGAAGACACCAATATTGAAGCCTTAAAAAACATTTCGTTCGGTATCAATAAAGGGGAAACGCTTGCGATTTTAGGAAAAACAGGTTCGGGTAAATCGACGGTACTTTCTTTAATCAGCCGTTTGTATGATGTAAAAAGCGGTGCGGTTAAAATTGACGGAAACAATATTAAACAACTTAACTTATACGATGTACGGGATCATATCGGATTCGTACCTCAAGATGCATTTTTATTCTCAGATTCCATCAAGAACAACATCAAATTCGGGAAAGAAGATGCTACGGATGAAGAAGTAATTGATGCTGCTAAAAAAGCGGTAGTTCATAAAAACATTGTAAAGTTTAAAAACCAATACGATACTGTTTTAGGCGAGCGCGGTATCACACTTTCCGGCGGTCAAAAACAAAGGGTTTCCATTGCCCGAGCGATGATTAAAAATGCCCCTATCCTATTGTTAGACGACTGTTTATCAGCTGTCGATACAGAAACCGAAGAGGCCATCCTAAATAATTTATCTGAATTCTGCAAAGACAAAACTACCATCATTGTCAGCCACAGGGTTTCATCTGCCAAGAACGCCGATCAGATTATTATCCTTGAAGATGGTAAAATCATCCAGCAAGGTTCTCACTATCAGCTTGTAAATCAGGAAGGTTATTACAAAGAGTTATATTACAAACAACTTTCCGAAAAAGAATTACAATAAAATATTGGTTTTTACAGTTTTTTTTTAGATTTTTGGTTTCATCTAAACACAATTAACCAGATAGAAGGACTATGAGAGAAAATGAAATATTAGAAAAGGAAGAAATCTTTTCTAAAGTTTTAAGAGCCGGGCGAAGAACATATTTCTTTGATGTAAGAGCTACTAAAGCTGACGATTACTATATCACCATTACAGAAAGCAAAAAATTCACGGAAGAAGACGGTTCGTTTCACTTCAAAAAACACAAAATTTATTTATACAAAGAGGATTTTGCAGCCTTCCAGGAAATTTTAACCGAAATGACCGATTATGTTCTAAACCAAAAAGGAGAAGAAGTGATTTCGGAAAGACATCAGAAAGATTTCAAAAAAGAATTCTATACCGAAAAACTAGAAGAAGTTAAAGCTGGCGGAAGCTATACCGATATTGACTTTGATGATATTTAATAAACAGTCAAAGTGTTCAAAACAAAAAGTCCAAAGTTAATTTGGACTTTTTTTATGAAGCAAATTGAAGCCTTTAAGATTATTGCCTCAAGTTGTTAATCCGCTATCCTATTCGCAAACCATTTTCCACTTTAAAATCGGGAGCTAACAATACAATATCGTTGTCAGCACCTACCGACCCCATTACCAGACATTCACTCATAAACTTACCGATTTGTTTTTTCGGAAAATTTACAACCGCAATTATCTGACGATGAACCAATTCTTCTTTTTGATAGCGCTTGGTAATTTGTGCCGATGATTTTCGAATACCAATTTCAGTGCCAAAATCTATTGTAAGCTGAAAAGCCGGTTTTCTGGCTTCGGGAAAATCATTCACTTCAATGATGGTACCTACGCGCATTTCAACTTTTTCAAATTCTTCCCAGGTGAGCATTTTTTATTCTTTTTGGCTAAAGTACAAATTCGGTGAGAAAATTCATTTTTTTTAGTACTTTTAACCTTATTTCTTATTCGTTATGGCCCGAACACCTTCTAACATGCTGCCCCTAGGCACGATTGCACCGGAATTTTACCTGAAAGATACCAATTCCAGCTACTCCTATTCCTTTGCGGATTTGAAAGGTAAAAAGGGAACTTTAGTCATGTTCATCTGTAACCATTGCCCGTTTGTACACCATGTAATTGAAGAAATAGTTCGAGTTGCAAACGATTACAGAGTGCAAGGTTTAGGAATCATTGCCATATCCAGTAACGACATTATCAACTATCCGCAAGATGCCCCGGAACTGATGCAGGATTTCGCTTTACAACATCGTTTTGAATTTCCATATTTATATGATGAAACACAAGAAGTTGCCATAGCATATGACGCAGCCTGTACCCCTGATTTTTATCTTTTTGACATTTCTGACAAATTAGTTTATCGAGGACAATTGGATAACAGCCGACCAGGAAACGGAATTCCGTTGAGCGGCAGTGATTTGCGTAGTGCAATTGACGGCATAATTTACAACCGAAGCATCAATCCGGAACAAAAGCCAAGTCTAGGCTGCAATATTAAATGGAAGTTAAATTCTTAACCATTTTGTTTTTCTTTTCCTAAATTTGAAACATCATATCCTATAAAACTTGAACCACAATAGCACATACATAATTACAACTGCTTACAGAAAATGTAGGCTAACTGTGCTGTTTTCACACAACAAGGCCTTCATCAATTAGGCCTCCGTCTAACTTTATATATTTTTCTAGGACGGAGGATTTCTTTATTACAATCCAAAATTTATTTTTCTAACAAAGCGGCTTCAGTTTGAGGTTCGCTCCCTTACATTTATAATTATGTCATTAAAAAAAGTTTTTGACAAACTTGTGGCGCGCCAGATTATCTGGTTCATCGCGGTAACTTTTTTAGTAATTGCTTCGGTTGCTGTATTTTTCCATAAAGAATATTTCACGTTTCTGATAGCACCTTTGGTTATCATTTCAATTGTGGCACTCGACAATATACAAACCAAGCACACACTATTAAAAAACTATCCATTTATAGGTAGGCTACGGTATTTTTTCGAATCGATTCGGCCGGAATTCCGTCAGTATTTCTTTGAAGGCGAATTGGATGGAAAACCTTTTAACCGAAGACAACGTTCTATTGTTTATCAACGGGCGAAGAACGAAAAACAAACCATTTCCTTTGGTATGCAGGACGACCCGAACCGGATTGGGTATGAATGGGCCGCACATTCTGTGTATCCGAAAAAAGCTGATAAAAACCATTTCAGGACCGTTATCGGAAACGAACAATGTACACAACCTTACAATGCCAGCATTTACAACATTAGCGCAATGAGTTATGGTGCTTTAAGCAAAACGGCTGTAACCTCCTTAAACAAAGGCGCACAATTGGGAAATTTTGCACATAACACCGGAGAAGGCGGTATCAGCGAGTATCATTTACAAGGTGGTGATTTAATCTGGCAAATCGGAACAGGCTATTTTGGCTGCCGAAATGAAGAAGGCAATTTTTCGGACAAGCTTTTCTCTGAAAGAGCCAATTATCCACAAGTAAAAATGATTGAACTAAAACTTTCCCAAGGCGCCAAACCAGGACACGGCGGCTTGCTTCCGGCAGAAAAAAATACGGAGGAAATTGCTAAAATCAGAAGTATTAAACCGCATACTGCCGTGCATTCGCCATCAGCACACACCGCATTTACAGACGCGGAAGGCTTGCTGTTGTTTTTGGAAAAACTCCGCAAATTATCCAAAGGAAAGCCAGTAGGGTTCAAAATCTGTATTGGCCGAAAAGATGAGTTTATTGAAATTGTAGAGGCTATGTTTACTACAGGAATTTATCCGGATTTCATAACCATCGACGGTGCAGAAGGCGGAACCGGTGCCGCACCTTTGGAATTTATCGACTACATGGGCATGGCTCTTTCGGATGCAATTGTTTTTGTAAATCGGACTTTGACGCAATTTGGTCTTCGGAAACATATTAAGATCATGGCATCTGGAAAGATCATTTCGGCCTTTGATATAGCCAAGGCTATGGCTTTGGGTGCCGATGCGTGTTACAGCGCCCGTGGTATGATGTTCGCATTAGGTTGTATTCAGGCATTACAATGTGACAGTGGTAAATGTCCCGTCGGCATCGCAACACAAAACAAATCCTTATACAAAGGCTTAGATATTACAGATAAAAGTCTTCGGGTGGCAAACTTCCATAAAAACACGTTGAAAGCATTGACTGAATTTATCGGAGCTTGTGGTTTTACCAATCCTAAAGAAATAAAACCGGATGCTTTTTTCAGGAGAACAGCACACAATTCAAACCAGAGTCTTTCGGAAATCTATTTTTCCAATACTGCTCAAAATTCTAAAAAAGAATCTATTAACTTAAATTAATATGTGTATGAAACCTATTCCAACATTCTCAAAAACTGAGCATCAATTATTACGGGAATTAGCCAAGAAAAACATTAACACGTCAAATTCTAAAGACATTATGCTTTTAAATGAAGAACTCGATCGTGGAATTGTTTTAAAAGACAATACCGAAAGTAACAATTTTATCCGCTTAAATTCACAGGTTACCGTTGAAGATCTTTCTGCGAAACGAAAAGTCACGTTTCAAATAGTATTGCCTTCGATGGCCAATGTAAGGGAAAACAAAATTTCGATTTTAGCGCCTTTGAGTATCGCGATCATTGGTTTTAGAGAAGAAGATCAGATTGATTGGGAATTACCGGCCGGAACCAAAACTTTCAAAGTCATTTCCGTTAAAAATGAAACGAACAATTAACTTTTCATAAAAAAACACCTCATCTGTAATGACGGTGTTTTTTTATTTATTTTTCTCCAGCACTATATCGATAGGCCGGTTTTGCTTTTTACCAAACTGAACCGCTTTTTCGCTTTGGCTGGCACACAAAACATACATATTAAAAGCATAAAGCTGAACCAACTGTGTTCTGTATTTTTTACTCGGATCTTCCACTTTCAGACGAAAATCATCGGCCGGAAAAGTGTTCGCAACAGACAACAGGTAATTGTCTTTGGCATAAGGAAAAAACCAACGGGCTTTAGGATTTTCCGCAGTTATTTTATCTCCTTTTTCATCTATCTGATAATTTAAGCTAAATAATAACGGCTTGTTACTTTCTTTCCAACTGTATAGATTGTTGATATTTATAATATCATTTCCCAAACTATCCACCACTGTAATTTTCAGTCCTTTTATAGTTTCTTTTTTTCCGTTTTCGTGTACATCTAAAACCAGATAAGACGTAAAATCGTAGCCACAATGCATCGCATTAATCTGAGCATTTGCAGAAGAAACCAAAAACAGTAAAAAAAACAAATAGCGCATGAAAATAGATTTGCTTCAAAAATACAAAAGCTGACTACATAAAAAAAGAAAATCCCAAAAACCTAAGCCTCTGGGATTTAACAATACTATAATTTCGATTACATTTGAGCTGTCAGATAATTGTAAACACTGGCTGTTTCTTCATCTGAAATTTTTGCTTTTTTCTGCATTCTTTCTAAAATTGGTTTCCATTCCGTTGCAGAATGACTTGAAGGCTCGAACAATTTGTGACATTTTGCACAGTTGTTCTCATAAACCTTTTTCCCGTGAAGCTGGTTTTCCGTTAACATAACAGCAGCTTCCGCTTCTTGTTTCACAACTTCTTTCTGAACAACAGTTTCCTTCACTGCATCTTCTTTCTTTTCCGTTTGCACCACTTGTTTTGAAGCACAGGAATAAATAAACAGGGAAGCAATTGCTACTCCAAATACATTAAATTTCATAGTTTCATTGGTTTTAGATTGTAAATCTAATAAAAAAAGCTCTCTAAAAAAGAGAGCCTCATTATTTTAAGAATATTTTGAATTATTTCACATCCATCAATTCAACATCGAAAATCAAGGTAGCATCCGGCGGAATCACACCACCTGCACCACGAGAACCGTATCCTAAATAAGATGGAATCACGAAACGTGCCTTATCTCCAACTTGCAACAAAGCAATACCTTCGTCCCAACCTTCGATAACATGCCCTTTTCCTAATGGGAATTCTATAGGTTGTTTTCTTTTGTATGACGAATCGAAAACCATTCCGTTATCAAGTGAACCTTGGTAATGAACCGAAACAGTTTTACCTTTTTCCGCTTGCTTACCACTTCCTTTTTGAATGATTTGGTAACGCAAACCGCTGTCAGTCTTCTGGAAACCTGCTGCTAATTTCTCTAAAGCTTCTTCAGCCAGACGCTTTTGTTCTGCTAAACGCTTTTCTCTTGAACCTTCGAAAGTTCTGAAAGCTTCTACAGCATTCCATTTTTCAGCTTCTGCACCTACTCTAACGATTTCTAAAGAATCAATCATATCGCCTTGAGCAATAGCATCCACTACATCTTGTCCCTCAACCACATGACCGAAAACAGTGTGCTTTCCGTCTAACCATGAAGTTTCAACATGTGTAATGAAAAACTGAGAACCGTTTGTACCTGGTCCTGCATTTGCCATAGATAAAACACCTGGTCCGTTGTGTCTTAATTCCGGGTGGAACTCATCATCAAATTTATATCCGGCATCGCCAGTTCCTGTTCCTAACGGACAACCTCCCTGAATCATGAAATCAGGAATTACTCTATGGAATTTCAATCCGTCGTAGTATGGCTTTCCTTGTGGTTTTACATCGTTTTCTAATTTCCCTTCAGCTAAACCAACAAAGTTTCCAACTGTTCCCGGGGTTTTATCATGAGTTAATTTCACCAAAATCACACCTTTTGAGGTATTGAATTTTGCGTAAATTCCGTCTTGCATCGTATTTTAATTTAAATTTTGAATTGCAAATATAAGGCTATTTTGTGAATTTTTATTTCCTTTTCAAATACTACTTCTGCTTATAGGTAGCAAGATAAACCACTATTGAAGCTATGGAAAGAACTACACCACCTATCGAAAAAAATTCCCACTTCCCGATAGCCCAAAGCCATAATCCGAAAGCTGAACCTAAAGCCGTCCCCAAGAAACTGAAAGACATATAAACCGTATTCATCCGGTTTCTTGCTTCAGGTAAAAGAGCATATACACGCGTTTGATTTGAAATGTGAACCGATTGCAGTCCGACATCAATAAACACGATGCCGATTAATATACCGACAACACTTTCCGAAGAAAAATAAAAAATCACAAAGCTCAACAGTAAAAACAAAAGCCCGTAGCCAATTACTTTTCTCGGATTACCCTTATCACCCATTTTCCCAACCAACGGAGCGGCCAAAGCACCGGAAGCTCCTACTATTCCAAACAATCCAATGGTAGCACTGTTAAAATTAAAAGGTTCTCCCGAAAGTAATAGCACCATCGTTGTCCAAAAAGCTCCGAACTGGGCAAAACTCAGCGCATTAATAAGCGTTGCTTCTCTCAACATAGGTTGTTCCCTAATCAGTGTGAACAATGATAACAAAAGCTGACCATAAGTCCCTTTAAAATCCGGTTTATTGATTGGAAACTTTCTTTGAATGATTAAAGCAATCAGCAAACACAACCCCGCCGCAATCCAAAACATGCCACGCCATCCTAACCATTCACCGATAAAACCACTAATTGTACGGGATAACAAAATTCCTAACAACAAACCACTCATGATGGTTCCAATTACTTTTCCTCTTTGTTCGGGAGAAGCCATAGTTGCAGATAACGGTAGAATCAACTGAGGAACAATCGATGAAGCTCCAATTAGAAAACTCGCAATCTGAAGCATTACAAAACTTTTAGCGGTTGCTGCCATGAACAATGCCAAAACAGCAGCAAAAGTAGTTACCAATATTTGCTTCTTACGCTCTAACTTGTCACCAAGCGGTACCATAAAAAACATACCAACTGCATAACCTGCCTGGGTTAAATAGGTTACACGCCCGGCTATATTTTCAGCAATGGAAAATTCTTTGGCAATTAAAACAATAAGAGGCTGACAATAATATAAGTTCGCTACAATAAGGCCTGTACAGATGGCCATAAAGCCAACATCGGTTCTGGATAAATTCATGGCGTAAAATTACTAGGGAGCAGTCTTAATTAAATCATAAATATTTTTGAAAATTATCACAAGGCTAACAGCATTTGATGTAATACAAGTATCTTTGTTAGGAAGTAAAATCATCATGGAACCAAGAATCATTACTTATCAACCGCAATACAAGCAAGACTTTATCGATTTGAACACTGCCTGGCTGGAAGAATATTTTTTTGTGGAAAAGCACGACAAAGATGTTTTTGAAAATGTGGAAGACATTATCCTAAAACCGGGCGGCGAAATTTTCTTCTGTTTAATCGATAACGAAGTGGTTGGAACCGTTGCGATGCAAAAAGTAAACGATTCGGTAATTGAAATGGCAAAACTGGCCGTCGACAAAAAACATCAGGGAAAAAAACTTGGCAATTTACTGGTGGAAACCTGTATTGCTTTCGCCAAAGAACATCACTACCAAACGCTCATGCTCGTTTCGAGTACCAAGTTGGATGCGGCCCTGAACCTGTACCGGAAATATGGTTTTACAGAAACACCGTTAGATGAAACCGATTATCATCGTGCAGATATCCAAATGGAATTGTATCTTTAAAGAAAAAAACATGGAAATCCCGAAAGATTATCTCGATATAAATAAAGCTACCTGGAATCAGAAAACCACGGTTCATGTTGCTTCCGATTTTTATGACATGGAAAGTTTCCTCAACGGAAAATCAACATTAAACGACATTGAACTTTCTTTGTTAGGTGATGTTTCCGGCAAGCGAATCCTTCACCTGCAATGCCATTTTGGACAGGACACGATTTCATTGGCCCGATTGGGCGCAAGTACTACCGGTGTGGATTTATCCGATGCCGCTATTGATAAAGCAAAAGAGTTAGCCACACAATTAAATGCCGATGCAACGTTTATTTGTTCCGATGTTTACGATTTGCCAAATCATCTTAACGAAGAATTTGACATCGTTTTTACCAGCTACGGCACCATTGGCTGGCTTCCCGATTTAGACAAATGGGCCGCAGTAGTTGCTCGATTCTTAAAACCGGGCGGAAAATTTATTTTTGCTGAATTCCATCCTTTGGTCTGGATGTTCGATTACGATTTTAAAGAAATAGGATACAGTTATTTCAATACCGAACCGATTATTGAAGTCGAAGAAGGAACCTATGCCGACAAAAATGCCCCGATTGCAAACAAAACTGTAAGCTGGAACCATCCTTTATCTGAAGTTTTTTCGGCTTTGCTTAAAAACAATCTGGAAATTACTTCATTTGAGGAATTCGATTATTCACCTTATAATTGTTTTAATAACATTGAAGAATTTGAACCGAATAAATTCAGAGTTAAACATCTGGAAAATAAAATTCCGATGGTTTATTCGTTAACCGCAATCAAAAAACCGCAATAATTCATGGAAAGTTTATTTACGCCACAAGGCAATCAAAACATTATCGACCGAATTAATAAATTACAGCCCACCACTTTATCCCAATGGGGAAAAATGACTGTGGATCAAATGATGTCACACTGCATTGGACCTCTTGATGTAGTGTTTGGAAATCTTCACTTAAAAATGAATCCGATTATGGCATTTTTAGGAAGAACCATCATCCGAAAAAAAGTTATAGGACCGAAACCTTTCCAAAAAGACAGTCCGACTGCTCCGGCATTTATCCGAACCGGTCATTATGACTTCGAGGCTACAAGAACCGAATTGATCGAAAAAGTAAAAAAGTTCCAAGAAGGTCCACAAGTCATCAAAACCAACAAACATCCGTTCTTCGGCCCGATGACTAATGAAGAATGGGATAACATTCAATGGAAACATTTAGACCATCATTTGAGACAGTTTGGAGTATAAACAGTCTGTAGTAGCAGTGTTCAGTTTGCAGATACTTAATGACTTTATATCTTTGCAACTTTATAACTGAGAAATATGCGCATTGACATCATTACCGTTTTACCGGATTTAATCCGAAGCCCATTTGAAGCCTCCATCCTGAAAAGAGCCATTGCCAAAGGTTTGGTGGAAGTTCATATGCACAACCTTCGTGATTACAGCACCAACAAACACAAAAATGTAGACGATTACCAATTTGGTGGTGGTGCCGGTATGGTGATGAGTATCGAACCGATTGATGCCTGTATTTCTAAACTGAAAAGCGAGCGCGACTACGACGAAGTAATTTACATGACTCCGGACGGCGCCACTTTGAACCAACAAATGGCCAATTCAATGTCGCTTTTAAAGAACATCATTATTCTTTGCGGGCATTATAAAGGTGTAGACCAACGAGTTCGGGACCAGTTTATCACCAAAGAAATTTCTATTGGCGATTATGTCTTGTCCGGTGGTGAATTGGGTGCAGCTGTTTTATGTGATGCAATTATCCGATTGATTCCCGGAGTTTTGAGTAATGAAACATCCGCTTTAACGGATAGTTTTCAGGACAATTTACTTTCCCCGCCAATTTATACTAGACCTGCAGAATACAAAGGCTGGAAAGTTCCCGACATTTTATTAAGCGGAAACACACCGGAAATTGAAAAATGGCGCGAAAACATGGCATATGAACATACTAAAACCCGTAGACCGGATTTGTTAGACGAATAAAAAAGTCGCAATTTTCAGTCACAGTTAACAGAATTTATCAACAAAAAAACTCCCTGAAAAGGCGACTGCTGCTGAAAACTTTCCAAAGAAGTTTGTAATTTAAAATAAAATACGTAATTTCGCAGCCACATTCAGCCCAACCTCTGACGATAACCGTGCATGTTGCTCTGATTCAAACATTTAATATAAAAGATCATGTCAAGTTTATTAAAATTTGTTCAAGACGAATTCGTAACTAAAAAAGATTTCCCTGATTTCGCAGCTGGTGATACTATCACAGTTTACTACGAAATTAAAGAGGGTGAAAAAACAAGAACTCAGTTCTTCAAAGGAGTTGTTATCCAAAGAAGAGGTGCTGGTGTGACTGAAACTTTCACTATCCGTAAAATGTCTGGTGCTGTTGGTGTAGAGCGTATCTTCCCAGTAAACATGCCTGCTTTACAGAAAATTGAATTAAACCAAAGAGGTAAAGTTCGTAGAGCTCGTATCTTCTACTTCAGAGAACTTACTGGTAAAAAAGCAAAAATCAAAGAAAGAAGAAGATAATTCCCTTTCTGACGTTTATAAAATCAGCCTCGATAACCTCGGGGCTTTTTTTATGCAAAAAATCTACCGCTAAATTATCATTTTGATAAATTAAAACTCCCAAAATAACAATCTCATAATTCGTTCATTTCCCGAGATTTTCCCCTCAGCTTTTCGGACTGTTTTTCTTATATTTGCTACGCTTTTTTTAAGCATCTTTCAACAAATCCTTTTAAAAACACAGCTATAGCATTTAAAATTCATCCAAATGGCACAAAAATCAAAAATCCATTACACTTTGACTGACGAGGCTCCAATGTTAGCCACGCATTCATTTTTACCAATTGTACAAGCTTTTACAGCGCCTACCAACATCGATATCGAATTAAGAGACATCTCTTTAGCAGGACGTATTTTAGCTAACTTTCCTGAATTTTTAAAAGACGACCAAAAAATTGGTGATGCCTTAACGGAACTTGGTCAATTGGCCACAACCCCGGAAGCGAACATCATCAAATTACCAAATATCTCCGCTTCTGTAATACAGTTAAAAGAAGCAATTGCAGAATTACAATCACATGGTTTTGCAGTTCCTAACTTCCCGGAAGAACCTCAAAACGATGAGGAGAAAAACATCAAAGCGAAATATTCCAAAGTATTGGGATCTGCAGTTAACCCTGTTTTACGTGAAGGAAACTCCGACCGTCGCGCACCGAAAGCCGTTAAAAACTATGCTAAAGCAAACCCTCACAGAATGGGCGCTTGGGCTACCGACAGCAAAACAAACGTAGCACACATGACTGCGGGTGATTTCTACGGAACTGAAACTTCTACAACAGTTGGAAGCGAAGGCAAATTCAGAATTGTTTTCGCCGGAACTGACGGTTCAACCCAAGTTTTAAAAGATTTCTCAGGATTAAAAGCCGGTGAAGTGATTGATAGTTCTGTAATGAACTTAAACGCTTTAAGACAATTTGTGGCTGCAACTATCGCAGATGCAAAAGCTAAAAACGTAATGCTTTCGGCTCATTTAAAAGCTACAATGATGAAAGTTTCCGACCCTATTATTTTCGGAGCTATCGTTGAGACTTTCTTTGCAGATGTTTATACAAAATATGCAGATGTATTCAAATCGTTAGATATTAACGCCAATAACGGTTTACAAGATTTATATAACAAAATTGCAGGAATTCCTCAAGAAGCAGAAATCAAACAAGCTATTACTGATGCGTTAGCGAACGGACCAAGGATAGCGATGGTAAATTCTGATAAAGGAATCACCAACTTCCACGTTTCTTCAGACGTTATTGTTGACGCTTCCATGGCAGCTTTAGCTCGTAGTGGTGGTAAAATGTGGAACAAAGAAGGAAAAGAAGAAGACACCATCTGTATTATTCCGGATCGTTCGTATGCTGGTTTCTACCAGGCGGTTATCGACGACATGAGAAAGAATGGTGCTTTAGATCCAAAAACTATGGGATCGGTTCCAAACGTTGGATTGATGGCGCAAAAAGCGGAAGAGTACGGTTCACACGACAAAACCTTCCAAATGACCGCTGCCGGAACAGTAAAAGTAGAAGACGAAAACGGAAACGTATTGTTATCGCAAAATGTTGAAGCGGGTGACATCTTCAGAATGTGTCAAACCAAAGACGCTCCAATTCAGGATTGGGTTAAATTAGCGGTGAACAGAGCGCGTTTGTCTGATACGCCAGCAATTTTCTGGTTAGACAAAGACAGAGCACACGATAGAGAAATCATCAAAAAAGTAGAAAAATACTTAAAAGATTTTGACACGACAGGTTTAGACATCCGCATCATGGACGTAAAAGACGCGATGACGGAAACCTTAAGAAGAATCCGCGAAGGAAAAGATACTATTTCTGTTTCCGGAAACGTATTGCGTGACTATTTAACCGATTTATTCCCGATTTTAGAATTAGGAACTTCGGCTAAAATGTTGTCTATCGTTCCATTGATGAATGGTGGTGGCTTATTTGAAACCGGTGCTGGTGGATCGGCTCCAAAACACGTTGAGCAATTTACAGAAGAAGGTTATTTACGTTGGGATTCACTAGGGGAATTCTTAGCGTTACAGGCATCTTTAGAACATTTGGCGCAAACGCAGAACAATCCAAAATCACAGGTTTTAGCCGATACTTTAGACGAAGCGAATGCTAAATTCTTAGCTACCGATAAATCTCCGGCGCGTAAAGTTGGGGAAATCGACAACAGAGGTTCACACTTCTACTTGGCTTTATATTGGGCTCAAGCCTTGGCAAACCAAACGAAAGATGCGGAATTACAAGCTAAATTCGCTCCAATCGCAGCAGAATTAACTGCAAACGAAGCTAAAATCGACGCAGAATTAATTGCCGCACAAGGAAAAGAGCAAAACATTGGTGGCTACTACCAACCTTCTGCAACTGCTACGACTAACGCTATGCGTCCAAGTACAACTTTCAATACAATTTTGGCAAAATTATCATAACAGAATAACTGTTTTTTCACAAAAAGACGACTCCTCAGAGTCGTCTTTTTTTATTAACCCATTCTTAACAGTTTTTCGCTACAAAAAAAACGACATTTACAGCTGTCAAAATAAAAAACACGATGATAATCTGGAACAAAACCGTTTCATGCCTTCTGCTGTTCATTTTCAGCTTTACTCTTCAGGCTCAGGATAAATTGACACTCAGTGGCTTCGTTACTGATGCAAAGAACAACGAAACCCTCATTGGGGTAACTGTCTACATTCCGGAGCTAAAGATTGGGACAAACACCAATGAATACGGATTCTATTCCATTTCATTACCCAAAGGTGAGTATCTGGTTCAGTACAAATACGTCAGCTATAACGGTATAGAAGAAAGAATAAACCTATTCGAAAACATAAAGAAAAATATTGCTCTAACAGAAAACACACAGGAACTGGAGGAAGTGCTGATTGTGGAAAACCGAAAGAAAGTCGATATCCGAAAACCGGAAATGAGTGTTAACAAGCTTACGATAGCAGAAATAAAAAAAATGCCCGTAATTTTAGGTGAAACCGATGTCTTGAAATCGATTCTTCAGCTTCCCGGAGTGACTAATGCCGGAGAAGGTCAATCCGGATTTAATGTTCGAGGTGGTGCGGCCGATCAGAATTTGATTTTATTAGACGAGGCTACCATCTACAATTCTTCACACCTTTTCGGATTCTTTTCTGTTTTCAATTCGGACGCAATTAAAGATTTAAAGTTGTATAAAGGCGGAATCCCAGCGCGTTTTGGCGGACGCGTGGCTTCTGTTTTAGACATTTACCAGAAAGAAGGCAACAGCAACGACTTTCACATAAATGGCGGTATTGGCTTAATTTCCAGCAGATTGTTAGCTGAAGGCCCCATCGTAAAAAACAAAGGGTCATTTCTTGTAGCGGGAAGAAGTTCGTATGCGCATTTATTTTTAAAACTTACCGACAACGACAACTCGGCTTATTTTTATGATTTAAACACCAAATTGAGTTATAAACTCAATGAGAGCAACAGTATATTCGTTTCAGGTTATTTCGGTCGTGACGTTTTCAATATTAACGACAATTTTAAGAATACCTACGGGAATTCCGTTTTAAACCTGCGTTGGAATCATTTGTTTTCAGATAAATTATTCTCCAACATGTCCTTTATTTACAGTGATTACTATTATGGTTTAACATTGGATTTTGTAGGGTTTAATTGGGACAGCGGCATCCGAAATTACAACTTCAAATACGATTTAAAACATTATTTATCAGATAAATTCAAATTAGCTTACGGACTAAATACCGTTTATTACGATTTCAATCCAGGCACCATAGAACCGACCGATTCCAAATCAGGCATCAATCCGGATCAACTGGATAAAAAATACGCTTTTGAACCCTCCTTCTACCTTGAGGCAGAACAGCAACTTTCCGATAAATTTTCTGTGAATTACGGTTTGCGCTACAGCATGTTTTACCGATTGGGAAGTCAGGAGATCAACACCTATGCCAACAATCAAGCCGTAGTTTGGAACAATAATCTGAAAATTTATGAAAAAGCCACACCAACCGGAACGGAAAAATTCGGTAAAAACGAAACAATGGCCAATTTTAATAATTTGGAACCTCGTTTGGCCGTTGCATATACTTTAGACGACAACCAATCAATAAAAGCGAGTTACAATCGCATGGCGCAATACCTGCACCTGATTTCCAATACGGCTTCTCCTACTCCATTGGATGTTTGGACACCGAGCGATAAATTCATCAAACCTCAATTGTTGGATCAGGTGGCTATAGGGTATTTCAAAAACTTCAGCAAAGACAAGTATTCTTTGGAAATTGAAACATTCTATAAAAAAGTAAAAAACCGAATTGATTATATTGACGGAGCCGATTTAATCGCCAATAACGCTATCGAACAGGTAGTTTTAAACGGTCGTGCCCGAGCATACGGCCTGGAAGTGTTACTGCGTAAAAACACAGGGAATCTGAGCGGTTGGATTTCCTATACTCTTTCCAGAGCAGAACAGCAAACTCCCGGAAGAACATCGGATGAATACGGAATCAATAACGGAAACTGGTATAAATCCGGTTATGATAAAACACACAATCTGTCGGTAACCGGTTTATATAAACTCAATGAAAAATGGTCATTTGGTTCGATATTCACGTTACAAAGCGGACAACCGGTTACCTTTCCCAATGGATATTACGTTTATCAGGGCATTCAGATTCCAAGTTATGAAAACCGTAACGAAAACAGACTGCCAACCTACCATCACCTTGATGTTTCCGCAACCTTAACGCCCAGGAAAAATAAAAACCGTAAATGGCAAAGTGAATGGGTTTTCAGCATCTATAACGTATATAACCGTATGAATACTGCTTCCATTACCTTCCGACAAAATTCAGACACCGGAAATAATGAAGCTGTCCGATTGTCTATTTTCGGAGCTGTTCCGAGTGTAACTTACAACTTCAAATTTTAATGCGATGAAAAAAATAATTCAAAACACGTTCCTTTTAATCTTCGTTTTCTCAGTTCTGAGTTGTGAAAAGGTCGTTGATGCTGATTTAGACACTGCCGCTCCAAGACTGGTGGTTGACGCATCCATTCAATGGATTAAAAATACTTCGGGAAATGAACAAAAAATAAAACTGACCACTACTACAGCCTATTACAACACTACTGTCCCGGCAGTATCAGGCGCCACTGTTTTCATTACCAACAGTTCAAATGTGGTTTTTAATTTTCCCGAATCCGGTACTGCTGGAGAATATGTATGCAATGATTTTCAACCGGTTATTGGTGAAACATATACTTTAAAAGTAATACATAACGGTCAAACCTTTATCGCAACCGAAGTAATGACTGGGGTTCCTGATATCGAAGATACCATCGAACAAAACAACGAAGGTGGATTTACGGGTGACGAAATCGAAATCAAGTTTTTTTATCAGGACAATGGTTTAGAAGATAATTTTTACATGATTAGTTTCAAGCCCGATTACAAACCTTTTCCGGATTATGATGTCCTGGAAGACCGCTTCTTTCAAGGCAACCAAATGTTCGGTCTGTATTCCGACGAAGATTTAGCGCCCGGCAATCTCATTAACATCAAACTCTATGGAATATCACGTCAATATTACAATTATATGAGTGTCCTGTTGGCTCTTGGCGGAAGCAATGGCGGAAGTCCGTTCCAATCACCACCGGCAACAGTTCGTGGAAACATAATTAATCCGACAAATGAAAATAATTATGCTTTGGGATATTTTAACTTATCAGAAGTAGATACGACAGACTATTCTGTTCAATAATAATTTATACTTTTACACGAGCATAGAAAAGATCATAATATGTCTTCACATCACATAGTTCGCGACGATCAGGAACCCGCCTTAATCATTGCCAACGGAGCCGAATGCAGTAACGAGTTGTTGGGACAATTATTAGAATGGTCTCCTTTAGTAGTTGTTCTGGATTCCGCTATCGAACGTGTCCTGAATTTAGACATTAAGATTGATGTACTTTTAGGCGATTTCGACCGAGGTTTTGATGCAGAATACTATCGCGAAAAACAATACCCAATTGAAATCGTACACGCTCCGGATCAGGACAAAACCGATCTGGAAAAAGCCTTCGACTATCTGATTGAAAAAGGTCATAAAGCCGTAAACGTAGTTTGGGCAACCGGAAAACGTGCCGATCATACCATCACTAATATCACTAACATTGTTCGCTACCGTGATCATCTGAAAATTGTTATCCTGGATGATCATTCCAAAATCTTTCTTTTGCCAAAACATTTTCAAAAATGGTATACTAAAAACAGTATTATTTCCCTAATCCCCATTGGCAAGGTAAGTGGTATTCATTCTGAGAATTTGTTCTATTCTTTAAAAGACGACAGCCTAACTATTGGCTACAGAACCGGAAGCAGTAATCATGCTTCAGAAGATGGTATCGTATCCATAACCCACGAAGAAGGCGACTTAATCTTAATCGAATCTTTAGATTAGCCCCATTTTTATTCCGTTTTAACTCCCTACATTTACATTATCAGTAATCAACACAAAATGAAGACATTACAATATCTTCAAAAAAAAATGGATTGCTTTTATAACAACAAAAATGGATCACCATGAAAATGAAAATTGTAGGCTTCTTGTTGTTTCTTTCACTGGCTGTTTCAGCACAGGAAATGAAAAAATTAACTTTTAACCAATCGCTCGAAAAAGCACAAACTGAAAACAAAAATGTACTGTTGTATTTTTCCGGTTCTGATTGGTGTGCCCCTTGTGTAAAATTCAAAAAACACTTTGTAAATACCGATTTATTTCTACAGTACAGCAGTGAAAACCTTATATTATTCAATGCGGATTTTCCACGTTTAAAGAAAAATCAGCTTCCTGAAAACCAGGCAGTTGAAAATGAAAAACTTGCAGAAAAATACAACAACAAAGGGATATTTCCTTTAATCCTGCTATTGAACAGCAAAGGGGAAATTCTAAAAAAATGGGAACAATACCCTGCCGAAACGCTTGAAAATTTCATTGCAAATCTCAAAGGATAATGCTGCAAAAAAGGATTGAAAAATTAATGGGAAACCGTTTCGAGTTCACCGTTTTGGGGCCCGATGAAAAATGGTGTGCCGAAAAAATCAATTTGGCTATTGAAGAAATCCGCCGGATTGAAAAACTGCTCACGACTTTTTCAACGGAAAGTATTACTTATGAAATCAATAAAAACGCAGGCATCAAACCGATAAAAGTTCCTGATGAAGTTTTTAGCCTGATACAACGCTGTCAGATGATTTCCAAGATTACCCAAGGCGCTTTCGACATCAGTTACGGGGGCATCGATAAAAAATTCTGGAATTTCGATGTTAACATGACTGCTCTTCCTGATGCGGAAGACGCTAAAAAATCAGTGGCATTGATTAATTATGAAAACATCATCCTTGATGAAACTGAAAAAACGATCTATTTGAAAAAAAAAGGAATGCGCATCGGATTTGGCGGTATCGGAAAAGGATATGCCGCTGAAATGGCCAAGAAAAAACTCATTGAAAACGGCGTGGAAAGTGGCATCGTGAATGCTTCCGGGGATTTATCGGCTTGGGGCTATCAGGAAAACGGTGAACCTTGGACCATCGGAATTGCCAATCCAAATTTGCGGAATGATATTTTCTCTACGTTCAAAATTACCAACACTGCTGTAGCTACTTCAGGAAACTATGAAAAATTCGTAATGATTGATGGAAAACGGTATTCCCACACCATCGATCCGAAAACGGGCTTTCCGGTAAGCGGTATAAAAAGTGTAACCATCATAGCCGAAAACGCAGAAATTGCCGACGCATTAGCCACACCAGTGACCGTGATGGGCATCGAAGTCGGATTGGATTTTATCAATCAATTAAAAAATATCGGATGCATCATTATTGATGATAACGACACTAAATATTTCTCCCATAACATAAAACTCACTTAACCTCAAAATTAATAATCATGAAAAGAATTGTATTTGTATCCGCACTTGTGCTGAGTGTCGGATGTAAACCGGTTAAGGAATATCAGAAATCCAAAGTGAATGATTCTGATATGGCTTTGTCTGCCAAAAAAACGGAAAAATTTGAAAACACCTTCCAATTGTACCGTGAAGGAAGTTCCGGAGCTAATGGCGGCAAAACCGGCGGTGGCTGTGGTTGTAATTAACATGCTATAAGAAAGAATTATGAAACGAAAGATATTTGCCGCATCAATACTGGCCTTTCTGTTCGAAAACAACATGAAAGCCCAAGACAACACTTCAACGGACAGCTCAGCATATAAAAAGCAGAAACTGAAAATTGAAGAAGTGAATTTCATTTCCAGTTATTACTCTCAGGATGGAAACAATTCTGCTGTAACCGGCGGACAAGGGACTGAAAAATTAACAGATTTGGCCACTACGTTTGAAATTAAAGTGTCCAAAAGAGACAAAAACAATCACAAGCATAATTTTGGATTTGAAATAGGGATTGATTCGTATACTTCGGCTTCTTCGGATAAAATTGACCCAAATACGGTTTCATCAGCTTCGTATAAAGACGTTCGTGTGTATCCGTCAATAAACTACAGCTTTGAAAACGAAGAAAAGAATTTCATCCTTAACGGAGGACTTTCCTTTTCTGCGGAATTCGATTATACCTCCATTGGTGGAAACTTCGGCTTCACAAAAATCTCGAAAGACAAAAATCGGGAATTTTCAGCCAAAGCAATGGCCTTTTTCGATACCTGGAAAGTGATTTTACCCATTGAACTGCGAAATACACCTTCTGACAACGATGCCAATCACGGCGATACCAAACCCAGGACTTCTTACAACTTAGGTTTAACGCTTTCACAAGTGATCAACAAAGATTTCCAGATGGCTTTCATGACCGATTTAGGTTATCAGCAAGGCTTATTAGCAACGAAATTCAATCGGGTATATTTTAATGATGCTCTCGATATTGTCAATGCTACCGTGAAGTCTGAAAAATTACCCGACACCCGTTTTAAAGTTCCGGTTGGTGTGAGGGCAAACTATTTTCTGGGGGACAACATTGTGTTAAGGTCATTTTACCGATACTATTGGGATAATTGGGGCATCAATTCCCACACATTTAGCTTTGAGCCAAGTTATAAGCTATCCGCTTTTTCATCAATTTCAATACCGTATCGTTTTTACACGCAAAGTGCAGCCGATTATTTCCAACCGATATTTTTACACGGATTGGAAGAGGAATACTATACCAGCGATTACGATTTGTCCAAGTTCAGCAGTCATATGATTGGGCTCGGCTATAAAATCACCGATGCTGATAAAGGTATTTTCCATATAAAAAGAATCAACAGTCTGGAATTGCGTTATGGCTTTTACTCACGAGATAACGGATTGGATTCTCATATTGTAACTTTGGCCCTCCGATTTAAATAATCGACTCCATAAACTTAACTTAACCACTTTAAATACTGCAATACATAGAAATCCTTTTTTAAGAAAACTGTGTAATTGCAGTATTTTTTTATCCATGATTGCAAAGCTTCACAACGCTATTTTTTTGCATTGCAATTGCTTATCTTTGCAGCTAAGTTACTTTTTAACATGAAATTCCAAGTCGTATCCGATTACAAACCCATGGGTGACCAGCCGCAAGCCATCAAAAAATTGGCAAACGGCATTATCAATGAAGAAAAGTACCAGACGCTTTTGGGGGTAACCGGTTCAGGAAAGACATTTACAGTAGCCAATGTAATTCAGGAAGTACAACGACCGACTTTGGTTCTGGCGCACAACAAAACATTGGCAGCCCAGTTGTATTCAGAGTTCAAACAATTTTTTCCGAACAATTCCGTACAATACTTCGTTTCTTATTACGACTATTACCAACCCGAAGCTTTTATTCCGGTAACCGGAACGTATATTGAAAAAGATTTATCCATTAATGATGAATTGGAAAAATTGCGTTTAAGCACCACTTCTGCCCTGCTTTCAGGACGTCGTGATGTGTTGGTGGTAGCTTCCGTTTCCTGTTTGTACGGTATTGGAAACCCGGTGGAATTCCAGAAAAACGTGATTTCCATTGAACGTGACCAGACGATTTCCCGTACCAAATTATTACACCGTTTAGTACAGAGTTTGTATTCGAGAACCGAAGGCGAATTTACACCCGGAACTTTCCGAATTAAAGGCGATACCGTGGAAATTTTTCCAAGTTATGCTGATGAACCGTTCCGCCTGCATTTCTTTGGGGATGATATCGAAGAAATTGAAGCCTTCGACGCCAAAACGGCTCAGGTAATTGAAAAATACGAAAAACTGACCATTTATCCGGCCAATATGTTCGTGACTTCGCCGGATGTGTTGCAAAATGCGATTTGGGAAATTCAGCAGGATTTGGTGAAACAAGTCGACTATTTTAAAGAAATTGGAAAACATCTGGAAGCCAAACGTTTGGAAGAACGCACGAATTTCGATTTGGAAATGATTCGCGAATTGGGCTATTGTTCCGGAATTGAAAATTACTCAAGATATTTGGATGGTAGACAACCAGGCACACGACCGTTCTGTTTGTTAGATTATTTTCCAGATGATTATTTAATGGTAGTGGATGAAAGTCACGTGACCATTTCTCAGGTGCATGCCATGTACGGAGGCGACCGTTCCAGAAAGGAAAATTTGGTGGAATATGGTTTCCGATTACCAGCCGCGATGGACAATAGACCGTTAAAATTTGAAGAATTTGAAAGTTTACAGAATCAGGTGATTTATGTTTCGGCTACTCCTGCAGATTATGAATTACAGAAATCGGAAGGTATTTATGTGGAACAAGTAATTCGACCGACCGGATTGCTGGATCCAATCATTGAAATTCGTCCGAGCCAGAATCAGATTGATGATTTAATCGAAGAAATACAATTGCGCTGCGAAGCTGACGAACGTGTTTTGGTTACGACATTAACCAAACGTATGGCGGAAGAACTGACCAAATACCTAACCAAAGTTGCCATTCGTTGCCGCTACATTCATTCTGATGTGGATACTTTAGAGCGCGTGGAAATCATGCAGGATTTGAGAAAAGGAATTTTCGATGTTTTAATCGGAGTAAATCTTTTACGAGAAGGTTTAGATTTACCGGAAGTTTCGCTGGTTGCCATTTTGGATGCAGACAAAGAAGGTTTTCTAAGAAGCCACCGATCGCTTACCCAAACGGTTGGTCGTGCAGCTCGTAATGTAAACGGGAAAGCCATCATGTATGCTGATAAAATTACAGCTTCGATGCAAAAAACCATTGACGAAACCCTATACCGTCGCGAAAAACAAATGAATTACAACAAGGCAAACAACTTAGTTCCAAAAGCCTTGAATAAGAGTTTGGGAAATGCTTTAGCGGGCAATTCCGTATCTACGCAATATTTTGAAAACCAAGCCTTAAAAGCCGCTGAACCAGAAAGTTTGTACTTATCCAAACCGGAAATCGAAAAGAAAATCAGGGAATTGCGCAAATCGATGGAAAAAGCCGCAAAAGATTTGGATTTTATGCAGGCTGCTAAATTGCGTGATGAGATAAAACACTTACAAGAAAAAATATAACTATCTAATTTTCAATTATTTTTAATATCTTTATTCCACTCAAATCTACCTAGTTTTTAATTAAATCATCTGAATATGAAAACTAGTTTGTTGTTTCTCGCTTTAAATTCCTATTCTTTACTGTTCTCACAAATTAAACCAGCACCGGCTGAAGAAATTGTAATCAAAGACACGTATCACAACGTTACGCTTGAGGATCCCTATCGCTACATGGAAAATCTAAAAGATTCCAAAGTAACCGATTGGTTAAGAAGTAATGCTGATTATGCAAGAAAACAACTCAACGAAATTCCCGAAAGACAAAACATAATAAAAAAACTTCGAGAATACGATACTCGAAAAGGATATGAAGTTTACTCTGTTAAAATAACAGAAAATGATGTTTATTTCTATTTAAAAAGAAACGCGGACGAAGAAAACGGAAGTATATACTATAGAAATGGATACAACGGAACTGAAAAATTACTTTTCAATCCCAAAAATTTCAAAAAAGAGAATGGAAAAAATTATGATATAAGCGATATTTATCCAGACAAAAAAGGAAACAAAATTGCTTTTAAAATTGCTGCCAACGGCTCCGAAACTCCTGAATTACTTATAATTGATACCCAAGGAAAATTATATCCAGAAATCATTGACAAAGTTGGTAATGGTTATGTTTCCTGGCTACCGGATCAAAATTCATTTACTTACAGACGGTTTAATTCTTCTGATGTAACCGATGTTAATCGAAAAAAAAACTCCAAAGTATTGTATCATAAACTAGGTGATGACCCTAAAAATGATATTGCAATTTTTTCAAATTCAACCAATCCGGAACTCAACATTTCTCCTGATGAACAACCACACAACTATTATCACAAAAATTCAAACAAATACTATGGTGAGGTAACCACTGTTGCAAAAAATATTATTTTATACAATTCCGCTTTAAAAGAAAACTTTAAACCAGAAAAATGGTTCCTTTTGGCTTCAAAAAATGATGAAGTAGCCGATTATAATTTTAGCAAGGATTTCATTTATTATCTAACCTATAAAAATGCCCCTAATTATAAAATAACTAAAGCCCCTATTTCAAATCCTGCAGTTAGCAATGCAACTACTGTGATTGATGAACCCAAAAATGGTAATATTACTAATTTTAGAATCACAAATGAAGGACTGTATTATTCCGTTATAGAAAATGGAATTCAGGCTAAAGTATATTTTCTGGCTGATGGTAAAACTTCCCCAATTGAACTACAACTTCCTTTTCAGGCCGGAACAGCAAAATTATCAACTATTGATGAGAAACGTAAAGAAATATGGATAACCATTTCAGGATGGACATCGCCAGAAAGACGCTATTTATACGAATCAGAATCTAATAAATTCATCCCACAGGATTTAAACAAAGTCATCGATTTTCCAGAATTTAAAGATGTAGTCTCAAAAGAAATTATGATTCCTTCTCATGATGGCGTGATGGTTCCGGTGTCAATTATTTATGATAAAAAAACAAATCTAAATGGCAATAATCCAGTGCTTATGGTTGGTTACGGCGCTTATGAAATAGCTTTAAACCCAGCGTTCGTTCCCGATTATATTTTAAATTACACTACCTATGGTGGTATTTTTGTTGTTTCGCATGTTAGAGGCGGTGGCGAATTGGGAGATAAATGGCACAAAGCCGGATATAAAACGACCAAACCCAACACTTGGAAAGATTTTATAGCAACCGCGGAATACCTAGTGAAAGAGAAAATCTCATCTCCTGAAAAAATTGCAATTTGTGGCGGTAGTGCCGGTGGAATTTTAGTAGGTCGCGCCATGACAGAAAGACCTGATTTATTTGCCGCTGCAATACCCGAAGTTGGTGCTATGAACACTGTTCGCATGGAAATTACCCCAAATGGCCCTGTTAATATTCCTGAATTCGGCACTGTAAAAGATGAAACAGAATTTAAGGCTTTACTCGAGATGGATTCCTATCATCATATTAAAAAAGGAACAAAATACCCGGCAACTTTAGTCACAGCCGGCTTTAATGACTCAAGAGTAATAGCCTGGCAACCTGCAAAATTTGCTGCGAAACTTCAAAATGCAAATGCTTCTGACAAACCTATACTTCTTTATACTGACTTCAAAGCAGGACACGGAATAGGAGATGGTAAATCAACATTTTTTGAATCCGTTGCCGATATGCATACTTTTGCGCTACAACACACTGGCCACCCTAAATTTCAGCCTTTAAAAAAAATTAAAGACTAACAAAAACAGTTATAGTTATAGTCAAAACCAATATCATTACGGTTGCCATAGTATATCAAAAAAGACGGAATTGCTTCCGTCTTTTTTGATATTATTTTAATTATGCTGTTCCATAAAAGCACATAATAAAAATTCCGGTTCCACCATTCGGTCTGGTGATTGTGCCATTGCTTTCAGTGTTTTTTTAATCCCCATTGGGTTTAGTCCCATGGTGATGCCAATCTCGTTTATTGCTTTAATTTCACGTTCATGCTGAACATCATCACAATGCATCAATAACGCTAAGCGGTAAAATTGCATGATGCGGTGAAGCTCGTCTTTAATAACTTTAACGGAATCGCGCTTACCAAACAGTTCCAAAAAAACCGCTTTAGGTATATCCAGCTCTTGCGCCACAATCCAAAGAAAATCGTACTCTCTGTCGTGTAATTCTCCATCAACTACAGCAAAAGCTATCATTTCGGAAAGTAGGCTTATTTTTTCTTCGTACGTATCCATCGAATTATTTTTTGCTAAAATAAAACTAAATTCCCAATCCTGAAAACAGTATCTTTGTTTAAGAATTTACAGGCTATGAACAACAACGATATTTTAAAAAAATTACGTGTTGCGCTTCAATTGCGTGACGAACAGATTGTGGAGATTTTAGAATTGGTGGATTTTCGAATTTCAAAAGGCGAATTGGGCAACTTTTTCCGCAATGAAGATCACCCAAAATACATGGATTGCGGGGATCAGGTATTACGTAACTTTCTTAACGGGTTGGTTCTTCACTTACGCGGAACGAAAGAAAATCCTAAAAACCCGATGGATGTTTTAAAAGGCCATAAAGCCGAAGCGCAAAAAAACGATACAGAAAAAGCGAAAACAGCTAACGAAAAACCAAAAAATACTTTTAAAAAACCTGCCGGAAAAGGGAAACCTGCTCCTAAAAAAGAACCTGTTGTTCAGAATGTTAAATTCAAAAACGGAAAGAATAAGAAATCTTAATTACGAATTCTTTTGAGCAAATTTGATACCCTGGACTATTTAGCCTTTGGAAATCCATTACAGCAAAAAAGCTATGAAGTTTTAACCAGGTTTGCAGTATTTGATGCGCTTATTCCTTTTTCCCCTATACTTGTAGGCACTATTCCCATTGACATTGCTATTGAAAACAGTGATTTGGATATTGCTTGTTTTTGGACTAATAAAAATGATTTCATTAAAACAGTAACATCCAGCTTTTCGCACCATTTAAATTTTACGATTTCTGAAACTATCATAAATCAAAACGAAACTGTGTTGGCCAACTTTTTTATTGATAGATTTGAAGTCGAAATCTTCGGACAGAATGTTCCGGTTAAAGAACAAATGGGCTATCGTCATATGCTAATCGAAGCAAAGATTTTGAAGGAGAATGACGAAAACTTCAAAAATGAGATTATTCGCTTAAAACAGAACGGCATAAAAACCGAACCTGCTTTTGCACGTTTGCTGAACCTGAAAGGTGATCCGTACTTAGCATTACTTGATTATTTTAAACTGAAAAAGTCATAATCAATTAAACATAAAAATCCCGGGTTTGCCCTCGGGATTCTTTATTCTCAAAACTTTCTTTTAAATATTAGGCTTGAAAGTAACATAGAACGAATACTCACTGCCTTGTTTTAACTGACCGGCATCAATTTTCTTGTAATTAAGATTATTAGCAATAAACCTTCTAATATTAACCTTATCAGTTCCTACGCAAAGAACCACAATTTCATTAGCCGTATTAACCTTAATATCAACTTTTACCACTACCTCTTTTTCAAGTTCCTCGTCAAAACGTGTTGCTTCCAACAACTTCACCACTTTTTTCACGGCTTTAGGTAAATCTTCAGCCGAATTAAAATTCTTTGCCGACATAATTGTTGTACTCATTACTAAAACAACAACTAATGCGATTAAATTTTTCATGTTTTATGATTTAAGATTACATTCCAAAATTAGAAAATACACCATTACAAAAAACTGAATCTCAATAACTTAACCGATATTTAAACTTCTAAACCACCTCTATTTCACAAATCGCAATAAATGTCCCGACCAATTGTCAATCTTCTACGATTAAACATAAAAATGGTGGAATTTTCTTAAAAATAATACCTTTTTCAAAAAACATTAGCGTAAAATTAAAAGCCATATTTTCTTAAACTTTACATTTAACTAACAAAAAAAGCCTCAGTAATTACTAAGGCTTTTTCTATATTTTGACAAAATCGTCTTATAATTAACTCAAAGCGACTTTTACTTGATCAGCAGCTTCCTGGAACTGAACTGCAGATAAAATCGGCATACCGGAATTATCGATTAATTCTTTAGCGATTTCAGCATTAGTTCCCTGTAAACGAACAATGATTGGCACTTTAATAGCATCACCCATGTTTTTGTAAGCATCTACAACTCCTTGCGCCACACGGTCACAACGAACGATTCCTCCAAAGATGTTGATTAAGATTGCTTTTACGTTCGGATCTTTTAAGATGATACGGAAAGCTGTTTCCACACGTTTAGCATCTGCTGTACCACCTACGTCTAAGAAGTTAGCCGGCTCGTAACCTGCGTATTTAATCAAGTCCATAGTAGCCATTGCTAAACCAGCACCGTTTACCATACACCCTACTGTTCCGTCTAAGTCTACATAGTTTAACCCTGCTTCTTTAGCTTCAACTTCGATTGGACGCTCTTCTGTGATGTCTCTCATCTCTGCTAAATCTGCATGACGGTATAAAGCGTTGTCATCTAAAGTAACTTTAGCGTCAACAGCCATAATTTTATTATCCGAAGTTTTCAATACCGGGTTGATTTCAAACATTGAAGAATCAGAACCGATATATGCTTTGTATAATGAATCTACGAATTTCACCATTTCTTTGAATGCTTCACCGGATAAACCTAAGTTGAAAGCAATTCTTCTTGCTTGGAAACCTTGTAGTCCTACAGCAGGATCGATTTCTTCGGTGAAGATTTTTTCAGGAGTGTGCTCTGCTACTTCCTCGATATCCATTCCACCTTCAGTAGAATACATAATCATGTTACGACCTTTACCACGGTTTAACAATACCGACATGTAAAACTCTTTTGTTTCACTTTCTCCAGGATAGTAAACATCCTCAGCAACCAAAACTTTGTGAACTCTTTTACCTGTTGGAGGTGTTTGAGGCGTAATCAAATCCATACCGATGATTTGTCCTGCAATTTCCTGAACCTGGTCTAAGTTTTTAGCCAACTTAACGCCACCGCCTTTTCCGCGACCACCTGCGTGAATTTGTGCCTTAATTACATGCCATCCTGTTCCTGTTTCTGCAGTAAGTTGTTTTGCTTTAACCACCGCCTCTTCAGCATTATGAGCCACATAACCGCGTTGTACACGCACTCCGTAGCTTGCTAATATTTGTTTCCCTTGATACTCGTGTAAGTTCATAATAGATTGTGTTTCTTTAATAAAAAGTGTCACAAAAATAACAAAGTATATTGAATGAGCCTAATGTTTTTTAGTTTAAATCGTCAAGTAGTTCCCGAAGGTTTTTATTGGAATTCATCTGGACAAAAATTACTTCCGATACTATTTCCTATCAGGTACTTTCGCTAAATTCGACAAAAAAAAACCTCCGTTAAAAAACGGAGGTACCAACAAACATAATACAATTACCTAAATTTTCTATATCCTATTAATGAAAAGCTTTCCATTATTGACTAGACATTATGAAATTGAATTAATTAAAATTGTTAAGTAGAACTTATAACAGAATTATAAATTCCTTTTTTACGATTAACAATGCAAATATACCTACTCGTTAGACACTAAAAAAATACAACACTTTGTTAATTACTGAATTTCAAAAACTACAAAAATCACAAGTCATTAAAAATCAATGCAATAAAAAGATTTTTAATCATAAATTACAAGGATTGAAAATATATTTTCAGGTGAAAATTTCATGATTTTTAAAACAAACAGCATTAATGATGAAGTTATCTACTGCTTTTCGTTTTGAATATTGATGATTGTTTCTTCAAGTTTTTCAATACTTACTTTTATTCGCTTTACAGACAGGATTAACAACCCGACAACGATAAATAAAGCTATTACAATCAAAGTAACACCACCCCAAAATTTAGAAATACAATTTTCAATATTTTTTTTCTCTATATTTTCTTTTTCATCTAAAGAATCACTAACCGATTTACGCTCTCTTTTCTTTAAATCATTCTGGGTCTGATGGTATTTAAATCGTGCAATCTGATAATTCCCCCATTCATTTACAGCCAGATAATTTTCAGAAAGTAATCTGTAGAGTTCTTCATCTAAAACTAAATCATCAACATCTTTTGAAAGTCTTACAGCATCGTTTAATATCGCTATGGCTTTTCTGTAATCACCTTCCGAAGAATAAACCTGAGAAAGCCCTTTTTGAGCAAAAGCCTGAAGACTGTTAGCCTTAATATACTTTGCATATTGAATGGATTCCTCAAAACTTTTAATGGCCTTTTTATTATCGGACATCATCAGATAACAATTTCCTTTATTGTATTTAGCAATACTCAAACTGCTGGCATTCGCGGTAGGACTTTTCAAAATAGCCTGTGATGTCAACAATTCTTTAATGCCTTTATCAAAAAAACTAATGGCAATGTCGCAATTTAGTTTATCCTTATAAATAAAACCTCTAACCACATAATTAACCCCTAAACTGCCATGTACTGAATCTCTTTGTGGAAATGCCATGGCAAGCTGTTCGGCCTGATCGAGGTATTTAATCGCCTTGTCATAAATTTTAAGCTGATGGTATTGTATTCCTGCTTTCGTTATAATACTTATTTTCAGCAATTTATTATCTGTTTGTGATAGTATTTCATTCGCTTTAATAAGATATAACAACGATTTTTCATAATCTCTTTTTGAGGAATATCCGTCAGATATCAACTTGTAAGCAAGGATTTTAGCATCAATATTGGCTCCTGCAACTTTCACAATATTTTGTCCGGCCAATATCGCCTTATCAGGATCTTTATACATCAATAAGGTATTCGCCTTAATAATACTGTCGAAATTTTGCTCTTTTTGGGCATAAAGATCACCAGCAACAGTTAGCAATACTGTCACTAAAAACAATAATATGCTGCTATTATTTCTCATAAGCATCATTTTTTTGAATTAATGCTTCTCTTTCATTTTTCAATAAATCGATAAAGGTAATTGGCGTAATTCCTGTTATGGATTTAAAGACAGTTGCAAAACTACTATGGGAGGAAAATCCAGAAACTTCAGCCAGATAACTAATCTTATAATTCATAAAATTAGGATCCGATTTTAATTTTTCAACAATAAAATTAATGCGAAGCTTATTGATATAAGTATTAAAATTCACATTGTAATGCTTATTGATAATCTCCGAAAGATATTTTGTATTTGTGTCAAACTGCCCTGCTAAAACGGCAAGCGAAATATCATTATTGGTAAAACGCACCGAATTTTCAAAACGCTTCAACTTGTTCAAAAGCGTTTGTTCCGTTTCCAGTGGTATTGAAATTTTCTTACCTTCTTCTTTTTTCTCAACAGGGATAATTATACTTTTTCTGGTAACTTCCAAATACTTAATAATTTCATTCAGCCTTTTTTTCTTTGAGACGAATCGATACCAAAATACAACAAATCCAAAAATCAACAAAACTGCAAGACTTAAAACAGTGTAAAATCGCTTCACACTTTTTTGCTTTGCCTGCTGAAAATTAGTTTCAAATTGTTGTGAAAAAAGATTGTATGCAGTATTTACAGATTCCTGTTCCGCATTGTCAATCCTGGTAATAATTTTCTTTGTATCAGCAGTATACTTTTTATAGTTTTCCCGATCATTTAATGCTATATAATTAATAGCCATCTGATTACCAATCGACTCATCCAAATACATATTTTCCAGAGGCCTTGATATATCATAAGCTTCCAAAAGAGCAGAAAGCGATTTTTCGTGCTTTTTCTGATTGAAAAACACCGTAGATTTCCCTAACAAAAGATACGATTTCGCAAAATAATTTGTACTATTTGACTTATTTAGAATTTCTTCGGCGACTGTATAATTTTCTTGAGCCTCTGTATAATTCCCCAAGCCAATATGAATTTTTCCCTTTATAATTGAAGTCCACAATTGTATTTCAGCAATTTTTAATCCGGCTTGAAATTTCACATCAGTACTTTCAATTGTTGCTAATGCAAGTTTGTACTTTTGTCTATCTAAATCCATCAGAGTTTTTTCCAGCACAATCAAACTGTAACAGTATGTAAACGCAGCATCGTCTTTTATATTAATCAATTCCTTTTCTGCCTCATCAAGACAAATTTTCGATTGCTTGTCCAGATACAAAAGTCTTAAAACCCTTGCCTTATAAATATTTATCTCTGTAATAAGTTTTGTGTTTTTACTGAGTTTTACTGCATCAAAAAGATAGATAAGTGCATTGTTATAATCTGCTTTTATGGTATAGATTTTTGCAATAAGAAAGTTAATTTTAGCTTTATCTTCTCCTTCATCACTGTTTTTCAACAAATGCACCCCTACTTTTAAAGCTTCATTTGGTTTGGAAAGCATCAACTTTTCCGATTCACTGTACAAGACTTCTCGTTTAGACTCCGATTGCGAAAAAGCCTGATTTACCGAGGCTATCTGAGAAAAAACAACAAGGAATAAAAAATAAAATTGCGTTAATCGGTTTCTCATTTTCCTTTAGCTATAATACGTTGAATAAGAGTTATTACCACTATGCAAATTTATTAATAATTATACAAATAGATTTTATACCATTTTTTCATATAATACCGTAATTATGCTACTTTATTTTCTTCAAATTATTCTTAGCATTAAATAATCATCATTTTTTTATGCTTTTTAAAATACAATTCTAACAAAAAGTTAGAAAAACTAGTTTCTGTAAAATTTAATTTATGATGACTTTACCACAAAATTTTATAAAAAAATAAAAAAGCCACTCAAATGAGTGGCTTTTGTTGTATCTGCTCTTTTATATTTTCTAGCGCTTCATAGAGAAGTGAGCCTTGAAAACTCTTTCTGCCTGATCAGTAGGATCAATAAACTTCACCGTGAACCAGTAATCCGTTGATGGTAATGGTTCCCCATTAAAAGTTCCGTCCCATCCGCCGCCTGCCGGAGTGATCTGCTTGATCAGTTTTCCGTAACGGTCGAAGATATGAATTTCAGCACTAGGTTGGTCTTCCAAATCCCAGATGTTCCAAGTATCGTTAGCACCATCTCCATTCGGTGTAAAGAAGTGCGGATAACCGATTAGGTAAATACTTTGGCTATCGCTGGTACATCCATTCTCGTCCGTAACATATACTGTGTACGTATTACCAGTATTCAAGTTTGTGAACACGTTAGATTCCTGCCATGGACCGCTTGGACTCAAAGCATACAAATAACCTCCGGTACCTCCAGCCATCACAACCGTGATCGAACCGTTTTCATCAAACGCAACACTTGGAATTAAAGACGCTATCGTTCCAACAGTATGGCCTTCTACAATAGAAGTAACCGGATCCGATGGACATGATGGGTTGTTCGGGTCGGTGCTGGTAACAATAACA
>NZ_JBDOCV010000019.1:0-2500 GCF_040750275.1 Flavobacterium enshiense
TTCCCGCTTTCCGCTGCAATTCCTTCATTTCATTGCGGGATTTCCGCTGCAATCGGGGCTAGGGGATGAGCTTTTTTGAGAATCGGTAAACGATTATACCTATATATAGGTAGTGAAACCCATTCTACTATTATATATATAGTGTAGTAAAACCAGAGCGTATACTATATATAAGTATAGTAAAGCCCACTGAGTCACTAAGCGGCTCAGTAACTCAGTAACTTCAAGAAAAAAACTTTTAGGTGTTAGGAAATGGTTATCAGCGAGTTAAGGAAAAACGGCCAAAAAACTTCAAAAAAAGACGCTGAAAAGTTTGGATATGGGCAAAAGAGTGCTACTTTTGCACCCGCAATAAAGGCAGAGTTCTTACGACATTTTGAAGCAAAACAGATCAAAAAGATTTTTGAAAAAAAGTTAAAAAAAGATTTGGATTGTAAAGAATAAAGAGGCTATCTTTGCAGCCCGCAAAATAAGGGAAAGTTCATTTGAAATACTGGTAAGCGAAACGAAATTGACTTCGAAAATAAATCGAAAAAAATTTCAAAAAAAGCTTGCGAGATTTAAAAAGAGGTTCTACTTTTGCAACCCGCAAAACAAGGGAAAGTTCATTTGAAATACTGGCGAGAAAAACGAGATTGGCTTCGAAAATAAAATCGAAAAAAATTTCAAAAAAAGCTTGCGAGATTTAAAAAGAAATTCTAGTTTTGCACCCGCAAATACAGGGAAGTTCATTTGAAATACTGGTCAAAACGAAATGAAAATTTTTTCAAAAAAAAGTTTCAAAAAGTTTTGCAGAATAGAAAAGAAGTTCTACTTTTGCACCCGCTTCCTGAAAGGATAGCGAGAGAATAAAAGAAGACACGTTCATAGACATATTGAATTGACAGCAAATATAAGAGAGAGTAAGACTTTTTCGAGTAGATTTGAAAAACCTAGCAACTAAATCGACAATATTAAAATATACGATGAAGAGTTTGATCCTGGCTCAGGATGAACGCTAGCGGCAGGCCTAACACATGCAAGTCGAGGGGTAGAAGTTGCTTGCAACTTTGAGACCGGCGCACGGGTGCGTAACGCGTATGCAATCTGCCTTGTACTGAGGGATAGCCCAGAGAAATTTGGATTAATACCTCATAGTATTACGATGTGGCATCACACTGTAATTAAAGTTCCAACGGTACAAGATGAGCATGCGTCCCATTAGTTAGTTGGTAAGGTAACGGCTTACCAAGACGATGATGGGTAGGGGTCCTGAGAGGGAGATCCCCCACACTGGTACTGAGACACGGACCAGACTCCTACGGGAGGCAGCAGTGAGGAATATTGGTCAATGGGCGCAAGCCTGAACCAGCCATGCCGCGTGCAGGATGACGGTCCTATGGATTGTAAACTGCTTTTATACGGGAAGAAACACTCCTACGTGTAGGAACTTGACGGTACCGTAAGAATAAGGATCGGCTAACTCCGTGCCAGCAGCCGCGGTAATACGGAGGATCCAAGCGTTATCCGGAATCATTGGGTTTAAAGGGTCCGTAGGCGGCTTTATAAGTCAGTGGTGAAAGCCCATCGCTTAACGATGGAACGGCCATTGATACTGTAGAGCTTGAATTACTTGGAAGTAACTAGAATATGTAGTGTAGCGGTGAAATGCTTAGATATTACATGGAATACCAATTGCGAAGGCAGGTTACTACAAGTGGATTGACGCTGATGGACGAAAGCGTGGGGAGCGAACAGGATTAGATACCCTGGTAGTCCACGCCGTAAACGATGGATACTAGCTGTTCGGAGCAATCTGAGTGGCTAAGCGAAAGTGATAAGTATCCCACCTGGGGAGTACGCACGCAAGTGTGAAACTCAAAGGAATTGACGGGGGCCCGCACAAGCGGAGGAGCATGTGGTTTAATTCGATGATACGCGAGGAACCTTACCAGGGCTTAAATGGGAGACGACAGTTTGGGAAACCAGATTTTCTTCGGACGTCTTTCAAGGTGCTGCATGGTTGTCGTCAGCTCGTGCCGTGAGGTGTCAGGTTAAGTCCTATAACGAGCGCAACCCCTATTGTTAGTTGCCAGCGGGTCATGCCGGGAACTCTAACAAGACTGCCGGTGCAAACCGTGAGGAAGGTGGGGATGACGTCAAATCATCACGGCCCTTACGTCCTGGGCTACACACGTGCTACAATGGACGGTACAGAGAGCAGCCACTACGCAAGTAGGAGCGAATCTTCAAAGCCGTTCTCAGTTCGGATCGGAGTCTGCAACTCGACTCCGTGAAGCTGGATTCGCTAGTAATCGCATATCAGCCATGATGCGGTGAATACGTTCCCGGGCCTTGTACACACCGCCCGTCAAGCCATGGAAGCTGGGGGTACCTGAAGTCGGTGACCGCAAGGAGCTGCCTAGGGTAAAACTAGTAACTGGGGCTAAGTCGTAACAAGGTAGCCGTACCGGAAGGTGCGGCTGGAACACCTCCTTTCTAGAGAAATGATTTTGTTCTT
>NZ_JBDOCV010000020.1:0-5096 GCF_040750275.1 Flavobacterium enshiense
ATAAAGCCGAAAAACGTTACCTGTAATTATGAAAAACGTTATCTATATAATATTATTCTTTCCAATTCTACTTTTTAGTCAGATTAATAAAACTTATCCAAACGGGAAGATTAAAATCAGCTTTGACACAATTAATCAAATGATTGATGGTGATTTTAAATATTATTATCCAAATGGAAATCTAAAAGCAAAAGGAAAATTTTATAAAAATCAAAAAATAGGTGTTTGGAAATTTTACACTTCCGAAAAAAAACTTTTATTAAAAAGAACTTATTTAAATAATTTTATTTTTAAAACAAAAGAAGATATTCCAAAATTAGAATTAAACGGTTACAATTATTGGCATATAAACAGTTATGATATTTTGTATCAAGATATTTTTCTGACCTTATTATCGAAAAATACTGCTAATAAAGATTTTTTTGAAAATGATTTATTTTTAAAAGAAATTAAAAAATATGTTTTATCTGAAAATCCAGAAATGTATAATGATATTGAATTTACTAAAAGATTAAAAGTTGAAGATTTATCCTTTTCAATTGATTCACTTAAAAATATAAATCATTTTGTATTAAAAGAAACTGTTTTTTATGATATTGAACATCAAATAATGAATAGAAGAATTCTAGCCATAATGCCTGCGAAAATAAAAAACAATAAAATAACACCACTGTTTTCTATTTATGAACCTGATTTTAGAAGATTTATTAAAAATGACACAATTCTTGATAAAATGTTCAATAATAAGTATTTTGGAGAAGTGATTAAAATTTATGATAAAGATACTGATTCTTCAAAATTCAAAAAAATGAATCCAGACTTTACTAATAATAATATTAACTGGTTCGACATAAAAAAGTCTTTCGATTTAGAAGCGTTTTATTTAGAAAAAGAGGTAAATAATAATTTAAGAATGAAAATAGAGCCTGAACTTTACATTAATTCAAACGATAGTTTAAATATTACTAAAAAAGAAAGGTTTCAATTAAAATATAAATTTGAAAATAAATAACTACAGGTAACAGCGGTTTTGAGCAAGTGGGGTTTTGGGGATTTATCGGTAATGGTCAGTGTTTGCACTACTCTCCTATTTTTAAACATTTTCTTTCAAACTTTTAGGTATATTTGTAAACATCAGTAATAAAAATCCCCACTAGCTCAAAGCCGGCGGGACGTTAGCTACTATCAATATATAAAGCGTATGAAATCATATATTAACAATATCATCCCTAGGCTTAACAAGTTTAGTAAAACACTTGAAAAGAAAGAATTATTCGTTGATAAATCATGGGTGCTTATTGACGATAAAAATAATCTTCAAAAATATATTTTTAGAAGAAATGGCGAGTTAATTATGTCATTAAATGGCTCCGTGAAAATTGGAAAATGGGAATATATTATTGAAGCGAATAGCTTATTAATTGACCGCATTGAAGATAAAATTTTATTAAATCATAGTTTTATAGATTCTGCCGTAATGATTTTAAAAAAAGATGGCACAGAAAATAACTTAATTGTTCTTGCTAACGATAAAATTATTGTTGATTTAGATGTTCCAAAATATTTAAAAGAATTATATCGTTCAAAAAATAATGTTTCAATTGTAATATTGAAATCAGGTATAGAACTTGAATTATTAAATTCCGATGTAGTTGTAATAGGGTGCAAAGTAACTATTGATGGAAATAATATTGAAAACAATATATTTGAGAATGAAAATTCAATATTTAAATATATAGTTAAAAATAGTTATGTTGAAAAAATAATAGAAAAAAAAACTTACAACACAAAAGCAGGTGAGCTTTTGATTGAATGTGAAAGAGATTATTATCCACAAAAAGGTGATTTAGCGTTCCTAAATGGAATACCTGCAAACGGTAAGTTTAAATTAACTTTCCTTCAATATATATATGTAAATAATGGGATAATATATAAAACTAGTCTGTTTTGACAGTAGCTAACAGCGGTTTTGTGCAAGCGGGGTTTTGGGGATTTATCGGTAATGGTAAGTGTTTGCACTTCTCTCCTATTTTCAATATTTTCTTTCAAACTTTTAGGTATATTTGTAACCGTCAGTAATAAAAATCCCCGCCTGACACAAAGCCGGCGGGACGTTAGGCGCAAGCGACGAAACGTGTCGAAAACATTACGTTTTTAAAAATTATGAGAAAAAAATTTTATTATTATATTTTCCTTTTATTTGTTCAACTTAGTTTTTCACAAAATGTGAATTTTATCATTCAAGTAAATGAAAAATTAGCAGAACAAGGTCGTATTGCAAATCTGTATGTGAAATTTAGTACTGAAAATCAATCCAAAAAATATTATGTAAATTATTATCCTGGTGATTTAATTTTAAATGAAGAAGTTTGGTCACTAATAAATTCTCCATCAATTGATAAATTTTATCTTCATTTTGACTTTTACACATACACTAAAGAGAGCCAAAAAATTAAAAGTTTTGACATGGAGATCAATAAAAAATTACTTGAACAGCCATACTTAATTGCTAATATTTATGATTTTAGAGATAAAAAATATAAACGCTGGTATCAATGGCATACGAAAGAAAGCTATATTGTTGAATTTAAACATCCGCAAAGTGGAATATTAGTAAGAGCAAATTAAAAAATAAGCCAGCGCCTAACAGCGGTTTTGTGCAAGCGAGGTTGCGGTGTTTAATGGAACGAGCTGGCTCAAAAAGTCTTTGCTTTTTTTGAAAAATTTTTTTTCCAAACTTTCGGTATATTTGTAAGCATCAGTAATAAAAATCCTCGCCTGCTCAAAGCCGGCAGGACGTTATAATGGATAGCTCCCCGTGCGAACCGAAACCGGACGCTAAAAGGTTTTGGTTTAAAATTTTCAAAAAACTTTATGGAATAATTTTACGGAAAATCTAAACGAAAATATCTCTGAAAATTCTACGTGGAATTACTTTGCGGAATTACTTTGTAGAATTACTTTGTAGAATTACTTTGTAGAATTACTTTATGGAATTACTTTGTGGAAAATGTTTGCGGAAATTTACACCGCAATTACTTCGTGGAAATAATGCGGAAATCGAAACGCAAAAATGAGAACTGAAAACATTACGCAATAGGAATGTGCAAATATTGTGATTACTGTGTGTGCCAATTTTGTGTGTCGCAACCCATTATAACACCGGTTTAAAACAATGGCAACGTTCGGGATTTATCGGTAAACTTCTGTGAATATTTTAATCTTCGATTTGAAGCTTTTTCTTGCAAACTTTTCGGTATATTTGCTTTCGGCAGTGACAAAAATTTGCCACTGTTTCAAGCCGAAAAACGTTGTATGCCATTCGTTCCATACAGAGGTTAAATTGTAAATAGTGCATGCTTTGAAAGTTTTTGCTGCCCATGTATTTAATGATGTCAAATAAGAAATTGTTTTAACATTTTATAGTAGAGGGTTTAATACCTAAATTTAATATGGGAAAAAAAATTGAATTTACAAATGAACTTTTAAGTGCCATAGCTGAGTGGCAAAAAGGGACTAGATGGGATCAAGATAAAAGAAGAGATAATGTGGATTTACTCATTGCTGCTTCTGCATATTTACCCGTCAAATACAAAACAACAGATAATCAAACATGTTATAGGAAACGTTTTTTGAATAAAGGAGAATTAATCCCAATACTAGAGGATGGTTTTATTGAGGGGATTACAAGTTATAGTTTAAGTCTTTCAAAAGCTAAAGAAATTGCGCGGGGAGAATTAGTTAATCCTGATAAAACCTTTTGTGTTATTTTCTTTAAAAATCCTAAGAACGATGAAGTAATTATAAACTTAAATAAATTGTTTAAGAGTAATAATTTTAAAATTGCAGTAGCGCGTTACAAGAAGATTGATGTGGAAAAATGGAAGGTATTAGATAATTTTCAAGACAAACAGCAGGAGGTAATTCTTAAATCAAAACTTCATATGTCTAACGTTTATCAAATTGCTGGAAAGGCTTCAACCTTTGAAGGCTTTTGTGATTTACTTGGAATAAAAGAAGAGGATCAAGAACAGTTTCATTCAACATCGCAAGGGAAAGAAATACTGAAATATGAAGATCAATATCAATTTGCTTCTGTAAAGGGTACTCAAAAAGCATTAGATTCTGTTAAAATTCGTTTAAATGAAATTCTTTCGGCAAGTAATAAATTACAGAAACAATCTATAAAGGAACAAATCCCTAAAGAAAATTCTCGAGATACCGAACATTATAATAGCCAATTGAAATGATAAAAAGTATATTGAATAAATTTAAAACGAAGGATAATAAAAAACGGCATACAACAGCGGTTTTGTGCAAGTGGGGTTTTAGGGATTTATTGGTAATGGTCAGTGTTTGCATTTCTTCTCCGAAGTGAGGTTTTTTCTTTCAAACTTTTCGGTATATTTGTAAACATCAGTAACAAAAATCCTCACCTGACACAAAGCCGGCGGGACGTTAGCTACCATTAAACATGACGAAAACTTTAATAACAATAATAACTCTTTTGACTCTAATGGCTTGCGAGCCTAAAAAAATTGTAACACCTAAAAATGCAATGAATCAATTTGAAAAATTTATAGCAAAAGAAAAATTTATATCTGACGAATACCCAAATTTTTATCCCGGAATTGGAAATCCAAAACTTAAACCAATATTAACTCAAAAAATAAATAATGTTGCGGAAGGGTTCCAAACTATATCCGAAACTCAAAATCCTAATGACGAAGATTATCAAAAGGAAATTGAAAAAGGGCTAGCCAGTTTTGCAGATATTTATATTGAACTAGATACTGAAGATAGAGAACGGGTTTGTCATTATTTTGAAGAAATCATGGATATTGTTGGTTTAGAAAGCTCAGAAGGAAAACTAAACGATTTTATGTATGGTTTTGATCCTAATGATATATAATTAACGGTAGCTAACAGCAGTTTGGCAAAATTGCTAAGTTCAGTTTGTATCAGGAAACTTCTGTGTTTGCATTTCTTCTTCGAAGTAAGGCATTTTCTTTCAAACTTTTCGGTATATTTGTGAGCGTAAGTAATTAACTGTCGCAACTTTACCAAGCTGCAACACGTTAGCAGTAATTACACAT
>NZ_JBDOCV010000021.1:0-2922 GCF_040750275.1 Flavobacterium enshiense
TTATAAAGCCGAAAAACGTTAGCCGTCAGTTTGGCCGAACGAAACGAAAAAAAAACAATATGAATAAAATTACATATTCTATATTCACTTTATGCTTGACAATCTTTGTCTGTTTTGGATTTGCAACAAAAAATTCAACCCAAAAAAGTAGTTCAAAATCTACATTAATTGAAGAAAGAAAGGATAGTGTCCAAACTCTGCGTCCTGAAGACTTGAATGTAAAATCTTTTCTTAAGCTTTTCACCGAAAAATATGATGAAAATAAAAACCTAAACCTAATTACTTTATCAGGTGAATTTCCAAAAAATTGGGTAAAAGATGAGGATATCGACTATTTAATGTCTCTCATAAAATCTGAAAGAAAATGTTGTTCCTATATAAATATCTACTCATCAGCAATTACAAATGAAGAAGCAGAAGTTGGTGGTTTTGCGATAATTTTTATGAACTCATATATAGAAAATAAGAAAATTAATTTAGGTTTAACGAGTAGTCCTAAAACAGATACAAAAGCAATCGAGAGAATAGAAAGTTGGTATAGGAATCGAAAAAATAAATAATAAAACCGAACGGCTAACAGCGGTTTTGTGCAAGTGGGGTTTTAGGGATTTATCGGTAATGGTCAGTGTTTGTATTTCTTCTCCGAAGTGAGGCTTTTTCTTTCAAACTTTTCGGTATATTTGTAAACATCAGTAACAAAAATCCCCACCTGACACAAAGCCGGCGGGACGTTAGCTGTCATTCATAAAAAAACGAGCGCACATAACTATGAGTACATTCGAAATCAATAACTTATCAGAAAAAAGAATTTCAATAAATATTTGTTGTTTGGAATGTCAAAAGGAGTTTTCAACGGAACTAGATACTTATTATTCAGATCAAAATCTTCCCTATTTTAATGATGATACTTTATACTGTATTCACTGTGAAAAACCATATAATTACACCGTAAAAATTGATTTAAATAAATTAGAAATAGCATTTAAACAAAAAGATATTTTTGGAAAATTAGAATACTCTGAGGAGATTGATGAAATTGATTTTAATGAAACAACTTTTTCTAGTGTAAAGAGATTCTATTTTCTTGAAATTGATCGTCTAAAACAATTATTAGATTTAGATACTGAAAATTACATCGTTAATCAATCTCTCAACAGATTAATATTTTCGGGAGTAATTACTTCACTTGAAACATATCTAAATGAAATTTTTAAATTAGTTGTATTTCATTCAAATGCTACTCTAGAAAAATTTATTGAAGAATATGAACCATACAAAAAGGAACAAATTTCTCTAAATGAGATTATATCGAAATATAATCGATTACAAGATAGGGTTAATGAAGATCTTGATAACATAATCTATCACAATATTAGTAAGTTAATTAGAATATTTAATATATTTAATTTTGAACTTAACAGATATTCTTCAATAAAATCAATGGCAAAACATATACAACAAAGACATAATTTAGTTCATAGGAGTGGATTAGATAAATATAATAATTTTCAAGATTTATCTAAAAAAGAAGTACTTACTTTAATAGAAGACACTAATTCATTTGTTACTTATATTGATAATAAAATTGAAGAAAAATGCTATTATCAAGATTTTGATTTTATAGAATTTTGAACGACAGCTAACAGTGGTTTTGCGAAATTCGGGGCTTGAGTGTGTGTCGGGAAAAATCAGTGTTTGTACTTTCTGTATTAAATTGAGCTTTTTTCTTTCAACTTTTCGGTATATTTGCTGGCAACAGTAACAAAAATCCCCAAACTTCGCAAAGCCACGGGACGTTATGGGCAAGTGCAAAAAACTGCGACTATGAAACTACTGTATCTTTTTATATTTCTTCTTTTTATGAATTGTAAAAACAAATCTGAAACCTACATTTTTACATCAAACTTTGGATATTCAATTTTACTGCCAAAAAATTGGGCGGAATATGATGACGAAGAAAATACAAATGCTTTTTTCGACACAGAAGAATGGACTGGAAATCTGAGAATAACACCAGTGAGAATTGATCCAAATAAAAATTCTGAATTATTGAAAAGCGAAATGGAGAGTTTTAATGGAAAAGCAGAACTGTTTAAAACTAATACAGGATTTGATGGATTAAAATATTCCGAAAAAAGTGGTGAAGATTTTATTTACTATTGGTATATAATCGCTAATGATAAAATGTTCATTTGCTCATTCACTATAGATTTGGATAAAAAGGATACTCAAGAAAATCAAAAGGAATTAATAAAGTAACGGAAATTATTAGCTCAATTAAACTATAGAGCACCAGCCCATAACAGCGGTTTTATAAAATGGCGGGGCTTGGTGATTAATGGGACGATCCGGCTTTAAAGTCTTTGCTCTAATTTTACTTTTTCTCTTTAAACTTTTCGGTTATATTTGTAACATCAGTAACAAAATTTCCGCCACTTTATAAAGCCGGCGGGACGTTATAATGGATGGCTCCCCGTGCGAACTGAAACCGTACGTTAAAAGGTTTTGGTTTAAAATTTTCAAAAAACTTTATGGAATAATTTTACGGAAAATCTCTCTGAAAATTCTACGCGGAATTACTTTATGGAATTACTTTGTGGAAAATGTTTGCGGAAATTTACACCGCAATTACTTCGTGGAAATAATGCGGAAATCGAAACGCAAAAATGAGAACTGAAAACATTACGCAATAGGAATGTGCAAATATTGTGATTACTGTGTGTGCCAATTTTGTGTGTCGCAACCCATTATAACACCGGTTTAAAACAATGGCAACGTTCGGGATTTATCGGTAAACTTCTGTGAATATTTTAATCTTCGATTTGAAGCTTTTTCTTGCAAACTTTTCGGTATATTTGCTTTCGGCAGTGACAAAAATTTGCCACTGTTTCAAGCCGAAAAACGTTAGCTGCAAGTTTACCA
>NZ_JBDOCV010000022.1:0-168493 GCF_040750275.1 Flavobacterium enshiense
GAAATAAACCGTATCACATAGCAAACAAAAAGCACCCATAACGGGTGCTTTTTTTATGGATAAAGAAATGGGGTTCTGAATAACAACTGATTCTTATAGCCCTGATGGGAGTGGTATCTTTTTGTTTTGTTGCACTTATGCAAAACAAAAAATAAAACGGACAGCAGGAGCCAAAAGTGTTTTGAGATGAAATGGCCCTTGCTCCTATGCCAAAAAACGTATAGCAAAGCTGAAAAGGAGTTCTTGTTGTTGCTAAAGGTTGTTTTTTTGCCGTTTAAGAGATTATTGCATGAAAACCACAAATAGTACCTGTTGGTTAGAAAAGATTTGTTAAGACGCTGAAAAGGCAGCTAATTTAAAGCGGTTACGTTTTATTGAACCCAAAAGAAAAAGCCGCTTGAAAAAGCGGCTTTTTTATCAATACAATTTCCTCTTATGGATTTTGTTTTTCTAATTTAATGAAGGTTACGTCACCAGTGGTTTCGTCTGTATAAGAGATTTCCATAGTGTCATAAGTCAACGAAATTAAATTTCTTGATGTTTCGAATTCCGTAGGAACGCCATCAACATCTTCCAAAGTAGTTAAGAATAACACTTTGTTTTCTCTTCTGTAGTCTCCTTCAATGACAGTAGCATCACAAGTTGCTCCGTTGTATTCGGAATCGGAATACGTATAAGTCATGTCTTCGTTCAACTGTAAAAAGTCTGCATCACACTCCGCATCGTTTTCGTATGGGAAATAGTTAAGGATGTTTTCATCGTCTAGTGTTCCCATTTCAACGGGTACCCATTTTCCTGCCAAATAATTAGGCTGTACAAAGGTTGCCTCATCGTCATCGTTTTCACAAGACGTGATCAGGATGGCTGCGGTTAATAAAAAAGATAGTTTTAAAATGTTTTTCATGTGTATTAGTTGTTAAAACCGTAAACTTTTACATTGTCTACTTGGAAAGCACCATCAAGCGTAGTGTCTGTCCCTGATCCTGTGAATTTGTATGCAACATAAACAGTTCCACTGAAAGCAGAAAGATCAACCGTTGAGCCTAAAAACTCATACCAAGCAGTTGCTCTTACCGGCGCATTAAAAGGAACTGATGTCCATGTTGCAGCCGCTACATTGGTTCCGTCAAAGTCGGTAGACACTAAAACTTGTAAACTGTTGTTTGGAGAATCTACGTCTAAGTGGTGTTGTGCAACATCAAATTTAAGTACTTTGTTGTCAAAAGTTCCTAAATCAATAGAAGGAGTAACCAACCAAGCTACGTTGCTCGGATTAGTTGTACCAAAAGCACTGAATTCTGCATAACCGTTGCCGGAAAATACTTCTTCTCTCCATAGTTTAGTTCCCGCCTGTGCAAAGTTAACCCAACCTGGAATGTTTAAATTCGTGTTGTCGATTGCTGTTTGGAAGTCTTCCGAGTAAATTGGTGTAGCTAAGTCGAAACGAGCATTGGTTAACATAACATCTCTTTCATAACGAGCCATGAATTGGTATGTGTCGCCAAAACGAGTGATAACCCCTCTGATGTTTCCGCTACCGCTAGGAACTTGTTTGTGCGCAAATCTTGAAAATGAACTGGTTCTGAAAACCATTTCTGTTCCGATTCTATCAGTAATTAAGTGGTTGGTTCCTGAACCTAAATCATTAGAAGATTCATAGTAATTTCCAACGATTGCTTCATCCGTAAATTGCACATTGCTTACTTCGATTAGCTTATTAAGATAACTGTCTGTATTGGTTAACAATTGCGTTAAGGTAACATGTTGTACCAAATCTTCTTCATCAACTTTTGTACATGAACTTTTCAAAGCATTTTTAGTTTGAGAAAGGGAAAGGCGCCCAACTTGAGCCACTCCTTCGTCTAAGAAAATGCCTCCAATACGAGAACCACCGTCTTTAATATCAGTATAAAGATCTTTAAGTTTGATCAATACTTTTTTACCCGGTTGGTAATCGATGTAAGAAGACGTTAATTCTGTCGGTACGCTGAAAGCTTTTGAGCCGTCCAATGTTTGGAAAGAGATTGATTTAAAGAAATTTCCCGCCTCATCACTTGAAGTTACATAGGCTTCGATTACTTCGTCTTCAGTATATTGAGCAACTTGCGTGTTAAAAGGAATTTCAGAAACTTCTTTAGTTTTTACCAAAGTAGTCTCGATACATTCTAAGTTAGGTGTATTATAATCATCACCATTTACACATCCTGTTAGAGCTGTTCCCAAGAACGTCACTAAAAGAGCAGATTTTATAATTCTTGTTTTCATATTTTTTTAAAATTAGAAGTTAATGTAAAGGTTAACGAAGTAGGTTCTTCCGTAACCGTAGAAATATTTAGGAGCAAATGCTGGATTACCACTTGATGCATCCTGATTTAACTCTCTGTAGGACGCGTTTCGGGCTTGTTCATAACCACCAGTTTTATACGTAATGTCAAACAGGTTGTTTACCGAAGCAAAGAAACCAATTAGTTGTTTACCAACTTTCCAGGATTTTCCACCCGTTAAGTTTACTAAGGTTAAGTCTTCAAATTTTTCCTGTTTTAATAATTCACGCGCTCTTGCCTCAGTAGCTTCAGGGAATGGGTTTCCGTTGATGCTCTCAGGGTTTCTGTAGAAATTATCAGTTCTTAAGATAGGTGCGATATCAATATAACGATCCGCTAAGTAGTTTACATTCGCTCCGATCCACCAGAAGTGCGGATCGCGATATTCTAATCCGAAAGACGCCGCTTTTTGAGGCATACCCGGTTGGAAATAATCTTTTAGTTTCGCTTCGCCATAGTTGGTAACCGGCGCTAAATTGGTATTCGAACCTAAAGCATCAACATTTAAGGTTACATTAGGGTTGTTGTCATAAGTGTATTCTCCGTAAGAAGCAGCAGCAGTTGCTTTGATGGTAGAAGTAATCTGATACTCAATTCCCAATTCTGCACCGATGTTTTTCTTGTCGATACCTGTTACGGTTTCTGCTACGAAGTTACTGGTTTCATCTGCAGTATCCGGATTTCCGTCGTCTACTGATACACCGTCTGCAAAGAAGAATGACGTTTCTGTAGCGTTTTCTGTTTTAGAATAGAAGGCGGTTAAACGAGCCTTTAATTTTGGCATTCTTAAAACATAACTGGCATCAGCGCTGGAAATAATTTCGTTACGCAATCCCGGTACGATATTGTTGTTTACACGTGCATTTGGAAATGTATTACGCATGGTTGGCGCTTTAGACATTCTCACTCCGTTAACACTGAACAAATGCTGACCGGTTAATTTGTAGGTCAAACCTCCTTTAAAGCCGAAGTTGTCAAATGCAATTTTTTTACTGTCTCCGAAGGAATTAGCTGGGTAGTAGCCATTTCGGTATAAACCTTCTCTTTGGTATTCGTTTCTTGAATACGACTGTGCCAAATAAAAATCGAATTTTCTGTAGGTGAATTTGAATTGCGTAAAGGCATCCGCAGCAATAGCATACAAATTGTAGTTGTAACCGTAAGTATCCCCTTCACCAACTACTCTTCCTGGGTTGTTAAGATCGGATTCCACTTGGTCTGAATTGTTGCCAAAAGTGTTGGTATCAATATAAAACTGACCCCCTAACAAATCCAAAAGATTTTTATGGTTGTGTGATTTTAAGTGTCGGAACGTTGCACCGGCGTTTAAAACAATATTGTCGGATAACTGTGAGTTCAAAATTGAGTTAGCTGTCCATTGCGTATCATCCGTTCTGTCTTCATACAATACGTATACGCTGTTTCCGCCATCGGTTTTTTTGTTCGCATCGTACATAGCGTCCCAATCTACCTGTCTTTTGTTCGGATCTAAGAAAGTAGCATCCTGAGGATCTGAAGCGCTTAACAGGTTTGGTGTAAGAATACCTCCAAGGCCTCCAGGCAAATAGGCTGAAGGGTCGTTTTGGTTTACATAACCGGCATCGTTATTGTATTGCGATAAGTAGTAACTTGGTAAATTTCTGTAGTAAGTAGGATCCGGGTTGTTTACGCCCTGAAAGTCAATACGGCTGTTTCCAACAGTACCGGTTTGAAAAGCAACATTTGTATTTAAACTGGTCTTTTCGTTTAATTTCCAGTAATGGCTTAGCATTAAGATTGGTTCCTGAACATCTTTGTCGCGGGAATTTCTCTTTTTACCGCCTTGCCAACCCCAATAAGAGTTGTATTTTACACCGGCCATGCTTGTAACTTCATCCGTGTTCGGAGAATTTTTCCCTCTGCTGTTTTGTGCATAGATGGAAGTGAAGTTCAAACTGTGTTTATCATTAATCTTTTTCTCAACACTTGCAAAAACGGAATTGGCACCGTAATCACTTCCTTCAAAATAGCCTTCTTCAGCCCATCTTCTGGATGCGGAAACTACGAAAGCCCATCCTTTGGAATTCATACCGGAAGCATGCGTTCCCATAGCTCTCCAGGAGTAATTGGTATTGGTGCCGGAGAAAGAGATTCTGCTTCCCGGTCTGTAATGTGAAGCTCTTGTGTTGATTTCCTGTGTTCCTAAAATCCCGCCGAAAGTATAATCGGAAGGAGCAGAACCCATGGTAAATTCTTGATTTCTGGTAGCATCGTTCAAACCGCCCCAGTTGCTCCATTGTGGTCTTCCGTCGTACAATTTGTTCATTACGATACCGTTAATCATGGTCGTACCGTATTCGTTGTCCAAACCACGAACTCTGAATCGTGCCTGACCCCAATTGAAAGCCGCTGCCTGCTGGTACGCATCACGGGAAGCCTGTAAAAGCCCCGAAGTACTTTCCGAACCGCTGTTGTCATCACCCAAGTCGTTTTCGGTAAGGGTAACTAAGGCCAATTGTTGCTCCGAAGTAATGTCTTCTTCCAAAACAATAACGCCAAGATCAAGCGTTTCCCCTTTTTTAATTTCAACTGCAAAAGTTTGTGAAGTGTAACCTGTGCTGCTGATTTGAACAGCCTGATTACCTTCCGTTACAAGCGGAAATACAAAAACACCTTCAAAGTTTGTCAATGTAGACTGGTTGGTGCTTTGAATTGTTGCAACAACATTTCGTAATGGTTTTTGTGTTTTAGAGTCGACAACAGTACCTTTTAAGGAAGGGTTCTGTTGGGCCCACGCAAAAACTACTTGCATTACAAACAAAGTACAAATTACAAGTTTTTTCATAGATAAGATTAAAGTTAACCCCTTGTCTATTAACAAATAAGATGACAAAGGGCGGCAAATTTACACGTTTTCATAGAACTAGCAATGCCTAACTTTGAAAATTTTGCAAAACTTAATCCTAAGATAATATAAAAAATGAAATAATCACAAATTAACCGATAAAAACAAGATTTGCAATGAGCTGAAAATCAGATTTATGTGTTAATAAAATGTAAAAAAATGAAGAATCATGTCAATATAAAAATTTATTAACCTTACAAAGGCAAACTTTTTAGATTATTATTTTACATTTGTTGCCCCAAAATTGAAAATCGAATGCTAGATTTGATTGTTTTGGCGTGATAATTGCTTGGTTGGAATTGCAGATAAATAATTGTATTTCAGCAAATAAAGGATGAAAAAAGATTTTAATATGAAAAAAAGAATTGTTTTTTTACTGATGCTTGTGTTTTCAGGGCTTTCGGTAGTGGCGCAACAGAAGAAATTTGCAGTTCATACTGTAGCGTTTTACAACATTGAAAACTTTTACGATACCATTAACGATCCTAATACATATGACGACGAATGGGTGTACTCCAAAAAGTATTTCACCCAAAAAGTCGACAATATTGCAAGGGTGTTAGCAGAATTGGGTACTGGTGAGAATCCAAATTCGCCTACAGTAATCGGATTGGCAGAGGTTGAAAACAAAAAAATGCTGGAAACCTTGGTTAAAAATCCGCGAATAGCCAGTAAAGATTACGGTATCGTACATTTCGATTCGCCAGACCGAAGAGGTATCGACTGTGCTTTTTTGTATCAGAAGAAGCATTTTCAGCCGTTAAGTTATAAGAATATCCCATTGTACATCTACGAAAAAGATACCAAGAAAGATAAAAAAGACAAAAAGGAAGAAGAAGAAGAGAAGGAAGAAAATGTAAACTTAGACAAAACCACTAAAAGGATTTATACCCGAGATCAGATTCTAATGAGTGGAATGCTGGATGGTGAAGAAGTTCATTTTATAGTAAACCACTGGCCTTCCCGAAGAGGAGGCGAGAAAATCAGCAGTAATTTACGTGAGATGGCAGCGGCGCTTAACGTGAGAATTATCGATTCCCTTCAGAAAATCAACCCTAATGCCAAAGTAATGACGATGGGCGATTTGAATGACGGCCCTTTCAATAACAGTATCAAAAAAGTGTTGAACGCAAAAGGGAAAAAAGAAGAAGTAAAACCTTTAGGCATGTACAATCCGATGGAAAAAATGGCCAACAAAGGAAATGGCACGTTAGCCTATCGTGATGCCTGGGATATTTTTGACCAGATTATTATTACTGAGCCCTTACTTCAAACGGATTATTCGTCATGGAGGTATTGGAAAGCCGGTATTTACAACAAGCCTTTCATGATTCAGACAACAGGGCAGTACAAAGGATATGGACTCCGAAACTCGGCTACAGAACCCGGTTTCAGCGATCACTTTCCGGTATACATTTACCTGATTAAAGAAGCAAAATAATATTTTAAGGTCGGCAGCAAGCCGGCCTTTTTTATTTTTGTAAATTAGCGAGGCATAAAAAATTGAATCATGGCTATTTCAAAACCCTTCAACCTTACCCAATGGATTGAAGACAACCGTCACCTGTTAAAACCACCGGTAGGAAACAAAAACCTTTATGTGGATTCCGACGACTATATCGTGATGATAGTGGCGGGGCCTAATGCCCGAAAAGATTATCATTACAACGAAACGGAAGAACTGTTTTACCAATTGGAAGGCACTATCAAAGTAATCATTCAAGAAGGCGGCGAGCGAAAAGAAATGGAACTCAAAGCCGGTGACATGTACCTGCATCCGGCGCGTGTCCCACATTCCCCGGTGCGCACGGAAGGTTCTGTCGGATTAGTAATCGAACGAAAAAGAGCCGGGAAAGGCTATACTGACGGTTTGTTGTGGCACTGTGAAAACTGTAATCACAAACTGTATGAAGTCTATTTTGAATTGCACGATATCGAAAACGACTTTCTGCCTCATTTTCAGCACTTTTACAATTCTGAGGATTTGCGAACCTGTATCGAATGTGGTACCGTGATGGAAAGCGATTCACGCTTCACAGCAAAATACGAAAGCTAATCTTTTGATTTTCTTTGTGTTAGTTTTAACGCAGCAACATGTTACCGATTTAACAAAAATGAGTAACTTTGCATAAATTTATAAAAAAACGAATTAAACTATACTAATGACAGCAACCGCAGTAGACCAATTTGGTATTCAGGAAGCCTTACAGCAATTAGGCTTAAAAGAAATAAATGAAGGAGCATCAACCGGTAAAAACTGGTTCTCTAACGGAAAAATCATCGAATCGTATTCTCCGGCAACGGGTGAATTGATCGGGAAAGTAAAATCCGCTACAAAAGAAGATTATGAAAAAGCCATGAGCGCTGCAGAAGAAGCGTTCAAAACGTGGCGTTTGGTTCCGGCTCCAAAACGTGGTGAAATCGTTCGCCAAATGGGTGAGGAATTAAGAAAAAATAAAGAAGCACTTGGGAAATTGGTTTCCTTTGAAATGGGAAAATCGTACCAAGAAGGTTTAGGAGAAGTTCAGGAGATGATCGATATCTGTGATTTCGCAGTAGGTCTTTCCCGTCAGTTACACGGTTTAACGATGCACTCGGAGCGTCCAATGCACAGAATGTACGAGCAATGGCATCCGTTTGGAGTAGTAGGAATCATTTCTGCGTTCAACTTCCCGGTAGCTGTTTGGTCTTGGAACTCCATGTTAGCTTGGATTTGTGGTGACGTTTGTATCTGGAAACCAAGTTCAAAAACACCTTTGTGTGGGGTTGCATGTCAAAACATTATCCAAACCGTATTAGAAAGAAATAATTTACCGGAAGGAATCAGCTGTTTAGTAGTGGGTAATGAATCCGGAGATTTGATTAACAACGACAAACGTATTCCATTGGTATCGTTTACAGGTTCTACAAGAATCGGTCGTCACGTATCCCAAGTAGTAGCTTCCCGTTTCGGAAACACTATTTTGGAGTTAGGTGGAAACAACGCCATCATCGTTTCAGAAAACTCAGACCTTTCTATGGTATTGGTAGGAGCGGTGTTCGGAGCAGTAGGTACGGCTGGACAACGTTGTACATCAACCCGTCGTTTAATCGTTCACGATAGCGTGTATGACAAAACGTTAGAAGTGTTGAAAAATGCTTACGGTCAGTTGAAAATCGGAAACCCATTAGACGAGAGAAATCACGTTGGACCACTTATCGATAAAGGTGCTGTTCAGGATTACTTAAACGCTATCGAAAAAGCTAAGGCTGAAGGCGGAAGAGTGATCGTTGAAGGTGGTGTTTTAGAAGGAGAAGGTTACGAAAGCGGCTGTTACGTAAGACCATGTATCATCGAAGCGAAAAACGAATTTGAAATCGTACAGCACGAAACGTTTGCACCGGTATTGTATGTAATGAAATACAGCACAATCGAAGAAGCAATTGCGATCCAAAACGGTGTGCCGCAAGGTTTGTCATCATCGATCTTTACCAACAACATGAGAGAAATGGAATTGTTCCTTTCAGCTGCCGGTTCGGATTGTGGTATCGCTAACGTAAACATCGGAACGTCCGGTGCGGAAATCGGTGGGGCTTTCGGTGGTGAGAAAGAAACCGGTGGTGGCCGTGAGTCAGGATCCGATGCATGGAAAGCCTACATGAGAAGACAAACCAATACGATTAACTACGGTACAGCGTTGCCGTTGGCACAGGGAATTAAATTTGATTTTTAATATCATTTTGAATACTGAAAAAACCGACTTAAAAGTCGGTTTTCTTATATAATTTTAGATTGAAAATAATTTTAGAGATGAAAAAAGTTTTATTGCTTTTAATGCTCGTTCCGTTGATTACAGCAACCCAATGCGCCAAGGAGGCCACTTTCGGGTTAAATGTAGCTGTTCATGACGCAGTTTCAAACAAAATCTTAACAGAAGGCGTTGTAGTAGTTGCAACAGAAGGGGATTATTCGGAACAGCTTGAAGATTTTGGTGGGAACGGAGCGTTTTCGGGAGCAATAGAACGAGAAGGAATTTATGTACTGAGGGTTTCAAAATTGGGGTATCAAACCTATACTTCTAAAGCCATAAAGGTTGAAACCGATGGATCTCAGGTGATTCCGAAAAATATCATTGTACGGCTTATGCCAAAATAAAAACCCGATTCACTGAATCGGGTTTTTTATGGTGTAAATCAAGATTACTTTGTCTTCTTCACATACTGCGTCAAAATCACAATATGCTGGCCTTCCACTCGTCCTTCAATCTGTTCGGCGTTGTCCCAAACCAGTTTGATGTTGTGCACTGCTGCGCCGCGTTTCGCCGTAAAATTAGCGCCTTTCACGTCCAAATCTTTAATCAGTACGACAGAATCGCCGTCAAATAAAATATTACCGTTGGAGTCTTTATGGACGATTTTACCTTCACCATCGTCGCCTTCACCGGTCGCTTTGGCCCATTCCAATGCTTCTTCGTCCAAATACATCATTTCCAGTAAATCGTTCTTTTTCAAACGGGTTAGCATGCGCCAAGACACGATTTGAACCGGCAAATGCTCGTTCCACATGCTGTCGGAAAGACAGTGCCAGTGGTTAGTGTCGGTCGTTTCGGGGTTTTCAATTTGTCCTACACAGGTTTTACAGGCTAAGATGCTTGTTTCCAAACTCTCTTTGTTGTCTGGCGGAAGATTGTAAACCTGTAAATCATGCGGATTGCCGCACAATTCGCATTTGGAATCGCTGCGGTCTTTTAGTTTTTTTTCAATTACACTCATTTTTCTTTGAATTATCGGGATGGTTTATAAAAAATCAAATATTAAAAACGGTAGCCAATGCTGAAGCCAGCGTTGATTTCAATTGCTATGAACTTGTCGTTGACGTCTTCGCTGAAGTTGCGGGCAATGCTGGCATACGGGCCGATGGCAAATTTGTCGTTCCATACCCATTTGTAACCGGTGCCCAATCCTAAAATAAAACTGTCCATGTCGGTTTTTGTCTTGACTTCAATTCCTTCGATGTTTTTGGTTTCTTCAAAATCGCCAAAACGGTATTTTACAAAAGGATACATATAATAACCCGAAGCACTTTTTCCCTGCCCCCCGAAATAGAAATTGTACGAAGCCAACACACTGTTGGTGTTGAATTTCTCGCCGCTTTTTTCTAGGAAATAGGCGAACTGATCGTTGATTAGGATTTCCGCACCTATGGATTGGTTGTCGTCGATAAAATGTTCGTACCCTACTTCTACGGAAGCTAACGCGATGGTGTTCAGGATGTTGATTTTGGCTTCGTTTTTAGTTTGCCCTTTTACGGTTATTCCGGCAAAAAGAACAAAAGCGGTAAGAACGATTCTCTTTATCATGGTAGTAATTTTTTACAAATATACGGATTAGTTGCGACCGGGCTCATCCGGATAGAGTTCCGGAAGGGGTTTGCTTTGCCAGAATTCTTTGGTGTCCACATCCATAATGGTCAGTCTTCCCTTGAAAGCGGCACCGGTATCCACATTCCAGACATTGGCGCGATTTACCGGAACCGAATATCCGATTCGGGTAACGGGCGTATGTCCGATGAAAATTTCTTCATATAACGATAAGCGTTTCGGGTAGAACAAATCTTTTTTGGAAAGGGTTTTATCCATGGCCAGTGCGGCTTCCCACAAGGTGCGATCCCAGCAATACATGCCTTTGAAATATTCGAACTCGACTCCTTTCTGGTTGGTGAAGCCGGCGTGAACAAACAAACGGTTGTTGGTATCGAGGTGATAATCGTTCAGACGGGCCAGAAATTCGATGTGTCGGCCTTTGATTTCCTCATGAACTGCTTGATAAACATCAACGGTAGATTGCCCGCCGTGACGACGCCATTCTTCATTGTCTTCTCCTTCGGAAAGCCATCGCAATACCATTTCTTCATGGTTGCCGCGAATGAAAATGCAATCATGCGTTTTATCCAGTGCAATTAAGTAATCGACTACGTGCGGGGTATCGTTCCAGCCGTCTACAAAGTCACCCAGAAAGATGAGTTTGTCGTTGGGGGTAACCCGTGCTCTTTCGAGTACTTGTTCGAGGGCTTTTAATCCGCCGTGTATATCACCGATTACTAAGGTTCTGTTCATGGGATGCTGTGAATTTTAGTCAAATTTCCTAAAAAAAATTGGGATTTTCAAACGGTTTACAATGTTTAAATATTTAACATTTTTTGATAAAAATCCACAAAAAGAAGGTTTTGTGTTAAAATAGTTTTGCGGCATAATCAACCAATTAAAACTAATGTCATGAAAACTTGCAAAATTTTACTTGTCACAACAGCTGTATTGTTTTTATTCGCCTCTTGTTCCACAAATGACGATTTACAGAACGAAACATATATTATAAGTAATCCGACCCAATTTGATGTTGCGACAATGATGAAAGACTCAACGTCTAACAACAGTTCTACGGTAAATAATGATTCGATTTCTGAATATGAGCCACCATTTATAAGACCTATAAGATGATAATGTTTGTTTTTGTGTAGGTTTTGGATTACTTTTGGCAAATATTTTATATGTTTTGAAAAAAGTAATCTTTTTCCTGTTTTTAATTAGTATTTTTTTAGCTTGTGAAAATGAGAATACCAGTCTTTCGACTGATGAGAAGGACGAGTTGAATTTATTACTTATTAGAGCGAATGATTTTAAGTATTCTAAGAAAGAAAGGCTTTTTTTTAACGATCGGGCATTTTCAATTTTAAAACAAAGGAAAGATTCTACCTCGTTAAATTATTTGTTTAAGATTGCTGATGGGTTTTATAATGCAGAGGAGAACCGTAGTTATTTTAATATTTCTAAAAATATTCTAAAAATATCTATTGAAAAAAAAGACTCTATAAATATTGCAAAGGCGTTTAATTATATAGGTGATTACTATTATTACGGATATAAGTATGACAGTGCTTATTGTTATTATGCAAAAGTCGAAAAGATTCAAAGCCAATTAAAGAGTCCTTTTGTAAACGAAAGGTTGTGGTTCAATAAGGCAAGTATTCTTCTATTTGAAAAAAATTTTTCACAAGCAGAGGTGGAATTTACCAAGATGTTGAGAAATGTGAAGTCAAATAAAAATGAAAGAATGATTTATGAGTGTTATTTAGCCTTAGGTCTGTCATTGAGGGGAATGAATAATAATCAAGGCGCAATAGAATATTACAATAAGGCTTTAAAACAAACCGAAAAACTAAAAAATGACAAACAATATAAACTGTTGAGAGCGCAACCGTTTAATTATATTGCTATTGCTTTGCAAAAAGAAGGAGATTTTTCTAAAGCATATCTTAACTCTAAAAAAGCATTAAGTATAGACCAGTTCAAAGATTATGATCCTACTTTTTATTGTTATTTGATAAACACTTACAGTTACTCAAAGTTTATTTTAGGAGATGAAACTTGTTTAAAGGACTTTTATGAGACTTTAAAATTAGGAGATAGTTTAGCCAATATTCATATTCAACTTAATTCAAAAATAAATCTATCAGAATACTTCCTTAAAAAAAATGATAGCAGTAAAGCTGAGATCTATTCAAAAGATGTTCTGACTTTATCAAGCAATAATAAGATCTTCGAAGACAAATTAAAAGCTCTAGAACTCCTTGCAAAGATAGACCCAAAAAACAGTCAAACCTACAACCAACGCTACATCACTCTAAACGACAGCCTCCAAAACGTAGAACGTGCCACCCGAAACAAATTCGCCCGGATCGAATTCGAAACCGATGAAATTACCAACGAGAAAAAAGTAGTGGAAGCGGAAAATGAACGCATTTCGATGCAACTTTTGGTGATTTTAGTCTTCAGTCTTTTTCTGCTTCTTGCTTTGGTGTTGTTGGTTATGGTGAGTAAGCAACGAGCCCGTAATAAAGAATTGCAACTCATTCAACAGCAACAGCAAGCCAATGCCGAAATTTATCAGCTCATGTTGGATCAACAGCAAAAAATTGAAGAGGGCAAACAAATGGAAAAACAACGTATTTCCAAAGAACTTCATGATGGGGTTATGGGTAAGTTAACCGCTGTTCGCTTGAACCTTTTTGTGTTAAGCAAGAAAAATGATCCCGAAACCATTGCCCGCTGCTTGGAACATGTGAATGAAATCCAAAACATTGAAAAAGAAATCCGTAAAATTTCTCATGATTTGAGCCATAATGTTTTTGCGGAACAATCAGACTTCATGCTTATGGTTACCAATTTGGTGGAAAACATTAAAGAACATTCCCCGATAAATTTCAGAATTGCAACCGACGAAACCATCGATTGGAATGTGTTAGGGAGTTTAGTGAAAATGCAGGTTTACCGCATCCTTCAGGAATCTTTGCAGAATGTTGAGAAATACGCGCATGCCCACAACGTATCCATCACGATGTTTAAAAACAATGACACTATAGAAGTTGCCATTACAGATGACGGCGTTGGTTTCAATGTTGAGGCAAATAAACCGGGAATTGGACATAGAAATATGAAAGAACGTGCGGCGGAAATTAGAAGCAATCTTGAAATTACTTCCCAAAAAGGAAATGGAACTAAAATAATGTTGAAAATTCCGACATAAATTAATATTTTTGTGCGAAATTTCACAAATGACAGTTAAAATTCTTTTTGTAGACGATCATCCTTCCCAAATCCTCGGCTACAAAACTATCTTAACCTACAACCATCAGAACTTGGAGGTCGAATCTAGAGAATGCTACAATTGCAAAGCGGCATTTGAGGTAATCACGCAATCCAATTCTTCGGACTTCGAGGTTGTTTTTTTGGACAGAAGCATGCCTCCCTATGAAGAGCAGGGTATTTTTTCCGGTGAAGACTTGGCCTTACTTGTAAAAAAACATTTGCCTGAGGCTAAAATCATTATGCTTACTTCCCATGCCGAATCCTTTATTCTCTATGATATAGTGAAAAAAGTATCCCCATCAGGGTTGCTGATCAAGAGTGATTTTAACGGCGATGAATTGCTAATTGCATTCGATACGGTTTTAAAAGGGGAAACCCACTATAGTGAAACAGTAACCAAAGCAATGAAGGAATTGCTTTCAAGGGAAGAGTATCTGGATAGTGTCAACCGTCAGATTATCATCCTGATCTCACAAGGGTTTAAAACCAAAACCATAGCCAACGAAGTCAACCTTACGGAAAGTGCGGTGGAAAAGCGCAAGGCCAAGATAAAGGATTACTTCTGTATTGATAAAGGTAACGACGAAGACATCATCCGTGAAGCCAAGAAATTGGGATTCATCTGATTTTAACATTAATTGCGGATAAACCTCAATTCTAACTTTTTTGGTCCAACTACTTTTACCATATCAAATTACTGCAGACAATTTGAAATATAAAAAGTAAAGTATTAATCATTAAAAGTTAGAATTAAAAAATGAAAAAATTATTATTTGGGTTTGTTGTTTTGTTGGGAATGAGTGTAAATGCAAAAGAAGGAAATGAAGAATATATCAGATCAGAATTTGCAAAAAGTACAATAAGTTTTGTTGAAAGTGTTAGACCGGCTTATTCTAAAGGGATTACGTTTGAGACCTTTAAATCAAAAATACTTACTGACGAAAAAGGATTAACAGTTCAGGGGAATAATTTGTTAAAAAGTGCATATGGTTTTTTACAAAATGGAGCAAGTCAAGAGGAGATTTTAGGTAAAGGCAACGTTAAACCTATGATGGAGGCCTTTCTGTTTGTTAAAGATTTTAATGATAAGAATAAATCAGATAAAGGGGATTTAGTTTTGTTCGGCATGACTAGCGGTGATGATACTAATTTAAAAGTGGCTTATAGAGATTGCAGATGGTATCAGGTTTTTTGTCATTTGGCAAATTTTTGGGATTGGTTAGTTGATAATGTTGATGAGATAATTATGGTGTACGATACTTATTGTAAAATTTTTCCATGCTAATTGATCTTAGCATGAAAGGAAAGATTCTCTTCTTATCAGTTTTTGTTTTTTTTACCAATTGTAAATCATATAGAGATTTTCTAAAGATTGACAAAGAGTATGTGACTAACGTTCCGGATAAACTTAACGACGGAAGGATAGTTAACGGTAGAATAGAAGGAAAAAATGTAAGCTTATTATTCGATACAGGGGCTACAAAATCCGTTTTGTTTAATTTTGATGTTATAGGAAGAGAATCTATTCTTAAAAAAAGTAATGGCGGAATTTTTGTAAAAGGGGCGTCAGGCAGGATTTTTATTAGAAAATACGTGACAGATTCCATAGTGTTTAACAGTTTTAGGTCGTTATACCAACCCTTGTTGTTGATTGATAATGATGTTAATCACAATTGCAATAAAAATTATAACTATGATGGACTTTTAGGTATTGATGCTTTCTTTGAAAATGACAACTTACTGTTACTCGATCATGAAAAGGGAGAATTAAAGATAGTTGTTGAGAAAAACGAAGACTACATGCCAATTGATTGTGAATTTGGTAAAAAATCAATTTACATAAAAGGAGAAATAGGGAAAGAGAAAAAGTTATTTCTTTTCGATACCGGTGCAGATGTGTCGATTTTAATTAACAAAGTGAATGACAAATTTCCTGTTTTAGAGGAAGTCGAAATGTTAGTTAGTACTATAAATAATAATAGGGATTTCAAAGTTTCCAAAACTATTTTTTATCAGTTAGACCTTGTAAACATTGGAGGACTTAATATTGAAAATCCTTTAATATCATGCGTTTCAACAATGAATCAAAATCTGGTTGGCTATAATTTTATAAAAAAATACAATTGGATAATTGATTTTAAAAACAAGAAGTTATATGCCAAGGGAAATAGTAATCTAAAGTCGGGACTTAATGAAGAGGCCCTTAAAGCCATTGGTTCCAAAGCTGTTGAAATTAATGGTAAATTAATAATAGTTTACAAAAATATTTCTCAAAAAATATATTCTGTTGGAGACGAAATTATCATGGTCAATGATAAGAAAGTAACGCCAGAGAACATTTGTGAGATACAAAAAATTCTCAATGAGTCAAATTGGGAGACACTTAGCATCGAAACAAAATCACAACAATTGATTTCGGAAAAAAAGATCTAATAAGACACAATGAAAACCTTCCTAATCCTTTGTCTGCTGTTTCTTTCCATGTCATCCTTTGCGGCACCAAGAGTAGTAAACGGCATCATCAAAGACGCTACCACAATGCTTCCCATCGAAAGCGTTTCCATTAGGGTTCAGAATTCGAATTTGGGAACCATTTCCAATTCAGAAGGGGAATTCCGGTTGGTATTTTCCGATGATTTGAATACTATACAATTCAGTCATCTAAATTACCATGTCTATGCCTATGCACTAAAAACAGGCGAAACCGAAGTGGAGATTTTTTTAGAGCCAAAATCCTTCCAGCTTTCCGAAGTTGTTATCAGGTCAAAGCCGGTAAAAGAGCTACTGTCGGATGCGGTTAAAAGTTCTAAAGAGAAACTGGAAAAATCAATAGTGCTCAACACCTATTACAGGGAGTTTGTAAGAATAAATGAAACCTATAGCAGTTTTTCCGACGGATTACTGGATTACAACATAAAAAGGAAAAGCGGTGCCTCGGATTTGTATGTGAATCAAAGCCGTGCCTTTAAACTGACGGATACACCTTCAGATGAAAGGGAAAAAAATCGGGGAGCCTTTTACCTTTACGATGTTAGGGATGCTGTTGAACAAGCTTATAACTTTAAACATGTAAATCGTATTTTAAACAGTAAAAGTTATGATTTTGAGATTGAAACGAAAACGGATGATAAGGGTAATTCGCTTGAAATCGTTTCCATACTTCCTAAAGAAGGTTTGGAATTACCGTTGTATATAGGGACAGTCGTATTTGATGCCAAGACCAAACTGATTCTGGAAATTGATGTAAAAATATCACCCAAGCACAAGATTTATGCCTTTGATGTGGATATTGCTTTTCTCCGTTTTAAAATGTATGAAGACAGCAGAAAGGCCAGTTACAGAATTGATGGTGAAAAGTATATCTTAGTTTACAATCAGAATAAGTTAAATGCTTATGTCAATTTCAAGGGGAAATTCGACGACACCTTCGAATTCATGAGTGACATGGTCGTTTCCGATTACAAAGAAGGCGAATTTGATTTCGATCGCAGTAAACGCCACAAAGAGAGAAGCCTGTTCAGTGCCGGGAATCATTTTACGGAAGAGTATTGGAAGACGAAAAATATTATTTTACTTACGGAAGAAGAACAAAAAGTGATTGATACCCTGAATAAATGATTTTAGATAGAACTGCTAGTTTAGAATTCATTTTAAACTTAATCATGAAAAAATTAATCTTATTGTTTTTAATTGCAAGCTGTTGCAGTTGTAAAATGGCCAATAGAACCGTACTTGGAGTTGATACCTCACCAGAATGGTTAAGCAACACAGAAATTGTAAAAGAATTTAATAAGAGAAAATACCAGATGCGAATCGTTTCGTTTTGGATACCGCTTCTTTTCGGAAATCAGTATTAAAAAATTATGCGCAGGAATTAAAAAAATTAGATTTATCTAATTCCAAAGATTCCGTTTACAAATCAAAACTGAAAAAAATAGTAAAAGATGATTCACAACCTGTTCAGGTTAGGTACTTCGACGCCAATTACAATCAGATCTTCAAGTTGGTAAATTGCTATATTGATAATCCTTTCACGATGAGTTGGAATGTTAATGGCTGCTTTAAAGCATTTCCTCCTAAGATTGATATTGAAGACTTAAATAATGATGAGAAAACTTTAGACTTCTTTTTGGCACATATTTACGACATAGATGGAAAAAGAAGTAGTTTAAAAGCATTGCCCAAAGCAGACTATTATGTAATTGTTTTTTGGAATTCATTTTTTAAAAGACCATCAAGGAAGTTGATTCGTAAAATAAAAGATTACAGTAATAAACATAAAGGTAAAAGTATCTACACTATGTATGTGAATAATCAGAATGCAGAAATTTGGTCACATGTAGATTCAGTTCAAAAAAGAGAAATCTTAAACGAAATCAAATAGAATTTCCGATTGAAAGTAATTTGATTAAAGTAGGATTTTCAACCCCAATTCAATCGTAAAACCAGCGTAGTACAAAAAAACAACCGAATGAAAACCAAATATTTATGGGTAACCTTGTTGTTGCCCGCACTTTCTTTTGCCCAAACGGAAGCTAAACAGCTGGAGGTCGACATCAGGGGGAGAAGCTGTTCTGGAGGGTTAGGGCTTTGCAGCACAGTATCAGAAACCAGTAAAACTACGATGAAGAATTTTAATGTAATCAGGCAAGGTGCCAATGTCATGCTGCTTCAGATTGAACCGGCAAAATTATCCGTCGAGGAGCAAAAATTGTTTTTTGGAAAAGAATACGACAAAATAGGGCCGAATGAAACCCTTGAATTTATTCAGGATGAGGATTTTCTCTTCGAGGAGAACACCTTGCTGTATTTGGGTTTTGACTGCAAATACCAACTTTTGAAAAAAGGAAAGTACCTCTTGGAAATAACCCAAGACCAACTAACAGTTACCCTTACACTTTCAGAAAGATAACCAATCGGAATTACAATGAAACGATCACTCTACCTGTTGTTTTTTGTCTTTGCCTATTTCGTTCAAGGCAGTCATGCCGCCACTTTCCCAGATTTACAAAAGGAACCTGATGAAGTGATGGGTGAACTGCATCGTGAAATCATCAAGATTCTGAAAGCCTCTGAAGAGAAATATCAGACACTTAACAAACAAAGAATCTTCATTTCGCATCAGCTGCGTCTGGAGAACAATCTGGAACACAAAGTGACCTTACTGATGCAGAAAGACGCTATCAACGACAAAATAAAAATCCTGCAATGGGAAACCAACAGTGAAATTTCCAAGATCCGGTATCTGAAAGGATTGCAAATTATCAAAACCTTGTATGAAAAAGTATTGAGTCTGGACCATCATTTTGCTTCGGTACGCACGCTGAACGAAATCAATAAAATTTCAAATCCCAACCAGTATCCCGAATACGGCAAGTTAAAAGAAATCGTAAACGCCAAGAAAGACAAAAAAGCAAGCCTTGATTTAACTTCCTTATTGGGCGCCAATGCCATCGTATCAGTGGTCCAGACCTTTACTAACATGATTGGTTCTGCACTGACCAAAGAGGAAAAAGAAAAAGAACTTAAAAATGTGGAATGCATTCTGGATTTTACGTTGAGAATGCAAAACGACCTGAATACCATCTACTTTGAAACCGCCTTTTTGCAAACCAGTAACGACAAAATCAAGCAGGAAATTGAAGTGCTTTTTAAAGATTACACCAAGCCGATTGGCTACATTGCTTCCTTGGAAAATTGCCGTACCAATGACGATTGGGAAACCATAACCCAAAAAATGGAAGACTATCTCGTTAAGATGAAAACCGCAACGGGCACTTCGCAGTATAAAATGCAGGTTAACATGGAATTTCCCATTGATCGGTTGCTGCAGTTCATTAACCAGTACAATAATTTTATCGATCAGGGCGGGAAGTTTTATGAAAAATTCAAGATTATTCTCAACAGTTATGAACACGAACAACAATGCGAAACCAAGCTGCCGTTAGAATACAAAAAACTGAAATCGGATATCGATGTGGCCATCAACAAATTCAATGTAGCCTACAAACCGGTGGAAGTGAACGGAACGAAAATGAAAGAAATCCTATACGGACTGAACGAATTCGATTAACATGATTGCATTCACCATAGATTTTACACTTTTGCTGTTGGAAACGGTTTTACAGGGTCTGTTAATTATACTTGACTTTGCGTAATACCCGCATGGTTTCCTTAAAGTAAATGTAAGCTGTTTGGTTGTCCAGTGTTTTTAGAAAAGGTTTGGCTTCAATCAGCTTTATTTTTGCCTCTTCAAAACCGTTGAGGTAGCAAATCATCAGGGTGGAAGGCAAATTCTCCAGATCCTTGCTTTCGCGGCCTGATAAAGCAATGCCCTTTTGTAATTTCTGGATCAGTGCCAAATTGGAATTGTAAATGTGATGCAGCATCTTTCGGTTGTATTCCGGCGGTTCGAATAGCATCTCCGAATCCATTTTGTAATATCCGTTGTCGTAAAAATGCAGCGTTACTTTTTCCAGCGGATAGTAACTCGTTTTGTCGTTCAGTCCTAAGGGCACGTATTCGGTAATCGAAAATGTCCGTTCGTCGTACTCAATGGTTACTTCATCCAAAGCCGAATAAAACAGCTTGACCTGTTCGTTAATCAGCTCAATGTCTACCCTTGAGAAAAACGTTTTCTCGCGGATTTTCTTCTTGTTTCCCGCCCAACACACCACGAAAAGTTCTTTAAATACCTTATACCTAGGGTTCATGTCCTTGTGGCGGTTGTTCATAAAGTCAATGACACCTTCCAGCGTGTGGGCTATACTGTTGCGGGAATTGTTTTCAATGCTGATGACTGTTTCTGTATTCTGGTTCTTGGTTTTGATGGAACTCGGAATCTCGCCAATGTCTTCCACCGGCATTGTATTGCTGCCCCTGCGGACAAAAACCGTTTTGGCTGTAATAGTATGAATCCCTTTTTTGAAGAAAGAAATTTTGTTGTTGGGTTTGATGGTCACCAACCCGACCACTTTGTCTTTGGGCAGGTTCGGAAACGGTACATTTTCATATTGAATTTTCGGCGGGTTTTCCAGGAAAGCATTCACCAGGTTCTGGATGCGACTGTCGTCAAAAAAATCGTCACCCACAATTTCATTGTCCATATCCTCGACCCCTACCACGATATACGAATTGTTCATCGGGTTGGAATTGGAGAGTGCGCAAATGTGCTTCAGGAACTTGGCCTTGCCTTCTTTGGTGTGGAGGTTTAACTGTCGCTTCTTATCATAGAAACTGTTCTCATCGTGGTGAGCCAACAGGTTTTTAATAAGAAGTCGTTTGTTAATCATTTCAGAATAAAATTCGTACTAAAAAATATAAATTTTCTATAAAAGAGGGTTAATTTATGTTAATAATAACAAGAAGACGGTCAAATACACGTTATGAAATTACTAATTTAAAAACAGTTTCCCATGAAAAATTTCAAAAAGTATTTGTTAGGATTTTTGGCCTTTGCCTCCATTTCTGCCGTATCGATAAGTTGTAGTGATAATGACGATACTGAGGGAACTTCCAGAGTAACTGTACGAATGACAGATGCCCCGGGCGATTACGATGAGGTCAATGTGGAAGTCGTAGACGTAAAAATCAAAAGTAGTGCCGATACCGGCGAGTCCGGCTGGGTAAGTATCGGGAACATTAATCCAGGTGTGTATAATTTGCTTGATTTGACAGGAGGAATCAATGTTCTGTTGGCGGATAATGCGGTTCCTTCCGGTTTTTTAGGACAGATCCGTTTGGTGTTGGGTGATGACAATACCGTTGTAAAAGATGGGGTTAGTTATCCCTTGAACACTCCAAGTGCACAGCAATCAGGCCTGAAACTACAGATAAATCAGACCTTACAGGCAGGAGCAACGTACAATTTTCTTTTAGATTTTGACGTGGCACATTCTGTGGTTGTGGAGGCCGGCGGTTCCGGTAATTACAACCTGCATCCGGTCATTCGGGTAACCACTGAAGCCACAGGCGGAATTATTACCGGTAGTGTAACGCCATTAGGTATTCAAGTAATGGCATCCGTTCAGGTAGGAGATACAGCGGTAACCGCATTTACTAACGAAGCCGGCGTTTTCCAATTAAACGGAATTCCATCCGGAACCTATACCGTAACTTTAACACCGGATGCGGCTTCCGGATTGACCATTTTAACTGTTGAAAACGTTGTTGTGGTTAACGGAGAAGTCACCAATATGGGTAATCTGGTACTTCAATAAGTTAAAAGAACTCAAAAAAAGTATTAAAAGACAGCTAAAACCTTAGCTGTCTTTTGTTTTTTAACCAATTATTAACAACAAACGACTAAATTAATTTTCAATTTGCAGTGTTAAAATATCTTATTAATTTCACGGCTCAAAAAAATGACACCAATGGATGAGAATACAACTACTCTGGATATTAGAGCAATCAATGAAAAAATAGAGAGGGAAAGTGCTTTTATCGACCTGCTTACCATGGAAATGAACAAGGTAATCGTGGGTCAGAAAAACATGGTAGAACGTTTGCTTATCGGGCTTTTGGCACAAGGACACATCCTTTTGGAAGGGGTGCCGGGACTGGCAAAAACCTTAGCCATTAATACCTTGTCACAGGCTGTACACGGAAGTTTCAGCCGTATCCAGTTCACGCCGGATTTATTGCCTGCCGATGTGGTGGGAACCATGATATACAACATAAAACAAAACGACTTCACCATAAAAAAAGGGCCTATCTTCGCTAATTTCGTATTGGCCGATGAAATCAACCGTGCTCCTGCCAAAGTACAATCGGCACTTTTGGAGGCGATGCAGGAAAAACAAGTGACCATTGGGGATGAAACGTTTAAGCTGGACAAACCGTTCCTGGTAATGGCGACTCAAAACCCGGTGGAACAAGAAGGAACCTATCCGTTACCGGAAGCACAGGTAGACCGTTTTATGCTGAAAGTAGTGATCGACTATCCGAAAATGGAAGATGAACGTTTGGTCATCCGTCAAAATTTAAACGGAGGTTTCGAAAAAGTAAATCAGGTCGTTTCCTTAGAGCAAATCTTAAGAGCTCAACAAGCTGTTCGTGAAGTATACATGGACGAAAAAATCGAAAAGTACATTCTGGATATTATTTTTGCCACTCGTTATCCGGAAAAATACAAATTAGCAGATTTGAAACCTTTAATTGGTTTCGGAGCTTCTCCTCGTGGAAGTATCAACCTGGCGATGGCAGCGAAGTGTTATGCCTTTATCAAGCGAAGAGGGTATGTTATTCCAGAAGATGTTCGCGCCGTTGTACACGATGTGTTGCGTCACAGAATCGGGATTACGTATGAAGCCGAAGCCGAAAACATCACTTCGGTAGACATCATCAACAAAATTGTTAACGAGGTAGAAGTGCCTTAGCATTTAGTTTACAGTTTACAGCCCCGGTGAACAGCTTATACTGAAGTTACTGCGACTGAAAACTGCGACTGAAAACTAATTAAGATGGATACCAAGGAATTACTGAAAAAAGTACGTAAAATTGAAATTAAAACCCGAAGATTGAGCGATCATATCTTCTCGGGTGAATACCATACGTCGTTTAAAGGACGCGGAATGACCTTTTCGGAAGTGCGTCAGTATCAGTTTGGCGATGATGTTCGGGCCATTGACTGGAATGTAACCGCACGTTATAACGAACCCTATATCAAGGTTTTCGAAGAAGAGCGCGAACTCACCATGATGTTGATGGTGGATTGCAGCGGATCGCAAAGTTTCGGAACCCAAAATCAGCTGAAAAGCGAAATCATCACGGAAATTGCCGCCACTATGGCGTTTTCGGCTACCCAGAATAACGATAAAATCGGATTGATCTTATTTTCCGATCAAATCGAATTGTTCATACCGCCTAAAAAAGGAAAATCACACGTCCTTCGTATTATTCGTGAATTGATCGAGTTTCAGCCCAAAAGCAAAAAAACCGATTTGTCACAGGCTTTGAAATTCCTTTCCGGTGTACAGAAAAAGAAAGCCATCGTGTTTTTGATTTCCGATTATATGATTTCCGATTACGAACAAACCTTAAAAATAGCCGGAAAACGACACGATGTAACCGGTATCCGAGTGTATGACTCCCGTGAAGAATCCATGCCGAATGTAGGAATGGTCACCATGGAAGACGCCGAGACGAGCGAAGTTCTGGTTGTTAATACCAATTCGAAAACGGTGCGTTTGGCGTATGAAAAGAACTATCAGGAAAAGGTGAAGTACTTCAAAGAAACGTTTTCAAGATGTGGTTCCGGTACCGTGAGTATTCGTGTGGATGAAAGTTATGTGAAAAAATTACTGGGATATTTTAAATCGAGAGGATAAGGAATGCTTAGAAAAACATACATATTTCTTTTTTTACTATTGGCATCTTTTGGTTTTGCGCAACAACCGGTGCAAACCCATGTGGATTCTACAAAAATCAAAATCGGTTCACAATTCAATCTTACCCTCAAAGTTAAAGGAACAAAAGAAACCCGGATAGCTTTTCCGGAGGTGAAAAATATAGGTCAGTTGGAAGTGTTGGAGTCTTACCCGATTGACACCGTTAAGAAAGATGCGGCGTATGAGTTCATCAAAAAATACGGATTGACACAATTTGACTCCGGCCGTTACGTTATCCCGAGAATTCCGGTTTTAATCGGAAACAAGCAATTTCTTTCGGATTCGGCGGTGGTGGAGGTAAACCCCGTAGTGGTAGATACGCTGAAGCAAAAAATGTATGACATTAAACCGGTTATGGCGCCAAAAGAAGCTTCTTCGAATTTCTGGTGGTACCTCTTGGCTTTCGTTTTGCTTTGTGCTTTAGGCTATTTGGGCTATTGGTGGTATAAAAAATACAAAAACCGTTCAGTTGAGGAAGAAATTGTTTACGCTTCCCCAATTGAAAAAGCCACGAGCCTGCTTCAGGGCTTGGAGAAAAAATCCCTTTTGGAACAGGGCGATGTGAAGTCCTATTATTCTGAAATGACCGATATTACCCGTACCTACATCGAAGAAACGGTGCACATCCCGGCTATGGAAAGCACGACCGACGAATTGTTGGAGGCCATGAAAAAAGCGGCGATGAAAAAGAAAATGGGCATCCGTCAGGAAACCATGGAAACGTTTGAGAAAATTCTGAAAAATGCTGATTTGGTAAAATTCGCCAAGTCCAAACCGATGGATTTCGAAATTGCCGAAGACCGTAAAAACATTGAAAACATCATTCTTACGATCGATAAATCGCTTCCAAAACAGGAAGAAGATGAAGGAAGTCTGGAGTACGCCCGATTACAAGAAGAGCAACGTCGTAAAAAGATGCAAAAACGCAAGCAACTTGTCGGTTTTGCCGTAATATTTACGGTCTTTTTTACATTGGGAACTTATTTCTTTGATAAATACAATCTCTTTGGCGAATCTACCAAAGAGATGTATGAAAAAGATTGGATTACCAGTGAATACGGAAATCCGGGTATTATTATTTCCACACCGGATGTTTTAAAACGTAAAGATGCTGCTAAAGAAGCCGGTAAAGAAGTAATGGCTCAGGTAAAGGAAATGCAGTTGTTTGAATATGGTGGTTATTTTGATGATTATTACATGATGATTGCCACGATGAAATACAAGCAGGAAACCAAGATAGAATTGGATAAAGCCCTTGAAGGTGGTTTACAGGCGATGGAAGCGAAAGGAGCGCAGGACATTATCATCAAAACCGAAGATTTCAACACGCCGGAAGGTCTTTCCGGACGAAAAGCTTACGGAACCCTGAACATGTTGGATAAAATCAGCAAACGTTCTGTAAAAGTGTATTACGAGTATGTGATTTTCAGCCAGGAAGGCGGATTGCAGCAAGTGTTGTTGTTCTATCCGGAAGGTGATGAGTACGGAAGTAAAATCACGACAAGAATATTAGAATCCTTAGAACTTAGAAAAGCAGCACCGTAATGAAGAATATCACCTTTGCTAATCCGGAATTCTTTTGGCTGTTTTTGGTACTGCCAATAGTCATTGCTTGGTATTTCTGGAAGAGGAAACAGTTTGCACCAGTCTTAAAAGTGAGTTCTGTACAAGGATTTAAAGCAGCGAGTTCTGTTTTGCCGAAACTGAAGCCATTGTTGTTTGTGTTGCGTATGTTGGCTTTAGGTGCTTTAATAGTAGCGTTGGCACGACCGCAATCCACAGATGTAACGAATAAATCAAGAACCACAAAAGGTATCGACATCGTGATGTCCATTGACGTTTCGGGAAGTATGCTGGCCAAAGACCTAAAACCGAACCGAATGGAGGCCTTGAAACGAGTGGCATCCGAGTTCGTGGAACAACGGATTAACGACCGTGTAGGCTTGGTGGTTTTTGCTGCCGAAAGTTATACCAAAACACCTGTAACTAGCGACAAAGCAGTTGTTTTGCAGGCTTTGGACGGGATCAAATACGACAATGTGTTGCAGGACGGAACCGGTATCGGGGTAGGATTGGCTACGGCGGTGAATCGTTTGAAAGACAGTAAAGCCAAAAGTAAAGTCATCATTTTATTGACCGATGGGGTAAACAATTCTGGGTTTATCGATCCGATGACCGCTTCGGAAATTGCAAAGGAATACGGAATCAAAGTATACACAATCGGAATCGGAACCAACGGAATGGCGGAATTTCCATATGCCATCGCACCGAACGGACAATTTTTGTTCAAGCGCATGAAAGTGGAAATCGATGAAAAAGTCATGAAAGACATTGCGACCATGACCGGCGGAAAATATTTCAGAGCGACGAGCAATCAGCGTCTGGAAACTATCTATAATGAAATTAACAAACTGGAAACCACCGAAGTAATGGAACAGCGCTTCTATAATTACGATGAAAAGTACCGTTCTTTCGCTTTTTTAGCGTTAGGTTTTCTAGTGTTGGAACTGTTGTTGCGTAAAACCCTTTTCAGAAGTTTTATCTAATTATGTGGGAATTTGACGAACCAAAATATTTTTACCTGTTAGCCTTTCTTCCGATTGTGCTGTTACTTTTCCTTGTCAATCTGTATTGGCAGCGTAAAAAACAGAAAGAATTCGGAGATTTGGAATTATTGAAACAGCTGAGCCCGGAGAAATCAACATTCAAACCCGTTTTAAAACTAATCGTGGTTTTGTTAGGATTGGCCGCTTTGGTGGTAGCCTTAGTGAATCCGAAAATCGGGACCAAGATGGAAACGGTGAAACGTCAGGGCGTCGATATCGTTTTTGCAGTGGATGTTTCCAAAAGTATGTTGGCCGAAGACCTTGCCCCGAACCGACTGGAGAAAACAAAACAAGTCGTTTCACAGATTATCAATCAGTTGGGAAGCGATCGCATCGGGATTGTGGGGTATGCAGGAAGCGCTTATCCGGTATTGCCGATCACCACCGATTATAGTGTGGCCAAAATGTACCTGCAAAGCATGAATACCGATATGGTTTCCTCTCAGGGAACGGCTTTAGGCGAAGCTTTGAAAATGGCGTCCTCGTATTTTGACGACCCACAAACCAGCAAACTGATCATCATGCTTTCCGACGGGGAAGACCATGGCGAAGGTTTCGAGGAAGCATTAGAAGAGATCAAAGACAAAAAAATAAAAGTCATCACCATCGGTATCGGAACGGAAAAAGGAGGGCCGATTCCGTTGCGTCATAACGGCGTGATTGAAAGTTTCAAAAAAGACCAGAACGGCGAAACGGTTATCACGAAACTGTATCCGGAAACTCTGAAAACCATTGCCAAAAATGCTAATGGCGGTTATGTTTTCGGAGGAAGTACCAAAGAAGTGTTGGAGTTTGTGAAAAACGGACTGGACAATTTAGAGAAAACCGATTTTGAAAGCCAGCAGATTGCCAACTTTGAATCGCAGTTCCAATGGTTTTTAGGATTAGCGTTTTTCCTGTTGCTGCTCGATGTTTTCTTTATGGAGCGCAAAACCGCCTGGGTAAAGAAACTGAACTTGTTTAATGAAAAGAAGAAAGCCTGATGAAGCAGTTTGTACACTATATGTTTTTACTTTTTTCCGTGACGCTGCTGGCACAGGAGAAGGATAAAAATCTGCCTAAAGGAAACCGTCAGTTCGAGGAAAAGAACTATGCCGAGGCGGAAGTTGAATACCGAAAATCGCAATTTAAAAATCCGAAGGCGGCCTTATCGTCATATAATTTAGGGAATGCTATTTACCGTCAGAACCAGCCCGGAGAAGCTAAATTTTCCTATTCCAGGGCGATTTCTGAAGCCAAGACCAAGCCGGAACGACATAAAGCCTTTCATAATTTAGGCAATACGCTTATGGCGGAAAAAAATTATCAGGAAGCTGTAGAAGCCTATAAAAATGCGCTGCGCAACAATCCGAGCGACGACCAGACCCGCTATAATTATGCTTTGGCGAAACAAAAATTAAAAGAAAGTCCTCCGAAAAACAATAAGGACGATAAAGATAAAAATAAGGATCAGGATAAAAACCAGAACCAAAAAAATCAGCAAGATCAAAAGAACCAGGACAAAGACAAGCAGGATCAGAAAGACCAGCAAAATAAGCCTGACGAAAGTAAAAAAGACCAAAAAGAAAACCAGAATAAGGAGCAACCCAAACCCCAGCCAAGCGGTGCTACCAAACAACGAATGGAAAGCATGCTGGATGCTCTGAACAATGAAGAAAAGAAAATTCAGGATCGCATAAAAGGCAAGGAAGTGAAAGGCAGTCCGAAAAGGGTCGAAAAAGACTGGTAATCCGTTAGAAAATTTGAAAAGGAGACAAGTTGAAAATTGTCAGGAAATGAAAAAGGGAATCAATAAGAATGAGAAGTAAAGGGATTTTAATACTACTGTTACTCGCTGTTCAGGCAGTTTTTGCTCAGGTAGAATTTAAGGCAACCGTGAGCAAAAGCAGTATCGGTATAAACGAGCGCCTGCGTGTGGATTTTACCATGAACGATGACGGGGATAATTTCGAAGCACCTTCATTCGAAGGGTTCAAGATTTTTGGCGGTCCAAACCAATCCGTAAACTATTCCTGGGTGAATGGGAGAAAATCTTTCAGTAAATCGTATTCGTACTTTCTGATGCCTACTAAAAAAGGAACATTCACCATAAAACCTGCGTCCATTGAAATTGCCGGAAAGATCTATAAAACCAATTCGGTAAAAGTAACGGTAGGTAATGCCGTAGCACAGCCCGAACCGGAAGAAGAGGAAGATCCGTTTGCCATTATTTTCGGAAACCGAAGACCAAGACAAGTTCCGACACCGCCACCACCGCCCACTTTGAAAGGAGACGGAATCCATTTGGTGGCCGAAATTTCCAATACAAATCCGTATGTGAATGAGCCGATTACAGCGGTTTATAAATTGTACGTGAGCCCGTACGTGAGCGTGAGCGATTTTAGGGAATCGGAGAGTCCGAAATACAATAATTTCTGGAGTCAGAGTATTGATGTGAAGAATCTTACGGTTCAGATGGGGAAATACAACGGAGAAGATTATCGTTATGTTGTCTTGCGAAAAACGGTGCTATATCCACAAAAATCAGGAAAATTAAACATAGAACCGTTGACCTTAGACATTAGCATGCAGGCACCAACCGGACGCCGTGATATGTTCGGACGCATGGAATATGCCAATGGGACTAAAAAAATATCAGCAGGGGCTAAATCCATAGCGGTGAAAGCCTTGCCTGAAAACGGGAAACCCGAAGATTTTGCAGGAGCCGTAGGGCATTTTGATTTTCAGGTGAAGCCTTCAAAGACTACGTTGAAATCAGGTGAATCGCTACAGCTTGTGGTAAGTGCGGCCGGAAAAGGAAACATGAAATTGTTTACCTTGCCCAAACCGGTAGTGCCAAATGCTTTGGAAATGTACGATCCGGAACACAAGGAAAACGTGACCACACCGCTTACCGGTATGCAGGGAACCATTTCCGATACCTATACCATAGTGCCGCAATACAAAGGCACGTACGTGATTAAGCCGCTAACATTCAGTTATTTTGATCTGAATTCAAAATCGTATAAAACCATTGGCTCTCAAGAAATAAAGATCAATGTTCTGGACGGGCCAATGCCAACTTCCGGTGATGCAGTGGCCTCTCATGAAAAAAATGCGGTGAGTAAAACGGATCAGTTTGCTTTCGTGAAATCCAATGCCAAATTGACACCGATTGAAAACAATGATTTTTTGGGTTCCACTTTGTTTTACACTTTGTTGACAGTTCCGTTCTTATTCATTCCGGTTATTATTTTGGCAAAGAAGAAAAAAGAAGCCATTGATGGTGATGTGGCCGGTAACCGGATCCGTCAGTCGAACAAACTGGCTAAGAAATTTTTGTCGGAAGCCAACAGGCAAATGGGTAATAAAGCACTGTTTTACGATGCTATGGAACGCGCACTTCATAATTTCCTGAAAGCAAAACTTCATATTGAGACTTCGGAAATGACTAAAGAAAATGTCCAGGAGTTATTGATTTCCAAAAAAGCAACAACACAAACCGTTTCCGATTTTATGGAATTAGTGAATAATTGTGAATTTGCCCGTTATGCACCATCGACCAACGTGGCTATGCAGCAAGATTACGATAAAGCCGTAAGCGTGATTTCAGAATTGAGTAAGCAGATATAAACCGAAAACATGAAAAAGTTAGTCTATTTATTTTTATTGGTTGCTCAGACGATTTTCGCACAAGCTGCTTTTCAGAAAGGGAACGAATTGTATAAAAAGGAGCAGTTTGAAGAAGCAGTCGTGATGTATGAAGGCATTCTGAAATCTGGACAAGAGTCAGCAGAACTGTACTTTAATTTAGGCAATGCATATTATAAATTGCACAAAGTAGCCCCGGCAGTTTACAATTACGAAAAGGCTTTGTTGTTGCATCCAGACGATACCGAGATTCAAACCAACCTGAAGTTTGCCCAGAAAATGGCCATTGACGAAATTAAGGTCGTTCCGAAAGTAGGGTTTTCACAAATGCTGAATGAAACTTTGGATGTTTTTCACTACGACACTTGGGCCGGAATTGCCACAGTGTTCTCTGCCGTATTTTTGTTGTTTTTTATAGGGTATTATTTTGGTAGAACTTCGCTGATGAAACGTTTGTTTTTTGTTGGGATGATAATCGCTTTACTGCTAATTCTTCTTAGTACAGTAGCGGCGTTTATTGAGCGGAACAACTATAAAAGCGACCGTCCGGCCATTGTTTTTGCGGAAGTCGTTTCTGTGAAAAACGAACCGAAATCCACAGCTCCGGATGCGCTTGAACTTCATGAGGGAACCAAAGTGTACGTGTTGGAAACCCAGGACAACTGGTGCAAAATTGAATTAACGGACGAAACCCAAGGCTGGATAGAAAAAACAGCGATTAAGGAGTTGAAGTAGTTTAAAGTGATCAGTAATTAAGACTCTGTTGGTTTCGAATGCTTATCGGTACTGTTTTTCAAATCGGCAAACCAATCCGTTACAACGGGCAATAGCATTTCCGAAGTTTTTAAAACCGGATGGAAAAGTAGTGATTGTTCCTGAGTGTCTTTAGCGATAATCATGTTGTTGCGGTTTACTTTTTGGAACAGACTCAGCACAATTCCTAGTAACAATATCGTTTTCAATACCGCAAAAACACCACCGCCAATGCTGTTAACCCAACCCAGAAATGCGAAATCAGCAATTCCTGTAAAAATTTTGGCCAGCAAATGAATCGCGATTACGACTACAAGCAGGGTTAGCACAAATGCCGTGACCTGCACCGTTTTCGGCGACCATGAAACAGCGTTTTCCAGCATTGCTTTGATGACATAGGAAAATTTAATCGCAGCATAAATTCCGATAAAAAAGGCAATCAGTGAGGCCAGTTCAACAAACAAACCGTTCCTTAAACCTTTTATTAATCCGAAAACGAGTAAAACCGTTATAATTATATCGATAAAATTCATCGTTAAAAGAATAGATACAGCGACAAAGATAAAAGAAGCGGGAAAAGTAAAAAGTAAAAAGAGAAAAGACTTTTCTGAAACTACAATTCTCGTTAGGCAAGTCACTATCTTTGCAGCGTAATTTTATGATACGTGAACTCATAATTCATATTCATAATTCATAATTTTTAGAAATGTCAAGAGATGAACAATTAAAAACCCGCTGGGATGCAGTGGTAAACATACTTTCCAATCAGTTTGCCGAAGGGGATATCCTTGATTTGGATGCCATTATTTATTTGATTGGCCTGCAGGAATTAGGGCAACTCAATCGAAAATTCAAGAAAGACGAAAAGTTAAACTTGATGCACATCGCCATCTGTCGTTTGCTGGAGCCTTATGGGTATTACGAATTTGATTTTTTCGATGAAGAAGGCTGGCCCCATTATCAGGTAAAAGAACAATTGCCACCACTGAAAGCCGGAGAGCAATCGGTACTGATGAAAGAAGCGATTGTAAATTACTTTTTAGAAAAAGAATTGATTAATTAATCGGTATTAAATTACTAATTACTGTTTACTAATCACTTAAAAAAGTTTAAATTTGCATCCAATTACCGCATGACGATGACAGATAAGATTAAAGAATACATTGGTGAAGCACAGGCTTTTACCACCGATAACAAAGACACTTTAGAAGCCTTCCGAATTAAGTTCTTAGGAAGTAAAGGTTTGTTGAAAGACCTTTTCGCTGAATTCAAAAACGTACCGAACGATCAGAAAAAAGAATTCGGTCAGGTAATCAACCTTTTGAAAACCACGGCGGAAGACAAAGTAAAAACCATTCAGGACGCTTTGGAAAGCAAAGAAGTGGCGGGTGGTTTGTATGGTGATTTGACACGTCCAGGTGAGCCTTTGGTAATCGGTTCGCGTCATCCGATTTCGATTGTAAAAAACCAGATCGTCGATATTTTTTCCAACATCGGATTCAATGTGTCGGAAGGTCCCGAAATCGAAGACGATTGGCACAACTTTACCGCATTAAACTTGCCGGAATACCATCCGGCGCGTGACATGCAGGATACGTTTTTCATCCAGACCAATCCGGATGTGTTGTTGCGTACGCATACTTCGTCCGTTCAGGTGCGTTATATGGAAGGTAATAAACCGCCGATCCGTACGATTTCCCCAGGGCGTGTGTTTCGTAATGAAGCCGTTTCGTCGCGTTCGCACTGTATTTTCCATCAGGTGGAAGGTTTGTACATCGACCAGAATGTTTCCTTTGCCGATTTAAAACAAACCTTGCTGTATTTTACGAAAGAAATGTTCGGAAAATCCAAAATTCGTCTGCGTCCGAGTTATTTCCCGTTCACCGAGCCAAGTGCGGAGGTAGATATTTACTGGGGCTTAAAAACAGAAACGGATTATCGTATCACCAAAGGAACCGGTTGGTTAGAAATCATGGGTTGTGGTATGGTGGATCCTAACGTTCTGAAGAATTGCGGTATTGATGCCGACAAATACAACGGTTTTGCCTTCGGTATGGGTATCGAACGTATTGCGATGTTGTTGTACCAAATTGGCGATATCAGAATGTTTTACGAAAACGATGTGCGTTTTCTGGAACAATTCAAGTCCAGTATATAAAACAAAAGCTCCGAATTTCGGAGCTTTTTTATTTTAATGATTTTTATTCAGCACATAATTGGTTTTCAAAGCGCCTTCAATTTCTTTTCCATCGCCGTCTAACATCGCCAGACAGCCTTCTTTTACTTTGTAACTCGTATTGTTGCCGTTTTTGTCTAGCGTGATAATGCTTCCGGATGCATCAAATACAAAATTACCTTTTGTTAGTGTCGGTTGCTTTTCCCTGTCCTGATATAAAACAGACAATTCAAAAGTTTTGTCTTCGTTTAACGTAACTTTCGTTTCGATGCCCGGACAATCGGCACAAGGAATTACACCTTCATACATTCCCTGCCAGTCTAAAGCGTTTTCGGAGGTGTGGCTGTCGGAAATCACAACCGTAGTGTCAATGTCTTTTTCGGAATTTTCATTTTCATTTTTACTGCCAAATTCACAACCAAAAATGGTTAAGTTCAGGGCAAACAATGTCGGAATAAGAACTTTCATACGTTGAATTTTTAATGCTTCTAGAAGCGTGTGGTGTTGTAAAATTACGGAATATTTATAGTAAATTTGCAGACTTTAATTTACAACGTTATGCAAAAGGATATTAGTATACCAACTGTCGAAAATGTGTATGTGGCAGCCGTTCAGGAATGGAACGATGACTTTATGGAAAATTCGTGGTATGTGCATTTGGTGAATGATAGCGATGCAAAGTTGGAAATGGCTATCGTGGTTTCCCGCGCGTACGGACAAATTAACGGTGAAGATCGAAAAACCGGAACCTTTCGTCATGCGTTTAAAGAAGTGGAACCGAATGCAGCCGTGAAAATTGAGTTGCTGGAAAACAATGTCCTTCAGCTGAATAACGAGTTTATGGTAACCTTTTTTATCGGTGATAAACTTTATGATAAAACTTACGTGTTTCGCACCAATACGATCAACGATAAAGGAATGGTGGACATCCCGGTAATGCAAAAACGCGGTATTTTGGTGAAATAACCCATGATAAAACCCATCGATTTAGGGAAGTAATTCACAAAATCGATGTATAGTGTTCCTGAAATATTCTTTATTTTAGAGAAAAATTTTCAGTAGAACGTTTTATGAAAAAAACTGCCTTTCTTTTTATAGCCGCTTTAGTTACAGCGACCGGCTTTTCTCAAAATCACAATTTTGCACAATATGTCAATCCGTTTGTCGGAACGGGCGGACACGGACATACCTTTCCAGGTGCTACAGTCCCTTTCGGAATGGTACAACTCTCACCCGATACCCGAATTGACGGCAGTTGGGATGGCTGTGGCGGATACCATTATTCTGACAGCATAATCTATGGTTTTTCCCATACCCATTTAAACGGGGTAGGTGTTTCCGATTATGGGGATATTATGCTGATGCCGACTATGGGCGAACCTTCTTTTGATAACAAGACCTATTCTTCGATATTTTCCCATCAACATGAAAAAGCGTCGGCAGGTTATTACAGTGTGAAGTTAGATAAACACAATATAGATGTTCGATTGACGGCTTCAACCAGAGTTGGTTTTCACGAATACACCTTCAACGAAGCGGGTCAGGCGAATGTTATTTTAGATTTGAACCACCGCGATAAGTTATTACAAGGCGATGTGCGTATTGTCAACAGCCGCACCATAGAAATTTTGCGCAGAAGTGAAGCTTGGGCACGCGACCAGTATGTTTTCGCCCGTATCGAATTCAACCAGCCGATGACAATCAACAAAGTGAAAGCCAACGGTAAGAATGAGGCGAATTTCTATTCCGGTACTGAAGTAGCCTTGAGTTTTTCCAAACCGGTTGCAAAAGGAGAGAAAATCTGGGTGAAAGTGGCCTTGTCACCAACCGGATATGAAGGTGCAGCTTTGAATCTTACAGAAATCAAGCACTGGGATTTTGAGCGCACGATAAAAGATGCCGCAGTACTTTGGAATCTGGAACTGTCCAAAATTCAGGTGGAATCGAATGATCAAGACAAGTTGGCGATTTTCTACACTGCTTTGTATCATACCATGATGCAACCCAACATTGCTGAAGATTTAGACGGTAAATACCGCGGTCGCGACAACCAAATTCATGTCGCTGATACTTTCGATTATTATACGGTATTTTCACTTTGGGATACCTTCAGGGGTGCCCATCCGTTGTATACACTAATCGATAAGAAACGAACCGCAGACTATATCAATACTTTTATAAAGCAATATGAGCAAGGTGGAAGATTACCGGTTTGGGAACTGGCCTCCAATGAAACCGATTGTATGATTGGTTACCATTCCGTTTCAGTCATAGCCGATGCGATGGTAAAAGGTATTAAAGGGTTCGATTACGAAAAAGCTTTTGAAGCGGCTAAACACTCGGCCATGCTGGATCATTTAGGGTTGGAAGCCTATAAAAAGAACGGTTTTATTTCCATCGATGACGAACACGAAAGCGTTTCCAAAACTCTGGAATATGCTTACGATGATTGGTGTATTGCCCAAATGGCTAAATTACTCAACAAAAAAGATGATTTTGAATACTTTATGAGGCGTTCCCAAAGTTGGAGAAATGTATTTGATTCGCAAACGGGCTTTATGCGTCCGAAGAAAAACGGCGGTTGGGACAGTCCTTTCGAGCCGCGCGAAGTGAACAACAACTTTACGGAAGGGAATTCCTGGCAATATTCCTTCTTTGTGCCGCAGGACATTCCGGGTTTAATCGCGGTACACGGCGGGAAGGAAAAATTTGAAGCCAAGTTGGATGAATTGTTTTCTGCACCTTCAGAAACAACAGGTCGTGATCAAGCGGACATTACAGGATTAATTGGACAATATGCTCACGGAAATGAGCCGAGCCACCACATGGTCTATCTGTACAATTACGTAGGGAAACCTGAAAAAACGAAGAAAAAAGTAACTTATATTTTAAATGAGTTTTATAAAAACACGCCAGACGGCCTGATCGGGAATGAAGATTGTGGACAGATGAGTGCCTGGTATGTATTGAATTCGTTGGGAATTTATTCGGTAACGCCGGGACAGATTGGCTGGAATGCCGGTCAACCTTATTTTAATGAAGCCCGACTTAGATTGGAAAATCAGGGTGAAATTATACTTAGCAAGGAAACCTCAGCTTTAGAATTGGAGAATTTAGGGTTTAAAAAGCCTGAAAATGCATCTATTGGAGATTTGTTCACAACCCTGATACCGGTGCCTGCCATTCAAGCTGAAAGCAAAGCCTTTAAAAAGGAGTTGGAAGTATCGTTAATTGCTGCTCCAGGCACAAAAGCGTTCTATTCTTTTGAGCAAGATAAAAAGTTTAAAAAATACACAAAGCCTTTTACCATCAAAAAATCTTCCACAGTTTATGCTTACAGTGCTGATGAAATGGGTAAAAGAAGTAATGTGGTTGCAGCTTCTTATTTTAAAAAAGCTAACGACTGGAGTATCAATATAGCATCGCGCTATTCAACACAGTACCACGCTGGAGGTCCCGAAGGTCTGATCGATGGGATTTTAGGTAACGAAAACTGGCGCAAAGGCGATTGGCAAGGCTATCAAGGACAGGATTTTGTGGCGGTCATCGATTTGAAAAAAGAAACTAAAATTAATGAAATCTCTGGTCGTTTTCTGCAGGATACCCGTGCCTGGATTGTTATGCCGGCAAAAGTGGAGTATTATATTTCAACAGATAACGTGAATTTTGAATTAGCCGGATCGGTTTCCAATACTGTTGCTGCGGATGATTACAAAGAGCAAATCAAAGCTTTTACGTTGGAAATTAAAGCAATACAGGCCCGTTATGTAAAAGTGAAAGCGTATAACTTCGGGAAATTGCCCGACTGGCATCAGGGAGCCGGTGGCGATGCTTATATTTTTACGGATGAGATTCTTATTAAATAAAAAAGAAAGGACGGTTCTATAACCGCCCTTTCTTTTTTATTAAGATGTTTGAGATTAATCTTTAACCGGAAACAATAGAGATGCGGCCACAGAAAGCATTAAAACACTACCTACAATCATCAATGAGACTGGTGATGTGATGTGGTAAAAAGGCGCAATCAGCATCTTGATGCCGATAAAAGCCAAAATAAGCGCTAATCCATACTTTAAACGGCTGAACATATGCATGAAGTTCGCCAACAAGAAATAAAGTGCTCTAAGGCCTAAAATGGCGAAAATATTGGAGGTGTATAAAATGAACGGGTCGTTAGGTGCTATGGCAAAAATGGCAGGGATACTGTCAACTGCAAAAATTAAGTCGGTAAACTCAATAACGGCAACCACAACCAAGAGTGGTGTGGCCATTTTTACACCGTTTTCTACCGTAAAGAATTTGTCACCGTCATAATTTTCACTTACTTTGAAGAAACGGTGTACCAATTGGGCGCCCGGACTTTTGGTGAAATCTTTATCCCCTTCATCCGATTCTGAAAACCAGGATTTGACACCGGCAAAAATCAGGAAAATACCAAAAATGGAAAGAATGATGTTGATTTTAACCAGATGGCCAAATACATCCATTTGCGGCAAATACGTCATGTTAATCAGTTCCACGCCGGTAAAGATGAAAATTGCCCTGAAAACCAAGGCTCCAATAATTCCCCAGAATAGTACTTTGTGATGTAGTTCCCTTTGGACGTTGAAAAATCCGAAAACTAATATAAAAACGAAGAGGTTGTCCACCGAAAGGGCTTTCTCAATCCAGTATGCAGATTGGAATTGGGCAAATTTCTCGACTCCCATGTAATAGTAAATAACAGCACTGAAGCCCATAGCCAACGATATCCATAAGGTGGACCACATTAAAGCTTCTCGGTTGCTGATGGCATGTTGGTTTTTTTTGAAAACACCTAAGTCCAAGAGCAGCATTGCTAAGATTACAATTGTAAAGACCGTTAAAATTCCGGGGTGATTGATTAAGTTATCCATTTGGCATTTTTGATTTATTTCGGCTAAGGTAAACGTTATTTTTTTCTCCAAGGGAAAAGCCTGTCATCCCTTTGTTGGTAAGGGTTGATAAAAATGATTTTTTTAAAGCAATTGCATTGTGAAATGCGTAAAGGCTTTGTGATTCAAGACTTTAGACGTTTGTGGGGCTTGTTGTCTTCTGAAACGCACCGACTGAAAAAAAATTAATCTAATTTTTCAGTAAGTTTTTTGAATACTTGTTTAGGCTCTTTCCCTTCGTACAGGATAGTATAAACTGCATCGATGATTGGGGTTTTTGCTTTGTAGGTTTCGTTGAGTTTATGGGCGCTTTTGGTGGCATAATACCCTTCAGCGACCATACTCATTTCCATTTGTGCCGATTTTACCGTATAGCCTTTTCCAATCATGTTTCCAAACATTCGGTTTCTCGAGAAGATCGAGTAGCCGGTTACAAGTAAGTCTCCCAAGTAAGCAGAATCGTTAATATTACGTTTCATTTTGTGCACCTTCTTGATGTATTTTTTCATCTCGCGGATGGCATTGCTCATTAGTAGCGCCTGAAAGTTATCACCATAACCCAAACCGTGTGCAATCCCTGCTGCTATCGAATAAATGTTTTTCAGCATGGCGGCATATTCCGTTCCGATGATGTCGTCGGAGGTTTTGGTTTTAATGTAGTGGCTGTTCAGGTTTTGGGCCATGATTTTGGCTTTTTCGTCATCGCCACAGGCAATGGTTAAATACGAAAGACGCTCTAAGGCCACTTCTTCAGCATGACAAGGGCCGGTAATCACGCCGATGTTGTCATAAGGAATATCATAGGTTTTATGAAAATGTTCCCCAACAATCATGCTGGTTTCCGGAACGATTCCTTTGATAGCAGAAAAAATGACTTTTCCTTCCAAACTTACAGTGAGCTTTTCCAGCTCGTCACTCAAAAAAGCTGAGGGAATGGCAAAGATCACATAATCAGCATAAGCTACCGCTTCGTTAATGTCGTAGGTCAGTTTTAATTTTTTGGTATCAAACTCAACCGAACTCAGGTAATTTGGGTTGTGTTTGTTGATTTTAATGTGCTCGATAGCATAAGTGTTTCGCATGTACCAGGCGATTTCGGAAAGGTTTACGCAAAGCATTTTAGCAATGGCTGTTGCCCAGCTTCCGCCGCCGATTACCGCAAATTTCGGAGTGTCACTCATCTTGATTTACAAATTTGTAATCCCAAAAGTACTCAAAATTGGCGAATTGAAAAATTTTGTCCCGGAGTTCTTTAAAGTATTGCTGGTTTTAAAGCAAGATTGGCACGCTAATTGAAACAGATTTGAGGAACCCGAAAATAAGAATGATATGAAAACGATAAAATTACTTTTTGCAGCGGTTATACTGCCTTTTTTGCTCACTTCTTGTGTGGTGGACGAGCACTACCATAACGATTATGTGGATAATGGCATCACGCTCCCGGAACTCATGGAACGCTACGAGCTTTGGTATGTGGACTATAATGCCACAACCGGAACAGGGGATGTGCCTTTTCTAACCAGAGCCTTTACTATTTCCCTTTTAGATGGTACCTTGTACGCTAACAATAATGTGGCTTATATCGGTACAACCGGAAATGGCTTTGGTATCGACATTGGATATTATGATTATTCTCCGACGACCATTCGTTTCTACCATGATGTTTATGGTTTTTATGAAACCGAAGTGGTGCAAATCAGTAGCAACCGAATCAAACTGATTGACCATAATCATAACGTAACCTATTATTTAACCGGTTATCAGCGTAACAATTTTGATTATGACGGTTTGTTTTACGATAATATCACCTATTTCCTTCAGGAATATACCGCTTGGGAAAAAGTATATACCAGCAATGCCGGTGCCTTGAATGATTTCGATAATGAGCATTTTGTACAGTTTTTATCCAGTGGCAATCAGTTTCGCTCCTCTCAAGATGCTCCGGGAACCCCAGTGAATTCGATCTATTGGGATTTTACCGGATTGTATGGTGTGTACAATGTGCCGGGTAATGCCTATCAGAAAACTTTAACATTAGATTATGATTTCTGGGGCAATGAATCGTTTGTGCTGACCGTTATTAATGACAACAGAATACGATTGTTTCATCAGGCTTCGGGAACGACTTACGAATTTCAAGGCAGAGGATTTATCCAATTTATGAAACAAGGAGGGAAGGAAAGAGTTAAAAAAACAGATACCACAATAGTAAAGTAAAAGAGAAGTTAGGTTAGGATTAGTTAATATTTTTTGTTTTTGGTGAGGAAGGCGCTCGAGAAATTAATTTTCGGAGCGCCTTTCGTTTTTTGCTATTTTTGTCTGGTTTTAAGAATTTTGCAATATATGTTTCGGATCGTTAAGGGATTAATACTTTTGTTTTTTTCAGGGATACTGTACAGTCAGTCTCCCGATATTTCGTATCCGACACCCACTGTTTTTGTTGTGAATCAAACGATTGCACCGTTGTATCCTTTAAATAACGGTGGAGTAATACCCAATGAGCCTCAGGTAACCACTCTGGCAGGTTCCGGAACTATTGGGAGTACCGATGCAATAGGAACATTAGCCAGTTTTAATTATCCGACGGTGGTAACATTTAACCAACAAAATGACCTGGTAATTGTGGACCGCAGCAATCATAAAATCCGAAAGGTTGCCATCGATGGCGCAGTGACTACTCTTGCCGGAACCGGAGCGATAGGAACGGCCAATGGCGATGTAGCTTCGGCAACATTTCGTTATCCGGATGGTGCTATAGTCGATTCACAAGGCAATATTTTTATAACGGATCAGAGTAATCATCTAATTCGAAAAATCACACCGGCGGGAGTTGTGTCAACATTTGCTGGGTCAACAGCTGGTTTTCTTGATGGATCAGGGTTGTCCGCCAAGTTTTATTATCCGGCTGCCATGACCATTGATGCGCAGGATAATCTATATATTGCTGATTGGAACAATCATAAAATCCGAAAAATAACCCCCGATGGTACGGTAACCACTTATGCGGGAAGTACTTCGGGTTATCTGGATGGAAACGCAGCTACTGCTAAATTTAACGGGCCAACAGGTTTAGGTATAGACAGTTCGGGCAATCTTTATGTTGCCGATTACAGTAACAATCGTATCCGGAAAATTGACACTTTGGGACAAGTAACCACGGTTGCGGGAAGTGGGACAGCTGGATTGGCTGATGGGAATGGAAGTTCAGCTTCTTTTAACCATCCGGCGGTAGTGGCCGTCACTTCAGAGGCTATTTTATATGTTACCGATGAAGGCAATCATAAAATCCGAAGAATAAGCCCTTTGGGAGAAGTGACTACTTTTGCCGGAACCGGAATTATAGGCGCTGCAGATGGAAATGCCAGTACATCCTCATTTAAAAATCCTACGGGTATTGCTATAGCCTCCGATAATGCTCTTTATATCGCCGATTATGGTAATCACAAAATCCGTAAAATCAAAACCTATGGTTATACGATAATCCCCGATTTACCAGATGGATTAAGTTTTAATACGGTGACGGGTGAAATTTCCGGAGCACCTACTGTAGCAACGCCTCCAGCAACCTATACTGTAACCGCAACCAATTCCTATGGGAGCAGTTCGTTTGTTTTGAGCCTAGAAGTATCGGACAACCTGACAACAGCAGATTGGAATGCCAATAAATTTACGATCTATCCGAATCCCATTAAAGACAAATTCACTATTTCGGGCTTAAAGGAAGAGGTGTCTGTGAGTATTTGGACGCTATGGGGGCAAAAGATAAAAACATTTAAAATAATGACTTCTAATGGCGTAATAGACTCGTCTTCACTTCCAAAAGGAGTTTACGTTTGCCGTATCACTACTGTTTCGGGTATTCAGGAGCGTATGATTTTAAAAGAATAAAAAACGCCCCAGAAGGAGCGTTTTGTTTTAGTAACTTAATTCGACGATTTCCCGAACCTTTTCCGGTGTGATGTTTTGTTTTTCGCCCATGGCTAACCAGCCTCGTTCTTTAAAACGTTTTACGATGAAATCAGCCGTGTTTTCATAATTGGTCGTGTTTTCGGAAAGTTTGGTCAGCATGCCCATTTTGTGGAAAAAATCAACTGTTTTTTCAATCGCTTTTTCGGCTTTTTCTTCTGTTGAATTCCCTTGGATATTGAAAACGCGTTCGCCGTATTGTGCCAGTTTTTCTTTTTTGGTTTCAAACATTATACGATACAAGTTGGGTCCGATGATGGCCAGTGTTCTTGCGTGGTCAATTTCATATAAGGCCGTCAGTTCATGGCCAATCATGTGAGTCGCCCAATCGGTCGGAACGCCTTTTTGAATTAATCCGTTTAAGGCCATAGTCGCGCACCACATATAATTCGACGCCAATTTGTAATCGGTTGGGTTTTCGGCTACGCCGGGTCCGATTTCCGCTAAGGTTTGCAAAATGCTTTCCGCTATTCTGTCCTGAAGCAAGGCATCGGTCGGATAGGTTAAATATTGTTCCATAACGTGCGTAAAAGCGTCCACGATTCCGTTTTGAATTTGTCTTTTGGGTAGCGATTCAATCACCGTTGGGTCGCAAATGGAAAATTTCGGAAACAAAGCACTGCCCCCGAACGATAATTTTTCCTGTGTTTGATCTATTGTAATTACGGCTCCCGAATTCATTTCAGAACCTGTAGCCGGTAAAGTTAACACCGTTCCGAAAGGGATAACTTGTGTTACGTCTTTAATTAAAAGGCGTTTGTGTAAAATATCCATAGGATTGCCGTCAAATTTTACGGCTGCCGAGATGAATTTTACGCCATCGATTACGCTTCCACCACCAACGGCTAAAATAAAACCGATGTTTTCTTTGCGGATGATTGCTACCGCTTTCATCAGTGTTTCATAGCGCGGATTGGGTTCGATACCACCGAATTCGATAATTTCAGAAGTAGGAAGTGCTGCTTTTACTTGGTCGTACACCCCATTTTTAAAAATGCTGCCGCCACCGTAAGCCAATAAGATTTTGGTGTTTTTTGGAACTAAATCGGTTAGTTTGGACGTTTGACCTTTGCCAAAAACGTAATTGGTAGGATTGTATAATTCGAAGTTTAACATAGCTTAAAATTTTAGAAGCCTAAAGTTACTGAAGATTCCATCAATGACTTTTAAAACTTTGTTAATTGAATGCTACTTTCTGTAAAACAAATTATGATCAATATAAGCCCAAACTTTTTCCGGTACCATTGGTCGAATGTTTTTGCCGTTTTTCAAGCTTTCACGGATAAAAGTCGAAGACAATTCCAGAATTGGGGCTCCTACCCGGTGGATTTTCGGATGGTTGATGAATTGTGCGTCGATTTCACCGAACGCAGCTCTTGGATACACGTAAATATTATGATTTTGTAAAATCACTTCATAGTTTTTCCATTTGTGCAGTGAATTCAGGTTGTCTTCCCCCATGATTAAGGAAAACTCATTTTTGGGGAACTTTTCCTGAAGATGTACCAGCGTATTTACCGTGTAATTAGGCTGGGGAAGTTTGAATTCGATATCGGAAGCCTTGATTTTCGGATAGTCTTCCGTGGCCAAATGGACCATGTGCAAACGGTGGTAGTCGTCCAACAAGGAGGTTTTTTGTTTGTGCGGATTGTGCGGCGTGACCACCATCCAAATCTGATCCAAATCGGAATGTTCCGCCATATGGTTAGCAATAATCAGGTGGCCGATGTGAATTGGGTTGAAGGTGCCAAAGTAAAGTCCGATTTTCATCTTTTTTGAGCTATAAGCCAATAGCTATATGCTTTTAGCTTGATTCGTTTATTTGTTCACGAAATTTTTAACCAACTGATACGCTTCCTCTTTTGCGGTATCTAAATCGTAATTTTTAATGATCGTATCAAACTGCGGAGCTGTCGCCAATTCCACATGGGCTTTGGCAATGCGCATGTTAATTTTGTCTTCGCTTTCCGTAGAACGTTCTTTTAGGCGACGTTTTAATTCGTCCACACTTGGCGGCTTTACGAAAACGGCTAAGGTTTCTTCCGGAAATTTCGATTTAATACGCAAACCGCCAGCCACATCAATGTCGAAAATCACGTTTTTGCCAAGTGACCAAATACGTTCTACTTCGCTTTTTAAGGTGCCGTAGAAATTATCGCGGTATACTTCTTCCCATTCCACGAAATCTTCGTGTTTAATGTGTTGTTTGAAGTCTTCAATCGACATGAAATAGTAATCTTTTCCGCTTACTTCTTCCCCGCGGGGCGAACGTGTGGCGGCTGAAATCGAAAATTCCAGGTTCAAATCTTCTTTACCTAATAAATGACGAACTATAGTGGTTTTTCCCGAACCGGAAGGTGCCGAGAATACGATTAATTTACCTTTGCTCATGATTTTAGCTTTTAGCTTTCAGCGGTTGGCTTTCAGCTTTATTGTGTTGTGTTATGTGTAAAGTGGTATTAGCTTATAAAACGTTCAAAACCTGTTCTTTGATTTTTTCCAGTTCGTCTTTCATCTGAACGACCAATTTCTGCATGCCGGCATGATTGGATTTGGAACCCATCGTATTGATTTCACGACCCATTTCCTGAGTGATGAATCCTAGTTTTCTACCGTTGGCTTCACTTCCGGATAAGGTTTCAAGGAAATAATCCAAATGGTTGGTTAAACGCACTTTTTCTTCGGTAATGTCTAACTTCTCCAAATAATAAATCAGTTCTTGTTCGAAACGGTTTTCATCAACATTCACTTTTAATTCATCAATAGCTGTTTGGAGTTTGTTTTTGATGTTTTCGATACGTTCCGGATCCAACAACAGCGCCTGATTCATGAACGATCGAATGTTGGCAATACGCAATTGAAACTCTTTTTCCAGCGATGCGCCTTCGTCATTTCTAAAGGTGTTGATGTTGGTAAGGGCTTCGTTGATTACCGTTAAAATCTGTTTCCATTCGTTTTCGTCGATTTCGTCACGCTCGGTTTTTAAAGCATCGGGCATGCGAACGGCCATTTTCATCAGTTCGGTTTCATCTGCCGTAGGCAAAATTGCGCGCATTTGTGAAATATAGGCTTTTACAATCGGGGCATTTACTTTCGTAGAGGTTTCTTCACCGGTCACTTCGATGTACAAAGAGAAGTCTACTTTTCCGCGCTCCAGACTTTGTGAAATCTGATTGCGCAGTCCCAATTCCATTTCGCGGTATACCGAGGGCATGCGAACATTCAGGTCAAGGCCTTTACTGTTTAAAGATTTTACTTCTACTGTAATTTTTTTGGTAGCCAACTGAAGGGTTGCCTTGCCAAAACCGGTCATCGATTGTATCATACGTTTTTCAAATAGACTTCAAAGATAAAGAAAAGTGTTCAGTATTTAATGTTGACTGGGGTCGGTGGCTTTTAAAGAGTCGTTTATCGCTCCCGATTTCTTTTGGATTACCAGATAAACCCCTGCGAAAATCAAAGCCGCTGAACCTATTTTTACCCAGCTCAACTCGTCTTTTCCAAGTCCGATGGCGAAAACCGTCGCGAAAAAAGGCTGCAGGTAAATGAAAACAGCTACAGTTGTTGGCTTGAGTTCTTTCATGGAAAGCAAATTCAGCAAATAGGTTAAAAACGTAGAAACAATTACGACAAATCCAATTTTCCAGAAAATGTTTAGGGGTACGCCTGACCAATCCACTGCCTGAAATTCCTTCCAGCCAAAAGGGATTACCATTAGAAAGCCAAAAAGATAAATCCACTTCACAAAGGAAAAAGCGTTGTATTTGTCCATCAGTTTCTTAACCAATATCAGGTAAAAGCCATACGATACGGCATTGACAAAAACCAGTAAATTTCCCAAACTCGCATTCGGTGCGTTTACCATTGATTTTCCGTATAAAATAAGGGTTACAGTTCCGGCCAATCCCAAAAGAATGCCCATAACTTTTTTGTTTTCCATGCGCTCTTTCATGATGATGGCAGACAAAATCAACACGATCATTGGAGTGGTTACCATCAAAACGGCTCCCATAATGGGTGAAGTATAGCTCAACCCTTTGAAAAAAGTAAGCATGTTAAAGGCTACCCCAAAGAATGCGGCCGCTAAAATTCGCGGAAAGTCTTTCTTTTCCACTTTTTCGGTTTTCACAAACAAAGCTGCCAGCCAAAATAAAAGAGTGGAGCCGCCCACACGAAGGAAAATGAACCCAAAAGCATCGATGTGTTTTGGCATTACGTCTTTAGCAATGGTAAACGTTACTCCGTAAATGATGGCGACCATCCAGGCGGCAATCAGGGCGTAAGTACGTGCCTTCATCAGCTTAAAACGGCTATTACTTCATTAATGTTTTTCTGGCTGTTTCCGATAAAGATTTTACCGTCGATAATAAAGACCGGTCGGCTCAGGAAGGTGTAATGTTCCAAAATGTATTTTTTAAAATCGGCTTCTGTTAGGTTTTTGTTTTTCAGATCCATCGCCTTGTACAATTGTGCTTTTTTGCTGAAAAGCGCTTCGTAACTGCCTGAAAGCTGGTGCATTTCCTCCAGTTGTTCGGGCGTAATCGGATCCTGACGAATGTCCTGAAAAGTCAAACGGTTGGAGTTGGGTAACGCTTTGATTATTTTTCGACACGTATCACACGAAGCCAGATAATATATTTTGTCCATAATATTTTTATTTCAAATTGATATGCAAAAATAGGCTTTTCGTTAAAATAGATTTAATTTAATTGCTGTGGGAATCTTCAAGCGGATAATTCTCTTTATTTTTGAGTAAATTTTAGACAAGATGAGTGTTTTTACGAAGGCGATTTCTATTCGCTGGTCGGACTTGGATCCAAATTTTCACATGCGTCACAGTGCTTATTATGATTTTGGGGCACAACACCGTATCGAGGTTTTAGAATCGCATGGCCTGACGTTGAAAGTGATGCAACAGCAGCATTTCGGGCCGGTTTTATTTCGCGAAGAATGTGTATTCCGAAGAGAAATTCATTTGGGCGATGCCATTACCATCAGTACCAAAATCGGAAAAATGAAAGCCGATGCTTCCCGCTGGACCATTGTACACGAATTGTCGAATGGCGAAGGGGAATTGTGTGCGGTAATCAGTGTTGACGGTGCCTGGATTGATACCAAATTGCGAAAATTAGCCAGCCCGACTCCGGAAATTGCAATGGAAGTAATGCACGCTTTTCCGAAGACGGAAGATTTTATTCTACTATAAAACAAAACGAAAAACTATGCAATCTACATTTGACATTACCTTATCCAGCAGGAACATTCTGCTGAAGTTTCTTGAAAACTATTCCTTAGAACAATTGAATACAATACCGGAAGGCTACAATAACAACTTGATTTGGAATATTGGTCATATTGTGGTGGTACAACAGATGTTGGTGTACAATCTGTCTGGTCTACCGATGATGGTTGCTCCGGAAATGGTGGAACAATACAAAAGAGGAACCAGGCCGGAAATTCCTGTTACACAAGAAGAAGTGGAGCAAATGAAAAAGCTGCTTTACGCGACTTTGGAGCAAACCAAAAAAGATTTTTCAGACGAAATTTTTAAAGAATATACTGCTTTTACTACCATGTCTGGTTTTCATATCCGAAATGCTCAGGAAGCGATGGAATTCAACAATTATCACGAAGGCGTGCATACGGGCATTATGATGCGTATTAGCAAGTTTTTATAATCCTGAAATAAGCCGTATTTTTACCCTCTAAAACAGATCATATGAAATTCAATACAAAAGTAATACATGGTGGACAACATCATGAAAAAATAACGGGAGCGGTGATGCCTCCAGTTTTTCAGACATCTACATTTGCTCAAGTGTCTCCAGGGCAACCTGTAGGTGAGTACGAATACAGCCGTGCAGCGAATCCAACCCGTCAGGCTTTGGAAGATGCTTTGGCTTCCATTGAAAACGGAGCGCGTGGTTTAGCTTTTGCTTCTGGTTTGGCTGCAACGGATTGTTTGTTGCGAATGTTCAAAGCCGGTGATGAAATCATTGCAATGGATGATTTGTATGGCGGAACCTATCGTTTGTTCACGCGTTTGTACAAAGACAGTGGAATTAAATTCCATTTTGTGGATATGAACGATTTGGAAGGTTTTCAGAAGTTAATCAATGAAAATACGAAATTGGTGTGGGTAGAAACGCCAACAAATCCGTTAATGAAATTGGCCGATATTGCTGAAATTGCCAAAATCACTAAAAAACACAATATTTTATTTGCCGTGGATAATACGTTTGCGACACCTTATTTGCAAAAACCTTTGGATTTAGGAGCAGATATTGTAATGCATTCTGCTACGAAATATTTAGGCGGACACAGCGACGTTATTGCCGGAGCTTTAGTAATTAAAGATAAAGTTTTGGGTGATGAATTGCACTTTAAACAATTTGCAACCGGCGGAACTTTGGGGCCAATGGACAGCTTCTTAGTGTTGAGAGGTATCAAAACGCTTCACTTGCGTGTCCAGCGTCATTGTGAAAACGGTGTAAAAGTGGCGGAGTTCTTGAAAAACCATCCGAAAGTGGATAAAGTATACTATCCGGGCTTGGAAAATCATCCCTTTCATGAAATTGCTAAAAAGCAAATGCTAGGTGGTTTTGGCGGAATGGTGACTTTTACTTTCAAATCAGGCGCTAAAGAAGATGCTATTAAGTTTTTGGAAAAAGTTAAGGTGTTTACCTTGGCAGAATCCTTAGGCGGTGTGGAATCTTTGGCCAACCATCCGGCCTTGATGACACATGCGTCGATTCCGGAAGACAAACGTAAAGAAATCGGAATTACGGATGATTTAGTGCGTTTGAGTGTAGGAGTGGAAGATGCGGAAGATATACTGGCAGATTTGCAGCAAGCATTAGCATAAAAAGAAAAACCCGAGCATTGCTCGGGTTTTTTTATGTTTTTTGATTTGTATTAATCTAGGTAATAGATGTATCCGAAATTTAACCAAACCAACCAGTCGTTCGCTTTGTTTTCAGTGTAAATAGCTGGGTCCGGATTTAAACCTTCTACCCAGTTGGAGAAATAATACTGCCAACGTAAATCGATCATCAAGTCGGATAACTCAGTTAATTTGTATCGGGTTCCTACACTGGCCACAACAGACCAAGTACTTCCACTGTCATTGGAAACACCACCAACATATTTTGTAGGTAAAACACCAGGTTCGTCTAAACGACCAAGCGTTGACCAGTTTTCAGGTGTAAAATAAGAATAATGTGCCCCCAAACTTACAAACGGACCAAAAGCGCCATCTGTTGCGGTGAAATCACGAATACTCAATGGGAAATATTCCAGCTGCATACCTAAATCGGTTACACTGGCCGTTCCGCGCATTGCTCTTAATTGTTGCGCCATTACAGAATTTTTCTTAGGATCAACCCATTCACCAAAGTGTTGTAATTCTGTTTTGTTGTACGAAAGCTCGGAGCGCAACTTAAAGTGGTCGTTAAAATACGTTTCCGGTGTATAACAGTTACATTCTGCACGGTATGAAAAGTTAAGATAGTGAATCAAACCTATTCCGTAACCGGTGTTACCTGTGTTGGTTTTAACGTCGTATCGTACACCGTAATCGGACATAAACATTACCGGGCCGGCGATAGCACCGACTTCATGTGAGAAACCAAACTGAGCTCTCGTTAGACTGCTACTCCCGATAAGGGCAAATAGAAGTATTAGGATTTTTTTGGGCATTTTTACTCTTTTTAGGTCAATTCCCGACAAATATATAAAAACATCACACACTTAAAAAAAAAAAAGAAAAAAATACGTGTTATAAAAAAATTAATTTTGAAGACTTTAGAGAATCACAGTTGTGTAAAAACATCTTACAAAATACAAAAACCGAAATATTTGCGTTTTAATTTATATTTGTAAAAAAACAACGGGCGCACTAATGAAAAAACAACTAGCCTTTTTTCTGATACTTTTATTTGGGGTTCACGGTTTTGCACAACAGAATCAGCTGTGGAAAAGTTACCTTTCCTATAATAACATTAAGGATCTTTCTCCATCATCTGAAAGGTTTTTTGCGGCTGCGGAAAATGCTCTTTTTTCAAAACATCTGATTACAGGTGAGCTTAAAACCACGACTTCGATAGAAGATTTCAAAGCGGAAACAATAACGGCCATTCATCATAGTGAAGCGTTTAACAAGACTTTAGTTGGTAATAGTAATGGTTTGTTGCTTGTCGTGAATCAGAATGACGGCTCAGTATTAAGCGTGATTGATATTGTGAACAAACCTACGATTCCGCAAAACAGAAAAAAAATTAACGATATTTATGAATATGAAGGGAAGGTGTACCTGTCCTGTGATTTTGGGATTAGTGTTTTTGATTTGAGTATCAATCAATTCGGGGATACATTTTTTATTGGCCCTGCCGGTGAAGAAGTGGCTGTGCTGCAAACGACTGTTTTTAACAATTATATTTATGCGGTAACCCAATGGAACGGTATTCGAAGAGCAGAAGTGACGAATCCTAACCTTGTTGATTTTTCACAATGGACTCTTTTTGATTCGGGATCTTGGAACGGTATCGAAACGTTTTCCAGTAAATTGGTGGCTTCTAATACTAACAATGGAATATACAGGCATAACGGAACCTCTTTCGAATTACTTCTGAATGTAGGACAGGTAAATCTTGATTTTGAAGCCTACAACAATCGTCTGATTGCGACTTCCGCAAACCATGTGTATGTGCTGGATGAAAATTTTATAACACGGGCTCATATTACGCAAATACCGGAAATAGCTTCTGCTTTTACTTGTGCTACAGCTATTGACGATAAAGTTTTTGTGGGTACATCAGACAAAGGACTGCATGAGACTACAGTGTCGAACAGTACGACTTTTATTGATATTACGCCAGACGGTCCCTACCGGAATAATATTTTCAGTATTAAAAAAAGTGATAATTTTTTATGGGCAGTATACGGGGATTATTCCAAGGCCTATGACCCTTTTCCTCTGGATGAATTTGAAATTTCAAAATACTCCGGACAGCAAGGGTGGACTTCTCTTCCGTATGCCAATCTTTTTGGAGCAAAGTCTCTTTCCCGGGTAATTTTAAATCCGAAGAAAAGCGATGAAGTTTTCGTGAGTTCGTTTTATTCCGGACTTTTAAAGGTGGAAAAAAATGAAACAATAACCCTATACGACAATACAAACACCGGAAGTAACGGCTTGGAATTTATGAGTCCGACAATCGGAGGAATAAGGGTTAACGGCCCCGCGTTTGATAAAAACGGAAATCTTTGGATGACTAATAGCAGGGTTGAAGATGTTATAAAAGTAATGAAAGCAGACGGGAACTGGCAGTCTTATACCTTTGAAAACATCACGACCAATCCGGTGGCCGACAGCTATGCTTCCATGGTTGTAGATAAGAACAATACGAAATGGATATCCTCTTATCGTAACGGAGTAATTGCCTTTAATGAGAATTCCGGAAACAAATACATTGTCATAAAAGAAGGGGAAGGCAATGGTAATTTGCCCAATAATGATGTTCGATGTTTGGCTATTGATAATAAAAACCAGCTTTGGATCGGAACGTTTGACGGATTGCGAGTTATTCCGAGTGTAGATCGGTTTTTGTCCGAAGACAGTCTGGAATCCAATTCCATTATTATCTTAGAAGAAGGTTTGGCTCAGGAGTTGTTTTTTCAACAGAGTATTTGGGATATCGCCGTGGACGGTTCCAATCGAAAATGGGTGGCTATAGCCGAGGCAGGTGCTTTTTTGATTTCGCCCAATGGTCAGGAAACCGTTTATCATTTTACGATGGAAAATTCGCCGTTGCCGAGTAATAACATTAACGATATTGAAATTGATGGGGTAACCGGTGAGGTTTTCTTTGCTACCGATAAAGGAATGGTTTCTTTTAAAGGGATTTCCACCAAACCTGCCGATGATTTAAGTCAGGTTTTTGTGTATCCGAATCCGGTGCGTCCGGGTTATGAAGGCACGGTTAAAATTAGTGGTTTGATTGATAATGCAAATATCAAAATTACTGATATTGAGGGAAATTTAGTGTATGAAACTACTTCGGAAGGCGGAACGATTGAATGGGATACCACAGCGTTTGGCAAACATAAAGTAGCTTCCGGGGTTTACATGATTTTTATTGCTTCAGAGGATGGAGCCGAAACCAAAGTCAAAAAAGTCATGATTGTCCGTTAAGTGATTGTCCGGTTATTAGGTTTCTTTATCTTAAAAAAGATTTAAAGAGTTGTAGGATACATGAATTAGTTGACTTTTGGAATTTAGTTTTTAGAATTTATCAGATGCTGGTCAAAACCAAAGCTATTGTTTTAAGCGCCATAAAATATCAGGAAAAATCGCTGATTGTTAAATGCTTCACGGAATCTGACGGGTTGAAATCTTATTTTGTGCCGAGTGCGTTCTCGTCTAAAAAATCGAATCAGAAAATCGCGTACTTTCAGCCCTTGTCGCTTTTGGAAATCGAGGCCAATCACAAAAATAAAGGAACTTTGGAGCATTTTAAAGAAGTTCGTCTGGCAGTTCCCTATCATTCCATTACTGTGGATGTGGTGAAAAGCACTATCGTTATTTTTTTATCGGAAGTATTGCACCACAGCATCCGTGAAGAAGAAAAAAATCAGGAGCTGTTCACCTTTTTGGAAACAGCTTTGCTTTGGTTGGACAATCACGAAGAGACCGCTAATTTTCACCTGATTTTATTATTGGAAACCACCAAATTTTTAGGATTTTATCCCGATGTTTCCGAAAGTGATCAGCCTTTTTTTGAACTGAACGAAGGTGTTTTTTCGCCGTTTCACGCGATCAGTTGTCTTTCGGAGCAGGATACTTTTCTGTTTAAGAAACTGCTTCAACTGAAATTCGATTCGGAGCAGAAAATTTTTGCCGGAACCGAGCGTCAAATTCTCCTGAAAATCCTCTTGAATTATTACGCCATTCACCTTGAAGGGTTTAAAAAACCGAAATCTTTAGATGTGCTCAAAGAAGTGTTTTCTTAAGTGTTTTTAAAAGAAAAAGCGCCATGTGGAAACATGACGCTTATAATTAGCCGCGGCTTTACTTTAAGGTTTTCTGTATGAAGCGCAGCACATGTTCTTTGTCCTTCATGCGGTTGATATCGGCTCTTGATTTGCCTTGACTGTTTTGAAGGTAAGCATCAAACACATGACTGATATAAAGCGGGGATTTTGGGTTTCCGGATGAAAAACTCACCGCATTATGGCACGAGAAACAATTGGTCAGATTTGAAGCGTTGATGTTGGAAATGTTGTTTTCAAACGTTTGTGTGTAAGTTTCCATGGTGATGTTCGCATTGTTTAATGAACCACGCGCACTAGATCCCGGAGTGGCATTCCCGATATTAAACCCTAAGTTGACTACTGTCTGTGCTTGTTGTTGCGGTGTCATTCCGTCGGTATTGATCCAGATGGAGCCGTTATAGAAATAATTGTTCCACACATCATCCAGTTTTGCAGCCACGCATTCATTTATGGCTTTTATGTTGTCAAAGTTTTCAGGTTCCATTTGACAGGTTTGCATGTATTGGCCGCCAGAGGTTTTCGGAACTCCGAATTGAAATAAATCATAAGCTTTAAGCGGTTGTTTCGGGCCGGTATTTTTTACCCAGGTAATGCCGTCAAGACCGGTAGTTGTGCCTTTGCTGTAAAGCAATTTGTCGTCATTCGAAGTAGCCTGATTTGTTTTCCAATCGTAAACCGGAGCCAAATCGTTGTGCTGGAAGGTAGCCCAGATAAATTCAGGGTGGTTAATCACTACCCCAACCACATGCATGCCTAGTAAAGCCATTCTTTTCTTCTGAAACGTTTTACCGTCAGGGCTTACAGCGGCGTCTGTAATGAAAAAATTCTTTTGTTTCTCTGCGCGGATGGTGTTGGCGTCCACCCAGGAAACTTTTAGTTCCAAGGATCCAACCGGAAAGGTTTTAAGATTGTTTGCGCTCAGTGTTCCACTGTTTAGGCTGTCTTTGAACGTTTTAGCCGCTTTGATCATGATGTCATTGGAATGTATGGAGTAATATACCGTAAAATCTTTAGCAATTTGATTGGTGCCTCCGTAAATGGGATTGACTTTTAAAATGCCATTTGAACCGGCTTGTTCCGTGTCGGTAAGCACAATGGATGCGCCCGGTTGTGGGGTTACTGGAATCATAGCGTCGGAAACCTGCGTCAGTTCGTTCAGGAATAATGGTTTTTGGTTGGACTGCGGTTTGGTAAGCCATAAGAATTTTTGCCACGACCACTGGTGGAAAATTTCGTTGGTGGTGGAAGTGGTATCGAAAGGACTTCCTTTGCCTTCTTCTGGAGCAGGTGTTTGCGAATGTGGAAACCATGATGCCTTGCAGCCACTGCCATCACTCTTGTTGTATGCTGTGGATGTTTCTTTTTTGTCGCTTTCTTTTTCGGCTTCTTTTTTGCAGGAAAAAAGAAGGATAAGTGCCAAACAGCCGTAAAAAAAGCTCTTGGTGTTTGCAGGTGAAAAATTACTCATGTTGTCGGTTTTAGAATTTAAGTCAAAATTGCTAATCCGAAATCAAACTACAGTAGGTGAAAATACCTGTTTTTTAAATTGCGGTTCGTTATTGATTCAAACCGTTTGTTTATTAAAGGAATAGAGGTAAAGTAGGATGCGCAATTTATGTTAGTATTAACGTAGAATTGGTCAAAATTTAGTACTTTCGCGCATTGATTTTAGAAAACGACAAAATGAGCACAAAATTCACTGAATACAAAGGACTTGATTTGCCAACCGTGGCTTCTGAAGTGCTTGATTTCTGGAAAAAGCAAAACATCTTCGAGCAAAGTGTAACGTCCCGTGAGGGCGCGACCCCGTATGTGTTTTTTGAAGGCCCACCTTCAGCAAACGGCTTACCGGGTATTCACCACGTGATGGCACGTGCGATTAAAGATATTTTCTGTCGTTATAAAACTCAAAAAGGCTATCAGGTAAAACGTAAAGCGGGTTGGGATACCCATGGATTGCCTGTGGAATTGGGTACCGAAAAAGAATTGGGGATCACCAAGGAAGACATCGGCAAAACCATTTCCGTAACCGAATACAACGAAGCGTGTAAACGAACCGTGATGCGTTATACCGATGTATGGAACGACCTGACCGAAAAAATGGGGTATTGGGTGGATATGGAAGATCCCTATGTGACCTACAAATCCAAATACATGGAGTCGGTTTGGTGGTTGCTGAAACAGATTTACAATAAAGATTTATTATACAAGGGCTATACGATTCAGCCGTATTCGCCAAAAGCAGGAACCGGGTTGTCTTCACACGAAGTAAACCAGCCGGGTTCGTACCGCGACGTGACCGATACAACCATCGTAGCGCAGTTTAAAGTTTTGGATAACCAAAGAAAACTGACCTTTGCTAAGTTTTACGATTATATCACGACCAATAATTTAAAACAATACAAGTTTGAAACGTTGGAGTTGGATGAGATTCATTTCTTGGCTTGGACGACAACGCCTTGGACATTACCAAGTAATACCGCTTTAACGGTTGGCCCAAGAATTGAATATGTTTTGGTGAAAACGTTTAACCAATACACTTTCCAGCCAATCAATATCATTTTAGCGAAAAACTTGGTTGGGAAGCAATTATCGAAAAATTATTTTGAAACAAGCGATTGTGCTGATTTTGAGAATTTCAAAGAAGGCGATAAAAAAATCCCTTTCGAAATCTTAGCCGAATGTAAAGGAGAAGATTTGGTTGGCATTCAATACGAACAGTTGTTGCCATATACCTTACCGTATCAGCATCCTGAAAATGCGTTCCGTGTAATTTCCGGAGATTTCGTAACTACGGAAGACGGTACCGGTATCGTACACACTGCGCCGACTTTTGGAGCCGATGATGCCAAAGTAGCCAAAGAAGCTACACCGGAAGTGCCGCCAATGTTAGTGTTAGATGAAAACGGAAACCCAGTGCCCTTAGTGGATTTACAGGGGCGTTTTGTGTCGCAGATGGGTGATATGGCCGGTAAATATGTTAAAAACGAATATTACAGCGAAGGAGAAGCGCCAGAGAAATCGGTAGATGTGGAAATCGCGATTCGTTTAAAAGAGGAAAATAAAGCCTTTAAGGTTGAAAAATACGTTCACAGTTATCCGCATTGTTGGAGAACGGACAAGCCGATTTTGTACTATCCGTTGGATTCTTGGTTCATCAAGATCACGGAAGTGAAAGACCGTATGTTTGACCTGAACGAAACCATCAATTGGAAGCCGAAAGCTACCGGAGAAGGGCGTTTCGGAAACTGGCTGAAAAATGCCAACGACTGGAACCTGTCGCGATCCAGATACTGGGGAATCCCATTGCCGCTATGGAGAACTGATGAAGGGACAGAAACGGTTTGTATCGGTTCTGTGGAAGAATTGTACAACGAAATCGAAAGAGCAATCGCAGCAGGTTTCATGAGCGAAAATCCGTTTAAAGGTTTCGTGATCGGAAACATGGACGAATCGAATTACGATTTAGTGGATTTACACAAAAATGTAGTTGATAATATTGTTCTAGTATCGGCTTCCGGAAAACCAATGAAGCGCGAAACCGATTTGATTGATGTTTGGTTTGATTCGGGCGCGATGCCGTATGCACAATGGCATTATCCGTTCGAGAATAAAGACTTAATCGACGGTCATAAATCTTTTCCAGCTGATTTTATCGCGGAAGGAGTCGATCAAACGCGTGGTTGGTTCTATACGTTGCACGCCATCGGAACGTTGGTTTTCGATCAGGTAGCGTATAAAAACGTAGTATCGAACGGTTTGGTTTTGGATAAAAACGGGCAGAAAATGTCCAAACGCCTTGGTAATGCCGTGGATCCGTTTACCACTTTAGCGGAGTATGGTCCGGATGCGACCCGTTGGTACATGATTGCCAATGCGAACCCGTGGGACAACTTGAAATTTGACATTGAAGGCGTGGCCGAAGTAAGACGAAAATTCTTCGGTACATTATATAATACGTATTCGTTCTTTGCGTTATACGCAAATATTGACGGATTCAAATATGGTGAAGCGGAAATTCCGTTAAACGAAAGACCGGAAATCGACCGTTGGATTCTGTCCGAATTGCATACGCTAATTCAAACGGTTGATGAAGCGTATGCGGAGTACGAACCTACGAAAGCCGCCAGAGCCATTTCCGATTTCGTACAGGAGAATTTAAGCAACTGGTACGTGCGTTTGTGCCGCAGAAGATTCTGGAAAGGGGAGTACGGAACCGACAAGATTGCGGCCTATCAGACGTTGTATACGTGTCTGGAAACCGTAGCGAAATTATCGGCACCGATTGCTCCGTTCTTCATGGATCGTCTGTACAAAGATCTCAATGCCGCGACAAATAAGGAAAACTTCGAAAGTATACACTTAGCGAAATTCCCACAATTTGTTAACAATTTTGTTGATAAGTCGCTGGAAAGCAAAATGTTGAAAGCACAGACGGTTTCGTCCTTAGTATTGTCACTTCGTAAGAAAGAGATGATAAAGGTGCGTCAACCGCTGCAAAAGGTTATGATTCCTGTGCTTGACGCTGTTCAGCGTGCCGAAATCGAAGCTGTTTCCGACCTGATTAAAGCCGAGGTAAACGTAAAAGAAGTAGAGTTGTTAGATGACGCTTCCGGCGTATTGGTAAAACAAATCAAACCGAATTTTAAAACCTTGGGACCCCGCTTCGGTAAAGACATGGGATTGATTTCCAAAGAGATACAAAATTTCGATCAAGAGGAAATAAATAAATTAGAAAGAGATGGCGAAATAAGTGTTGTTATTTCAGGAAATAGTGTTACTTTAACCACTGAAGATGTAGAGATTTCTTCACAGGATATTGAAGGATGGTTGGTAGCGAATTCCGGAGGAATAACAGTAGCTTTAGACATCACGATAAACGATGCTTTACGCAAAGAAGGTATCGCCCGCGAATTGGTCAACCGAATTCAGAATATCCGCAAAGATTCAGGTTTTGAAGTGACGGACAAGATTAAAGTGACAATGCAAAGAGACGGTATTATTCAAGAAGCCGTAAACGATAACGAAGCATACATTAAATCGGAAACCTTAACGGAAGAACTTGTTTTTACAGAACGTATCGAAAATGGTACGGAAATTGAGTTTGACGACCTAAAAACAAGAATATTAATTTCAAAATGAGGGAATTATGGTAGATGAACAAATAAGATATTCCGACGCGGATTTAGCGGAATTCAAAGAATTGATTCAGAAGAAACTGGAAAAAGCCAAAAATGATTTGGATTTAATAAAAAGTGCTTACCTAAACGACTTGAATAACGGTACCGACGACACGTCACCAACATTCAAAGCATTCGAAGAAGGAAGTGAGACAATGTCTAAAGAAGCCAACTCGCAGCTTGCCATTCGTCAGGAGAAATTCATCCGTGACTTGAAAAATGCCTTGATCCGTATCGAGAATAAGACCTATGGAATCTGTAAAGTAACAGGTAAACTTATCAATAAAGAAAGATTGAAACTGGTTCCTCATGCCACTATGAGCATCGAAGCCAAGAACCTGCAACGTTAATCTTTTCAGAAATTTACTGAACGCTCCGTAAGGAGCGTTTTTTATTTTACATAAATAGTTTACTTTTGTTTTCAAATTGAGCAAAATGTCGTTAAAAAGAGCCTATTTCCTGGTAATCCTGATTCTGGTAATCGACCAGATTTCTAAAATATACATCAAAACGAATTTCGAACTCGACGAGGAAGTATTCGTGTTCGATTGGTTTCGTATCCATTTCATCGAGAATTCTGGGATGGCTTGGGGTGCCGAAATTCCGGGAGCCTTTGGAAAATTACTGTTAACGAGTTTCCGTATTGTGGCGGTGGGCGGTATTGCCTATTGGTTGTGGGATGCCGCAAGAAAGCAATCTTCAAATTTTCTTATTGTTGCGGTCGCCTTAATTTTGGCTGGAGCCGTAGGAAATATTCTGGATTCGGTATTTTACGGAAGGATTTTTAACGACAGTTACGGACAAGTGGCAACCTTATTCAGTAATGAGCCTTACGGACAATGGTTTCACGGAAAAGTCGTCGATATGTTTTATTTCCCGATTTGGGAAGGGAATTTGCCAAGCTGGTTGCCTATCTGGGGCGGAAAACACTTTACGTTTTTCAATGCGATTTTTAACGTAGCCGATGTAGCCATTTCCACAGGCGTGGGCATTTTGATCGTATTCAATAAAAAGGCTTTTGCAAAATAAGCTGTAATAAATACTAATAAAAAAGACTGCTGAAAAGCAGTCTTTTTTATTATCTGTTGTGTCCCGGAGCATGACGTCGGGCACTTTTATCACCGTGAATTTTTTTAGCTTGCCCAGGAGGAAGTCTTTTTTTCTTTACGACCACCGTTTTATGATGATGGTGTACACATTCACTAAAACTTACCAGTATCGTAAGGGAAAATAATCCCAGCATTAATCGTTTAAAAAGCATATTTTTCATAAAAATGGGGTTTTTGGTTTACGAATATACTTTTTTAAAGTTGAAACGCAAAAATTCCTTCCGGTGTTACACAATAATCCAGTCGGATGTCATTTTCTGCAACATCACTGATGGTTTCTTCCGGATCAAAGTACGAAAGGCCAATTTTGATTACATTCGGTTTGCATTCGGCAAGAAACGTATCGTAAAAACCTTTGCCATAGCCTACGCGGTGACCGGTTTTGTCATAAGCCAGTAACGGCACGAAAACCACATCAATTTTTTTTGTAGGCACTTCCAAACCGTCCACGGGTTCGGGAATGCCGTAGTCGTTTTTCTTAATTTTCGTATTGTCGGTCAATAAGAAATGCGTCATTTTTCGGGTGTCGAAATCGGCTTTGGCAATCACCACTTCTTTGTCTCTTCCGGCCAAAATCTGCAAAAGGTATTCGGTATTGATTTCGTTTTGCGCCTCAATCGGCAGAAATAAATGAAAATAGGTTTGTTCCCAAATCGGCAGGGATAAACAAAGGTTGGCAATTTCCAGACTCATCAACTGAATTTCATCAAACGTGAGTTTTTTTCGGTCGTTTTTATACTTTAAGCGGAGTTCTTTCTTTAACATGGAGCGTACATTTCAAATCGGCTATAAAAGTACTCAAATGATCGATTTCCACATGATCCATAATCACAATTTTGTGCCAACGGTTGCCTATGCCGTGTTTTTGAGGTACCAAATCGTATTTTTCTTCCAGTTCCGGGGAGATAAACTGCGATTGAATGGTGACAATATTCATAAACGGATCGCGGAAATACTTCACCTGTAGAGCGTCCAATTGCTGACACAACCAATCCGTACGCATCTGTAACACCCGAATTTTTTCACACCAGCCAAAGGGGCCATAGGTAAAAAGTATCATCCAAACGGCAATAGCATTTGCTCCGCTTCTACTGCCACATAAGGTCAGATCCATGCCTTCCACATATTCCGCTTCCTGTGTAAGGACGTTTTCGATTAACCCTTTTCGGCAGAGAAAAATCCCGGTTCCGTAGGGGGCCTGCAGCATTTTGTGGGCGTCAATGGTAATCGAACTGATCTTCGGATTTTCAAAATTAATGGTGCTTTCCGAGTTGCTGAACGGATACACAAATCCACCGTATGCTGCGTCAATGTGCAGTTTGTACAGCAACTGATGCCGCTCCAGAATCGCACAATAATCCTCCGGATTGTCAATGGCGCCAAACATCGTGGTGCCCATATTTGCGACTACGATAAAATATTTTTTCCCTTTGTTTTTGGCTGAAACGACAATTTTATCCAAAGCAATTTTGTCCAGCTTTCGGGTTTCAAAATCCACGGGAATAGCATAGCGCTCCAGCATCAGTAAGTTGGAGGCTTTCGGAATGGAGTAATGGGTGTCTTCCGAAGCGATGATGGCAATTTCCTCCGCAGAAGCATTACAATAGTTCATAAAGAAATTGCGGTACATCCAAATGGCCTGTATGTTGGCTTCCGTACCGCCCGGCGCAATATAGCCGTCGTAGGCGTGTGGCTCGGCTTTGAAAATATCTTCCGCCAGCACTTTTAAGACTTCACGTTCCATTTCCTGGGTGCCGCTAAAGGCTTTTTCGGAAGTTCCGAAAGTGTGACAGCCTATATGATTGGGGTTGGCAACGTAGGTTTGCAAAGTCGGAGCGTCTTTTAAAAAAGGCATATCGCTGTTGAATACTTTGTTGTCCAGTTTGGAAGCCGGATAGCCCAACGAGGCATCATGCGCAAAATTTACGTTTTCCTGTAACGCACGTTCAATACGTGTTTGGCGTTCTTGTTGCGATAGTTTTTTCCACAAAATCATAATCTTGAATTTTAATCAAAACTAAGTGCTTCGGAAATAATAAAATATGATAATTGTTAGGTTTTTAAGTGCTGAATGAAAGCGTTGAAAGCGGGACTTCTCAGGTTTTTAATTTATTTACCACAGCTTCACAGATTATTAAGTTTGAAAGTCTGCGAAGCTGTGGTAAATTTATCCGGTAGCTAGATGTTTTCCAATTCCGTCGAAATATGATAAATGGCATCGCCCTGATACACAATCGGCGCTTCGTTTACATTGATGATGTAGCCGGCATTGGGCGCTTTCATTTTGTGTTCGATTTTGCCGTACGGATCGGAAATGGTCGCCAGCAATTGTCCTTTGGTTACATAACTTCCTATTTTGGTATAGCCGTGGAACATGCCTGAGTACCGCGCCCGAATCCAAGCTGATTTTTCAATGTAAATACTGTCTTGATCCAAGGGGGCGGCTTTCTTTTTGCTTAGCATGCCCAGATGTTCCAAAACCCGTTTGGCACCTTCAATGCCTTGTTGGGTAATTTCTTCGTTGATATCGATGGATTTTCCGCCTTCAAACAACAGCATTTTTACGCCAAGTTTGTCGCATGAATTTCGGAAGGAACCGGATATGTTGTTGGAATACAAGGTGAAAGGGGCGTTGAAAACCGCTGACAAATCCCGAAGTTCTGCATTACCTGGCGCAATTCGAATTTGTGCCGCATTGAAACGGGCTGCGCCGCCGGCATGAAAATCAATAGCATAATCCACATGCGGAATAACTTCTTTTAGCAGATAATAGGCAAAACGGCTGGCAAGCGAACCGTTTTTACTGCCCGGAAAAACGCGGTTTAAATCACGACCGTCCGGAAATTCGCGGGTTTGGTTCACGAAGCCAAAGACATTGATAATCGGAATGCAGATAATCGTTCCCGTTTTCGGTTTGTTGATTTTCTTTACAATGAGCTGACGGACAATTTCAATCCCGTTGATTTCATCCCCATGCAATCCTGCCGATAACAAAACCGTCGGGCCCGGAAGTTTAGCGCGTTCCACGATGATCGGAATTTTCAATTTGGTCATGGTGTGGAGCTTGGCAATTTCCATGTTAATGGTCTTGCTTTCGCCGGGTAAAATCTCTTCTTTTAGTATTTTCAGGATGTTATTGCGGTAATTCATAGTCAGTTAAAACGCTAAAATAGTAATAATTATAAATTATGAGTTAGGAATTGTAATGAAGTCGCTTTTTGGTGGAACAAATTCGTAAATTTGAAACTAACTTACTGTTCAAGAAAAAATGTCGCTTTCCGCTTTAGAACTCCAAATCCAAACCTTACCGGACAATCCCGGCGTCTATCAGTATTACGATAAAGACGGAAAAATTCTGTATGTAGGGAAAGCCAAGAATCTGAAGAAAAGGGTTTCGTCCTATTTCAACAAAATACACGACAACGCCAAAACCAATGTACTGGTTAAGAAGATTGTAGCCATCAAACACATCGTAGTGCCAACGGAAACTGACGCGCTTTTGTTGGAAAACAATTTAATCAAAACGCTACAGCCGCGCTATAACGTTCTGTTGCGCGATGATAAGACCTATCCTTGGATTTGCATCAAAAACGAGCGGTTTCCCCGAATTTTTTCCACCCGGAAAATGATCAAGGACGGTTCGGAATATTTTGGGCCATATACCAGTTTTAAAACCGTCCATACGATTTTGGATTTGGTGAAAGAGCTGTATCCGTTGCGCACCTGCAATTACGATTTGAGTAAAGCAAACATCGACAGTGGCAAATTTAAAGTCTGTCTGGAATACCATATCGGGAACTGTAAAGGGCCTTGTGAAGGATTGGAAAGCATTACCAATTACGAAAAACAGGTGCAGGCCATTCGCGAAATCCTGAAAGGGAATTTTAAAGAGAGTTTGAAGGAATTCAAAAAACTGATGACTGATTTGGCGTTGGATATGAAGTTCGAGGAAGCGCAGAAAATCAAAGAAAAGATAGAGGTTTTGGAAAACTATCAGGCGAAGTCGACCATTTTGAACCCGAAGATTTCCAATATCGATGTGTTTTCGATTGTGTCGGATGAAAGTATGGCGTATGTCAATTTCCTTCAGATTTCCCACGGCGCGATTGTGCGTTCCCATACTATGGAACTCAAAAAGAAACTCGAAGAAACCGATGAAGAACTGCTGGAATTGGCTGTAGTGGAACTTCGCGAGCGTTTTCATCTGCTTTCCAAAGAAATCATCCTGCCGTTCGAACTCGATTTTGGCGACAAAATAAAAGTGACCGTTCCCAAACTGGGCGACAAAAAACAGATACTCGATTTGTCCGAGCGCAATGCAAAATATTACCGTTTGGATCAGCTCAAGCAAATCAAAATCGTCGATCCGGATCGGCATACCAACCGTATCATGGCGCAAATGCAGAAAGATTTGCGTTTGTCAGTCGAGCCGCGCCATATTGAATGTTTTGATAATTCCAACATTCAGGGAACCAATCCGGTTTCGGCCTGTGTGGTGTTTAAAGACGGGAAGCCAAGCAAGAAAGATTACCGTCATTTCAATATCAAAACCGTCGAAGGGCCAAACGATTTTGCTTCGATGGAAGAAGTGGTATACCGACGTTACAAACGTTTGTTGGAGGAAAATGAACCCTTACCGCAACTGATTATCATTGACGGTGGAAAAGGACAATTGTCTTCGGCGCTGAAAAGTCTGGAAGATTTAGGGTTACGCGGTAAAATTGCCATCATCGGCATTGCCAAACGACTGGAAGAAATTTACTATCCGGGCGATTCGGTGCCGTTGTATCTGGACAAGAAATCGGAAACCCTGAAAACCATTCAGCATTTGCGCAACGAAGCCCATCGTTTCGGGATTACGTTTCATCGTGATAAGCGCAGTAAGGCGGCCATTCAAACCTCTATAGAACAGATTCCCGGGATTGGTGAAAAAACCATGATTACGCTTATAAAACATTTTAAATCGGTAAAAAGATTGGCAAAAGCGACAGAAAGTGAAATTTCTGAGGTCGTAGGGCTTTCAAAAGCCAAAAAAATTGTCGACTTTTACAAGGAATCCAATCCAACAAATTAAAATGAAAAAACTTTTTCCGCTGCTTTTTTTGTTTAGCCTAGTTTTTTCTGCCTTTGCCCAAGAGCAAAAAAAACCCAAAATCGGAGTGGTTTTAAGTGGTGGCGGTGCAAAAGGATTGGCGCATATTGGGGTTTTGAAAGTCCTGGAAGAAGCAGGCGTTAAAGTGGACTATATTGGCGGAACAAGTATGGGGGCCATAGTGGGAGGGTTGTATGCTTCGGGTTACAACGCGAGACAGCTGGATTCTATTTTTAGTGTGGTGGATTCGGATGCCTTACTCCAGGATTATATTCCGAGGAGTTCTAAAAATTTCTTTGAAAAGCGAAACGATGAGGTATATGCCCTGACATTGCCTTTTAATAATTTTAAAATTGGTGTGCCAACAGCGCTTTCCAAAGGCTTATTCAATTTTAATCTTTTAAGTCGCCTTACCCATCACGTGCGTCATGTACGGGACTTCGATAAACTTAAAATCCCTTTTGTTTGTATTGCTACCGACATTGAAAGCGGGGAGAAAATCATTCTTAAAAACGGCGTGTTGCCTCAGGCGATTTTGGCCAGCGGGGCTTTTCCATCGTTATACAACCCGGTGGAAATTGACGGGCGCCTTTTAATTGACGGAGGCGTAACCGACAATTATCCGGTGGAAGAAGTCCGAAAAATGGGTGCCGATATCATTATTGGCGTCGACGTACAGGACGGTTTAAAAGATCGCGAAACGATTGGAGGGGCTTCGGGGGTTTTGGTGCAGATTACCAACTTCGGGATGATTGAAAAGATGGAGGAAAAGCGAAAACTGACGGATATTTATATTAAGCCTGATATCAAAGGGTATTCTGTGATTTCGTTTGATGAAGGCAGTGCGATCATCCGTAGAGGGGAAGAAGCGGCTTTCGCTTTTTATGAAGAACTTTTGAAAATAGGTGGAAATCCTAAAACCACCGTTGAGAAAATTGGGGCACTTCCGGAAGACATACTTCAGATTGCGGATGTTAAAGTGAATACCCTGAAAAACTTTACCCGGCCGTATGTCTTAGGAAAACTTAAGCTTCGTAAACCTTCCGGGATTACGTATGAGCGTCTGAACGGAGGAATGGGGAATTTGAACTCAACTCAAAATTTCAGTGCTATCTCCTATTCTTTTGAAGAATCCGAAGGTGGGGAAAAACTGATGATCAACTTAAGAGAAAATCCTGTCAATACCTATTTGAAATTTGGGGTTCATTACGACGGACTTTATAAAAGTGCTGCATTGATCAATATTACCCGCAAGAAAATTTTAACCAAAAACGACAATATTTCCCTGGATTTAATCTTAGGCGATAACCTGCGGTACAACCTGAATTATTATTTCGATAATGGTTTTTATTGGAGTTTCGGGATGAATTCAAGATACAATACGTTTAATAGAAACATCGCGACTGATTTCAGCAGCGGGGCACAATTGCCAGAATTAAACATAACCAGCCTGAATGTGGATTACTCCGATTTTACCAATCAGGCTTATCTGCAAACTATTTTTGCACAAAAATATCTTATTGGAGGAGGCTTGGAGCACAAATACCTGAAAATTGAATCGGAAACGCTGCAAAGTAATCCGGTTTTGGAGAACAGTCATTATCTTTCAGCTTATGGTTACCTGAAATTTGATTCTCAGGACAAAGTTTACTTCCCTAAAAAAGGATTTCATTTCTTCGGTGATTTTAAATCGTTTCTGTATTCTTCTGATTATAACGGAGGGTTTGAACCTTTTTCGATTGCCAAAGCCGACATTGAACTGGTACAGACGTTTTTCAAAAGAGTAACGGTGAAACTGCAATCGGAAGGCGGGTTTGCCATAGGGGAAAAAACCACACCGTATCACGATTTTGTGCTCGGAGGTTATGGGTACAATATGATTAATAATTTTCGTCATTTTTACGGATATGATTTCCTGAGCTTGTCTGGTGACAGTTATGTGAAAGGTGAAGTAGGGTTGAGCTGGGAATTTTATAAGAAGAATCATTTGAATTTTGCAGCGAACTATGCCAATATCGGAAATAACATCTTCGAATCCGATACTTGGGCGCCAAAACCAATGTATTCCGGTTATGCTGTCGGGTATGGTATGGAAACACTTATCGGACCAATAGAAATCAAGCACAGTTGGTCTCCGGAAACCCATGATCACTTCACTTGGTTTAGCGTAGGCTTTTGGTTTTAAACCTTTAAAAAAGGATAAAAATTATATTTTCTTTTTAATTCCTGCTTTTTTTATATGAATGTTTTTAAAAAAGTCTATTTTTGGGGATTAAAATACCAAAACTATATTTATGTCTATTTGGAAAACTAAATCGTTGGCGCAGTTGCTTGGTGAGGCGTCAGAATCTGAAAAAGGTTTAAAGAGAACGCTTTCGTCCCGAGCACTAGTTGCTTTAGGTATAGGTGCCATTATTGGTGCCGGATTATTTTCATTAACAGGTATTGCGGCAGCAGAACACGCTGGACCTGCCGTAACGTTATCCTTTGTTTTGGCTGCCGTTGGGTGTGCCTTTGCCGGGTTGTGTTATGCGGAGTTTGCATCCATGATTCCGGTAGCCGGAAGTGCTTATACCTACTCGTATGCCACCATGGGAGAGTTTATGGCCTGGATTATCGGTTGGGATTTAGTATTGGAATATGCTTTGGGAGCAGCTACCGTAGGGGTGAGTTGGTCGCGATATTTTCTGGAATTGCTCAATAAGTTTGGGGTTCATCTCCCGCATAGTTTAATCTGTTCGCCTTGGGAAACCTTAAAATTGAGCGACGGAACCGTAATTGAAGGCGGTATCATCAATCTTCCAGCTATTTTTATTGTGGTTTTATTGTCGTTGTTGTTGATCCGCGGGACCAAAGAGTCGGCTTCGATGAACAACTTCTTGGTGGTTTTGAAAGTTGCGGTAGTGATTTTGTTTATCGTTTTAGGATGGAGTTATATCGATTCGGCAAACTATGAGCCTTATATTCCTGCTAACACTGGTGTGAAAGGAGAGTTTGGTATTTCAGGAATTGCTGCCGGAGCAGCAACAGTTTTCTTTGCCTTTATTGGTTTTGATGCCGTATCGACAGCCGCACAGGAGGCTAAAAATCCGCAAAAAGGAATGCCTATCGGTATTTTAGGATCGTTAGTAATCTGTACTATTTTATATGTGTTGTTTGCCCACGTAATGACCGGATTGGTGCCGTACTACGAATTTGCAGGTGATGCAAAACCAGCAGCTACAGCGTTTGCTAAGACCCCTTATACTTTTTTACAGACCGGTTTGATTATTGCTATTTTAGCCGGGTATACTTCAGTAATCCTTGTGATGTTGATGGGGCAAAGCCGTGTGTTTTACAGTATGAGTAAAGACGGTTTGTTGCCAGGTTTCTTCGGAGAAATTCATTCAAAATTCCGTACCCCTTGGAAAACCAATATTTTCTTCATGTTCTTCGTGAGTATTTTTGCAGGTTTTGTTCCTGTAAGTGACTTGGGACACATGGTAAGTATTGGAACTTTATTGGCTTTCGTACTGGTGTGTATTGGTGTAATGGTAATGCGTAAAAAAATGCCGGATGCGCCGAGATCGTTTAAAACACCTTTGGTGCCTTTCGTGCCTATTGCAGGTATTTTGGTGTGTGTGTATTTGATGTACTCTTTACCACAGGAAAGTTGGATTCGTCTTATCCTATGGATGGCTTTAGGAGTTGTGGTTTATTTCTCATTCGGGAAAAAGAACAGTAAGTTAAACAACGAATAGTTTTCACAAAACATAATAAAAACCCAAAAAGTATAACAATCATGTTTCTTTTTGGGTTTTTTTATTTTATAGGATTCCAAAAATAATTCCGATATTTGTAGTGTTATGAATAAACAGTGGATCGGTTTATTGGCGCATTTAAAATTCCTCATCAAGAGAAATCCTGAGTGAGCTGTTTTTATTTGGTATGAGCGAGTTTTTTAAAACGAACGTTAAACTTTAAACAAATAAAAAATGCCATTTTATCATAAACTGGGTAAAATCCCACACAAGCGACACATACAGTTCCGTAAGGAAAACGGCGATTTGTATTACGAGCAGTTGTTTGGAACCATAGGTTTTGACGGTATGTCGACCAATATGTACCACGAACAACGCCCTACACAAGTAAAGGAGATCCGCAAACAATACAGCGTTGCGCCTAAAATTGCCAAAGAAAACAACATTCAGTCCTACCGTCTTCGCGGATTTCAGGTAACACCGGAAAACGATTACTTGGAAAGTCGTAAAGCGGTGTTAACCAACAGTGATTGTACGATTATTTTAGCAGCTCCGAAAGAATCCACCCGTGATTATTTCTATAAAAACACCGATGCCGACGAGATGATCTTCATCCATAGAGGAACCGGTAAATTGCGAACCATGTTAGGAAACCTTGATTTCAAATATGGGGATTACCTGATCGTTCCGCGCGGGATGATTTATAAAATCGATTTCGATACCGACGACAACCGTTTGTTTATCGTAGAATCCCGTCGTCCGATTTATACGCCGAAACGTTACAGAAACTGGTTCGGGCAATTGTTGGAGCACTCGCCGTTTTGCGAGCGTGACATCCGTCAGCCTCAGGAATTGGAGACCTATAACGAAAAAGGGGATTTTGTAATCAAAGTGAAAAAGAAAGACGAGATTTTCGAAATGGTGTATGCCACACATCCTTTTGACGTGATAGGGTATGATGGTTTTAACTATCCGTATGCTTTGTCTATCCACGATTTTGAACCGATTACCGGAAGAATCCACCAACCGCCTCCCGTACACCAAACTTTCGAAACCGATGCTTTCGTAGTGTGTTCGTTTGTGCCGCGTTTGTACGATTACCATCCGGAGTCGATTCCTGCACCGTACAACCACAGTAACATTGACAGTGATGAGGTGTTGTATTACGTAGACGGAGATTTCATGAGTCGTAACGATATCGAGGCGGGTCATATTTCCTTACACCCAGCTGGAATTCCGCATGGACCACACCCAGGCGCAACCGAAAGAAGTATCGGGAAAGTGGATACGCAGGAATTAGCGGTAATGGTTGATACGTTTAAGCCTTTGATGGTTACGGAAGAAGCTATGAAAATTGCCGATGAGCAGTATTACCAATCCTGGTTAGATTAACAATATAAATATTTGAAGCAAATCCCGCTATCCGCTATATCTTTCAAATTCTCACATTCCGACTTCGCTCCATGTGACAATTCAAAAGGATGCCGCTGCTATCGGGGCTAAAACAATGTCAACTCAAACACGCTTCTGCAAATCAGTTTTTCAGAAGCCATTAATAAAATTAAGACTATGTCACAAGAGATAAAATCAGTAGAATACGGATTAGAAAAAATTTTTGAAGGTGCTCAGGACTTCCTTCCCTTATTAGGAACCGATTACGTAGAATTTTACGTAGGGAATGCCAAACAGGCGGCTCATTTTTACAAAACCGCTTTCGGTTTTCAGTCGTTGGCCTATGCCGGATTGGAAACAGGAGTGAAAGACCGTGCGTCGTATGTGTTAAAGCAAGACAAGATCCGTATCGTACTAACTACGGCATTAAATAGCAGTTCACCTATCGGAGAACACGTAAAAAAACACGGAGATGGTGTAAAAGTGATTGCTCTTTGGGTGGAAGATGCTCGTTCGGCTTTCGAAGAAACTACCAAACGTGGTGCAAAACCGTACTTTGAGCCAACTGTTGAATCTGATGAAAACGGTGAAGTGGTTCGTGCAGGTATTTATGGTGCCTACGGGGAAACGGTTTTCGTTTTTGTGGAGCGTAAAAACTATAACGGTATCTTTATGCCAGGATATAGTGAGTGGAAATCCGACTATAATCCGACTCCTGTTGGATTAAAATATGTGGATCATATGGTTGGAAATACCGGTTGGAACCGAATGAACGAAGCGGTGAAATGGTTTGAAGATGTAATGGGATTTGTAAATTTCCTTTCGTTTGATGATAAACAAATCACTACAGAATATTCGGCATTAATGTCTAAAGTGATGTCTAACGGTAACGGACGTATCAAATTCCCTATTAATGAACCGGCTGAAGGGAAAAAACGTTCTCAAATTGAAGAGTATTTGGATTTTTATGAAGACGAAGGAGTACAGCATATTGCCATTGCAACGGACGATATTCTTTCTACGGTTGCGGAAATGCGTGCCCGTGGGATTGAATTCTTAAGCACACCGCCACAAGCGTATTATGATGCGATTCCGGAGCGTTTGAAAGATCACATGTCTAAATTTAAAGAAGATATCAACGAGCTTCAGAAATTAGGAATCATGATCGATGCCGATGAAGAAGGCTATTTGTTGCAGATTTTTACCAAACCAGTAGAAGATCGTCCGACGCTTTTCTTCGAGATTATTCAGCGAATGGGAGCTCGTGGTTTTGGTGCCGGTAACTTTAAAGCGCTTTTTGAATCCATCGAAAGAGAACAGCAATTACGAGGAACATTGTAATAAAAACGCATTTTCATTAAATATAATTTAAAAACCAGCTTTTAAAAGATGTAAATTTTGCTAAAAATGTGTTAAAGTTAATTTTTTAATTGGAAATCAATAAAAACACGTTACCTTTGCACTCGCAAAAATGAGGTACTCATAACGCCTCATTGAGCAAGTAAATTTTTCATAATTTATAGTTTTTTGGTTGGTTAATAGCATAAAAACTCAGTCATTCTTTTGACTGGGTTTTTTTGTTTTTATAACTTTGGAATGGAAATTGCACATGACGTTGTAAATTCAAAATTCAAACCAATGAAAAAAATCATTGTTTCCTTATTACTTTTAGCATTTTTGGGTGTTGCGACTTCCTTTTCGGTTGCAGGTCAGGATTCTGCATTTACCACCGGCGAGTTTTTTAAATTTCGAATCCATTACGGTTTAGTGAATGCGGGTTATGCTACGCTTGAAATAAAGGAAGCGGTTCGTAACAATCGTAAAGTTCATCATGTGATGGGTAAAGGTTATACCGTTGGAATGGCCAAATTGTTTTTTAAGGTTGAAGATGATTATCAGAGTTATTTCGATAAAGAAACCGGTCAACCTTATCAATTTGTGCGAAAGATAGACGAAGGAGGTTATACTAAGAATCAGGAAGGTTTTTTTAATCAAACAAAAAATACGGTTTTAGTTAAAGATTATAAGAATAAAACTGAAAAAACATTTTCAGTTACCGAAAATGTTCAGGATATTGTATCTTCGTTTTATTATTTGCGAAACCATCCTAAGATTGATAAGCTGAATCAAGGGGAATCCATTGTCATTGACATGTTTTTTGATGATGAGGTTTATAAGTTTAAGCTTAAATATCTTGGAAAAGAAGATATTACGACCAAATTCGGTACCGTATCGGCTAAAATGTTCAGGCCTTATGTGCAGTCCGGCCGTGTTTTTAAGGAAGAGGAAAGTTTAACCGTTTGGATTTCCGATGATGAAAACAAAGTGCCGCTACGAATCAAGGCCAGTTTGGCGGTAGGTTCGCTTAAAGCGGATTTGGAAGGTTTTAAAGGGTTAAAGCATTCATTTAAAGTTAAAGTAAAGAAATGATAATGGAAATTACTCCGGAAGTTCACGATAAGATCAGACAGATTGAGGAAAAATTCAACGCCATCAATCAGAAGACCGAAACGCATTTAGAAGGCCTTTTGTGGTCCAAACCGATTACCTATTGGGATTATATTCAAACCGATGCCTTGCTGAACCTTCAGATTCAGCGTACCACTTTACCGGACGAAATGGTCTTTATTATGTACCATCAGGTGAACGAGTTGTTGTTCAAAATGATTTTATGGGAAATTGGACAGGTAGCCCATGCTGAAAAAATGGCGACGGAATTTTTTACAGAACGTTTGATGCGTATCAGTCGTTATTTCGATATGCTCACCACCTCATTCGATATCATGGGTGACGGAATGGAAGTCGAGCAATACCTGAAATTCCGTAATACATTAACTCCTGCAAGTGGTTTTCAAAGTGCGCAATACCGCATGATTGAATTCGCTTCGACTGATTGGATTAACCTGATAGACCAACGTTTTAGGGCTACTATAGACCGTAATGCTTCGTACGATCAAGCTTTTGAGCACCTGTATTGGCAGGCGGCCGGGAAAGATTATAAGACAGGGGAGAAATCATACCTTTTGAAAGAGTTTGAGAAAAAATATAAAAAACAATTTTTAAGCCAGATGGAAGAGTATAATACGCTTAACCTTTGGCGAAAATTCAAGCAATTGCCGGAAAAAGATCAACTAAATCCAGACTTGATCGCGGCCATGCGTCATTACGATAAGACCGTGAATATTACTTGGGTTATGGGGCATTATAATGCAGCAGTGAAATACATTGAGAGCGTACCGGGCAATCACGAAGCTACCGGGGGCAGTGATTGGAAAAAATACATGCTGCCAAAATACCAAAGACGTATATTTTTTCCCGAACTTTGGAGCAAGGAGGAATTAGAGCGATGGGGAGAATAGAACTATAACCAACGAAAACCAACAAACTTGAAATACACCGCAATCATATTATTATCATTAATACTATTTGCTTGTAACACTAAAGAAGAAAAAGAAAAAACCAACAAACCGGAAGTAAAAAAAGAAAAGATCGTTTACGAATTTGGATTCAAGTTAAATGATTTCAATGTAGTACATGACACCATTCAGTCCGGAGATAGTTTTGGAAAGATTTTAGGCGAGCAGGGTTTTGACGCTGCCAAAGTTCACGAAATCAACGAAAGAGTAAAAGATTCCTTCAATGTGAGAGACATTCGAATCGGAAAGCCTTTTACATTGCTTCAGGATAAAAAAGCACCCAACAGTTTAAAAGTATTCGTTTATCAACCGGATAAGATGAGTTATTACGTAGTGGATTTACGTGATTCCATTCCGCTTGTCTATAAAAAAGAGCGTCCGGTTGTTATTAAGCGCAGAACCATTGCAGCGGCTATAGACGGATCGGTTTCGAGTACCCTTGCCCGGGAAGGCGTTTCAGCGGCATTGGCACCGGAACTTTCTAAAATTTATGCTTGGTCCATTGACTTCTTTAAAATCAATAAAGGGGATAAGTTTGCCGTAACGCTTACTGAAAAATACCTTGAAGGAGGGGAGTATTTAGGCGTGGAAAATGTGGAAGCTTCCTATTTCGAATACAAAGGAAAAAAAATCTATGCTTTCCCATTCAAACAAAATGAAAATCAGAAGAGAGTAGATTATTACGATGAAGAAGGAAAAGTGCTTAAAAACATGTTTTTAAAAGCGCCTTTAAGGTTTGTTAATATCACCTCGCGTTACACCCGAAGTCGTTTTCATCCGGTTCAGAAAATCTGGAAGGCCCACAACGGTACGGATTATGCTGCGCCAACCGGAACACCGATTATGACCACTGCTTCCGGAACCGTCGAGCAAACCGGTTATACCGGCGGTAATGGTAATTTTGTTAAAGTACGTCACAACTCAACATATGCTACACAATACCTTCACATGTCTAAAATTCTGGTGCGTCGCGGTCAGCACGTGCAGCAGGGGCAAGTGATTGGAAAGGTAGGAAGTACCGGTTTAGCTACAGGGCCACACGTTTGTTACCGTTTCTGGAAAAATGGGGTACAGGTGGATCCGCTAAGGCAGAAATTACCAAATTCGGAACCGATGAATCCGAAGTATAAATCAAAATTTATGACTTATATTGCGCCACTGAAAAAAGAATTGGACAGTGTTTCATTAGCTAAATTTGGAGAATAATGGCGTTAGAGAACGTAAATCCAACCAAAACCCTGAGTTGGACACAATTACAGAAGCATTTCTCGGAAATAAAAGACGTTTGCATGCAGGAACTTTTTGCTTCCGATGCACAACGCGCGGAGCGTTTTCATATACAATGGAACGATTTTCTGTTGGATTATTCCAAAAACAGAATTGATGCAACTACGCTACAGCTGCTTTTACAGCTAACAAAAGAAGTACAACTGGGAGATGCCATTCAGAAATATTTTTCAGGGGACATCATCAACGTAACAGAAAACAGAGCCGTTTTGCACACTGCTTTACGCTCTTCAACAACTTCTGTTTTGAATGACGGAACCAATGTGATTACGGAAATCAAAGCAGTTCAGGCAAAAATGGAGACGTTTGCCAAAGATGTTATTTCCGGAATCCGAAAAGGTTATACCGAAAAACCGTTCACAGATATCGTAAACATCGGTATTGGCGGTTCGGATCTGGGTCCGGATATGGCGGTGGAAGCTTTGCAGTTTTATAAAAATCATCTGAATATTCATTTTGTTTCTAATGTTGATGGCGATCATGTGAATGAAGTTCTTAAGCCACTCAATCCGGAAACCACACTTTTTATCATTGTATCCAAAACCTTTACAACACAGGAAACTATTTCCAATGCCACAACAATTAAGGATTGGTTCTTGCAATCTGGGCAGAAAGGGGATGTTGCGAAACATTTCGTAGCGGTTTCCACCAATATCGAAAAGGTAACCGAATTCGGCATCAGCGATCAAAATATTTTCCCGATGTGGGATTGGGTTGGCGGCCGTTTTTCATTGTGGAGCGCCGTAGGATTGTCGATTGCACTGTCCATAGGATATGATAATTTTAAAGAATTGCTGAAAGGTGCCAGTGAGATGGACGAGCATTTCAAAACCACTTCATTCGAAAACAATATTCCGGTTGTATTGGCTTTGCTAAGCGTATGGTACAACAATTTTTTTGACAGCCGAACTGAAGCGGTAATTCCATATTCACAATACCTGAAAAAATTAGCTCCTTACTTGCAGCAGGCTGTAATGGAAAGTAACGGGAAACATGTAGACCGTGATGGAAATCCGATGGGCTATCAAACCGGGAATATCATTTGGGGTGAGCCGGGAACCAATGCCCAACACGCGTTTTTTCAGTTGTTGCATCAGGGAACCAAGATAATTCCATGTGATTTTATTGGTTTTAAAGAATCGCTTTATCAGAATAAGAAGCATCATGATAAATTGATGGCGAACTTTTTTGCTCAAACCGAGGCATTACTTCTGGGTAAAGACAAATCGAAAGTGATGGCGGAAAGCGGCGAGAATCCTTTTTTAACGCCATTTAAAACCTTTGAAGGCAATAAACCGACAAACACACTGCTGATTCGAAAACTCACGCCAAAAACGCTTGGATCGCTTATTGCGATGTATGAACACAAGATATTTGTACAAGGCGTTATCTGGAACATTTTCAGTTACGATCAATTCGGGGTGGAATACGGAAAACAACTGGCCACTACAATTTTGGAGGAAATCAATTCGGGTAGGATGCAAAAACATGACAGTTCAACCAGTTTTCTTCTGCAAGCCTATCTGAAATAAGCAGAATTCATATTCTTCAGGTCTTTTAAGTTTATTAGCAGTACTTCTTGAAATTTATATTTTATGAAGTAATTTCTCATTCTTATAATTTTATGTCGTAGTATGCGTTATGATTCATTCAAAACCATGTAAAACATGAAAAAAATTATGCTGACTTTTATAAGTCTGTTCCTAGTGCAAATTTCCTTCGGGCAAGCCGTCAATAGCGAATTGAAAATGGTATCGGAATATGGTGCTGCAAATCCTGAAATTAGAGATTTATTACAATTTGAAGGCATTGAGTACCTGAAACTAAAGTTTATCGGAAAAGAACTGAAAAAGAAAAGCTACCAACTTACCGTGAAAGAAATCTGGGGCGGAAAGACCGTTCGGGAGTCTGTCGTGTTTGACAGCAAATCGACCGGTATAGAACAACTTCAAAAGGTAAACGATACGGTTTTACATTTAAAGGTAATTTCCAAATTGACGCAAAAGAATAAATTACGAATGACCTTCCGGTTTCCACGTTTATCCATAACCAAAGAATACGACGCCATTGAAACCCATGATTACAGCCTGCGCAATATTGCCGAGGAAAGTAAAATGGCAATCGGTTACGATAAAAAGTTTTATTTGTTGGCGTATATTCTGCCGTATGAGCATAAAGACGGTTCGGTGTCCTGGTGCGAAGTGGGAACTAGCGGCAAAGACATCGAAAACTGGGGCAGTAAATTCGGTATTAAGCATTACCTGCTTTTTGAAATGAAATTTGAGTAGGTTTCTCTTTTAAGAATATAACATTCTCTTAAACTGCATAACAATCTGATAAACTTATAATAACATTGTTGGTTGTAGGAAATTGCAACTTTGTAAGGACAAAAATAGCTTTTAGGTAAGCAGTGTGTTATTATTCAAAAACCTCCTTTCTTTCGATTGGAGGTTTTCTTTTTTTACATCATTTCGATTAGCTCGAGTGCGCGTTTTATCGACTTTACATTTTCAAACGTCAACAATAAGCGCAAACCGTTTTTCGTTTCTTTTTCTTTCATTTTGCACAGATTTCCGTTTTGCTGGACAAATTGTAGCACTTTCATAAATTTCGACGACTGGTAATAGTCCGATTGCTGATCCGACACAAAATAGCCCACCATTTTGCCTTGTTTCAATACCAGTTTTTCAATGCCAAGATGTGTCGCTTTCCATTTAATGCGGATACTGTTCAACAATGCTACCGCCTGTTTTGGTAACGCGCCGAAGCGATCAATGAGTTTTTGTTCGTATTGCTGTAAGGCTTCTTCGGTTTTAATTAAACTCAGTTCGTTGTATAAATTTAAACGTTCCGAAATATTGTTGATGTATTCGTCCGGGAACAGCAATTCAAAATCGGTGTCAATCTGAATGTCTTTAACGTATTCCTTGGTTTCGATGTCGTTTTCCTCTGGATACAAATCCTTGAATTCGTTTTCTTTCAGTTCCTCAATCGCTTCGTTCATTATTTTCTGATAGGTGTCAAAACCGATATCGTTGATAAAACCACTCTGTTCACCACCCAACAAATCACCAGCACCGCGAATTTCCAAATCTTTCATGGCAATATTAAACCCACTGCCCAATTCACTGAATTGTTCCAAAGCCTGAATTCGTTTTCGGGCTTCCTCGGTCATGGCCGAGTACGGCGGACAGATGAAATAACAGAATGCCTTTTTATTGCTACGCCCTACACGCCCGCGCATCTGATGCAAATCGGACAAACCGAAATTATTAGCATTGTTGATGAAAATCGTATTCGCGTTCGGAACATCCAAACCACTTTCGATGATGGTCGTAGCCACTAATACATCGAATTCCCCATCCATAAAGGCGAGCATTAATTCTTCCAATTTCTTGCCGTCCATTTGTCCGTGACCTACACCCACTTTGGCACCCGGAACCAAACGCTGAATCATTCCGGCAATTTCCTTAATATTTTCAATGCGGTTGTTGATGAAATACACCTGGCCGCCGCGTTCAATCTCATACGAAATCGCGTCACGGATAACTTCTTCGTTAAAGCCGACTACCTGTGTTTCAATAGGATAACGGTTGGGTGGCGGTGTGGTAATAACCGATAAATCGCGTGCTGCCATCAACGAAAATTGTAAGGTTCTCGGAATTGGAGTCGCGGTTAGAGTAAGCGTATCGACGTTATGCGCGATGGTTTTGAGTTTGTCTTTTACGTTCACACCGAACTTTTGTTCTTCGTCTACAATCAGTAAGCCCAAATCTTTAAAAACCACATTTTTATTCACCAACTGGTGTGTTCCGATTAAAATATCAAGTTTCCCTTCCTCCAGTTGTTGTAAGGTTTCTGCCTTTTGTTTCGCCGAACGAAAACGGTTTACATAGCCCACGCTCACCGGCATATCTTTTAAACGCTCGCGAAAGGTTTTGTAATGTTGAAAGGCTAAAATCGTGGTCGGAACCAAAATGGCTACTTGTTTTCCGTTGTCCACGGCTTTGAAGGCGGCACGAATGGCCACTTCCGTTTTTCCGAAACCAACGTCGCCACAAACCAAACGATCCATCGGACGGTCGTTTTCCATGTCAGCTTTGACTTCCTGTGTGGCTTTTAATTGGTCGGGTGTATCTTCGTAGATAAAAGACGATTCCAATTCCGCCTGCAAATAACTGTCCGGAGCAAAAGCATAACCTTTGTCCAAGCGGCGTTTCGCATACAATTGAATCAGGTTGAACGCAATGTGTTTTACTCGGGCTTTTGTTTTCTGCTTTAAGGTTTTCCAGGCGCTGGAGCCCAGTTTGTATATTTTTGGAGGCGCGCCGTCCTTTCCGTTGTATTTGGAGATTTTGTGCAGCGAGTGGATACTTACGTACACAATATCGTTATCGGCATAGACCAGTTTGATGGCTTCCTGCGTTTTACCTTCTACCTGAATTTTCTGCAGGCCGCCGAATTTTCCGATGCCGTGATCGATGTGGGTCACATAATCGCCTACGGAAAGTGTATTAAGTTCTTTCAGGGTAATGGTCTGCTTTTTCGAATAGCCGTTTTTTAGGTTAAATTTGTGGTAACGTTCAAAAATCTGATGGTCGGTGTAACAGGCAATTTGCAATTCCTCGTCGATAAATCCCTGAAACAAAGGAAAAACAAGGGTGTGGTATTGTTTGCGGACGTTTTCGTGATTGGCTTCGTCTAAACTCTCGAAAATATCGTGGAAACGTTTTGCTTGTCCGTCGTTAGAACAGAATAAGTAGTTTTTGATGCCGTTGAAATGGTTATCGTTTAGGTTGTTCAGTAATAAATCGAATTGTTTGTTGAACGACGGTTGCGGCTGTGTATGGAATTCAAAGGTTTTTTCAGTGCGGAAAACAGGCTTCGATGCCAGTTCCACCAAAGTGAAATCCAGCGCTTTTTTTACGAAAGTCTGTTGGTTGACAAACATGGTTTCCGGTGAGGCATGTTGAATGTCTTTGGATAGTTTTTCAAAAGCTTCCGTTGCTTTGCCGAATAATTTGTCTAACCGGTTTAAAAGTAAATCGGTATTCTGAACAAACAAAACCGTTTGTGGGCTGATATAGTCCAAAAAGCTCTCGCGGTTTTCTTTCAGGAACTTGTTTTCCACGTTGGGAATGATGGTGATTTTCTTTTGTTTTTCCACCGAAAGCTGGGTTTCCACATCAAAGGTTCGTATGGAATCGACTTCGTTGCCGAAAAACTCAATCCGGTAGGGATTGTCATTGGAAAAGGAAAACACATCTATGATTCCCCCTCGCACGGAAAATTCGCCCGGCTCCGACACAAAATCTACCCGTTTGAAGTTGTACTCAAACAAAACTTCGTTGATGAAATCAATCGAAATCGTGTCGCCGGTAGCCACTTTCAGCGTGTTTTTGTCGAGTTCTTTTCGGGTAACCACTTTTTCAAAAAGCGCATCCGGATAGGTGATGATAATGGCTGGTTTTTTGCGCGAATTGATACGGTTCAATACTTCGGCACGCAACAATACATTGGCATTGTCGGTTTCTTCAATCTGATACGGTCGGCGATAGGAGCCCGGGTAAAACAATACATCTTGGTCGTTAATCAGATTTTCTAAATCGTTCAAATAGTACGCTGCTTCTTCCTTGTCCTGAAAAACCATCAGATACGGTAAATCGGTTTTGGTGAAAAGTGTTTCAATCACAAACGACAAAGCCGAACCGATCAATCCTTTCATTTGAATTTTCGATTCCCTTTTTTGGAGTTGTTCTGCAATTTGGGCAATTTTTGCCGATTTCTGATAGAGGTTTTTGATGTCGGTTTTCAAAAGCAGTAAATTATGACGTAAGAAAATGGATTAACGGTTAAAAGTTTTTCTTTTACGGGTTTCTGGTGATGACGTTGTAGCAGCTTCTTCCGCTTTAAGTTCCTGAACTTCCCGACGGGCGTGACGAGTGGTGTCTAATGCCTGTAACATGATTAATTCGCCTTCTTCTTTCGGGATTTCACTTTTAATGATGATTTCGTTCATCTGGTTTTGTATTGAGGCCAGTTCCGAAGAAACTTCCGGAATGATTTTCAATATTTTATCGGTTGGGATGTGTGGTAAACTCATGTAAGTTTCCAGTGATTTCAGCTTGGTGTTTAAAGTCGAAATTCGGCTCTTAACTGCCGGTTTGTTGAACATTTTGGGGATATTCAATTCCAAAAGTTGGCCTTTAAGAGTTAAGTTTTTCGATTTGGTACGAAAAGCATTTAAGGAACCTTTTGGGTTTTGTTGTAATTCCTGTGTGAAAGTGTCCCATTGATTCCATCCGCGTAGCTGGTTTTGTACTTTGGGATTAGCCGGAGGAATCGAAAAATGCCAGTTTTGAGTAAGGGTTTTTAAAACGGCGCTGTCCAGTTTTTCAGCTTTAACGCTGTCGGCAACGCGTGTTTCCTTGTTGTTGCAGGAAACGATGAAAAACGAAAAAAGAAGTAATATAAATTTAGATTTCATAGTCTTGATTTGTAAAAGCAAAGGTACAAATGTTCTGGGAATCTGCTTTTTCTGATAGGAATATGTTAACTAAAATATCGTTTTTTGTGAATCGGGAATTTTGAAAGTGAAATTGAACCGCATTTTTTAAGCAAAAGAGTATCTTTGTAGGGAACAAACAAACACAAATGAGCACGAAAATATTAATCATCGGCGCCTGCGGACAGATTGGTACCGAACTGACAGCCAAACTCAGAGCTACTTACGGAACGGAAAATGTAATTGCCTCCGATATTCGAAAACTGGAAAACGAGGTAGTCCAAAACGGCATTTTTGAAGTAGTCAATGCTCTTGATTATAACCAAATTGAGAATTTAATAGAAAAATATGAGATTACCGATGTGTACCTGATGGCGGCTTTGCTATCGGCTACAGCGGAAAAAAATCCTGCCTTTGCCTGGGATTTGAACATGAATTCGTTGTTCCACGTGTTGAATTTAGCCAAATCCGGAAAAATCAAGAAAATTTTCTGGCCTTCGAGTATTGCTGTTTTCGGACCCACAACGCCAAGAGACAATACGCCGCAGTATACCGTTATGGAGCCTTCCACGGTTTATGGTATCTCAAAACAATCCGGAGAAAGATGGTGTGAATATTACAATAAACAATATGGGGTAGACGTGCGAAGTATCCGTTATCCGGGACTTATTTCCTGGACGACACCTCCGGGTGGCGGCACTACAGATTATGCAGTAGACATCTACTACAAGGCGCTTTCTGATAAAAAATTCACCTGTTTCCTTTCTGAAAATACCGGATTACCGATGATGTATATGGACGATGCCATTAAGGCGACCATCAGCATTATGCAGGCACCTGCGGAAAGTATAAAAGTGCGTTCTTCGTACAACTTATCGGCTATCAGTTTTACGCCGAAAGAAATTGCGGAATCCATTAAGAAACACATTCCGGAATTCACCATTGATTACGCACCGGATTTCCGTCAAGCCATAGCCGATTCCTGGCCGGCGAGTATTGATGATTCCGTAGCACGAAAAGACTGGGGTTGGCAACACGATTACGATATGGAAAAAATGACCACCGTAATGTTGGAAAACCTTGCTAAAAAATAGAAAAACGCAGCCACTGGCTGCGTTTTTTTTACCCCTGAAAAAAGTTTATTCTTGCACAATAGGATCACGCAACGATTCCAATACTGCAACAACTTCATTGATAATGGCAGGATCGGTTACGCCGTTTAATGCCGCAGCCGCTCCTACATAGCCTATAAATTTATTATAATCTGCATCGGATGCGGTGGTTCCCATTCTTGGATTTTGTGCAGGGTTGTGCGCCATAGCCATATTCATGCCTGAGTAGGTGTTGGTGGCTCCTCCGCCGGTGTTGGCTGAGAAAAAGTCGGTTAAGTTTTTGCTTAAAACCGCAACATTGGTTGTGTTTCCGCCTGAAACTTCTCCAACCAGCGGGGCAAAATGCGCACCGAAATTCCCTTCAGAACCCGCTACGATATCGGCCACAATTAACGTAATGGTACTGTCTACTACGGAACGATAGCTTAACCGGCCTTGTTCAATCATGGATCCGGGGTTGTTAGGGTCGGCTACCATAGTGGTTCCGCCCAGTTTTTGGTACAGCGTCATTGCTGCGGGAGTAGGGGCGTTGTCGTCGTTGTCGTTGCAGGAAATGAATGTAAGAGCACCGAAAGACAGGGCAAAAAGCGTAATTTTAGCAAATGTTTTCATAAGTATCTGGATTTATTGGTTATTTGAAGATGCGTTGAATTCCTCTGGAGAATTTATAACTGAAGCTGTTCGTGTCCATCACCGGACAAACTTTTTTACGGGCCATGGCTTCTGAAATCACATAGCGTTTGGCGTTGTAGTTGCCTTTTGCCATTAGCAGGTTGTATACCCTTTCGGAATTGATAAAACGGTTGTCATGATAATACACCAACACACCGGTTTTGGCATTTAGCCGATCATTTTTCACGCCGGGAATGGATTTTATGTTGCGGTGAATTTCTTTAGCGGTGAGAGAATCGACAGGTGCTTTGAAGTCGATTCGGCTTAACTGCAACGTGGCGTTGTCGTACACTTTTGGCGTTGCGGTAGCGATGTGTATAACAAGGATGATAAACAGCAATGTAAAGGTTCCTAATATGCTGCCGAGTATCCATTTTAGCGTGCGGTGGATTTTCATAACCTTATCTTTTTAGATGTGTTCCGAATATGTACGAGAAAAATGAAAGGTTGGTTTTAAAAGTTTATAAAAAAGGAATAAAAAAAACCTGTTCGGTTGGAACAGGTTGTGGTTGAATTATCTTTTCAGTTTTTGTATCAGCTCTTCTTCAATGGGCGCTTTGATTTTTACGACATCATCCACATTGTCATTGGGAACCGTCATGGATAAAACATAGTGTTTGATTTTCCAGACACCGTTTTCTTTTACCATTACGCCGGAACCCTGGCAGATTTTCATCCAAGTATCCAATAATTCGTTAAACCAGGCTGTTTTTCCGTCATTACTAAAGTAGATGTTGCGTTGCAGGGGTTTAAAGTCCCAGGCTTTGCCTTTGTCAAAATAGGGTTTGGCAAAATCCTGAAATGCCTTTTTATTCCAGTTTTCGGTGGCATCGGTGCCGATAAAAATGGATTCGTCGGACATTGCGTTGAAGTAGTTGGTGAAATTGCCTTCTGCGGCTGCTTTGTGCCAATTGTCTAAAACGATGTTGATATTTTGTTTTTCAGTAGTTTGTTTTTGAGCAGAACCTGTGAAAGAAAGTAAGGTTAACGTTGTGAGTAGTAGAAATAGTTTTTTCATGATGATTAAAGAGTTATTTGTTAATGACTACAGTTTTAATGTTGACGAATTCTTTTAGGCCTTCTTCAGCCAATTCTCTTCCGTATCCTGATTTTTTAATACCGCCAAAAGGCAGACGCGGATCGGATTTAACCATTTCGTTGATAAAAACAGCACCTTCGTGAAATTCGTCAATGCGGTTTTTGATGTGATTAATGTCCTGTGTAAAGATGGAAACGCCTAAGCCAAAATCGGATTGGTTGCTCAATGCGATGGCATCGTTAAGGGTCTCGAACGAGATTATTGCGGCTACCGGGCCAAAGGTTTCTTCTTTGAAAACCGGCATTTCAGGAGTCACATCGGTGAGAATGGTGGGTTCGTAAAAGGCTTCTTTTCGGTTTCCGCCTAAAATTACTTTAGCGCCCATTGCAACGGATTGTCGGACTTGTTTTTCCAAATCTTCCGCTAAATCGATACGGGCTAACGGGCCGATTTGTGTGGCAGTATTCAATGGGTCGCCACAAATTAGGGCATTTATCGCGGTTTTATATTTTTCAACAAAAATATCGAAAACAGACTTTTGAATCAGGAAGCGTTTTGCGGCGATACAGCTTTGTCCGGCATTTTGCATGCGCGCGTTAACAGCTACAGCTACGGCTTTGTCCAAATCTGCATCCTTGCAAACGATAAAGGCATTGCTGCCGCCGAGTTCTAATAAGGATTTCTTTAAATATTTTCCTGCCTGGGCAGCAACAGCACTTCCTGCGGCTTCACTTCCGGTAAGGGAAATGGCCTTGATTTCGGGATGTGCAATCACTTCGGCAACTTTATCACCTGAAAGATGAAGGTTTTGATATACGCCTATGGGAAAATCACTTTCCAAAAATAAGGCTTCAAGGTTTTCAGCGGATTGTGGAACATTGCTGGCGTGTTTTACCATCACAACATTGCCTGCTAAAATAGTTGGAATCGCGAACCGGAAAACCTGCCAAAAGGGGAAGTTCCACGGCATAACACCTAAAATAACACCCAAGGGTTCATAAGTGACAAAGCTTTCGTCTGCTTCGGTTTGAATGTGTTTAGGTTGTAGTAAGGTGTTTGCGTTTTGAGCGTAATAATCGCATAAAAGCCCGCATTTGTCTACTTCCGCCAAGGACTGTGTGATGGGTTTGCCCATTTCCTGCGTGATGAGGGTGGCATAATGCAATCTATTGTGATGCAGTACTTTTTTTAGTTCCTGCACTTGTTCAATGCGCATTGCAAGTGACGTGGCCTTCCAATAACCGTAAGCTTCCTGTGCCGTGTTTATTTTGGTTTGCATAAGCGTAACTTCTAATCTTGTAAAGTTACTTTATTTCTTTTTGGAATCAAACATCGAGAACACTAATCCGCCCATCAGTATTCCGTAGAGGGTACTGTTAACAGGACTGGAAGTGATGGCGCAATTTTCCTGACAGCCGTAATACACGAAATAGAAGTACCCTGCCAATCCGCCGAGACATCCGCCAATTAGCCATAAAAGAAGCGATTTACGTTTCATTATTTCTTAGGGCAGGTGTTGATGCCTAACAACGGGTAAAGTGGGCAAAAACTTACTAAGCTGGTCAGTACAAAAACTGCTGAAACCGCAAGTAAGACATAACCTAAGGTGCCGGATACTACTCCGGTGCCGATTAAAACACCCATAATCAGCGCTGCAACCACACGCACGGTGCGGTCTAGATTTCCCATGTTCTTTTGCATAATCGTTGTTTTTAAGTTAACTGTATTGTTTAATGATGCTAATGAGATCGTTTTTAGAGAGTATTCCGGATTGCCTCCACACCTGTTGTCTGTTTTTGAACAGCAGCATGGTTGGTACTCCGCGAACCTGAAATTGTGCGGCTATGGCTTGATTTTTATCCACATCAATTTTAATGACGGAAACTTTTTCGCCTAATTCGTCTTTTACTTGTTTTAAAATGGGAGCTAAGGTTTGACAAGGACCACACCAGCTAGCGAAAAAATCGACCAGCACCGGTTGTTCTTTATTGATGATTTCGGAAAATGTACTCATGCAGACTATTTTTTAGTGTTTGAAATTGAACAGCCTTTCGGGCCGCAGCCGTAATTAAAAATTGACTGTAACAAAAAGAAAGCAGTGAATAGCCAGAAAATCCATTGTCCGGTTTCAAAAGCCTGCCAACCTGAAAAAACAGCTAAGGCTAATCTGAAGAAGCGCATGAAATGCCAGTTGCTGAATAATGTGTTCATAAGTGGTTTTTAAAAGATAAAGTTACAAAATAAAGGAGTGGTATGTGTAACTTTGGTTACTGAACAGGGTAAAATAAAAAAGAGCAATACTTTCGTATCGCTCTTTTTGCTCCCCCTCTTGGGCTCGAACCAAGGACCCTCTGATTAACAGTCAGATGCTCTAACCAACTGAGCTAAGGAGGAATCACCTAAAAGGTAAATATGTTTGCTAAAAAGTTGCTCCCCCTCTTGGGCTCGAACCAAGGACCCTCTGATTAACAGTCAGATGCTCTAACCAACTGAGCTAAGGAGGAAGATTAATATCTTTTTAGCGAGTGCAAATATAACGGAATTTTTATATCTGCAAAATAAAAAAATGCGTTTTTTTAGAAAAATTTATCGACTACGAGTTCGAAAATATCCTTTCCGAAAGTTAAGGCCATTAGACTCAGTAAGATAATCATGCCGCCCGTCTGTACATAACCCATCGCTTTTTCGCTTAAAGTTTTACCGGTTATCATTTCAGCAATGGTAAAAAGGGCATGGCCACCGTCTAATCCCGGTATCGGTAATAAGTTCATAAAAGCCAGTCCGATGGAAAATAACGCTGTGAAATTCCAGATGAATTCCCAATTCCAGGTATCCGGTAAAGCACGGGCGATTCCGATAGGACTTTTAACGTGTTTGTAAGCTTCGGTTTTTGGACGTAAAATCAGTTTGAACTGTTTTACATTGTAAATGATTAATTGCCAAGATTCTTCGACAGCTGCTGTAACTGCTTCTCCAAAACTCATCTTGTTTACGATTTGGTAATCAGGGGCGGAATCCGATTGTAAGGAAAATCCAAGTTTGCCTTTTTCATCCAGATTTGCTTTAAGTGACATGGGCTGGTTGTTTCGGATGATGTTTAAAGTAACTTCCTTGCCTGCTTCTTTCTTTATAGCTGCTCTAAATTCGCGGAAATTTTTAAAATTTTGATTGTTGAACCCTGTAACTCTGTCGTTTTTTAGTAGGCCAATATTTTCAGCTTCACTATTGGCTACCACTTCATTAACCGAGGATTCGCTTAATAAAAGGTTAGTCCCTATGAAATAGTTGTCACCAAAACCTAATTCGCCGTCTTTGTTTACTTTTAAGGTAACGGTAAGCGGTTTTTCATTGCGAAGAATGTTGAAAATCAGTTCTTTTCCTTTGTTTTGTAAGGCGATTTCGGCAATCTCGTCAAAATAGGTTAGATTTTTATTGTTGATGCCGGTAATCTGATCGCCTGCCTGAAGTAAAGCCGGTTGGTTTTTAACAGCGATTACGCTGTCAATAGCAATAGTTTTAAGTAAATTGCGGGAACCCACGAAATCTTTCCCTTCTTTACTGATGATTTCCGCTTTATTTTCATCGGTTAAGACAATCGTTTTTTTGACACCATTTCTTTCGATTTCCACGTTATCACCCAACAAAACATTTAAAACCATGCGGTTAAAACGTGGTTGGTATACTCCATCAACCGCTACGATTTTATCGCCATTTTGGAAACCTACTTTGTGGCCTACTTCTCCAAAAGCCAAACCGTTTTCCTGAATTTTTTCGGTAGAAACGTATTTTTGTCCGTAAGTCATATAAACAACAGTATAAATGAACCAGGCTAATAATATGTTTACCATAATACCGCCCAACATGATAATCAAACGTTGCCAAGCTGGCTTGGAGCGGAATTCCCATGGTTGCGGTTCGCCTTTCATTTGTTCGGTATCCATGCTTTCGTCAATCATTCCGGCAAGTTTTACGTAACCGCCTATGGGCAGCCAGCCGATACCCCATTCGGTTTCGCCTATTTTTTTCTTTAATAATGAAAAACCGGCGTCCATGAAAAGATAAAATTTCTCTACCCTAACCTTAAACCATTTTGCGGTGATATAATGACCGAATTCGTGAAGAATTACCAATACCGATAAGATGAAAAGGATTTGACCTACTTGAATCATTTTTATGCTGAGATTATATATAAAAGACAAAAGTAAGGTTTTCACCTTACTTTACGTCAACTTATTTAGGGTTGGTTATTTTTTTATAAAATTTTTATGAATTGTACCTTCGGAAGTGCTGATTTTTACAAAATGAACACCATTGGAAAGTTTGGAAATATTGAATGCTGTTTGGGTTTCAACAGCAGTCAGCTGGCCTAGAGTATTATAGATTTCCGCTTTTTCAAAAAGTACATTCGAAGGCAGCTGAATGTTAATATTGTCATTTGCTGGATTTGGATATAGGTTTACTGTTTCTTCCAAAGTAAAAGAATTGGTTCCTAAAGTTGCGGTATTGTTTCTGGATATGATGTGTTTGTCAGGGTCAAATTGAACGCCAGTAATGGCAAACGGAACACTAACGGTGAAAAGTTCATCGTTAACAGTATTGTTTAAAATAACATCCAGGGTTTGTCCTCCAAAACCTGATAAACGAACCGGAACCGGCATTTCAAAGAAAGGTACCGAAAGGTCGGAGGTAGTTTGATTTAGGCGAACTTTGGCTTGTCCAGGAGCAGAATTGTAAGCGGTTACCGTATACGTCGGGTAGCCTTGCATGTAAACCCAATCATTGAAAAATTCATCTAAGTCCAAGCCAGACACCGCTTCGAGATGTGCCTGAAACTGTGGGGTAACTGCATAGCCGTATGCCAGAGCAGGATCATTCAGATAGTTGCGTAAGGCCTGAAAAAAGTTGGTGTCACCCAATTTGTAGCGTAACATATGCGTTACCATCGATCCTTTGTCGTACGATAAACGACCACTGAAAATGCGGTTTACATTCAGGGCCTGCGCATCGGTTAAGTACAGATTCCCGCCTGGTTGTGAGGTAATGTTGTTGATTTTGCCGTTTTTCCAGGCAACAAAATTGGAAGCGCCGTCAAGGTTTTCTACCACCAGTCCAGACATGTATTCGGTGATGCCTTCGTTTAGCCAAATGTCTTTCCAGGTGCCGCATGTAACTTTGTCACCAAACCATTGATGTGCCATTTCGTGTGCAATTAAGCTTCTGGAAAAATTAACCATAAAGGAAACCGTGGAATGTTCCATTCCTCCGCCCCAGCCCCATTGAGCATGGCCGTATTTTTCATTTCGGAACGGATATGGTCCCACTAAGTTTTCAAAAAGGTTAATGATGGTTGGAGTGACAGCCAGATTGGTTTGTGACGTTGCAGCGGATTCCGGATACAGATAGTTTACAATCGGGAAATAAGGGTTCTGAGTTGTTCCTAAGCCTCCTTGTTGGTTGTAAATCTGATAATTGGTTACCGCAATGGCAATTAAATAGGCTGGTATCGGGTAACTGTGATGGAAATGCGTCGTTTTGTTGGCTCCGTTTATAACAGCGGATTGTTGTATTCCGTTTGCAACACTGATGTATGTTGACGGAGCGGTAATATGAACATCTATGGATTCCACTTTATCGGTTAAATCTTGCTTGCATGGCCACCAGTCTTTTGCGCCGAAAGGTTCGGATAAGGTGTACAGTACCGGCGTTCCACTGTGGGTGCTTGTCGTAAAAGCTGATTCACCGGTAGCCGGAGCGCCGGAATACGTTATTTTTACAGCTGCTGAATTTCCGACGGTTAGGGTTGATGGTAGTGTAATTACCAATTCATTATTAGTGTTTTGAACAAAAGTTAAATTGACGGCTCCCTGGGTCACGCTACTTACGGTAAGCTGATTGGTTAAGTCAAAGGTTACCGTTGACATATCTGCCAAAGCTGTAAAGTTTGTGGTTACAATTCCTGAAATAAAATAGGTAGCCGGATCCACCGTAAATTCTAATTTATGGTAGGTGATGTTATAGTTCTGCGTATTGGGATTTACGCGAAAATTCATCAAGGAAGAAGCGGCTTTCATTTCGGCTTCAATCATTTGATGATGACTTTCATCGTGTGTTTGTGAAAAACCGATGAAGGTTGCGAATAATGTAAAAAGTAGGGCAGACTTTTTCATAGTTGATAAAAAATTTCCCAAATGTAAAAAAATATATAACTTATTGTTGATCTTTTGTTAATTATTTATTTGATTTTGGGAAACAGATTCCTTTAAGTTTTAAAACAGTAAGAATTTTTAGGAAACAAATGCTTAAATTTGCTCACTTTAAAAAATTTAACCGTATGTTACAGATAGCCGTAATCAGAGAAAATCAGGAAAAAGTTATCCAGGCATTGGCCAAAAGAGGTTTGGATGCCAGAACTTTAGTGGAAGGTGTAGTTGCTTTAGACGAAAAGCGTCGATCCCTTCAGGTAGAATTGGATAATCTTAAAGCGGAATCGAACAAACTGTCCAAAGACATCGGGGAATTGATGAAAAGCGGCGAGAAAGCCAAAGCTGAAATCCTGAAAGAGAAATCCGTGCAGTTCAGAGAGCGCGACAAAGAAATTACAGAAGTCTTAAATGCCGTTACCGAAGAATTAACACAGGAATTATACAAATTGCCGAATACTCCTGCCGACATTGTTCCGCAAGGTAAAACGGCCGACGATAACCTAAACGTGTTTCAGGAAGGTGAAATCCCGGTATTGCACGAAGGCGCTTTACCACATTGGGATCTGATCAAAAAATACGACATCATCGACTTTGAATTGGGAACCAAAATAACAGCACCCGGCTTCCCGGTTTACAAAGGTAAGGGTGCCAAATTGCAACGTGCACTGATTTCCTATTTTTTAGATAAAAATACTGATGCCGGATACAACGAATATCAGGTGCCGCATCTTGTAAACGAAGCCTCAGGTTACGGGACAGGTCAATTGCCGGACAAAGAAGGGCAGATGTACCACGATGCCAAAGATGATTTGTACCTGATTCCAACCGCGGAAGTTCCGGTTACCAACATTTTTCGTGATGTGATTTTACAAGAGAACGAATTACCGGTTTTAGCAACGGCTTATACGCCGTGTTTCCGTAGAGAAGCTGGTTCATGGGGGGCGCACGTTCGCGGGTTGAACCGTTTGCACCAGTTCGACAAAGTGGAAATCGTTCGCATCGAGCATCCGGAAAAATCACACGAAGCGTTAGATGGTATGGTGGAGCACGTGAAAGAAATCATGCGCGAACTGAAATTGCCGTTCCGAATTTTGCGTTTGTGCGGTGGTGATATGGGATTTGCTTCGGCGTTAACCTACGATTTTGAAGTGTTTTCAACTGCTCAGGACCGTTGGTTGGAAATTTCTTCCGTATCGAATTTTGAAACCTTCCAGGCGAACCGATTGAAATTGCGTTTCAAAGGAAAAGACGGTAAAACACAGTTGGCCCATACTTTAAATGGAAGTTCACTGGCGTTGCCGCGTATTCTTGCCGGAATCCTTGAGAATTATCAGACGCCGGAAGGAATTGTTATTCCGGAAGTGTTGCGCAAGTACACTGGATTTGATATCATTAATTAAGATATTGCAACATGCTTTAAAACACCAATCTACGTTAGTAAATTGGTGTTTTTTTTAAATGAATCAAGATGAAGAACTTTTACCTTTTGACCGTATTGCTTTTTGCTTTTTTCGGAAAGGCACAACAAAAAGCTATTTCCTTTGAGGAAGCCAAAAAAACCAGCCATTCCGCTGAGGTTCTGGATAAAGCATACAAAAGTGCGTTGCACAGTGATGCCAAACTTGCCGTTTTTAAAACGGAGCAGGAGCAGGAGCAGCTGGTAAAAGCGTATACCAAATTGTTGCAGGATTTCGGTACTTTTTTAAAGCAGCACAATTTTTCTTGGCAACATACCCGTCGTTGCTTCAACAGGATTTATATCAACAAAACTGGGGACATTGACTATTTCCTGTATCAATTCAATAGCAATAAAGAACATTCCGAAGAAAACATGACGCCCATACAGGTAAAAGAATTCGAACGACTGCTGAATTTGTTCCTCCAGGACTACCGGTTTGGGGTTTCTGCCAATGAAAATTTTGCTCAATGCAGCCCGGTGGTATATAAAGATTGACCGTAGCTTTCCTAAAAAGCTTAGATTACTCTTAAAATAGCGGTGAATGTGGTAAAATAATTGTTATTTTGTAACTTGTTTCAGTACCGATGAAAAGTTTCTTCTGCTACATAACACTTTTGTTGTCCCTAACTGTTTTTTCTCAGAATGAACAGTTGGCGCAGAATTATTTTGACCGGGGCGAATTTGAAAAGGCCATTGCGGTATACGAAGACGTGATCAAAGCACAGCCATACAATTATCAGGCGTTTCAGAAAGCAATTGCCTGTTATCAGCAACTGAAGCAGTACGATAAAGCGGAAACAGTTTTGTTGGACAGGCTTCAAAAGGTAAGGCAGGATAATCTTTATGTGGAAATCGGTTACAATTACCAATTGCAAAAAAACCAAAGCAAAGCCGATAAATATTATCAGACGGCTCTTGATAAAATCAAAGAAAATCCTAACAACGTATATGGAATTGCCTATGCTTTTGAGCAGAAAGTTTTGGTGGAAAAAGCCATTCAGGCTTATGAAATCGGAAAATCATTAAACCCCGCTTTCAATTTTGACTATCAGCTGGCCTTGTTGCAGGGACAGTTGGGTAATATGGAAGGGATGACTGATAAGTTATTGGATTATGCCTTTGCCAATCAGGCCAATCTTCCTATGGTGCAAAACCAGTTGATGCGTTTTCTTAATGAAGATGCACAGGAAAGTTTCAATGCTTATCTGAAAAAAGCACTTCTGATTCGTACCCAAAAAAACCAGGACATTTTCTGGAACCAGTTCTTAAGTTGGTACTTCGTACAGCAAAAAGATTACGGAAAGGCTTTCATTCAGGAAAAAGCAATTTTCAAGCGCAATCCGGATAATTTTTTCAACATCATCAACCTGGCAAAACTCGCCATTGATGAAAACGAAACGGTTACCGCGAAGGAAATCCTCAATTTTATATTAGCCAATACGCAGGATCTGGAATTGCAGATGGAAGCCCATTATCAATTGGTTGGTATGGAAATCGAAAAGGCAACTTCGAAAGAGTATCCTGCCATTACTGAAAAGCTGGATTTGCTTTTAAAAAAATACGGCATTTCACCCTATTCGATTCAGCTGCAGATTTTGAAAGCTCATTTTACCGCTTTTTATCTGAAACAGTTTGAACCGGCCAAGCAAATGTTAGCCACAGCTTTGGAATTGCCGCTGAACAAATACCAGAAGGCTGAAATCAAATCGGAATTGGCAGATGTGTTAATGCTCAATGAGAAATTCAATCAGGCGATTATTTACTACGGTCAGATTGAAGACGATCTGAAAAACGATGAGGCAGGGCATCAGGCGAGTTTTAAAATGGCAAAGGCAAGTTATTATAAAGGCGATTTTCAGTGGGCGCAACAGCAGTTTAAAGTGTTGAAAGCTTCTTCATCGCAACTCATTGCCAACGACGCGCTGGAGTTGTTTTTACTGATTAGTGACAATACCGTGGAAGACAGTACGCAGGTGGCTTTAAAAAAATTCGCGAAAGCCGACTTCCTGATGTACCAAAACAAAACGACAGAGGCTTTAGTTCAATTTCAGCAGATACTGGAGCAGCACAAAGGACAAAGTATTGAGGATGAGACGTTGTTAAAAGTCGGGGAATTGTTTGAAAAGCAAAACGATTTCCAAAAAGCACTTACCATGTACCAACAGCTTTTGGACCATCATAAGGAAAGCATTTATACGGACGAAGCTCTTTTTTATGCTGCGGAAATATACCGAAAGCAGTTGCAGGATAACGAAAAAGCCAAGGCACTGTATGAAAAAGTGATTTTTAACCATCAGGACAGTATCCATTTTGTGGAGGCACGAGCAAATTTCAGAAAGCTGCGGGGCGATACAAACCTTTAGTTGATTAACAGTGTTTTGATAACAGAATATCATGTTGAAACATCGAATAATAAATTTAGAAATACCCAGAATATGATTATCTACAACGTAACAATCAATATACACGAAAGTGTTCACGACCAATGGATGGACTGGATGCAGAATAAACACATTGCGGATGTTTTGGCTACCGGGAAATTTACTTCTGCCCGCATGGTAAAGGTGTTGGTGGACGAAGAAATGGGCGGTGTGACTTATTCCGTGCAATACATCACAGACTGTAAAGCTACTTTAGAACGTTATTACGAAGAAGACGCACCAAGACTTCGCGAAGAAGGACACAGGCTCTTTGGTGATAAAATGCTGGCGTTTCGTACGGAATTGGAGTTGATATCAGAACATTAATGTATTCCAATGGAGAAAAAAATTACAGATTTTCAGATTTCGATGCGAGGTCAACTTATGGTTAATCTGCCAGTAACAATTATCATTGTGGTTACTTCAATTTTTTTAAGTGATATGTTGAACGATTCCAGAGGAACAATATTTGTTGGTTGTGTATTTGGATGGGTTTATTGGAAAATAATGACTCCAAAGTGGGTTCAATGGGCTACAAATAGAGGTGTGGATATTGAAAGATTATATAGAATTGGTAAAAGTGGTTTATTGGTGTGGAATCGCCAATATATTGTGGATATAGTTGATAAAAAAAAGAAGCCTTGGTTTTAATGCCAAAGGTTTTAATGTAATAATATGGATAAGGTAAAAGCAAAAAAGCACTTAGGACAGCATTTTCTGAACGACGAAAATATCGCGCAGAAAATAGCCGATTCTTTAACCTTGGAAGGGTACAGCCGTGTGCTGGAAATCGGTCCGGGTATGGGTGTTTTGACCAAATATTTGTTGGAAAAGCCAACCGAAACCTATGTGATTGAAATCGATACCGAATCGGTGGCATATCTCGATGCGCACTATCCGAAGCTGCACGGTAAAATCATCTCCAAAGACTTTCTGAAATACAACCTGAAGGAGGTTTTCGGCGAAGAGCCTTATGCCATCATCGGAAATTTCCCTTATAATATTTCGTCGCAGATTGTATTTAAAACGTTAGAATTACGCGATCAGATTCCGGAGTTTTCCGGGATGTTCCAAAAAGAAGTAGCCGAACGCATCTGTGAAAAAAAAGGGAGCAAAACCTACGGAATTCTATCGGTTTTAACGCAGGCTTTTTACGATACCGAATATTTGTTTACGGTTTCGGAACATGTGTTTACGCCGCCTCCAAAAGTGAAATCTGGTGTGATGCGCATGCGACGTAAGGCGGATTATAAATTGCCGTGCGATGAAAAGTTGTTCTTCACCGTAGTGAAAACAGCTTTTAACCAACGTCGAAAAACCTTGCGAAATAGTCTAAAATCGCTCAATTTGTCGGATAATTTGCGAGAAGATAGTATCTTTGGCCTCCGCCCGGAACAAATTTCGGTGGAAGACTTTATTATCCTTACCCAAAGAATTGCAGCCGATGGAGTTTAAAATCAGCAGAGAATTCATTGCTCAAATCGAGCAACTCATTAGTGAAAACCGTGCACAGGAACTCGAAACCCTGTTGCAGGACATTCACTTTGCTGATATCGCTGAAATCATGGAAGAACTCGATGATAATGAGGCTAGCTTCATTTTCAAAGCGTTAGATTCCGAAAAAACAGCCGAAATCCTATTAGAGCTGGACGAAGAAGTCCGTGAAAAAATCCTTCGCAGCCTTTCTGCCAAAGAAATTGCCGAAGAGCTGGATGAGTTGGATACGGATGATGCGGCCGACATTATCGCAGAATTGCCCCAATCCAAAAAGGAAGAAGTAATCTCCGAGTTGGAAGACGTAGAACACGCGAAAGACATCGTAGAGTTATTGCGTTACGACGAAGATACGGCCGGGGGTTTGATGGGAAAAGAGCTTGTAAAAGTAAACGAAAACTGGAACGTGTTAACCTGCGTGAAAGAAATGCGTCAGCAAGCCGAACACGTTACACGAGTGCATTCGATTTATGTGGTGGATGACGAAGACCGCTTAAAAGGCCGTTTGTCATTGAAAGACTTGTTGACTACTTCCACGAAAACACCAATAAGTGACGTTTATATCAAAAAAGTAGATTACGTAAAAGTAGATACGCCCGATGTTGAGGTAGCCCGTATCATGCAGAAATACGACTTGGAAGCGATTCCGGTTGTGGATGAAATGGGACGTTTGGTTGGTCGTATTACCATTGATGATATTATTGATGTGATCAAGGAAGAGGCCGATCAGGATTACCAGTTGGCCGCCGGTATCTCACAAGACGTTGAGGCGGATGACAGCATCCTGGAACTTACCCGTGCGCGTTTGCCATGGTTGGTATTAGCTCTTTTAGGAGGTTTTATCAGTGTGAAAGTTTTAGGTATTTTTGAGCCGGCTATGGAGTCGCATAAAGCCTTGTTTTTTTTCACTCCGTTAATTGCGGCAATGGGTGGCAATGTTGGGGTTCAGTCTTCTGCAATTATTGTACAGGGTTTGGCGAATAATGCCATTACCGGCAGTATTGTTCAGCGATTGCTTAAGGAGCTGTCTTTGAGTTTGTTGAATGGATTGATTTTATCGGTCATTCTCTTTGTAGGAAGTTATTTTTTATTGGGTTATGAAATTCATATCGGGATTACAGTAACCATTGCGCTGTTGTCGGTAATTATTATCGCCTCGCTTAATGGTACTTTTATACCAATCATTCTTAATAAATACGGTATTGACCCCGCTTTGGCTACCGGGCCTTTTATCACAACCAGTAACGACATTTTGGGTATTCTGATTTATTTCAGCATTGCTAAAATTATTCTCGGGTTTTAATTAATAGTCCATTTGTTAATAAAAGGTGTTATTTTTGTCCAAAAATTCACCATTTATGAAGAGAATATTACTATTCGCTACTGCACTTCTTTTTACAGCAACGCTTTATTCGCAAATAGGTTTTCAAGATCATCATGTGACAAGCTTCACCTTACTGAGTAATAACAGTAAAACAGGAGATATTGACAATGATGGGGATCTTGATATTGTAGCTTTTGGTAGTAATTCGATTGATTGGTATCCGAACAGACATCCGGAAAATGGCTTTAATGCAAGAAAGAGCGTGAACTACAATGAGTCCAATTTTATCCAATCGATTGATCTTAGCGATTTTGACGGTGACGGAGATTTAGATATTTTGGCTGCGGATATGAGCAGTGATAAAATTTACTGGCATCAAAATCTGGACGGACAGGGAAATTTTGGTCCGGCCCAAGTGTTGAAAATACTTGACTTAGTTCAGTTTGTGAGGCATGCTGACATGGATAATGACGGGGATAAAGACCTTATTTTCATGAGAGGCAATGAAAGTACTGCGTTTTATATCGGGTATTATGAAAATACAAATGAGCCCGCAAATTACACGATCTACCATCCCATCACCAATGAGTTTATCAATGTTTCTTTTCAGATGGTTTTTAACGATCTGGATCTCGATGGTGACTCAGATTTGTTTCTGAGATTTAATGGTGTACTGATGACTATTAAAAACTATGGGAATGGTACATTTTCAGCGCTCACACCAATCAGCTCTATAAATACGCATCATCGCTTATTTGATGTCGGGGATATTGATAATGATGGGGATGCCGACCTGGTAGGGTATGTTGAAACCAATACAAGTAACAAAAAATTGGTGTGCTATCTAAACGATGGACTGGGTAACTTCGGTGCCGAACTGATCATCAGACAGAATATCACCTTGATCTCCACACTAAAACTGGATGACCTTGATAATGATGGCTATAAGGATATACTGTTGTCAATCCGAAATACCAACCCGGAATATTATTCCGATTTAGTATGGCAAAAAAACAGCGGTTCCCTGACATTCGCTATCCAGCCCACTATTGCAGCAAGTGTTAGAAATATTTATGCTACAAATACCTTCGACATAGATAGTGATGGTGATAAGGATATCTTAACGGATTCTAACGGGCACCGAGTAACTACTTACCGAAATAATGGCCTCGGTGTTTTCAATGCCCCGGAATATCCCGCTGCCGCAACGACAGAATCGAGGTGTGCAGTTGCTGCCGATATTGATAACGATGGAGATATAGATGTGGTGGGGAGTTCTTATAATGAAGGAAGAGTGTTTCTTTATAAAAGACGTCCAGACGGAACTTTTGCTAATCAGTTAATAATTACAAGCAGTGTTATAGGAGCAAAGGAAGTAGCGGTAGCTGATATGGATGGGGATGCCGATCTTGATATTATTTCGGTTTCGGATGATAGCGGCAATGGTCCTGATAAGGTTTCGTGGTACCGAAATTTAGACGGACAAGGAAATTTTGGACCGCAAATCAATCTGCCTATTGGAACGTATAACAGCCCTGACGGATTAAGGGTTTACGATGTAGACGGGGATGGTGACAAGGATATTGTCACCGCGTTTTCTAACTGGCCCGGAGAAGGGGACAAAATTATCTGGTTTGCCAATAATGGGCTTGGTGGCTTCGCAAGTGCTCAGGAAATAGGAACCGGGATTAACAATCTTCAGGCATTACAAGAAGCTGACTTGGATAATGACGGCGATATGGATGTGGTTTCAGCATCGTATTCCGACAACAAAATTGCCTGGTTTGAAAATCTGAACGGAATGGGGAGTTTCGGCCCAATCCGCACGGTAACTACTGCTGCGACACAGGTTCGAGACGTAGCGATAGCTGATTTGGATACGGACGGTAATTTGGATATCATATACATGAATAACAGTTTGCGCAAAGTATTCTGGCAGAAAAATACCGACGGCTTAGGAAACTTCGGACCACAACTGACCCTTAATTCGAATGTTGATTTTAGCGGTGCTTTTACCGTTGCGGCACGCGATATAGACAATGACTCGGATATCGATGTTGTTGTGGGAGAAGGTGATGAAACGAACTGGCTGGAAAATTTATACGGTCAGGGGAATTTCGATTTGCCGAAACGCATTGCTATAAACACTGTTGGTCCTTCGAGTACACAACTGGTAGATTATGATAACGATGGCGATTTGGACGTTCTGAGTGCAGGAGGAGCATATGGTACGACGGTATGGCACGAAAATACAGGGGTGTCGCGTAACATAATTCGAGGTGATGTACGTTTAGACATTGCAGGGAACGGTTGCGATGCAACAGATACCCCGTTGCCCAATATTTTAGTTTCCTCAACCAATGGTACTACTACCGAAGCCACGCTGACATTACGAAATGAATTTGCAGGGAAATATTACCTGTATGCTGGCCTGGGGAATTATCAAACCATGATTGCTGCGACTATGCCTCCACATTTTACACTAACGCCTGCAACACATAATGCTACTTTTACAAGTTATGGAAACACGGCGATTGCAGATTTCTGTATAGAGCCTGTAGGTCAGGTCAATGAATTAAGCGTTGCTTTGTATCCGCTTGGAGAAGCCAGGCCAGGGTTTCCTGCTTCATACCAACTGGTATATGCAAATGGTGGCACGACTACCTTAACCGGACAGACGACACTTCAGTATGATAATACAAAAATGCAGTTTGTAAGTGCGGGAACGGTTCCAAGTTCTCAAACGGACAATACCTTAAATTTTGACTTTACTAATCTGGCTCCCTTTGAAATTAGGTCTGTAAGAGTTAATTTCCAGGTATTTGCTATCCCAACCACGAACTTAAACGAGAACTTAGCCTTTGCTGCAACTATAACGCCAAATACTTCTGATTATTCGCCAGAGGATAATGTATTTGAACTTAATCAGGTAGTAAGAGGTTCATACGATCCTAACGACATCACGTGCCTCGAAGGAACTCAGGTGCTTATTGGTGATGCTGACGAATACCTGCACTATATAATTCGTTTCCAGAATACGGGTACGGCAAGCGCAATCAACGTTAAAGTGCAGCACGAACTTGATCCAAAGCTGGACTGGACTACTTTTAAATTGGAAAGCTTAAGTCATGATGCCCGAATAACGATTAAAAACGAAAGCCTGGTAGAATTTAATTTTGCCAATATCCAGCTTGCCGACAGTACTTCTGATGAACCCAACTCGCATGGGTTTGCAACCTTTAAGATTAAACCAACCGTAAGTCAAGTGACCGTTGGCGCTGTTGTTAATGCCACGGCAAATATTTATTTTGACAACAATCCGCCCATTACAACCAATACAGCCGCTACGGAGTATGTGAGTTTATTGGGCACCGAATCTTTTGCAGAAGATAAGTTCAGTATCTATCCGAATCCGGCAAGAGAGCAGTTGATCATCACCTCAGAAGAAGATATTCTGGAGGTGGCAATACACAACCTTTTAGGAGGTAAGGTTCTAGAAGAAAAAAACAACAATACGATTACAGTTTCCACATTGGAGACAGGCGTATATTTTATCTCTGTGAAAACCAAAATGGGTAATTTCAGTAAAAAATTCATTAAACTGTAAAGTATATAACAGACAGTATTGTTTTCTGTACCAGATAAGGGTATGCATTATTAAATGTGTACCCTTTCTTTATACATGAAGTTTTTTTTGGATTGTTAAACTAGGATGAATCAAATACAAACAACCGATTACTAGATGATTGTTTTTTTTTTTTTTTTTGGAGTTCTATTAATTTTAACTCATATGCTATGATATCTTCAAATTTAAAAGATTCCTGAGAAAGATATGCTTGGGAGCTGAAAATCAAAGCCAGGATGCAAATTGCAGAGTATCTCATGATGGCAGTGATGTTTTTGTTGGGTTAAGTTGTTCCATCAGCGGTTCAGATTGTTTTTAATTTTTGCAGACTTGGGTTATATTCCTATCTTTATTTCTTAATTCCATTGTATGGCAACGGCACAGCAACCCATCACCGAAACAAAAATCCTTCACCTAGACAGCAACCATCCGTTGTTGTGGGAACAATTAAGCCAAGCCGGTTTTCAGAATTTCGAAGATTTTACATCTTCAAAAGAAGTTATCGAAGCTAAAATTCACGAATATCACGGCATTGTTATCCGCAGTCGTTTCAAAATTGATAAAACCTTTTTGGATAAAGCAATAAATCTTCAGTTTATAGCAAGAGTAGGAGCCGGACTGGAAAGCATCGATTGTGATTATGCCGAAAGCAAAAGTGTCCAATTGATCGCCGCGCCGGAAGGAAATCGGAATGCTGTAGGAGAGCATGCTTTAGGAATGCTTTTGTCGCTTTTCAACAATTTAAATAAAGCCGATAGAGAAGTACGCAGCGGGCATTGGAATAGGGAAAGCAACCGAGGTCATGAGCTTGATGGAAAAACTGTTGGTATTGTCGGTTATGGTAATATGGGGAAATCTTTTGCTAAAAAATTAAGAGGTTTTGAAGTTGAGGTATTGTGTTATGATATTTTACCGAATGTAGGCGATGCAAATGCAAAACAGGTAGGTTTGGCCGAATTTCAGCAGAAAGTGGATGTGATGAGTCTGCATACGCCCTGGACGCCTGAAACGGATAAAATGATCAATACCGATTTTATAAACGCCTTTGCAAAACCGTTTTGGCTGATTAACACGGCCAGAGGAAATAGTGTAGTGACGGCTGATTTGGTTGAAGCCTTAAAAAATGGGAAGATTTTAGGAGCCGGGTTAGACGTATTGGAATACGAAAAGCTGTCTTTTGAACATTTGTTTGAAGATGCAAAACCTGCTGCTTTTGAGTATTTGCTTAAAGCTGATAATGTGTTGTTAACTCCACATATTGCAGGTTGGACGCGTGAGAGTAAAGTTGGTTTGGCGCAAGTAATTGTAAATAAGATTTTAAAATTTTATAACTAAACACAAGGAATAAGTTAAAAGTGCAACAAATATTTTTATATTTATGAAAACTAAAAATGAAAAGATGAATAAAGTTGCCTATTACTTAATCTTATTTGTAGGGGTTATAACCTGTTTGCAGTTTATACCTCATGCTTTTCTGGGTTATCCGGCTGTGCTGGAGCATGTTGCTAAAGGCGAAATTCAGCCGATTGCCGCTCCGGGAATGCAGATGATTTGGCTCTATTCTTCTATTATGATGTTGCTTTCTGGGGTTTGGATGTTGTTTTTGGCCCAACCTGTAAAAATGGGTGATCATAGAGCAAGACTTCAAGGGCTTTTTTTAGCATTGGGGTTGATAGCCTTTGGGATGGGATGCAGCTATATTACGCAAGATCTTTTTAATCATTTGTTTTTCTTTACCATAGAAGGAATCTTGTTGCTGATCGCTGTAACTGTTTTTTTTAGCACCCGAAGATAGTGTATAATAGCATTAAACTAAATTATGAGTAAAGACAATATGAAGCGTGTAACCGGTTTAGGCGGGTTCTTTTTTAAATGTGACGATCCCAATGCCACTAAAGAATGGTATAAGAATCATTTGGGTATCCCAACAGATCAGTATGGATGGTCTTTTTGGTGGAAAGATAAAGAAGGAAACGATTGCATGACCCAATGGACGCCTTTTGATGCTGGGACAAAGTATTTCGAACCCAGTCAGAAACAATTCATGATGAATTTCCGAGTAGAGAATCTGGAGGAATTGTTGAAGGTTTTAAAAGAGGAAGGTGTAACAATTGTAGGGGAAATGGAGACTTATGAGTATGGGAAATTCGGATGGATATTAGATCCTGAAGGCAATAAGATTGAGCTTTGGGAGCCGATAGACGAGCCACTCCTTTAATATTTATAAAATCAAAAAATTTCAATATGGAAGTTACCAAACCAAAAGAAGACTGGAATACACCACAAAATCTGCCTCAGGAAAACAAAAAAGTAGTTGCAGGTGTTTTGGCTATACTTTTAGGCAGTATAGGGGTTCATAAATTCGTCTTGGGCTATAATACGGAAGGATTCATCCTTTTAGGAATTACGCTTTTTTCATATTTAACCATGTGTTTTATAATCGGGGCTTTCTTGGTGTGGATTCCCGGTTTCATCGGATTAATCGAAGGAATCATCTACCTTACAAAATCCGATCAGGAGTTTTATGAGATTTATCAGGTAAATAAAAGGCCTTGGTTCTAAAATAAAAAAGCCCCGAATTCGGGGCTTTTTTATTTTATTTTTTATACTTGAGGTGTTCCTATTTCGTTTACTTCGCTGGTTTGGATGTACACATATTGTGCGCTTCCAAAGGCTAAAATCGGGTAAAAGATAAAAGGAAGAAAAATCAAACCAAGTGTAAAACCAGTGCTTTTTCCGAAGGCTTTGGACAATTCATTTACAGCAACAATTGCAAAATAAATGTTTACCAAAGGAATGAAAAACATGAAAATCCACCAGGTTGGTTTTTTAATAACCTCCAGAAGTACAATGCCGCTGTAAATCGGGATTAAGCATGCCCACCCCGGTTTTTCCGCTTTGGTGAAAATTTTCCATTGCGATGCGATTAGTAAAAGACAAGGTAAAAGAATAAGTAATAAAAGAATTAATAAAAGTGCTCCCATAAGTAATGAATTGTTTTTGGTTACTATTTAAATAATTGGTTAATGGTTCATTCCTTTTTCCTTACGTTCCAGTTCAGCCTGTAGTTCTTCGATGACAGGGCGTACGGTGCTTTCCGGTAAGTCGGCAATTCTGATGTACATTAAGCCGTCTACGGCGTTGTTAAAAAGCGGATCGACATTGAACGCCACAACACGCGCATTCTGTTTGATGTATTTTTTAATAAGTACCGGTAAACGCAGGCTTGACGGCTCGATTTCGTCGATGATTTTGTCAAATTTATTTAAATCTGCTTCTGCTTCGTTGAAGACAAAATCTTTGTCTGCGTCTTTCAATTTTACTTTGTATTCTTTCTTCGGATGCACGTATTGCGCCACATACGGGTCATAATAGTGTGATTTCATGAACTCAATCATCAGTGATTTTGAGAAATCTGAAAACTGGTTACTGATGCTCACTCCTCCAATCAAATATTTGTGTTCCGGATAACGCAACGTGGTATGCACAATTCCTTTCCAAAGCAGGAACAATGGCATGGGTTTTTGCTGGTATTCTTTTACGATGAATGCGCGTCCCATTTCAATGGATTTACTCATCATATCGTACAACTCCGGTTCAAATCGGAACAATTCCTGAAGATAGAAACCATCTATACCATGTGCGGCAAAAATTTCGGTGCCTAATCCCATACGGTAGGCGCCTGCAATCAGTTGGGCATCATCGTCCCAAAGGAACATGTGGTAGTAGTAGTTGTCGTATTTGTCTAAATCCAGCGATTCGTTTGTGCCTTCACCAACTTCGCGAAACGTAATTTCGCGTAAACGCCCTATTTCATGCAGAATGTTTGGTATTTTGTCTGCTTTTACAAAGAAAACTTCATAGTTTTTACTTTGTAACATGCGGTAAGTGCCTTTTCTTAATTCGGAAATTTCTTGTAGAATCTGCTCGTGATTGGCCGGTTTGGCTATCTGTTTCGGGCTTTTGGGCAATTTAAGGCTTGGTGTCTGAAGGAGTTTGTTGTTGTCGGTCTCAAAAACATTGGACAACATATACGTTTTACGACGAAGGAATTCCGAATATTCTTCGATACTCCCGTGTTCGTTTTGTTCGGCTACCGAAATCGGCTTTCCGATACGCACTTTAATCACGCGGTCTTTCTGGGTAAGCAGTTCCGATGGTAGTTTCGCGGTACGCAGGGTGTCGTTAATCTTCGAAAGAAAGTAAAATAATTTGCTGTTCTGCGCATGGAAATAAATTGGTATTACCGGCACCTGTGCTTTGCGGATGACTTTAATTGCGCCTTCCTCCCATGGTTTATCCACCACGAGTTTGCCGTCTTTGTAGGTGGAAACTTCTCCGGCCGGGAACATTCCCAACGGTTTTCCGTCACTTAAATGGCGAAACGTTTCTTTCAGTCCTATGACGCTTGACTTGGCATCTTTGTGATTTTCAAACGGATTGACCGGCATGATATACGGTTTCATCGGTTCAATACGATGCAACAGGAAGTTGGCGATGATTTTAAAATTCGGCTCTTTCTCCAGCATCAGTTTTAACAGTAGAATCCCGTCAATTCCTCCCAGCGGATGGTTGGAAATGGTAATGTAAGGACCTTCTTTCGGTAAGCGTTTTAAGTCTTCTTCGGGAATTTCGAATTTGATGTGGAATTCGTCTAGTATTGCATTCAGGAACTCTAAATCTTTTAAATTTTTGTTCCTGTTGTAGATGTCGTTCAGGGTGGAAATGCGGAGTACCTTCATCAACAGCCAACCGGAAAATGTTCCCAGCATTCCGTATTTGTCGGTTTTTATGGCTTTTGCAACTTCTTTAGCGGTAACTAACCCCATTTAATATTCATTTTGGCGATAAAAACAAAGATAGTAATTCTGTCGAATGACGAAAGTAAAAATACATATTATTATGACTTTTCAGACTATTATTTTTGGTAGGTAATTGACACTGAATTGTTTATAACATTTGCGTGAAACTGTTATAAAAGTGAATGTTTTTTGGTTATTTTTGGGAAAATTAAACATTAAAATGAAGATTATATCCTATAACGTAAACGGAATTCGGGCAGCGATCAATAAAGGTTTCTTGGATTGGCTTAAGAGTGCGAATCCCGATGTTATTTGTCTTCAGGAGATTAAGGCTTTACACGAGCAGATTCCTGTGATGGAAATTGAAGCCGCGGGCTATCCGTATCAATATTATTTTCCGGCAGAAAAAAAAGGATATAGTGGTGTGGCGATTCTTTCCAAAATTGCACCAAAAAATGTGGTGTATGGGACAGGTATCGACTATATGGATAAAGAAGGACGTAATTTAAGAGCGGATTTTGATAACTTTTCAGTGATGAGCCTTTATTTACCGTCAGGAACCAATATCGAGCGTTTGAGCCATAAGTTTCAGTATATGGATGATTTTCAGCAATATATTGACAGCCTGAAAAAAGAAGTGCCAAATTTGATTATCGGTGGTGATTACAACATCTGTCATGAAGCCATCGACATCCACGATCCGATCCGCAATGCAACGGTATCCGGATTTTTACCACAGGAGAGGGCCTGGCTCGACAGTTTTATGAAAAGCGGTTTCATTGACAGTTTCCGTCATTTCAACAATGAACCTCACAATTATAGCTGGTGGAGTTATCGTGCCAATGCCCGAAACAATAATAAAGGCTGGAGAATTGATTACAACCTGGTGAGTGAACCACTAAAAGATAAAATGAAACGTGCCGTGATTTTACCGGAAGCCAAACATTCCGATCATTGCCCTGTGTTAGTGGAAATGGAATAGTGAGGCATGTGTGATAAAATAAATAGAGAAGAATTGATTAACGCTAAATACCACAAAAAATGATAAAACAAGTATCTGCAGGGATTTTGGCTTTGGCCTTAACCACCTCGTGTGTGTCGAAAAAGATGTACACGGATTTAGAAACCAAATTTGCCGATTTGAAAAAAGAAAACCGCTCGTTGGCGGATGAAAATGAAGCCTTGAAAACCGGTAAAAACCAATTGGAGTTAGACAAAACGACATTACAAACGGAATTGGATAAGTTAAAAGCAGAACGCGACAAACTGGCTTCCGATTATGCTGCGGCAAGTAATAATTTGAAAACGTTGCAGTCATCCTACAATGCTTTGGAGAAAAACAGTGACGAAGCGCTACAGTCGAACATGAACAAAAATCGCGAATTGTTGGCACAATTAGAGGCAAAAGAAAAAGCTTTGGCAGCTGAAAGAGCGCGTCTGGACAAATTGAACAAAGACCTAAAAGACCGTTCGGATCGTGTGAACGAATTGGAAAGCATGATTGCAGCCAAAGAAGCAGCAATGAACAAGCTTAAAGAAACGTTGTCTAAATCGTTAAAAGCATTTGAAGGAAAAGGATTGACGGTACAACATAAAGACGGTAAAGTATACGTTTCAATGGAAAACAAATTGCTTTTTCAGTCGGGAAGTTGGGAAGTAAACCCGGAAGGTAAAAAAGCGGTGGATTTGGTTGGAAAAGTATTGGGCGATAATCCGGATATTTCCGTGTTAATCGAAGGACATACCGATAACGATAAAATCACCGGAGCTATAGGTGGTGGCGTCGAAAACAACTGGGATTTATCCACTAAGCGGGCTACGGCAATTGTAAACATTCTTACGGCAAATGCTTTAGTGAGAAAAGAAAATTTAACGGCAGCCGGGCGAGGAGAATATTTTCCATTGGCATCGAATGAAACGGCCGATGGGAAAGCGAAAAACCGCCGTATTGAAATCATCCTGACACCGAAATTAGATGAAATCAATAAGATGTTAAACGAAATCTAATCGTATTAAGTCATAAATAATAAAGGTTCAGAGTTTTGATTCTGGGCCTTTTTTTATTTATCCAAACTCTGCAACTTTGTATCTTTGCAACTTTGCAACTCAAACGGAAATGAAATACATCACTTTACCCCATACCAATTTACAAGTCAGTGAAATTTGCTTAGGCACCATGACCTTTGGCAATCAGAATACCGAAGCTGAAGCCCATTCCCAATTGGATTACGCCGTTGAAAGAGGTATCAATTTTATCGATACCGCGGAAATGTATCCTATTGGTGGCAACGAGCATATTTTCGGCAGTACGGAACGTTTCATCGGCACCTGGTTGGCTAAAAACAGTCATAAAAGAGATAAATTGGTGGTAGCCACTAAAATCGCAGGCCCAAACCGAGGAATGGGCTATATCCGCCAACCTCTGGATTTTTCAAGGAAAAGCATCTATGAAGCGGTGGAGTTAAGTTTAAAAAACCTGCAAACCGACTACATCGATTTGTACCAGATGCACTGGCCGGAGCGTGTGATGAACATGTTTGGCAAGCGAGGGGTTTCCGAAACCGATCCGCAATGGGAAGATAATATTCTGGAGGTACTGACAACTTTCAATTGGTTAATCAAAGAAGGAAAAATCAAGCATATCGGAGTTTCCAACGAAAATCCGTGGGGCGTGATGAAATTTTTAAACGAAAGCGAAAAACACCATTTGCCACGAATTGCGACCATTCAAAATCCTTTTTCGTTATTGAATCGTTTGTTTGAAGTAGGGTTGTCTGAAATCTGTATGCGTGAAAAAGTTGGCTTATTGGCTTATTCGCCGCTGGGATTTGGTTTCTTGACCGGAAAGCATTTAAACGGAATTGTACCGGAATCGCGTTTGGGATTGTTTCCGCATTTTACCCGATATACCAATGAGAACTGTTTCAAAGTGACTAAAATGTATCAGGATTTGGCGCACAGTTTGGGCTTGTCCTTAACGGAGCTTTCCCTTGCTTTTGTAAACCATCAGCAATTTGTAACTTCTACTATCATTGGGGCGACGTCGTTGGATCAGTTGGAAGAAAATATCAATGCGTTTGCCGTAAGATTAACCGATGAGGTACTGTTTGAAATCAACAAGATTCAGGAAAAAATACCAAACCCAGCGCCTTAAATTATTCTTTGATTAGTTTCTGAACGGAAGTCGCACCGAGATTGTCCGTCAATCGTAAAAAATAAAAACCAGTGGGTAACGTTTCTGTATTTAGGGATGTTATGAGCTGGTTTTCTGTTTTTCTAGTCAGTATTTTTTTTCCGTCGGTATTAAAGACTTCCAAGGCTGTTACAAAACTCACAGCATTCAGGTTTTGTATAAAAACTTCCGATTTTGCGGGATTCGGATAAATAGTAAAAGCGGTTTTTTCCGATGCCACCGTGCCCAACGAACTGTCTACAATTTTATAAATCGTTCCGTTACCGATGGAGGCAACATACAATTCGCCATTGACATCTTCTCCGAAGCTTACAAAATTGTTCCCGGAAAAAGTAGGAGAAAAGGTCACATTGCCGGAAGCATCACTCATGCCAATTTGAGCTTTGCAATAATCAGAAAAGAAATAGTTTCCCTGAAAATTTGGAAATTGTGTTCCGCGGTACACATAACCACCGGTAATCGAGCAGAAACCATTGCTGTGATTAGTAACGAAAAGTGGTGCTTTCATAGTATTTTGAGGCGGACAGCCAGTTGTGTTATAGGCGCTATTTCCCTCGTAACAACGCCAGCCATAGTTCAATCCGCTTTCAGTAGCAGCGGCACGATTCACCTCTTCATAGAGGCTTTGTCCCACATCGGCAATCCACAACTCACCAGTTTGTCGGTCAAAAGAGAATTTCCAGGGATTGCGCAAACCAATCGCCCAGATTTCATCGGCTCCAGCAACTCCCAAATACGGATTACCAGCCGGATTACTGTATAGAGCACCCGAATTGACATCAATACGCAGCATTTTTCCCAACAATTCATTGATGTTTTGGGCCCGATTCCCCGGATCGCCACCACTGCCGCCATCGCCCATGCCGATGTACAAATACCCGTCAGGGCCAAATTTCAAAGTGCCGCCGTTGTGGTTGGAAAAAGGTTGGGCAATGGTTAACAGTATCGTGCCGGTAGGATTGGCAATATTCGGATTTCCAACATCTACCGAATACCGTGCAATAACGGTTGCTCCGTCACTGATTCGGGTGTAATTCACATAAAAAAAGCCGTTGGTGGCGTAATTCGGATGAAAAGCAAGGCCTAATAACCCTTGTTCGCCACTTTGATTGGTTAGGGCGGTAATGTTCAGAAATGGGGTAGTGTTTACCGTTCCATTGGCATTGAGGATTTTGATGCGTCCATCCTGTTCCACGACAAAAAGACGGTTGTCACCGCAGTGCGTAATTTCAACCGGAGCCGCAAAACCCGTGGCAAAACTCTGAAGTCCGACACTGCCGGTTTGCGATAGACTTTCACAGCTTATGAAAACCAAAGCCATTAATAGTGAAAGGTATTTCATGGTTTAAGTATTTGGTTATTATAAAATTATAAAAAAATCCCGACACTTTGGCCGGGAAGTTTGTTAGGATTATGGGTGTTTACTTTTCAACGGTGTAGCCTTTCGTTTTGGCAAAGGCAATAACCGAGGTGTTGATAGCGCCGCCTAAATCGTCCTGAGCATTGGTTTTCTTCATTTCTGCATCGATGTAGGCCTGACGTTTTTTGCCCAGTTCCCCAATTTCTTTCTGAATGGCTTCGCGTTCTTTGGATTTCTGCTCCACATATACTTTGATTTCCGCTTTCGATTTGTTTTGCAACGTTGCCGGTAATTCTTCTTTTTTCAGTTTGTCGATGGCACCCTTATCGTCTTTAACCTTGTCCACCAAATCCCAACTGTCGTTTTTATAAACCGCTTTGGATTTGCTCACCGCACGTTCCGCAAAATTAGCTTGGGAAACGCCTTGCGCATTGGCATCCTGCAACTCCTGATTCGCTTTTTTGGCATGTCCCGAGGCACCGTAACTGATATACGTGGTGTTGATTTTGGTATTGCATTCCGAAATGCGCACATCGTAAGGCGTGGCAATGTAAAGAACTGCTTTGTTGGAATCAATGTTGAAATATTTTCCTTTTCCTGCATCGGCGCCGTCTTTCCAAAACGTGCGGATGCCTTCTTCCTGATTCCCGCAGAAAATGGTGTTGATGTAAATGTCTTTTTTCAAGGCATCACTAATCGCTTCTTTGTAGTTGATGCCGCCTTGGTTGAAGGGTTCGTTCCCGGCAATGTACACCAGTTTCATGTTGGAAGCGTCTTTGCCCCAGTTTAGCTGTTTGGTAGCATCGGCGATAACAGCACCGCAGTATTCCGAACCGCCGTTGGTACGAAGGGAGAACAATTTTTCGGAAATCAGATCCAAATCGGTAGTTAGTGGCGCCACCTGACGGATGTAATTGGCTTCAGCGGAAAGGCCGTCGTTCCCGTATTCGTACAAACCGATTTCGATGTCCGGTGTTTTGCCGTGGTATTTCAAGGTAGTTAAAGTATTGACAATGTTCCACAAACGGGATTTTGCCTGTTCGATCAAACCGTCCATGCTGTTGGAGGTGTCCAGCAAAATGGCGACCTGAATTTTAGTGTTTTCTGTTTTTGCCGGTTTTTCATCCACAACTGTGGAAGCCGTTATTGGATTGGTATCCTTGTGGTTGAAATTGGTGCAGTTTGCAAAAGAAAAGGCAGTTGCAAGAAGTGCGGAGGTGATGAATGTGTTTCGCATGGTATTTGTCTTTTTAAAAATTATTGTTGTAAGGTTTTGATGTCGTTTTCAATCGTTAAAATCAATAAGCAGGTTGCGGTACAGAAAACCGGGCTGGTAATACAATGGTGGCCATTCCAGCTGCCGTTTTCGTTTTGGATTTTGATGATTTTCCCGCTTACGTTGTCATACCAGTGTTTCCAGTCGCTGTCTTTTTTTACAATTAAGGATTCGCCGGTTTGCAGAAAACTCATGAATTCCTCACCGCCGTTGTTTCCGAAACCATTCATGACGTTGTTGTCCATCGCCTGTACTTTGGCGGCTTTGTAGACTTTACTGGCGACTTCATAGGATGCCGCTTTTTCACGGGTTACGCCGGCTTTTTCCAGATTTTCCCGGTTCATTTCCGCTCTTCTGTCGATTTTTCCATCGGCTTTCGCTTTTTCGAACACTTCTTCCGCCTCTTTGGCTTCTTCGGCACTACCGCGCACCGAACTGCTTACGGCATATAACATGATTCCGGCACCGTCTTCGGTTTTGGCGGTTTTGCTATCCGCATCGTAATTGCTTTTTTGATAATTTCTTGCGGCCGTAATTTTGTCTTTATTCACTTTGATGCTTTTGTTTTTGGCTGCTTTTTCCAGTCCGGCGTTGGCGAAAGACGATTGCAACACACCAGCCCAACCGGCACCGCTTACTTTTCCGTTGTCATCATAGGATTTTTCCACTTTGTCCACACAAATCTGTATGGCGTTTTCGACTCTTTTTTTCAGATTCCCGTCGGATAATGTCGGTACTACTTGATTTAAGAATTGCAAAGTCAACGCAGCATCAATGTTTTGCCCCAATTTGGTTTGGATTTGAGTACCGCGCACTTGGGTGATGTACTCGCTGTTTTTGTTTTTTTCTACTTCGGATAATAAAAAGTCCAATGCGTCTTTCAATTGTTCTTTGTATTTGCCTTTGTCGATGGAATAACCCATTCGGTATAAAGCCATGGAAGCCATCGCGGTGGTTGCTGGATCGGAACTTACCGCATGCGGGTTCATTTCCCCTTGATTGCTGTGGGAACCGGCACCCCAGCCACCGTCATTGTTTTGGGCTTCTACTAACCATTTTTCGCCTTTGTCGATCGTGGCAGCGGTTTTGGAATCATTTTTGTACTTCGCATAATCGGTTACCGATTGTTCGCCCATGACCGACATAAAAACACAGGGCTTTTCTTCGGAAAGTGGTTGTGTTATTTTGATGGGCTGTTCGTATTGTGCTTCGTAGTGTACCTCGGGATTAAATCTGGAGGTGATAGCCGCTCCGGTTACCAAGACTGAAGCGCTTAAGACTGCGATTAAATTTTCCGTTTTCATGATTTTTGGTTTATGATTCTATCCCAAAATTATCGTGAGAAAGCACAGGTTTTTTGCACAATGGGTGAAACCCGGTTTTGACTTGGTGAAATGCCTTGCAGCACCGTTTTTAAAATATTTACTTTACATTTACATAGAAACCTATAAACATGTCAAAGAAAACGGCCCTTTTAACGTTGCTTTTTTTATTGCTGAACTTCAGTTTTGAAGCTTTCGCGCAGCAGGATACGGTACAACCCAGTGTAACAAAAAGTAAGAAAGCGGCCTCTTATAAAATCAGCAAAGCAGCGGATGACCTGAAAGAATCGCTGGACGCTAACAATGAGGTTCAAATCGCCAAGAATTATGAAAAATTAGCCGACGGATTTATTGAAAAAGGCGATAACGTGAAGGCGGAACAGTATTTAAACAAAGCGTTGTTTACGTATAGAAAGCTAAATCGGAATACGGACATCATTCGTGTAACCCGAAATCTGGCCAAAGTACAGGAATCACAGCGAAAAGTAAATGCCGCCATTAAAAATTACGAAGCAGCCGGTGCAGCGGCGGAAGATCAAAAGGTAATTCAACTGAATAAGAACGACGCCAACCGTTTGCGCAACATGGACAATCCCGAAGCACAATCGTCTTTTGTACAATCGAACATCCAGTTGTTGGAGAAAGGAGACAAAAAGGAAGAAGTAGCCGATGCTTATGTACAACAAGCGGAAGTCAGCCTTCAGCAAAAGAATAAGGAGGTGGCGATTCAAAGCTATGAAAAGGCGATTTCCTACGTCAAAGACAAACCGGAAGAAGTGGCCAAACTGAAAAATGAAATAGCCAAGGTGTATGCCTCCGACAATCAGTTTGACAAAGCCCTTGCCATCAACGAGAAATTGTTAACCGACGCGCAAAAACAAGACGATTTCGATACGCAAATCAAACAGTTACAAGCCTTAGCGACCATTTATTTTAAGAAGAACGAACCGCAAAAAGCCATTTTATCCTTAAGACAGGCCTATCAACTCGCGTTACAGCAAGGAAAAACCGCTGAGGTAAAAACGAGCCTGTTGCAGTTATTACACTATTATAAAGCGAACGGCAAAGACAAAGAGAGCATTGAGCTTTACGATGATTTTTTTCAGAATTTCGATAAACTCATCCGAAACGACAGTTCGCTAATCGATGAAAAAACGTTTCAGGTCACCGAAGAGAAAATCCGTCAGCTGGAAAAAGAAAAAGCGTTGAAAGACGAACTCATCGCTAAGAAAAACACGTTTAATTATGTGCTTTTGGGATCACTTTTACTGTTGCTGTTGTTGGTCGGATTGATTGTGAAAGCGCTCTATTCCATCAAAACCAAAAACAAAGAAATTGCGTTACAGTCGTTGCGTAGGGAAATGAATCCGCATTTTATCTTCAACAGTTTGAATAGTGTGAATCAGTTTATCTCGCAGAATAAAGAGCTGGAAGCCAACAAATACCTCACGTCATACTCCCATCTGATGCGTAACATGATGGAAAATTCGAACAAGGATTTCATTAGTCTGAGCAACGAAATCGAGCAACTGAAGAAATACCTGGATTTGGAACACCTTCGTTTTCAGGATAAATTCGACTATCAGATAGTGGCGGACGATGCGCTTGATACCGAAACGACTTTAGTGCCAAACATGCTCATTCAGCCCCATCTGGAAAACGCGATTTGGCACGGATTACGGTATCGGGAAACCAAAGGATTACTCTTGCTGAAATTTGAACTGAACCGAGGAAAAGTATCCGTAATAGTCGATGATAACGGCATCGGCTTGACCGAAAGTGCCGCTTTGAAAACCCGCAACCAAAAAGTGCACCAGTCGCGTGGCGTAACGAATACCAAGGAGCGCATTAACCTGTTGAACGACTTGTACAAAACGAATATTGATTTTTCCATCACCGAAAAAAACAGCGGTGCGACCGGAACTTTGGTTATGCTAACGTTCCCTTTGCTTGATAAACTATGATGACAATTTCCAAAATAAAAGCCGTAATTGTAGAAGACGAGTCCGCCGCACGCGAAGTCCTCAAAAACTACCTGAGCAAATATTGTCCGCAGGTGGAAGTAATTGGCGAAGCGCAAAACATCAAGGAAGCCGTGCCGTTATTACATGAGGTAACACCACAGTTGGTCTTTCTCGATGTGGAAATGCCGTTCGGAAATGCCTTTGACGTGTTGGAAGCTTGTAAAGATTTGCAATTCGAAACGATTTTTGTGACCGCATTTTCGGAATATTCGTTAAAAGCGCTTAACCAAAGTGCGGCGTATTATTTGCTGAAACCCATTAGTATTGAAGAATTGATTGTAGCAGTCAACAAAGTGCAACAGCATATTCTGAATAACGAACTGTTCAACCGGAACAAAATTATCGTGGAGAATTTCCGCGAAACCCAACCGGAGAAAAAGCAGGTGATTTTACCCACGTTGGAAGGTTTTGAAGTCGTGAAAATGGAGGACATCGTTCGTTTGCGCGGCAATGGGAACTTTACGGATTTACACCTGGCGGACGGCAGTAAAAAAATGGTATGCCGTTTCCTGAAGCATTTTTCGGAGATTCTGCCGTTTCCATTTTTGCGGGTACACAAATCGCATATCATCAACATCAACTTTGTAAAATCGTACAACAAAGGCGGTTACATCATGCTGAATGACGGGACGGAAATCGAAATTTCACCCACCTATAAGGACGAGTTTCTAAGAAATTTTAAATAAAAAAACCGCTATTTTAAAGCGGTTTTTCTGTATTAATTGCGGATAACTTTTATTGTTTTTATTTCTGAATCGGAAGTTATTTTTAAAATATAATTTCCTTTTTCAAGTGAAGTCATATCGATTTGATTTTGACCGGCTTTTAAAGTACCTGTGATTACACATTGTCCAATCAGGTTGTAGATTCGGTAGCTTGAATCAGATTTTATGCCTGAAATGTTTAGAATGTCTTTTACCGGGTTGGGGTAATAAGAGAAATGCTCGACATTTGCTGTAGTATTTCCAAGTGTGGTAGGTGTGTAAGTATTTCTAAATTGTCTTGGATTGCCTGAGAAATAGATGTTGTATTCAATTGTAATGACTCCAGTGCTTGGATTGTACGTGCTGGCATTAAATTGTTCCGGAGTCTGATTAATTTGATTGCCGTAATATTCAAAAAGCATTTGGTCTTCTACACGAATATTATAACCGACCCTTTTAAAACGGTATCCAGAATTGCCATATGCGTTTATGGCTATTGTTCCTGTGCTTCCCGGTGTACCGCCTTGTGGATAATAGAGTGCAACATTGGTTGTTCTGTATTCGTTTAAACCCAAAGATGTAATCGTTTCGTTTGTAAAATTGTATGGCCCACCAGTAGTGTTTAATCTTTCGACTAATGTGTTGTAGATTCCTGGTAATTGAGGTTCTGTTACTGTAAGAACGCCACTTTTGTAGGTGACACCATCCCAGAAATTACCTTGTCCTGAGTTGTCAATGCCACCATAAACATAAGTGCCATCTGTCATTAAAAATCGTGTGGCATAATAATAAGTTGCTCCCACACTACATGCGATTGTGCCGTTGTATTCATCATTGCTTCCTATATAGGCTCCGTTATGCGTAGCAGGTACCCAATTAGACCAATACATTGGATGAATGTTTTGTCCGGGAGGACTAACTCCAACCCAGACCTGAATACCGGGCGCTTGTCCAGAAATGTTTGGGGCAACATCCGTCACACCAGAAACAAAAATCTGTCCTGAAATGGTGAAAGGAGTGTCAAAAGCAACGGTTCCGGATGATGGCCCTAGTAAGTTTGCAAACTGGGGTGTTGGTGGAACTGCATTACCTCCGGGACTAAGTTTGATTATCCAGCAGTCTGTTCCCCCATGATTGTTGGAAATGTCTCCGTTATTTGAATAAGTATAGCCGGCAGTAATATAGCCTCCGTCTAGTGTTGGAGTTAGGCCTAAACTATATTCGTCAAGGCTTCCACCGTATGATTTTTGCCATTGTATCGATCCGTTATTGGTGATTTTTAACACCCAAAAGTCATAGCCTCCATGGTTGTTTGTAATATCGCCATTATTTAGGGTGCTTCTTCCAAATACTACATATCCATTATCTGATGTCTGTTTTATTCCACTAACAATTTCCGATCCAGAGCCACCATATGCTTTTTGCCAGACAATATTTCCTGATGCGTTAAGTTTTGCCAACCAAATGTCGGAATTTCCGTGTGTGCCGGTAACGTCACCATTCGTTGACTCACTGTCTCCGGCTACAATATAACCTCCGTCACTGGTTTGAATTGTTTCATACCCGGAATCCGATCCTGTTCCACCAAGGGTTTTTTGCCACTGTATATCTCCTGATTCATTAAGCTTAAGTATCCAATAATCGTCATTACTAGGTCCACCATAACTGGCAACAACATCGCCATCATTAGATTGTGAATATCCTGTGACTATATAGCCGTTGTCCGAGGTTAGAGTTACAGTTTGTGCTCTATCGATATTTGAACCACCGTAAGATTTTTGCCATTGTATTGTGCCGTTAGCGTTTAGCTTTACAATCCAATAATCTTCCCCCCCATTATTTTCAGTAAGGTTTCCATCGTTAGAATCAGAAAGGCCAACAAAAATATAGCCTCCATCCGGAGTTTGCTTTATGTTGTACGCATAATCATCATTTGTGCCACCTAACAAGTTTTGCCAAATTATTTCACCGGCAGAGTCCAGTTTGACAACATAAACATCGCCCCCTCCATGGTTTCCAGTAAAACTTCCGTCATTTGAGTTAGTTACGCCTGCGAAAATATAGCCCCCATCATTTGTAAGTTCTATATTTGATGTCCAAGCCCCACTTGACCCGCCAAATGTTTTATTCCATAAAATATCTCCGGCGTTATTTGTTTTGACTACCCATACATTTGTACTTCCTGTATTGTTGGTAATATCGCCATCAATTGAAGATGTTGATCCAGCAAAAATGTAACCGCCATCGGGTGTTTGTTTTATACTTTGCGCATAATCATTGCCTGAACCACCATATGCTCTTTGCCATTGAATAGTTGGCGATTGTGCATAAAGAAATAGGGAAAATGTTGAAAATAATATCAAAAAGTACAGTTTTTTCATGCTTTTTATTTTCTTGTAAAAATAGTACAATTTTTAAGTTAATGAAGAATTACCTTTCAAAAAGGCGTACTTGTAATTGCTTTTTTTCGAAAAAAGCATGAAAGTCGAAAATAAGCAAAGGCTTAAAAATCAAACTCGTCCGGATCAAAACTAATCGAATCCGTAGCCGTAGAATCTACAACGGTTTTCAGTTTCAAAAACGAACGCGCTCGACCCGAAATGTAAATCGGAATCGATTGTCCAACGGTGTCCATGTCTGTAATCAAAGCACGGCGCAGCATCAGGTTTTTGATGTATTTCTGGTTTTTCTGCGCATACGGTTTCTGATTGCCGTCCCCATCAAACTGCCACATGAATTTTTTGGGTTTCGGTACGATGGAAGCCAAGTACAAACATTCATTCAGGGTTAAATCGCTAGGCTTTTTCTGGAAATAGAATTGTGCAGCTTCCCCGATACCATACACATTCGGGCCCCATTCAATTACGTTGAAATACACTTCCAACATTCTGGATTTGCTGGCAATGCGGTTGTTTTCCAAAATATATACCAACAGGATTTCTTCTAATTTACGCGACAAAGTTTTTTCACGGGTTAAGAAAACGTTTTTCACCAATTGCATGCTGATGGTACTCGCGCCACGGGCAAATTTTTTGGTGCGGATGTTTTTCACAATCGACTGTTTAAAGGCTTCGTTAATAAAACCACGATGGCGGAAAAACGACGGGTCTTCATTGGTCAAGACCGCTTTTTCCAAAAAGGGCGCAATTTGATCCAAAGGCGTATAATTCGGATTGGCGGCTCCCACTAAAATAGGTCGTTGCTCCACACCGTTTTCGATGGCGCGGTAGGTGAATTCGCCGTTCAGTTTGGCTAAATCGGCAGCACCGTATTTGGTAATGCGTAAGTTTTCTTTGTTGAGTTTGCTGTCAAAAATAAGGTCGTTCGGTTTGTTTTTGTTGTATTCGAAATCAAGTTGATAGTCAAAATTCCCTTCCGCTTCCATACCTTCGAAGTTGGTAAACAAGCCTTTGGGTAACGAGGTGATAAAATCCTGCGCTTTCATTTTTGGAATATCTACTTTCAGTTTGTAAATCGTGTCTTCTTCGGTATTGTATTCCGCAAACGGTTTCACTTTGATGTGATTCAATTGCGCCGATGAGGTGCTGTCAATCGAAATGAAATCGCTACCCAGAAGAAAACGATAATCGAAACGCGCCTTGGCAATCACCACGTCTTTTTTGGCTATTTTCGGATGGTTCAGGGTGAAGTTTTCGATGGACGTAAAGCCGTCAATGTGGAGTTCGCCGCTTTCCATTTCCAGTCGGTCCAGTTTCACCTGAATGTTGTCGAAGCTTGATTTTAAGCCGAAACGTTCGTCAATGTATGGTAATTGGATCTTGGACGTATCGCTGCTGGAAAATTTTAAATCCGCTTTCTTATCGCGCGGGTCGGCAAACCCGCTGATTTTCCAGTTTTGGGCAAACGTGTTGGTTTGTACCTGAATTTCCGATTGTAACTGATGGTCTTCTAAACGCAAATCGTTCAGATGAAAGATTACTTTCCGGCCCATGTCATCCATCCGAAGCGAAAGGTTATCGAGTTGCATTTCCGAAGGCACCAGGTTCAGAAGTTTGTTGAGTATGCGGTAGGCAAGCTTCGCGTAATGGCGTTTTTCCGTTGATTTTTCTTCTTTGTCGCGTTTTAGGAACGCATCGAAATTGCGACCGTTTTTGTTTTTAACTAATTGGATGAATCCGTTGTTCATTTCCAGATTCTTCAACTGTAAATCACCGGTAATGAGTTCTGCAAGGTTGTAACTCGTTCTGATTTTTTGAACTGCTAATAAAGTGTCGGCATTTTGAGGAACCAAAACCATGTCGTGCAATTCGACTTCCGAAATACCGTTGAAGTTTGCTTTTTTTACCGAAAAATCGCAATGGTACTCGTTTCTGAATTTTGCTTCGATCTTGGTTATGGCTTTTTGCAATAATGTATCGCGAAAGAGATACAAGCCGGCAAAAGCCAATACTAAAAGTACTGTGAAGACTTTCAGGAACAGAAAAAACTTTTGCTTTTTGGTTCTTGTGCCCATTGAAATTAATGTGTTATTGTGACAACGAAGCTACTAAATTTTCTACTTCCAATTTCTGTCCGGCGTATTTTTGTTGCAGTTCGGAACCTTCGCCCATGCGTTTGTAGTATTCTATGGCTTTTTGCGCAAAGAATTTCTTGTGAAAATCCGAACATTCGGGAATCTTTGGAAAAATTTTATGAAACAGCATTTCGTAATACGCCTGCCATTCGCGCTCGTTTTTATCCAAAACCGGATTCTCTTTTGATTTCTGCATGACGTGTACCATTTCGTGGGCAATCAGGTTCAGAATCAGCTCAAAAGGAAAGGCAAAAGCATTTTCGGGCAAACGGATAATTTGTGGTTCGCCGAACGTACCTTCGGTAGTCATCAGGATAAAATCCGGTTGGGCCGCTTCCCGGTATTCGAATCCTTTGAAATTGGGTTGTTCCAAGCCGAATTCCTGAATCAGAAACGAACCCGCCTGAGCCGTTTCGCCCAATTCATGGAACGTATTGATGATTTGCAGGATTTCGGCCTGGGATTTCATGCGTTATTAGTTTACGGTTTTTACGTCAAGGCCAACGCCAAGTACATTGGGCAGATAGGGGCCCTGAAAAGCGTGAGCGAAGGTTACTTTGTAAGTCCCTTTGGATAGTTTTACGTTTTCTTTGAAAGGAACGATTAAATCGCAAACATCGCCACCGCATTCGGCTAATTGCTTTCCGGCAGCGTCTTTTATCTTAAGTTCATAATCCATCTGTTCTTCTTTTCCGTCCGGACCGGTAAGGGTAATTTTTAGCGGAACACTGGCATACTGATAATCGTATACATGACTGAATTTTAGATTTAAGGTGTAGGTTTTGGTATCATCTTCTATGGCAAAGTCGAAAGTTTTGGTATTGTCAGACGTCCAACGGTTGCTTTCAAAATCCGTTTCCATTTTGCTGTACACTGAAGTTTTGTCGCAGGAAGTAACAAAAGAAAGTAATCCTAAAAAAATAAAATGTTTGATTGTCATGATTTATGGTTTAGTTAGTTTACGGATAATATTTTTAATGCTTTCAAGGGAATCGGAATAACCCCGGTACAAAATTCTTCCTTTGTGATCGATAAGAAACAGTGTTGGATAGCTGTCAATGGCTAAGTTTTCTAAAATTTTGTTCTTTCTGGGGATTTCTTGTTTGATGAATCCCTGTGTCCAGTTTAGCTTTTTCTTTGTGACATATTTCTTGACCCGTTCCGCATCTTGATCCACGGCAATGCTTATCATGTTTAGTTGTGAAGCAAATTCTTGTTGTGTTTTCTTCAATTCGGGCGTTAGGGCTACGCAAGGGCCGCACCAGGTACCCCAGAATTCCAGAAGTGTGAATGGTTTTTCGGTAATGATGTTTTGTGTGGCTATCGTTTGGTTGTCCAAATTCTGAAACTCGAAATCCTGTAAGTACGAACCGATTCTGGTACCGTAATTTTTGGCAACATCTTTTACTTTTCGAAGATAGACTTTAGCGATATCGGTGGCCACACTATCCGTTACATAAAGGGAATTGTTGATGACGATGGAATCGTTTAGATTGTATAGAAATTGTTTGTCGAAACCGTATTCTCCAAGATTAGACGGAATTTCTTTGGGTTTTACATAGAGTTTTCCATACTTGTTCATGTAGCCTAAGTAAGCAATGTTCATGGTTTTCCCGTTGATGGTTTTTTCGCCTTTCCAATAATCCGATAAACTGAATAACGAAAAATAACCTCTTTTCTTCGGTTCAATGTTGGGCCACCAATGGTTGTTTACATTCGGATAGAGAATGAATTTACGATTAAAATGGTGCTTTTTTTCCTCAATCTTTATTTCATAACTGTAATTGGAGCTTTTAACAGTATTTAAAATTTGGGTATTTTCTTCAACCGTATTTCGGAAATTGCTATCGTATTCAAACAGATGATCGTCTCCGAAATCTTTGTTTTTGTTCATGTCACCAATCAGAAACTGCTTGTTTTTCCGGAAACCTACTGCGTAAATTGCAATGTTGTCATACTTTTGTTTTGTAAAGCCAAGGGTGTCCTTGTATTGACTTTTATACAATTCCAAAAGGTCTTTTTTTGTGACATCACCCGATTTATAGGCTTGATAATTAAGGTTTAAGGTACGCCATTCGGCAGTAAAAAAATAGACGGAATCATGCGCTGGAATATTTCTGTAGGTTTCGGGTATGGATTTTAAGTATTTAGGATAGGCTTCCAGTGATTTCAGAAAATGTTCGTTTAAAAAACTATTGAGAGTAATCCCGTTCTCTTCCGTTTGTTGCAGGTCGATGGTAATGTATTGTTCCGACGCATTGTTTTCCTTTTTGGGTAAGGATACTTTACGAGGGTTCGATTCAAGGGATTGTCCTTGCGTGAAATGGGAAGCAATCAATGCGAAAAACGTAAAAAAAAGTACACTAAGTTTTGATTTTTTCATAGTTTTCAGATGTGTTAGCCAAACAATTCTTCCGCCACATCTTCAATCTTCGCCACCATTTTGATGTCGATTAAAGTGTTTTTAAGGGAGATTTTGCTGTATTTCGAAACGAAAATGGTCGAAAATCCTAATTTTTCTGCTTCCTGTATGCGTTGTTCCACCCGATTCACCGGACGGATTTCGCCGGAAAGCCCTACTTCGGCAGCAAAACAAAAATCTTTCCCCACCGGAATATCTTCGTTGGAAGAAAGTATGGCAGCAACCACAGCCAAATCAATCGCCGGATCGTCCACCGAAATGCCTCCGGTCACATTCAGGAAAACGTCTTTTTGTCCCAAACGAAAACCGGCCCGTTTCTCCAAAACCGCTAAAAGCATGTTCAGGCGTTTGGCATTATAACCTGTAGTGCTGCGTTGCGGGGTTCCGTACACGGCCGTGGAAACCAAAGCCTGAATTTCAATCATTAGAGGGCGCATGCCTTCCATGGTGGTGGCAATGGCGGTTCCGGATAATTCTTCTTCTTTATGAGAGATTAAAATTTCCGAAGGATTCGCCACTTCGCGCAGCCCAGCGCCCTGCATTTCATAGATGCCCAATTCGGCAGTGGAGCCAAAACGGTTTTTGAGCGAACGCAAAATACGATACACATGGTTGCGGTCGCCTTCAAATTGCAAAACGGTATCGACCATGTGTTCCAAAATTTTGGGTCCGGCTATGGTACCGTCTTTGGTAATATGACCGATTAGGATGACCGGAACATTGGTTTCTTTGGCGAATTTGATCAGCTCTGCGGTACATTCCCGTATTTGGGAAATACTGCCGGCCGACGATTCAATATACTCCGTATGCAAGGTTTGAATCGAATCGATAATAACGATTTCCGGTTCAATTTCCTGTATCTGACGGAAGATGTTTTGGGTTTTGGTTTCGGTTAAAATATAGCAATTGTCGGTATTGGCGTCAATTCGTTCGGCGCGCATTTTAATCTGTTTCTGGCTTTCTTCTCCCGATACATAAAGGGTTTTGTAGGGAAGTTTTAAGGAAATCTGAAGCAGTAAGGTACTTTTACCGATGCCCGGTTCACCACCCAATAAGGTTAGGGAACCCGGAACCAATCCGCCGCCTAAAACCCGGTTGAGCTCCCCGTCGGTGGTGTTCATCCGGATTTCTTCGGCAGAATCAATTTCTTTTATTTTTAAAGGTTTGGGTGCTTTTTTTACCGTGGTGGTTTCGGTTTTCCAAGCAACTTTTTCTTCTTTTTGTATTATTTCTTCAACTATGGTGTTCCATTCTTTGCAGGCGGTACATTGTCCCTGCCATTTGGCAAATTGAGTGCCGCAACTCTGGCAAAAAAAAGAGGTTTTGAGTTTGGCCATTTTATTGTTTTGGTTCTTCGGCTGGAGTTTCTGTAGGTGTTTCAGCAGGGGCATCGGTTGGTGTTTCCGCCGGTTGTTCCTGCAGTTCTTCTTCTGATTTTTTACGATTTTCTTTGCCTTTTTTCAGTTGTCCTTTGATGTTTTCGGCACGTTCCAGCATCATGTCTTTAGTTAAATCGCGGATGGGTTCCTGACCAAACGCAGACATAAAGGTTTTTTGTGCTTTAGCAGGTTCCCCCGTGTTGTCGTACATCATGGCTAAATGATAGTTGGCCAACATCGCTTTTGGATAATGCTTTTTGGCTAAATCGGATAAAGGTTTGAAATCTTCGTAGTTTTTGTTTTTCATAATGGCGGCTTCAATGGCTTTGAAGTCGCTCAAACGTATTTTCGGCATAAAGCCCAGTTTTTTTTCAATACCGGTGTATTTGTCAATCAGGTATTGGGTGTGGCCTTTGTCCAGTTTGCCCAGTTTTTCCTGAAATTCGTTCATCGAAATCGGCTGATAACCATCGAAAATGGCGTAAATCGCACTGTTGATGGCATTCGGAACCAACGAATAATGCGAAGAATTTTTGAAATCGTCGAAGCTGTATTTTACGAATTCGGTTTTTACAATTTTAGCGCCTTCATCCAATACCTTGATGCGTTCGCGGTCTTTCTTTAAATCTCCGTCTGCCGTTGCCAAATAGAAGAAAATCGGTTTTTGCATGATTTTCAATCGGTCCGGAATTCGGGTTTCCATTTCCGCCGGTAAATCCGGACTTAAGCATAGATAAGCGTTGAAAACAGGGTTGTCTTTGTATAAATAAGCGTTTAGAAAACCAGCGGTCAGATCATGCCCGACAATCAAACGATACGGCGCTACTCGAAATTTTTTCTCAAGGTAAGGCAACAGTTCGATCCCGATAAATTCGAAGAATTTCGCCCCTTGTTCGGTAGGTATTCCGTTTTCGTCAAACTGTGAATCGTATTCGCGTTCGTTGGCACCGTTTTGGTTGATCCCCACCAAAATTACTTCAGGAAGATCGTCCCAATACGCACCGTATTTCATAACGCCCATAACAGGGTCCAACAGGTATTCGTTGTCCAAAACCACGAAGATGGGATATTTTTTATCTTTATTCGATTCGTAAGAAGGTGGTAAAACAATAGTAATATTGCGTGGGCCGTTTAGTTTTTGTGATTCAAACGGTTCGTCAAAACGTTGTGCAAACAAAGAACTTGTTACAAATGCAAACAATAACAGTAATTTGGTTTTCATATAATTTACTTTAGTTAGCTGTTAAAAAGGAACAGCAATATAGTAAATTATTTCTTGCGGTGCAGTATTGGTAAAAGTAAAAAGGAAAGTCCTCCCAAAAGGACAACTAATGCGGTTTGAGATGTCCATAAAATCCAGCCAAAAGCAGTCCCAGCTGTTTCCGGAATGCCATACAGAAAAAGGATTTGGGCAATCATTAGCGGGAAAGCGCCAAAGCCGCCATTGGTAAAAGTAACGGCCAGACTGCCTACCACAAATGCGGTCACGATGGTGCCAAAGCCTATTTCGCTGGTTTCCGGCAGGGCGAAAATTGCGGAATAAAAAGTCAATACGTAGGAAATCCAAATCACCGCTGTATACACCATGAACGGAACGCGGTTCGGCATTTTGAACGTGCTCAAAAGTCCTTCAATTAAACCGGCTATTTTTTCTTTGATGAAAAGTATGGGTTTCCATTTGGAATAGATGAAAAGAAGTACAGCAGTTATGCATCCGATGCCACCGAAAATACCCAAATAGATAAGTTTTTCAACAGGGATTTTAGAAGTAAAAAAAGTCTGTAACTGATCAAACTGAAGTAACAGTGCCGTCACAATGAAACCTATCAACAGGAATAAATCAATTACGCGTTCGGCTATAATAGTTCCGAAAGATTTGTCGAATGGAATGTCTTTGTATTTTTTTAACACCAAAGCCCTGGAAATTTCACCGGAACGAGGTACGGTATAATTCATCAGGTATCCGATGTTAACGGCTGAAACATTGGTTTTGAAATCGGACAGGTAGCCCATGTGCTCGAGGCTGTAACGCCAACGGTAACCCCGGGCAGCTAAACTTACGATGGAAAAAACAGAGGAAATGACAATGTAGCGGTAATCGGCATTTTTGAAATAGCCTTTCATTTCTTCAAGCTGTTCCGGTGTAAACTTGTTGTAGGTATAAAAAACTAAAAAAACTCCCAACAAAAGTGGGAGTGTGATGCTTAGTATTTTTTTTACCTTTTCGTTCAAAACTATTTTAGGGAATTGTCTTCTTCGTTCGGGAAGATAATCGACGGTTTGAACGTTTTGGCTTCATCACAGGTAAGAGTGCCGTAAGCAATAATGATGATAATGTCACCTTTGTGTACTTTTCGGGCAGCCGGTCCGTTTAGGGTAATTTCACCGCTGTCTCTTGGTCCTGTGATGGCGTAGGTTTCCAAACGTTCCCCGTTATTAAGGTTTACGATGGATACTTTTTCGCCTTCATAAATATTGGAAGCTTCCATTAACGCTTCGTCTATGGTAATACTACCGATGTAGTTTAAATCGGCTCCAGTCACCTTTACGCGGTGAATCTTGGATTTTACAACTTGAATCAACATGATGCAAAGTTATATCAATTTAATGAAATATTGTCAATTAATCGTACGTTGTTTATGAAAACTGCAATAAAACCGCGATAATGCTTTGTTTTGCTTTTTCTTTTGCAGGGAAGCAAGGTGGCTTCATCGGCAATTTCAAAGTATTCCAGTTGGAAATCCGCATGTTTTTTGAACTCGTTTTCTACATACGCCACAACTTCTTGGGCCGAGTGTTTTTCAAATTTGGATTTAGTGTTTTTCAAAATCTTGTAGATGATGGCGGCTTTTTCCCGTGCTTCTGCTGAAAGTCTTTCGTTGCGGGAACTCATGGCTAATCCGTTAGGTTCTCTGTGAATGGGGCAACCGTGAATACTAACCGGCATTTTGTGTTTCTGAACCATCTTTTTTATGATTTGCAACTGCTGAAAATCTTTTTCTCCGAAATAGGCGTTGGTGGGCTGTACAATTTCGAACAATTTTTTCACTACAGTTCCTACACCGTCAAAATGACCCGGACGGTGTGCGCCTTCCATTTGAAATTCCAGGCCATCGTAATCAAACGAGGCGGAATTGGTGTTGCCTTCGTAAATGTCGTCAACGGAGGGAGCATAAATGAGAATCTCTTTGGAGAGTGTTTCGATTTTTGCCACATCATTGTCGAGCGTACGTGGGTATTTTTCCAGATCTTCCGCATTGTTAAATTGAGTAGGATTTACAAAAATACTCACTACGGTTATGGCGTTGTTTTTTAAGGATTCCTTCATTAAAGAGAGGTGTCCCTGATGTAAAGCACCCATGGTGGGTACGAATCCGATTTTGGCTTTAGCGGTTTTTATTTGGTCTAAATGTGCCTTTAAATCTGACTTTTTCGTGAAGACAAACATTTTCTTCGAATTTAAATTGGACAGCAAAATTACTATTTTGTTAAACAACTGCATAAAATTTTGTAATTTTGCATGTTTTTTGTGCCTATCTAATAAAATAAAATTGCAAATGGAAGATAAGAGGATATTATACGTATCATCTGAAGTGGTGCCTTACTTGGCTGAAAATGAGGTTTCTTTAATGTCGTATGACGTGCCGAAAATGATTAACGATCAGGGTGGTCAGATACGAATTTTTATGCCGCGATATGGAAATATCAACGAACGAAGACATCAGTTACATGAAGTAATCCGTTTGTCTGGGATGAATTTGGTGGTGAACGACATGGATATGCCTTTGATTATTAAGGTGGCATCGATTCCGAAAGAGCGCATTCAGGTTTATTTTATCGATAACGACGAGTATTTTAAACGTAAAGCAACTTTTACGGATGAAGAAGGGGTGCTTTATCCCGATAATGATGAAAGAGCTATTTTCTTTGCCAAGGGAGTGGTGGAAACCGTAAAAAAACTAAACTGGGTGCCGGATATTATTCATGTGCACGGTTGGATGGCCGCGATGTTGCCGGTATACATGAGGCATTTTTATAAAAACGAAGCTCTTTTTGCGGATACTAAAATCGTTACTTCTGTTTACAGTCAGTCTTTTGATGGAACTTTAGATGCCACCATGATGAATAAAGTGATGTTTGATAATGTTCCGGAAGAGTCTGTTAAAGATTTATCGGAGCCTAACTTCGAAAACATCATGAAGGCTTCCATTTTGCATTCGGATGCCGTGATTGTCGCCTCGGAAGAGGTGTCGCCAAGTTTAACAAAATTTATAGAAAGTTCGGGCAAACCTTTTCTACCTTTCGTGCCCAAAGATAAGTTTGCAGAAGCTTATACAGAATTCTATAAAAAAAGCGTTTTATAATTTAAACTGAGATATGACTAAAATATCATTGCTTGGAAGGTTGTCGTTGTTAATGACAACGATAATTTTTATGTCCTGTGATAAAGAATTTAACACGATCGGTTCCGATATTGTTGGGGAGAATCACTTTGATCTGAATAAAGAATCGTTTGAGGTTGAGGCTTACGACAGCGTTGCAGGGCCAGTACAATCCAATAATCTGATGTTGTCTAATCAGAGTATTAATTCCTTAGGAATCTATAAAGACGAGGTTTTTGGGACACGCAGTTCTAAATTTGTTACGCAGGTTGCGTTGACCGATGATGCGCCTGTAATTGGTGCAAATCCTGCTATTGATTCTGTATGGGTGTACGTGCCTTATTTCAGTACACAAAAGGGGACCAATTCGGACGGATCCAGATTTTACGAACTGGACTCTGTTTTTACCGGAGGTCAGGCAAAATTCCGATTGAAAATTTACGAAAACGGCTATTATCTCAATGATTATGCTACAAATGAAAATGGAGGTATTGAGGCGCAACGTCATTATTCCAATGAAGTAGGTAAAGTAACACCATATTTGTTAGGGGCTGATGCTAATAATGAGCCCGCGACCAATGGTGCTTATCTGAATAACAGTACTGATCCTGCCGAGAATACCGGGTTTTATTTCAGTCCCAAAGAAAAAATTATTTATAAGACTAACGGAGCCGGGTTGTATGTTGATAGTGAAGGAGTGGTATTGCCTGCTGCAGATCAGTCGAATCTCTCTAAAAGAGTTATCAAAGAGCGATTTGCACCTGGAATGTGGATCAATCTTAATAAAGGGTATATGACCAACAGAATTCTGGAAGCATCCAGTGATAAATTGTTTAACAACAATGCTTTCAGGGAGTATTTCAGAGGTTTGTTTTTTGATGTGGAAGCTATAGATGCGAACCAATGGGCTATGGCTATGCTCGATTTTTCAAAAGGCTATATTAATATTCGATACAAGGTTGACGGTGTAGATGATGGTAATCCTGAGACTCCTGTTGCAAGAGTGAGGAAAACCATGACCTTAAGTTTGTCTGGAAATACAATTAACTTTTTTGCTGGAGGTAATGACACACCTGATGATCCTTCACGTCTTTATTTAAGAGGTGGTGGGGATAAAACATCTGTAGCCTATATTAAACTTTTCGGAAACGACGGGCCGGATGATGGTGATGTGCCGGACATGTTGGAGGAGATACGCGCGAAAGGATGGATGATAAATGAAGCCAATCTGGTATTTTATATCGATCAGCAAAAAATGGGTCAGTCCGGGATGAATGAACCCCGACGAATTTATCTGTATGATGCCAAAAACAAAAAACCAATTGCGGATTATCTTGCTGATCCTACTACCAATGCTTCCAATCCGAAATATAACAAGCGTGGTTATGGAGGAATAATGGAAGAAGATGCCAGCGGGAAAGGTTTAAAATATAAGATACGAATAACCGATTATATGAGAAGCTGTATTGAAAACGACTCGACTAATTTTAAATTGGGCGTTGTCATAACGGAAAATATTAATGATTATGCAAATGCATATCTGGCTCCAACAGCTCCGAATGTTACTCCTAAAAGGGTTGTTCCAGTGGGTACTGTAGTAAGTCCGCTTGGAACAGTTTTACACAGTCCGACTAGTGAGGATTTCGAAAAAAGACTTAAATTAGAGATTTATTATACAAAACCCGACTAAACTATGTGTGGAATTGTTGGATATATAGGTCACAGACAGGCTTATCCTGTTATTATTAAAGGTTTAAAAAGACTGGAATACCGTGGTTACGACAGCGCCGGCGTGGTGTTGTGTGAAAACGGAGGTTTCAAGCTGGCCAAAACCAAAGGTAAAGTTTCCGACTTGGAAGTGCGTGCCGAAAAAGAAATTACCTTAACCGGAACAATGGGTATGGGACATACCCGTTGGGCAACTCATGGGGTGCCTAATGATGTGAACTCGCATCCGCATTATTCCAATTCCGGGGAACTGGTGATTATTCACAATGGAATTATTGAAAACTACGAGCCTTTAAAAAAAGAGCTGATCAATCGTGGGTATACCTTTAAGTCCGATACGGATACCGAGGTGTTGGTAAACCTGATTGAAGAAGTGCAGAAAAAAGAAAATCTTAAATTAGGTAAGGCGGTACAAGTAGCTTTGAATCAGGTGGTAGGAGCTTATGCAATTGCTGTGATGGATACGAAACGACCTGATGAGATTGTGGCGGCCCGTTTGGGAAGTCCGTTGGCTATCGGTATTGGAGAAGGGGAGTATTTTGTGGCTTCCGATGCTTCTCCGTTTATCGAATATACCAATAATGCCATTTATCTGGAAGATGAGGAAATGGCGATTATCAGTTTGGATAAGCCGATGAAAGTTCGCAAGATAAAAGATGATTCGTTAGTTGATCCTTATATACAACAGCTTCAGATGAATTTGGAGCAGATTGAAAAAGGGGGTTACGATCATTTTATGTTGAAAGAAATCTACGAACAGCCAAGTGTAATTAAAGATACGTACAGAGGGCGTTTACTTGCCAATAAAGGAATTATCCAGATGGCAGGCGTAGAGGATAATATTGAGAAGTTTACCAACGCCAACCGAATTTTAATTGTGGCTTGCGGAACATCCTGGCATGCCGGTTTGGTGGCGGAATATATTTTCGAAGAATTTGCAAGAATTCCGGTGGAAGTGGAGTATGCTTCCGAATTCCGATACCGAAACCCAATTATTTATCCGAACGATGTAGTCATCGCGATTTCGCAATCCGGAGAAACTGCCGATACTTTAGCAGCGATTAAGTTGGCAAAAGAAAAAGGAGCGTTTGTGTTCGGAGTGTGTAATGTGGTCGGTTCGTCCATCTCACGTGAAACACATGCAGGGGCTTATACCCATGCCGGTCCTGAAATTGGCGTGGCTTCAACGAAAGCTTTCACTACGCAAATCACTATATTAACGTTGATTTCACTTCGTTTGGCCAAAGCCAAAGGAACGATGAGTCAGTCGGATTACCAGCGTTATTTGTTGGAGTTGGAATTGATTCCGGAAAAAGTGCAGGAAGCATTGCAAACCAATGAGGCAGCAAAGACGATTGCTTCCATTTATAAAGATGCACCGAATTGTCTTTATTTGGGAAGAGGATATAATTTTCCGGTGGCTTTGGAAGGAGCATTGAAATTAAAAGAAATCTCATACATCCATGCAGAAGGCTATCCGGCTGCCGAGATGAAACACGGGCCAATCGCGCTTATCGATGAACAAATGCCGGTAGTGGTGATTGCACCGAAACAAAATCATTACGATAAAGTGGTGAGTAATATTCAGGAAATTAAGGCGCGAAGCGGAAAAATTATCGCAGTGGTAACCAAAGGTGATGTTCAGGTGAAAGATTTAGCGGATCATATCATCGAAATTCCGGATACTGCAGAGGCTTTGACTCCTTTGTTGACGACCATTCCGTTGCAATTGCTGTCGTATCATATTGCAGTAATGCGTGAATGTAATGTCGATCAGCCGAGAAACCTTGCAAAATCGGTTACGGTTGAATAAAATATAAAGCGGATTCTCACATCCGCTTTTTTATTGCAAAAAATTCAAAAATTAAGTTGGTTTATTATTATATAAAAAACTATCTTTGCGCTCTGAAAAAAGAGGTTTTTTCATAAAACGTAAATAGCTGTTTAATAAATACATAAGCAATGTCTAAAGTTACAGGTAAAGTTGCACAAATTATCGGACCTGTTGTTGACGTGGTTTTCAACACACAAAACGCCGAGCTTCCAAAGATTTATGATTCTTTGGAAATTACAAAAAATGATGGTTCAAAATTGGTACTTGAGGTACAGTCTCACATTGGTGAAGATACGGTACGTACAATCTCCATGGACTCTACGGATGGTTTATCCAGAGGTCAGGAAGTGGTAGGTTTGGGTACGCCAATCCAAATGCCGATTGGTAAAGATATTTACGGACGTCTTTTCAACGTAATCGGAGATGCTATTGACGGTCTTGGCGATTTGCCAAAAGACGGTGAAAACGGTTTGCCAATCCACAGATCGGCGCCTAAATTTGAAGATTTATCAACGTCATCAGAAGTTTTATTCACAGGAATCAAAGTAATCGATTTGATCGAGCCTTATGCAAAAGGAGGTAAAATTGGATTGTTCGGTGGTGCCGGTGTAGGTAAAACGGTATTGATTCAGGAGTTGATCAACAATATTGCAAAAGGTCACGGTGGACTTTCTGTATTCGCAGGAGTAGGAGAAAGAACGCGTGAAGGAAATGACTTACTTCGTGAGATGTTAGAGTCTGGAATTATCAAATATGGTGATGATTTCATGCACTCTATGGAAAACGGAGGATGGGATTTATCCAAAGTTGACAAACCAGGTATGAGAGAGTCTAAAGCTACTTTCGTATTCGGTCAGATGAATGAGCCGCCAGGTGCTCGTGCTCGTGTAGCGTTATCAGGTCTTTCTATCGCTGAATATTTCCGTGATGGAGCTGGTGAAGGACAAGGGAAAGACGTATTATTCTTCGTGGATAATATCTTCCGTTTTACACAGGCAGGTTCTGAGGTATCGGCATTATTAGGTCGTATGCCATCAGCGGTAGGTTACCAACCAACTTTGGCAACTGAAATGGGTGTGATGCAGGAGCGTATTACATCAACAAAAACAGGTTCCATTACTTCTGTACAGGCGGTTTACGTACCTGCGGATGACTTAACGGATCCAGCACCGGCTACAACGTTTGCCCACTTAGATGCTACTACTGTATTGTCTCGTAAAATTGCTGAGTTAGGTATTTACCCAGCGGTAGATCCATTAGATTCTACCTCTCGTATCTTAACACCTCAAATTTTAGGTGATGAGCACTACAACACAGCACAAAGAGTAAAAGAGATTCTACAGAAATACAAACAATTACAGGATATCATCGCGATCTTAGGTATGGAGGAGTTATCTGAAGAAGATAAATTATCGGTATCAAGAGCTCGTCGTGTACAACGTTTCTTGTCTCAGCCGTTCCACGTAGCCGAGCAGTTTACAGGTATTCCTGGAGTATTGGTTGATATCAAAGATACTATCAAAGGATTTAACATGATTATCGACGGTGAGTTAGATCACTTACCAGAGGCAGCGTTCAACTTGAAAGGTACCATCGAAGATGTGATCGAAGCGGGACAGAAAATGTTAGCAGAAGCATAATTTTAATTATGAATTAGGAATTATAAATTATGAGTTTCATCTCATCGAATTATAACTCATAACTCATAACTCATAACTTAAAAAGATGATTGTAGAAATTGTATCACCAGAAGCCACTTTATTCAAAGGAGAAGTTACCTCGGTAGCGGTTCCGGGAGTAAACGGCGAGTTCCAGATGTTAAACAACCACGCGCCAATTGTGTCGTTGTTAGCAAAAGGTAATGTGAAAATCGTAGGGTCCAATATTAAGATTGCAAAAGAATTTGTGGAGAAATTCAACAAAGTAAACGAGCAAACCTATTGGTTGCCAATCACATCCGGAACAATCGAAATGAATGACAATACGATAATTGTGTTAGCCGACTAAGACAATTGGATCCAAGCGAATCAAATCGTGCGGAGTAAAATAAAAAGAAAAGCCTAGCAATTTTTGTTAGGCTTTTTTATTTTTGAAGCATGACAAATAACAATTCTGAATTCGAGGTGGTGGTATCCGAAGGAAAACGGGCATGGTATGAAGTTTTTTTAGCTACCGTTTTTCTGAGTATTTTCTTTTACCTGCTGTTGTCGTGTATTTATTACATTACGTTTGATGTTTCTCTGGGACCCTTCGTTGAAAATTTATTTTTGTCCTGCAGCATTGGTCTGTATTCTTTAGCACAGGCGCTTAAATTTGCGGTTGTTAAAAACATTTTGATTGATGTTGATTCCGACCGGCTAATTTCACGCTATCTGCTGGGGCCGTTCTCGCATGATGTGGTAAAAATCACCCCAGAATTTGAATATGTTTCAGTCTTTAAAAACGATAAAGAGTATTTCGAAACCAATTTATGGTACAAAGGGAATAAGCATTATAAAATGTACGCTTTCGAGGAAAAGCAACCCGCTATGGATTTTGCCGATGACGTTGCCAGGAAATTAAACATCGATTTGCTTGATGCTACAGAAAAAGGAAATTCAAAATGGATAGAAAAAAACTAATATGAAACGATTTCCAGCGTCTTTGACCCAAAAATTAAATCAGCGTGTTCAAAGCAATGCCTTGCGAAGTTTGACTCAGGGAACGACTTTGATTGATTTTTCGTCCAACGATTATCTCGGTTTCGCGCAATCGGAAGCTATTTTTGCCCAAACCCATGAAATGCTGCTGGAGAAAAATTGTAAAAGCAATGGTGCAACGGGTTCAAGGCTGCTTTCCGGAAATCATTTTTTATATCAGGAAACCGAAGCTTTTATTGCCAACTTCCATCAGGCAGAAACCGCTTTACTCTTTAATTCCGGTTACGATGCCAATGTCGGTTTTTTCAGTTGTGTGCCACAGCGCAGCGATGTTATCTTATATGACGAACTCATCCATGCTTCCATACGTGATGGGATGCAGCTTTCCAATGCCAAAGCGTACAAGTTTCTGCACAACGATTGCGAGGATCTGAAAGCGAAAATCGTAAAATTCCAGAGTCAAAACACCAACATTTACATCGTTATTGAATCGGTGTATTCCATGGATGGTGATTCTCCTAATCTGGAAGAGTTAGCTGCGTTGTCAGAACATTACGGTTGTTATTTGGTGGTAGACGAGGCGCATGCTTTAGGTGTTTTTGGGAAAAAGGGAGAAGGACTGATGCAAAGTCTCGGGTTGAACGATAGCGTTTTTGCCCGCATCATGACGTTTGGAAAAGGTTTGGGTTGTCATGGTGCCGCCATCCTTGGAAGCGAAGAACTGAAACACTATTTAATTAATTTTTCCCGAAGTTTTATTTACACTACGGGATTGTCCCCACATGCTGTAGCGACCATTCTGACGGCTTACCAGCAATTGTCCGGAAATCCATTAGTAATAGAAGCTTTAACGGCTAATATTGTTGCGTTTAATCAGGAGAAAACTCGATTGGGGCTGAAACCGATGTTTGTGTACAGTAAGTCGGCCATTCAGTGCGCCATACTTCCCGGAAACGAAAAAGTAAAGTTTATTTCAAAAACCCTAGAGGAAAAGGGGTATGATGTAAAACCGATTTTGTCGCCAACTGTGCCGGAAGGACAGGAACGTTTGCGTTTTTGTCTGCATAATTACAATACCGAAGCAGATATTGCCGAAGTACTACGGTTATTGAGTACTTTTGTGTTTTAAATGCGTATGGAAGAAGAAGTCTTTAAAAAGGTAGCGAGTTTTCAGTATACCTCGGAAGCCATTATTTATAAAGGTAAATTGGAATCAGAAGGGGTAGAAGTTTTTTTACGGGATAACCTGACTATCGATACCGATCCTATGGTAAGCAACGCGATTGGAGGTGTTAAACTTTTTGTAAGGCAGGAAGACGAGCCAAAAGCATTGACTATTCTGGAAGCTGTCAGTACCTATTCGTTAGACGATAGCGGTGAGGCTGTAAAATGTCCAAATTGCGGAAGTACCAAGGTAGATTATTTCACCACCATACAAGACTTGAAATCGTTACTAAGCTTTTTATTTTCCATAGTGTTGTTGGTTTTGCCTTTTTATACGAAACACAAATACAAATGTGAAGCCTGTAACTTTGAATTTGACAAACCATGAAATTGTTTATTACCGGAATAGGAACCGATGTGGGGAAAACCATCGCTTCCGCCATCATCACCGAAGCCTTGGAAGCCGATTACTGGAAACCCATTCAAGCCGGTGATTTAACGAATTCCGATTCCCATAAAATCCGAGTATTTCTTTCGAATCCAAAGACAAAAATTTTTGATAATGCCTATGCGCTTCAAACGCCGGCAAGTCCTCATCTGGCTGCCGAATTGGATCGTGTTGCCATCAAATTAAAACAGATAAAAGAACCCATAACCAAGAACCATTTGGTGGTGGAAGGGGCGGGCGGTATTTTTGTTCCTTTAAACGATACCGATTGCGTCATCGACCTAATCCAGCCCGATTACAAAGTGGTGGTGGTTTCCCGTCATTACCTCGGTAGTATCAACCATACGTTGTTAACCATTGAAGCTTTGCAAAACAGAAAACTAGCAATCGCCGGAATTGTTTTCAATGGGGACGAAAATCCGTCATCCGAAGCCATTATCCTAAAAAAAACCGGTTTGAAAATGCTTGGAAGGATTGAAAACGAACCGTATTTTGATTCCAATGTAATTCGATATTACGCCGAGAAGTTTAAAAAAGCATTGCAGGAGCTGGAGTAATCCATGACTCATAATTCATAACTCATAATTCGATTTGAAATGAATCTTTCCGAAAGAGACATACAATACAATTGGCATCCCTATACACAACACAAAACGGCACAACCTCATATCGCGATAACCAAAGGAGAAGGCGCTTTATTGTGGGATGAAAACGGCAAAGAATATATTGATGCTATCGCTTCCTGGTGGGTCAATCCGTACGGACATTCCAACAAGTTTATAGCCGATGCGATTTACAAACAACTTACCACCTTAGAGCACGTTTTATTTGGAGGTTTTACACATGAACCGGCCGTTTTGGTCGCCGAAAAGCTCATGCAGTTGCTTCCTTCCAACCAAAAGAAACTGTTTTATTCGGACAACGGTTCTACCGCTGTGGAAATTGCCATTAAAGTAGCTTTACAATATTTCTATAACAAAGGCGAAAGACGCACCAAAATCATCGCGTTTGAAAATGCCTTTCACGGCGATACGTTTGCAGCAATGGCGGCCAGCGGGATTTCCTTTTTTACCGAAGCGTTTAAAGGCTCGTTGTTGGAAGTGGTTCGCATTCCCGTGCCGACAAAAGGTAACGAAGAGATGAGTTATAAAGCTTTGGAAGCACTCTTGAAAACGAATGATTTTGCGGGATTTATTTTCGAACCCTTGGTCCAAGGTGCAGCCGGAATGGTGATGTATGAAGCATCCGAGTTGGATACGTTGATTGCGCTTTGCAAAAAACACAATGTCTTTACGATAGCCGATGAAGTCATGACCGGCTTCGGGAAAACCGGAAAAAATTTCGCCTGTGATTATTTGACTGAGCAGCCCGACATGATGTGTTTGTCCAAAGCGTTAACCGGCGGAACGATTCCGATGGCCATCACGACCTTTACCCAAGAATTGTTTGATGGTTTTTATGATGACAATGTAAACAAAGCCTTGTTTCACGGACATACTTTTACGGCGAATCCGACGGGTTGTGCCGCGGCTTTGGCGAGTATGCAATTGTTGGAATCGGAAGGAATGCAATCCAATTTGTCTCGTATTCATGCAAAGCATCAGGAATTTCAACTGAAAATTAAAAATCATTCAAAGGTTGTTGCCACAAGGGTTTTAGGTGTGATTTTGGCGCTGGAAATTCAAGTTGATGGGGAGCAGAGTTATTACGGAAGTTTTCGAAACAAACTCTATAATTTCTTCATTGAAAAAGGGATTGTCCTGCGCCCGGTTGGGAATATTGTTTACATTTTGCCTCCTTATGTCATTACCGATGCGCAGTTGGAAAAAATCTATCAAACTATAGAAGAAGCATTGGTAGAATGCTAACTTTGCAAAAAAATAACAACAACTTGGAACCGATTGCCATCACTGCTTTAGCCTCTTTTTCGCCTTTAGGAAGCCAACCCGATCAAATTTGGGGATCTTATCTAAAGTCCAATTCATTAATTGCTGAAAAAGAAATCGGTACTCAAAAGGTAAATGTGGCTGCTTTGCCTGGTGAGCTTCTTGAGCAAGTGGAGGCTTTGCGCCGGTCGGATCATAAATACAAAACGTTAGACAACTCGGTTTTGTATGCTTTGTTGGCTTCTCGTGAGGCGGTTAAGCAAGCAGGCTGGGTTGAAAATGATGTTTTTGGGATCAATATCGGGTCTTCTCGAGGCGCAACCGGTTTGTTTGAAGAGTATCACGAGGAATTTATCACTACAGGAAAAACATCAACGTTAGCCTCTCCTACAACTACGATGGGAAACATTTCCAGTTGGGTGGCTCATGATTTGAAAGCATCCGGCCCGGAAATATCGCATTCCATTACTTGTTCTACGGCTTTGCATGCCTTGTTGAACGGCGTGGCTTGGCTACGGGCGGGAATGGTGGATAAATTTCTGGTGGGTGGAAGCGAAGCGCCGTTAACGCCTTTTACCATTGCGCAAATGCAGGCTTTGAAAATCTATTCTAAAGAGCAAACGGCATTTCCGTGTCGCGCTTTGGATTTGGATAAGTTGCGTAATACGATGGTTTTAGGAGAAGGAGCGGCTCTTGCCGGGTTAGAGCTTGGAAGAAAAAGTAATGCCTTGGCCTATATTACCGGGATCGGATACGCGACAGATGTTTTGGAGCACGGGATTTCGATTTCTACTGAGGCGGAATGTTTTCAGCGATCGATGAAAATGGCGTTAGGAGACTTGGCTTTAAGCGACGTAGATGTGATTGTTATGCATGCACCTGGAACCATTAAAGGGGATTTATCGGAGTACAAAGCCATTGAAAAGGTTTTTGGAAAGAACCTGCCGCTGTTAACCACCAATAAGTGGAAAATAGGTCATACTTTTGGCTCTTCCGGTTTGCTTAGTCTGGAACTTGCGGTGTTGATGTTGAAACATCAGCAATTCATTGAAGTGCCATTTGTTCCTGTGCAATCGGAAGGAAAGGCGATTAACAATGTTTTGATTAATGCCGTTGGTTTTGGAGGGAATGCGGTTAGCGTGTTGCTGACCAGATAATTAATCTTGGGCTAAGTCGTTTACTTTTTCAAAAATTAAATTGCTTTCGTAGCCCTTGCGGAGTAAAAAATCGCAAAATTTTCTTTTCTTTTTCTGAAGGTTTTTTTCGGATATGGATTCCCAGTGTTTTTCTGCGAGTTCGTGAAACGTGTTCAGGTATTCGGCTTGCGGGATTTCCTTTAGCGCTTTGTCAATGTTGTATTTGGAGATGTTGCGAAATTTTAGCTCATTAACAATACGTATTTTCCCCCATTTCTTAATGTTGTGTTTTCCCCGGGCAAAACTCGAGGCAAACCGTTCTTCGTTCAGGAAGTTGTTTTCGATAAGATGTACCGCGATGGTATCAATAACCTGTGGAATCATGCTCATGGATTTGAGTTTCTCCACCACTTCCATGTGGCAGCGCTCCTGATAACTGCAGTAATATTCCAGCTTTCGGGTGGCCTCGGCTACGGTGTAGATTTTCAGAGAGTTAGTGTTCATAACTTAACCTAAATTTAATAACCGACAGATAAATATTTCCCAAAAATCCGTACCTTTATCCCCCATTTTTTACCGATGGTCGAGAAATGGGAATGTAAATATAAGAAATTTCACTAAAAACAGCTAAAAATGCACATGAAATTTAAATTACTTATTTTTTCTTTTTTGTTCTCGGTTGTGAGTTGGGGGCAGATTTTAACTTTTGATTTTGCAGGACTTACTGGAAGTGAGGCAACTGCTAACTCAAATTTTAATAATCCAAATATTGGAAGTTCTACAATCTCAAGAGGAGCTGGATTGAATGCTTCTGCAAATGCTGACAGATTTAATGCCGATGCATGGGCGACTATATCAATAGCAAATGCTGTAACCGGTAATGATTATATGGAATTTACAATTACTCCTAATGCAAGTTATCAGTTTTCTGTTTCTTCAATTGTAGTGCAATGGCAAAGATCTGGAACAGGAAATACCCAGATTGCTTTGAGAAGTTCAGTTGATGGATTTACAACTAATTTAGATGCGGTAAAGAATGTTGTTGATAATACCTCTACACAAACTTTTACTTACACCTTTGTTCAATCTAACAGCTCTACAGCTGTAACTTACAGATTGTATTCATATGCTGAGGCTATTGGAGGGACAGGTGGTCCAGGTGATGGAATAGGTAATGATATCGTGGTAAATGGTACAGTTACACCAACTGGAGCTGCTCCAGAAATCAACCTGCAAGGAAATTTAACATCCATTATATCAGGTGATGCAACACCAGATGCGGCAGACCATACCGATTTCGGTTCCGTTGCAACAGCTTCAGGAACAATCGCCAGAACGTTTACGATTCAAAATACCGGAACTGCCGCCTTAAGTTTAACGGGGGCAAATCCTTATGTTTCAATTTCCGGCGCAAATGCCGCAGATTTTACATTAACTTTGGTTCCTTCAAACAGTATTGCAGCATCAGGAAATACTACATTTCAAGTGACTTTTGATCCTTCTGCCGACGGCTTAAGACAAGCATCAATAAGTATTGCGAATAATGATAGTAATGAAAACCCATATACCTTTGCCATTCAAGGACAAGGCGTGAGTGTGCCAGTCATTACAAGTTTGTTAACCGCTAGTGGAGCTCAAGGAACTGCATTTACTTATAATATTGTGGCCACACAATCGCCAACATCTTATAATGCAACGGGATTACCTGCCGGATTGTCTGTAAATACGACTACAGGTGCAATTACTGGTACGCCAACCGTATCAGGAACTTACAATGTGACCATTTCCGCTACAAATGCTGTGGGAACAGATACGGAAACTTTAGTAATTACATTAGCTGTTGGATCATGCGGTTTTGAAAATTTTAATAATTCAAATGCGACAGCTTCATACGCAAATGGCTCTTTTGTTGGGAATAATGGCGTAACTTGGACTTATACGCAATCTAGAGATGAAAATGGGGATGCAAACGGTTCTGGAATTAGTGGAAAAGCCTTAATGTTAAGGAATCTCGCTAGTAACAGTAAGGTGGTCTCTTCTACAGTCACTACAGGAGTTGGTAATTTTTCTGTAAAGTTATATAAAGGTTTTACAGGTGCGGGGCCAAGACAAGTTGAATTGTTTGTAAATGGAGTTTCTTATGGTGTGTCAACTTTGTTTGATGATTATTCGGAACATATATTTGTGGTAAACAATATTAATGTTTCAGGGAATAGTATTATTGAAGTTAGAAATATAACGGCGAATCAGATAATTGTTGATGATATTACTTGGACATGTTATGTTAATAATAGTGAAATAAGAGTTTCTGGGAATTCAATTGAGGTAGCTGATGGGGATACCAGCCCAGATTTAACAGATAATACCGACTTCGGCTCCACTTTAGTAGGGAATATTATTCCGAAAACATTCACGATTGAAAACACTGGCGTAGATCCGTTAAACTTAACAGGAACAAATCCTTATGTCACAATTTCAGGTACGAATGCAGCCGATTTCAGCGTGTCTATCATTCCATCGACACCTATTGCTGCTTCGGGTTCTGCTACTTTCGAAATTACATTTCAACCATCAGCTTTAGGATTGCGTACGGCTACGTTGTCTATTGCTAACAATGATGGCGATGAAAATCCATATAACTTCAGTGTTCAAGGAACGGGAATTACTTGTACACCTACCACAACCATTTCGTCAATTACGCCAACAAGCGGTCCGGTTGGAACTGTGGTAACCATTAACGGTACCGGTTTTACCAGCGCAACGGCTGTAAGATTCGGTGCTCTTACTGCTGCTTTTACCATTGTGTCAAACACAGTAATCACGGCTACTGTTCCGGTGGGCGCTACAACCGGTGATATAACCATAACCGATGCTGGTACCTGTACACAAAAATTTTCTGCTTTTACTGTGACAAATGGTGATAACAGTACTTGTGCGCCGGCTCCAACTGGAATTAATGAATTGTTTATCTCTCAGGTAACCGATGCGTCTTCAGGGTCGATGTCGTATGTGGAGATTTTCAATGCAACTTTGAGTCCGATTGATATGGTGGATTATTCGATCAGATTTACCAACTACAATGCTACTTTAAATGATGGAAATCCTCCGGCTGTGGTAAATTTACCATTAGACTCTTTTATTTTGAACCCAGGGGAGTCTTTCACATTTGCCACATCTGTACTGCCGTCTGATTGTGACGTGCCAGGAGGGAACGCAGAATATGCCGAGCAAACCGAAGTACACAGCGGGATCAACAATAACGACTGTGTGAGTTTGTTGAAGCTGGGTGTAGAGATCGATGTTTGGGGTGCCTGTGGCGACACTAATTATTTCATCAACGATTTAGGATTGGGTTCTGCTGGATATAATTTCATGCGAAAAGAAACGGCAACACCACTTCCTACCACAACTTTTAATGCAACCGATTGGAATATCGTTGATTTCAATGCATGTAATGATGATTACTCCACGATTGATACGTATGATGGAATTCGTAACCCACCGGTTTCGTCTTCCCCAACTGTAAATTTTGATTGTAGTAATAATTCGGCACAGATAACCGTAACCGGAACAGAGGCTGTTTTCGGAGGTGCTGGTTTGACCTATCAATGGTATTATAACCAGCCAGGGAATGCTAACTGGACGATGATGGTTAATGCTGGAGTATTCTCGGGGGTGACTACTGATACGTTGAATATTTCCAATTTATCCGGACTGAACGGTTATCAGTTTTATTGTCAAGTAATGGAGGATACGGCTACCTGTTATGTGGCTTCAAGCGCAACAATGTTGAGTTTGGGGGCTACGTCTACTACTTGGAACGGTTCTGCATGGGATAATGGGGTTCCGACTTTAACCTCTGCCGCAACGATTAACGGTGATTACGATACTTCAGTACACGGTAGTTTCTCTTGTTGTAGTTTAGTGGTTAATGCGACTTATACTTTAGAGATTAAAGCGCTTAACTATGTTGAAATTCAAAGTAATTTAACGGTAAACGGAACAGTAAATGTTCGTGATGACGGTTCGTTAGTTCAAATTAATGATACCGGAATCAATACCGGAAACATTAACTACGAGAGAAATACTACTGGGGCTAATCTAGATTATGTGTATTGGTCTTCTCCGGTAAGTACTGTAAATACACCGGGAACCGGATTTGTTTATCGCTGGAATCCTACTTATGCGAATCCAAACGGCGGTTGGGGGTATTGGTTGTTAGCCAGAAATACTGCCATGGCACCGGGTGTGGGTTATATTATGCGTAACGTTTTTTCAAGAATGTTTACGGGGGTTCCTCGCAATGGTGTGGTTCAGCCGACTATTGCAAGAGCTAATTATACCGGAGCTGATTTTACAGGAAGCAACGGAACAATCATTACCAATAAAGATGATAACTGGAATTTATTAGGAAATCCATATCCTTCGGCTATTAATGCGTTAGATTTCCTAACTTTAAATACTAATATAGAAGGCGCTGTCAGAATCTGGACGCATGGCACATCGCCGTCAACTTCCATTACTAACCCGATTTACGACAGTTATACCTACAATTATACCGTTGACGACTATATCGTTTATAACGGAACCGGAACCGTAAGCGGACCGGGTGGTTTTAACGGATTTATTGCAGGAGGACAAAGTTTTATGGTTAACATGAATGATGGACCTGCCGCTTCCGGTACTGTCACCTTTAATAATTCGTTGCGAAATAAAGCACATAACAATGAGCAGTTTTACAGACAAGCATCAGCGGGAGCTTTAAGAAATGGCAACGGTGCAGACGAAAAACACCGAATTTGGTTAGATTTAGCAAATGCCAATAACAATTCAACCCGAACGTTAATTGGTTATGTTACGAATGCAACCTATGAAAAAGACAGGTTGTATGATGCGATAACCAACGCACTAGGCAATGGTATGGCAATTTATTCCGTTATAAATGATGAAAAAATGGCGATACAAGGTAGAACTTTGCCGTTTGATAATCAAGATAAGGTTCAGTTAGGGGTGAAAATTCCGGCTATAGGAACCTATTCCATTGGGTTAAGTGCTTTAGATGGTTTGTTTGCAGCACATCAGGAAATTTATCTGGAAGACCGTTTGTTGAATGTAATCCACGATTTGAGAGCCAATCCGTACTTCTTTACCATTGATGCTGTCGGTTTTGTAAATAATCGTTTTGTATTGCGTTTTACCAATGCTACTTTGGGTAACGGGGAATTTGATGCGGTTGCCAATGGTGTGAATGTTTTTGCTAATAATGCAATTAACGTGAATTCGTCATTAGAAACTATAAAAGATATCACCGTGTTTGATGTTTTAGGTAGAAAAATCGCTGAGAAAAAAGACGTTAGTGCCACTACATACAGCATGACAAACATAAGACCAACTCAAAGTGCACTTATAGTAAAAGTGACGCTTGAAAATGGTCAGGTTGTAGACAGGAAAGTAATTTACTAAAAGAAATAAAGATTTTTATTACAAGCGTCAGACTCACGGGTTTGACGCTTTTTTTATTTGTGCTTTTTTTAGGTATTTCTTTGTGGATTTATTAAAAATGGAATAATATTGCGCCACCTAACTAACTAATTTTAACCCAAGTCATGAAAAAACTCCTGCTGATTGCATTGTTGCAATTAACAGCTGTTTCTCTATTTGCGCAAGAGAACCAGTTTTGGACGCCTGCGGAACTAACGCCGTCAGATAATAAAGAACTGTCTTTTAAAAAAGACCTTCCCAAAGAATCTAAAGTTTTTGTTTTAAATACTGAAAAACTTCAAAAGGAACTAAGTAAAATTTCCTCGGGATCTGTACTGCAACGTATCGAGCTTTCCGTGCCCATTGCAGACGGTAATTTAGAACGGTTTACAATTTTCGAAGCGTCTGTCATGGAGCCGCAGCTTCAGGCGCAGTTTCCTGCTATCCGGTCGTATGCCGGTGTGGGAATAACGAATCCTTCTGCTGTAATTCGTTTTAGTATGTCCCCGGAAAAAGGCTTTAGTGCTTTGATTCGTACCGCGGATAAAGGAACCGTAATCATAGATCCGTTAACTGCTGACGGAAATAAATACATTGTTTTTGCCCGTAGCAAACAAGCAGGTTCCAAGTTGCCGTTTACCTGTTATACTGATGATACAATTATATCTGAAGAAATTCTTAACAGAGGTGTCTTAAACAATGCCGATGATTCACAGTTGCGCCGTTTCCGTTTAGCAATGTCTTGTACGGGAGAATATACAGCTTTTCACGGTGGAACTGTGGCGGGTGCTATGGCGGCCATTAACGCGACCATGACCCGAGTAAACGGTGTGTTTGAAAACGATTTTAATGCTACCATGGTGTTAATCGGAACCAATGCTAATGTGGTGTATACCAATGCCAATACCGATCCGTATTCTGCAGCTGCCAATATGAACAACTGGAATGCGGAATTGCAGAGCACCCTTACTTCGGTTATCGGAGAAGCTAATTACGATGTAGGTCACCTGTTTGGGGCTACTGGTGGTGGAGGTAACGCGGGTTGTATTGGATGTGTATGCGTAGACGGACAAAAGGGAAGAGGATATACTTCACCGGCAGACGGTATTCCGCAAGGAGACTTTTTCGATATCGATTATGTGGCGCACGAATTGGGACATCAGTTTGGTGCAAATCATACGTTTACCCATTCTACACAAGTGGCCGTAGCGCAATTAGAGCCGGGAAGCGGAAGTACCATTATGGGGTATGCTGGGATTACCGGAGCAACGGATGTTCAGGCTCATAGTGATGCTTATTTTCATGCTATCAGTATTCAGCAGGTAACCAATAATATTAAAGGGAAAGTTTGTCCGGTGGTTATTCCAACCGGAAATGCAGTTCCGACAGCTAACGCAGGTGCAGACAAATTGTTTCCCATTGGCACTGCGTTCAAACTTACCGGAAGCGGAACCGATGCTGATGGAAATGCTAGCTTAACGTACTGTTGGGAACAAATGGATATTGGCGATGCTTCGACCACTTATCCGAATACAACGAAAACATCGGGACCAAACTACCGTTCTTTTACACCAACTACAAGTGCTATGCGTCGTTTTCCTAATCTAGCCGGACACGTAGCCAATGGTGTGAACGGAAACATGTGGGAGATTCCATCGGGAGTAGATCGCGTGTTTAATTTTAGATTTACCGTGCGTGACAACCGTGCGGGTGGCGCTTGTAATGAGAGCGATAATATGACGGTTACGGTTGATAATGCCTATGGGCCTTTTGCTGTTACGTCACAAAATACAACAGGAATCAGTTGGGCACAAGGCAGTACGCAAACCATAACCTGGTCGGTTAACAATACAACGGCTTTGGCAGGATCTGCGAACGTGAATATTTTGCTGTCTACAGACGGCGGATTGACTTTTCCGACAACGTTGATTGCTAATACTCCCAATGATGGAACGCAAGTGATTACCGTGCCTAACATTATGGCACCATATTGTCGTTTGTTACTTGAACCAGTCGGAAACGATTATTATGCTATCAATACCGAAGATTTTGCTATTGGTTACTCAGTGGCCACGGTTTGTAATACTTATACCGCGAGTCCTAATGCAAATATTGTGGAGCAGAATCCACTGGCGTATCAAACGTTTACGGTAAATGTGCCGGACAGCTTTGTGATTTCTGATGCTAATGTAGGGGTTAACCTTTCTCATAAGGCGAATCAGGTGTATTTAGGTGTTAATCACCCGGATTTGACGTTTGTGCAATTGTACCACAGCGACGATTATGGTTGCGGAAATGCTGTAAATTCTTTAATTACCACTTTTGATGATGCTGGTGTAGCGTTTTCTTGTGCTGGTGCTACCGCAGGTAATGTTTATCGACCGACAAATCTTCTAGCGGCTTTAAATGGGAAGAATTCTGCAGGAACCTGGCGTTTTAGAGTAGCAGATATTGAAACCATCGGAGGTCCTTCCAATTCGGGTACACTAAACAGTTTTTCGATTGAATTATGCCGTGAGATTATTACAGAGTTGGTTGTGCCATGTGGCAATATAACTTCTGTTTGGGATGGTACGGGCTGGTCGAACGGCGTGCCAAATAAAAATGTGGCTGTTACCATAAACGGTAATTATAATACCAGCATAAACGGTAATCTTGAAGCGTGCAGTGTGGTTGTGAATTCAGGGTTTGGCCTAACCATTTCGCCTAATAATTACGCTCAGATCACCAATGATTTAACAGTTAATGCCAATGCACTGGTTGAGGTTTTGAATCAGGGATCTTTGGTGATGATCAATAATGTCGGAGTGGTTACCAACAACGGAGCCATCAATGTTTATAAAACGTCTTCGGCTTTCGACAAATATGATTATACTTTCTGGTCGTCACCGGTAGAAAACAGAACCATCGGAAGTGCTTTCTCCGGCTGGAACCAATCGATGATTTTTAAATTAAATGCATCGAATTTCCGTGACGACAATAACGATTCCCATGATGATAATGGTGATGCCTGGATTTTTACGCCACAAACAGAGGTGATGCAGCCGGGTAAAGGGTATGCGGTAATGGCTTCAACAGCTGGAGTATTCCCAAGACAGGAAAATGTAACCTTCAGTGGTAAGGTAAACAACGGAATCATTACGATCCCTGTAGCAATGAGTCTGGATAATGCGAAAAGCAACGACGATTATAATTTAATCGGGAATCCTTATCCTTCTGCCATCAGTGCCAATGATTTTATTGCGGCCAACGCCGGTGCGATTTCGGGAACCTTGTATTTCTGGACGCATGTTGGAAATTATAACGGCTCAGTTTATAGTCCTAATGATTTTGCCTATTACAATTTATCAGGAGGAACCGCTACTTCATCAGCAGGAACCGGAAACACATCACAGCCGAACGGTTTTGTCGCTTCCGGACAAGGGTTTCAAGTAGATGCAGTTGTTAACGGAAATGTGGTGTTTAACAACAGTATGCGAAGTGCGGCACATGCCAATTCAAACTTCTACCGTCAGGAACAACAAGATGTTGCGGAGAGAAATCGTTTATGGATAAACATGACCAATAATGATAATTCGGTTTTTAGCCAACAATTGATTGGTTTCTTCCCGGAAGCTACTGCGGGGAACGATTATGGTTTTGATGGTGCGTATCTTAAATCAAATACTTTAGCGTCTTTTTATTCCCTGATCGGATCGGAAAAATATAAAATTCAGGGAAGAGCTGCGTTTGAAACAACAGACGCTATTCCGTTAGGGTATCAATCGGTTGCTAACGGTAGCTATTCGATTGCTGTTGCCCAAACGGAAGGTGTTTTGAATCATGAGAATATTTTTCTTGAAGACAGGTTATTGCGCGTGGTTCATGATTTAAAGGCTTCGGATTATCTATTCGCAACAGAAGCAGGTGAATTTAACAACCGTTTTGTATTGCGATTTACCAACAGTACTTTAGGATCGGATGAGGTTTCGGAAATTCCGAATACCGTTACAGTTGCGGCTAATGAAGCCATTATGGTTCGTTCCTCTCAAAAAACGATTAATGAAGTGGTGGTTTATGATGTGTTAGGAAGAAAACTTGCCGAGAAGAAACAACTGACGACAAATGCAGTTGTGCTTTCTGAAGTACAGAGAACCCAATCTGCGTTAATTGTTAAAGTGGTGTTGGAAGATGGTCAGGTGGTGAGTAAAAAAGTTATTTACTAAAACGAATTGATACTAAAAATAAAATCCCGGTCTGAAACCGGGATTTTATTTATGGGGTAATATTAAGGTTTTTACAAATAATAAAGATTAACAACACTCTTTTCCTTTGGTTTGCGCTTCAAGGTTTCTTTCAATCGTGTGTCCTGGTCTTGACCATTTTGGTTTTTCGCCTAACGCCTGGAATTTTGAATCTTCGGCTTCTACTGTTTCCGGCTGCATTAATTTGATGAACGGTTTTTGCGGTTGTAATCCTAACAATTCAAACATTTTCATGTCTTCGTTAACATCCGGGTTTGGTGTCGTTAATAATTTGTCTCCGGCAAAAATCGAATTCGCTCCGGCAAAGAAGCACATTGCCTGTCCTTCTCGAGACATTTGCGTTCTTCCGGCAGACAAGCGTACCTGGGTTTCCGGCATTACGATTCGTGTAGTGGCTACCATACGGATCATTTCCCAGATTTCTACTGGTTTTTCGTCTTCCATCGGGGTGCCATCTACGGCTACCAATGCGTTAATCGGCACGGATTCCGGTTGCGGGTTCAGGGTAGATAGTGCTACTAACATTCCTGCGCGGTCTTCGATGCTTTCACCCATTCCGATGATTCCGCCGCTGCACACCGTTACGTTGGTTTTGCGAACATTTTCAATGGTTTGCAAACGGTCTTCAAAACCGCGTGTTGAAATAACTTCTTTATAGTATTCTTCCGAAGTGTCTAAATTGTGGTTGTAAGCATACAGCCCTGCTTCCGCCAAACGTTGTGCCTGATTTTCGGTTAGCATTCCCAACGTACAGCATACTTCCATGTCCAGTTTGTTGATGGTACGCACCATTTCCAATACCTGATCGAATTCCGGTCCGTCTTTAACGTTTCTCCAAGCAGCTCCCATACAAACGCGGGAAGAACCGCTTGATTTGGCGCGCAACGCCTGTGCTTTAACTTGGGAAACCGACATTAAATCGTTTCCTTCGATATCGGTATGGTAGCGGGCAGCCTGCGGGCAATATCCGCAATCTTCCGGACAGCCTCCGGTTTTGATCGATAATAAAGTGGAAACCTGAACCACATTCGGGTCATGATTTACACGATGAATGGAAGCGGCTTCAAAAAGCAAATCCATTAAAGGTTTGTTGTATATCGCGATGATTTCTTCTTTCGTCCAGTTGTGTCTAGTGGTTGTGCTCATACATCATTAGTTTGTTCGGTTCAAAAATAGGCAATTCGAAACGAAGTAAAAAATTTTGTTGGGAACAGATTGAGTAAAAGCGGTTTCAGACTTTATATGATGAGGGTGAGTTTTTCCAATTTCGGTTTTTGCTGCCTTGTTACGTGAATCAAAATATTTATTTTTGAAGGAAATTTCATAAAATAACACTTTAAAATGAGTATTAAGCAGGCTAAAACTATTGAAGATGTCATTGTATTACTGGAAGAAATTATTAACCGTTCCAAAACCGATCAGTCGCCTTTAGGATATTTCGCAGCACTGTATCAGAAAGTAACAATTAAAGTAAAAGAAGGAATTGCGGCCGGAACTTTTCAGGACGGTCCCCGAATGGAACAGCTTGATGTGGTTTTTGCTAATCGCTACCTCAAAGCTTATTACGAATATCAGGAACAGCAGGCTTGTTCAAACTGTTGGAGATTTGCCTTTGAGAAATCACAGCAGTATTGGCCGATACTCTTACAGCATTTGTTGTTGGGGATCAATGCCCATATCAACCTGGATTTGGGCGTGGCAGCGGCTCAGGTATGTCCAGGAGATGAAATTCATAAGTTGAAGCAGGACTTTGATACCATCAATGCTATTTTGGCAAGTCTGGTAGATGGTGTGGAAACTGCTTTGTCTGAAGTATGGCCGCGCTTGAAAATCATCTTAAAGTACACTAATAGCGTTGATACCTTTCTGGTAGATTTTAGCATGCAAACAGCTCGGGAAGGGGCTTGGGCGTTTGCTTTGGAATTAGCGCCAATGAACCGGCAGGAAGTAGGGTTGGCTATTGTTAAACGGGACGAAAGAGTTCGGGAGATTGCCAGGTTGGTCAGTAATCCCGGCTATGTGGCTAGTGGGATTTTTAAGGTTGTCCGCCTTTTTGAAAGAGGGACCGTGGCGGATAAAATTAGCCTATTGTCAAAAATCCAATAATCAAAAGGTGTGAAATAAAAAAACCTCTCATTGTTGAGAGGTTTTGTACCGCGGGTGGGAATCGAACCCACACACCTAAGTACACGAGTTTGAGTCGTGCGCGTCTACCAATTCCGCCACCGCGGCTTGCGGGCTAGGATGTTTTTGATGCATCCTGGAAATTGATTGTTTCAATTTGTGGGTGCAAATGTAAATAAAAATTTGAGATATAATCAAAAAATAAAAGAAAAAATTGCTTTCAGAGTTGAATTTAATTTCTAAATTTGCACCGCGTTAGAGCAACACAACACTCAACTAACTACACCCTAGGTAGTTATACATATTGGACTTTAGTAAAAAAATAAAGTTGAATTGTATGGTGCGTAGCGGATAAAAACAACAGATTAAAATGTCACACATTGAACCGGAAGCAAAAATTTTTGCATGTTCACAAAGTGTCTATCTTGCAGAACAAATAGCAAAACACTATGGTACGGAGCTAGGCAAGGTAACGTTCTCAACATACAGTGACGGTGAGTTTCAGCCGTCTTTTGAAGAGTCCATCCGTGGATTGCGCGTATTTTTGGTGTGTTCAACATTTCCAAGTGCGGATAATTTAATGGAATTGCTGTTAATGATCGATGCGGCAAAAAGAGCATCGGCACGACACATTACAGCGGTAATACCATATTTCGGTTGGGCGCGTCAAGATCGTAAAGACAAACCTAGAGTGCCGATAGGAGCGAAACTGGTTGCCAAATTATTGGAATCAGCGGGAGCCACTCGAATCATGACCATGGATTTGCATGCCGATCAGATTCAAGGGTTTTTCGAAAAACCGGTGGATCACTTGTTTGCCTCGACCATTTTCTTGCCGTATGTAAGAAGTTTAAATTTAGAGAATTTAACTATTGCATCACCGGATATGGGCGGTTCAAAAAGAGCCTATGCGTATTCTAAATTTTTAGAATCGGATGTGGTAATTTGTTACAAGCAAAGAAAACAGGCTAACGTAATCGATACCATGGAGTTAATCGGAGATGTACGTGGCAGAAATGTGATTTTGGTAGACGACATGATCGATACCGGAGGTACTTTGGCCAAAGCAGCCGACATGATGATGGAAAGAGGGGCCTTAAGCGTAAGAGCCATTTGTACACACGCCATTTTATCGGGTGGTGCATACGAGAAAATTGAAAATTCTCAGATTCAGGAATTAATCGTAACCGATTCTATTCCGTTGAAAAGAGAAAGTGCTAAAATAAAAGTTGTATCTTGCGCCCCATTATTTGCAGAAGTAATGCATATGGTGCAAAATAACAACTCCATTAGCGGGAAGTTTATAGTATAGTATTTTATTAATTATTTAAATATTTCACAATGAAATCAATTACGATCAAAGGATCTGAAAGAGAAAGCGTGGGCAAATCGGCAACGAAAGCGGCACGTAATGCTGGAATGGTACCTTGCGTGTTATACGGAGGAGATCAACCAGTACATTTTATCGCTGAAGAAAAAAGCTTTAAAGGTTTAGTTTACACTCCAAACGTGCACACAGTTGCAGTTGAATTGGCAAGTGGAAAAAACTTTGAGGCTATCCTACAGGATATCCAGTTCGACCCAGTGTCTGACAAAATTTTACACATCGACTTCTACCAGTTAGATCCTAAAAAGGAAATCACTATGGAGGTTCCTGTGAAAGTTATCGGTAACTCTAAAGGAGTTATGGCTGGTGGTGTTTTACGTTTAAACCAACGTAAACTAAAAGTAAGAGCTTTACCGGCTAACTTGCCTGATTTCGTAGAGGCAGACGTTACGGAATTAGAAATGGGTAACAAATTGTACATCACTAAAATCCCTACTAACAATTTCAAATTGTTACAACCGGATAATACAGTTATCTGTCAGGTGAAGATCTCTCGTGCGGCGATGAAAGCAGCTCAGGAAGCAGCCAAAGCAGAAAAAGGAGCAAAAGGAAAGAAAAAATAATTTTTCGATCCCATCCATATCAAGAGTCCCGATTTTATCGGGACTTTTTTTATTCCCTCCTTTGAAGGGGTGCTCATAGGATAGGGTGGTTTCTGAAAAGGAGTTTTAAAATAATTCCCAAAAATTTTAGTTTATCTAATCGCAGATTTGCAGATTTAAAAGTTCTAACCTGTGAATCTGCGGTTGTCTTTTTACGTTGCGAATAGAATAGAATGGCGAAGTGAAAGGTTAGAGCTTCTCAGGAATGGCAATTCCCGCTGTCCGTTATAGTTCTCCGCTCCGCTGCGAAGCTTTCACTTCCATCGGGGCTATTAGGGTGATTTTACCGCCTTTTTGGAAACCTTTTGAAATTCCACTACTTTTGTGCTGTGAAATGGCTTAAAAACATCTTCAGAAAAGAAATTCCCCCGAAAGAATCGCCCGATTCCATAAAATCGGAGATTCTGGAACACCACCAAAAAAATACAAGCGAAGTGAGTAAAAAGTTTTTAATCGTAGGTTTAGGCAACATCGGAGCCGAATACGTTAACACGCGTCATAATATTGGTTTTAAAATCCTGGATCATCTGGCTAAAAAAGAATCCCTTTCGTTTGAAACAGCCAAGTTGGGTTCGGTAGCCGAGTATAAGGTTAAGGGAAGAACGCTTGTCCTTCTGAAGCCCAATACGTATATGAACCTGAGTGGGAAAGCGGTGCAGTACTGGATGGAAAAAGAAAAAATTACCAAGGAAAACGTTTTGGTGATTACCGACGATCTGAATTTGCCGTTCGGAACCATTCGTATCAAACCCAAAGGCAGTGATGGTGGGCATAACGGACTGAAAAACATTCAATTAGTTTTAAATTCTGCCGATTATCCGCGTTTTCGTTTCGGTATCAGTGATGATTTCAAAAAAGGGAGACAAGTAGACTATGTTTTGGGTGAATGGGATGAAGAAGAAAAAGTGAAACTGATCGAACGGATGGATATGGCGGTTCAGGCTATAAATTCTTTCGCATTAGCCGGTTTGGGTAATACTATGAGTGAATATAACGGAAAATAAAAAAGAGGCGCTTAAAACGCCTCTTTTTATTTGTGTGATATTTTTATTGCTTACTCAACAACAATTTTTTTCACTTCTTTTCTTTCACCATCCTGAACCGTTACAATGTAGATTCCGGACTGAACGTTATTTAAAGTTACATTCTGGTTGAAAGTTCCTGTATTTTGGAAGTTGTTTTCAAATACCAAACGACCTCTTAAATCGTGTACTCCGATTTTGATCTCGTTAGACGAGTTAGAAGTAAACTGAACGTTAAAGTTACCTTTGTTAGGATTAGGATAAAGGTTGAAGTTTTCTAATCCGAAAGTTTCGTTAGCTAAAACAGGTGTTAACTGCGTATAACATAAATTTAATCGCAACGTATTGATAGTACCTGTTAAACCGTCTGTATTATTTATATCCACAAACCAAATGTACCAGTTTCCTGCAGAATTTGTACCGTTGTAATTAGCGGTTGAAATATCGTCAGTTGGAAGGGTAGCTACATTGTTAGTTGTGTTAGTACAGTTGAAAGCAGTACCACTCATATCAAAATACTTGTGTAAGTTAACTCCTCCTGCAGGACAAGTATTGTTAGCTCTTATTAAGCGGCTTAATACAGGTGTTGGTGTAACTGCATATCCTGTTGGTGATGAAATAGCAAACTGTGTCGTATTGATGTTAGGGTGTGTAGCACTAAGTTCCACATTTACATCTGTTACGGTAAAGCTGTCTGCAATAGGTAAAGAAAAACCTGAATAAGAAGTTGTACTCTCGGTAATAGGCGAGTTCAAATTGAAAGTGTAATCGTTACAAGCATTAACTGATTGATAAGTATAGTTTCCGATTGCAATGTTTTTAGTATTTACATTGAAGAAAATATTACCATTCGCTTTTACCATAACTCTACAGTTAGCAGCTGTTACGTTTGGAACCGTAATGGTTGTGCTACCATTGTTAGGAATGTTAGTTGCTAATGTAGTTGCAAAAGTTGCTCCGTTATCTGTTGATAGTAAGATGTCTACGTTTGCACCGCCAGTAATTGTGTTAGTGTTGTTAACTGCCCATGTAATAGTCTGTGTAGAGCCTTGAGCCCATACGATACCTGCTGTATTTTGCGAAGTAACCGTAAGAGGACCTTTTGTTCCGTCAACATTCACTGCTGTATTAGCATAGTTTGTCTGCCCACCTGCCGCAACATTATCTCTAACAGTAAGTCTGAAGTTTAATGTTCTTGTTATGGAAGGTAGCGCTTCTGTTAAAATATCTGATCCAGAAGTAGTGGTAAGTCCATTCATTACAGATGCCATTCTAGGGAAGTATCTTGTAGGAGATGTAGTTGGAGAATATGATCTGAAAACTGGTCCAGTTGTTTTAGTGTCTATAGGAACACAGTCACTATCACCTTCCGTATTGGTGTCGCCACAAAGCGCTCCATTTGTGAATGCCTCATCATACTGTTCCCAGCAATATGTTAAAGTGCCGCCACCTGCATCTGTTGCAGAACCGGTAAGCATAAAAGGTGTGCTTTTTGGAACCGTGTAGTTTGGTAAAGCTGCTATAACAGGTGCTCCGTGTGTAATTGATGTTACAGTAGGGCAAGATTTTGATGCCATGTTGCTCTGAATCTGCTCAATACTTCTGGCATGAAAATAATCATCTGAATTCATTTGAACATTTCGAAAAGTAATTCCTGCGTAACCCATGATTGTAGAACCTGATCCCGGCTCGTAGTTAGCCGTGTTGTTTTCAGTACTGTGGGTAAAAGTGTGGTTGGCTCCAAATTGGTGTCCGAATTCGTGTGCAACGTAATCAATGTCGAAGGCATCTCCTGCAGGAACACCGTTAGCTGGTGATGTGTAGGCACTTCCTTTACCTGAATTACAAACACATCCGATACATCCGGCATTACCACCACCACCTGTAGCACCAAATAAATGTCCTACATCATAGTTGGCATCTCCGATAACACTTGTAAGGTTGGTTTGTAATTCCGCATTCCAGTTGTTCATGTTTGCAGCATCCGAATATGGGTCTGAACCTGCGTTATAATAAATAACGTTGGTAGTGTTTGCAATCAACGATAAACGAATAGCTAAGTCTTTTTGGTAAACTCCATTAACGCGTGTTAGAGTAGCGTTGTAAGCTGCCATAACATTAGCAACTTGTGCAGAACTTGTTGCGCCAAAGTAATTAGCATATTCTGCAGTACAAGACAAAGCAAGTCTGAAGGTTAACAATTGACCAGAATTTGATCGGGACAAATGAGCTGCTCTTTCGTCTAAACCGTTAGCAATTTCGTGGTCCTGTGTCGTACATGTAAAAGGAAGTTTGCCTCTTTCTCTCGATGAGTTGTAAACAGCATATGTTTTACCATCTGTTGAATAAGGCTCCATGAATTCGTTTCTTCTGTCGTTTCTGGTTACCATGGTTTGAATACCTCTAGGATCCAAACTCAAATTAACCTGAGCTCCGTTGTCATCCAAACCAACTCCAATAAAAGAGCGAATTCCCGGGAATTGAGCTTGTAATGCTGGTTCAAAATTTGAAGATTCAACCATTTGAAAACGCTCAAAACCACCATTAGTGTTCGGTAATGTAATGACTACCGTGTTTTTTGAGGTTACAGATTGTAGAAGTGTTTGTTTAATTGAATTTACTTCTAAATCGAAAAGTTTGAATTCTTGAGGGAAGTTGTCCCTTTGAGCGGTTTTGTTTACTTCAACCTTTTTACCGTCTGAAGCTTTCCAAAACTTGTCGGTTTGAGCATATCCGGTGGATATGGCAAAAGCCGTAATCGCAACAAGTAAAGTTTTTTTCATTTTAAGTATGAGTTATTGTTAAGTTTTACGCAAAAGTTGTGAATTTTTCATAAAAAACCAAATATGAATGTGTTAAAAGAAAAAAGGCGTCAATTTGACGCCTTTTCCTGAGAAAAAAAATAATGTTATTTAACAGAGATTTTCTTAACTTCTCGTTGGTCTCCATCCTGGATGTTCACTAGGTAAATACCCGATTGTACATTGTTTAGTTGAATGGTTTGATTGAAGATGCCCGAATTTTTGTAAGAGTTTTCAAAAACCAATCGTCCTCTCATATCGTAAACGTCAATTTTAATATCGTTTCCGGATTTTGAATCGAACTGTACGTTGAAAGTACCTTGATTAGGGTTTGGATAAAGTTTTAAATCGCTAATACCGAAATTGTTAGTGCTTAGGTTCTCCGCCACACAAAGATTAATGCTCCAGTTGTTAATGGCTCCGGTGTCCCCATTCCAGTAATCGCGTGCGCGTAAGGTCCAGGTTCCGGCTGCTACTTTGCCGTTTAGTACTGATAATGGTGTGTTTGGCGAAAAAGTTCCGGTTGAAGCAGCACATGAACTTGCAGAAATAAAAGGATTTCCATCATCGAAAGTTACGTTTACACTGCTGAATTCGTTTTCACAGTTTCGGTTCCATAAGTATACATTTGTTCCGTCCGGATGTGACATCCAAACTACTAAATCGTCAATGTAAGCATGGTTAAATGATAAAGTAACATTTACATCGTTTAGAGTGCCTGTTACGGTTCCTGGAACAACGATGGTTTTGGATACTTCCGCGCCAGGAGAGTTTGCTGCGATTCCGTCAGGTACGTTCAAGGATAAGTTATTGGAATAGCTTAAAGTACAGTTTGATTGCCCCGTCAGGAAGGTGAATGCTGTGCTGAAAGTTCCGGAACATCCTGTGTTTTTAGGACGAACTCTCCAGTAGTAAGTTGTACCTTCGCTTAAACCGGATACCGCATAAGAGTTGGTGGCAACAGTAGTATTTGCAATTAACGTTGAGAAACCTGCATCGGTAGCTACCTGAACATCATACTGCGTTGCTGCAGCATTAACAGCCCAAGTTAATACCGTTGTTGTGCTTTGCGCCGTAGCGGCATTTGCAGGGGAAGTTAGGTTTTGTGTTCCGAAGTTGGAATTCACTAAATCCAAATACAATGGAGCAGTTTTTGTAATGGCTCCGGAAGTAGCTGTAACAGTCATGCTGTATAGTGCAACAGGGGCAGCGTTTGTGTTACTGATGGTTAACGTAACATTTCCGTTGCTTGAAATTGAGGTTGGTGCGAATGTTGCCGTCGCGCCTGCCGGAATTCCGGTAACGTTAAAAGTTGTCGTACCGCTAAATCCGCCGTAAGTTGCATAAGGGATGGTGAATACTGCATTGGCACCTTGACAAACCGATTTGTTTTGACCGTCAACCTGTCCGTTAAAAGCAATTCCGAAAGTACTTGCAGGTGAGGTAATGGCAAAATTGGTGTTTGAAATATCAAAGAAAATATGGTTGTTTCCTTTAATCATGATGCGGTTGGTTGTTCCTACATTGTTCGGGATTGTGATGGTTTCGGATCCGTCATTGGGAACTTTGTGTGCCAATAAAATCGGATAGGTATTTCCTCCGTTAGTAGAAAGGTAAATGTCTACAAATGCTGTGTTTACATTATTTGCAGTTGTTCCGGCTACATCCCACGTAACAGTCTGGTTTGAACCTACTGCCCATGAAACATTTGTATTTGGAGCGGTTACCAGAAAAGGACCTGCTGTGGCATTCACAGTAACGGTCATGTCGTCAAATCCGGTCTGACCACCAAGAACATTGTTGTCTCGTGCTGTAAGTCTGAAGTTTAAGGTTCTTGCTACGGAACTTAGCGCTTCCGCAGTAACATCTAAACCTGCAGTAGTTGCCTGATTAGCAATTACGGAACTTAATTTAGGGAAATAGCGGGAAGGGGTTGTACTTGGGATGTAATTAACCCAATTTGGTCCCGATGGCTTGTTAATGCGGGCACCACTGTTTGCACCGGTTTGTCCTGCTCCGTCATCGTTTTGTTCCCACACATAGTTTAAAGGGTCACTATTAGAATCTGTTGCAGATCCTGTTAAGATAAATGGTGTGCTTTTTGGGATGGTGTAGTCAGCGCCAGCGTTTACAACAGGAGCTCCGTGTGTTAAATTGGTTACAGTCGGGCAAGTTTTGGACTCCATGTTTGCCTGAATTTGTGAAATATTTGAGGCGTGAAACACATCAATGGAGTGTAAGTGGGTGTCATAAGGTGTGATCCCGGCATATCCCATTACGGTAACTCCCGAGCCTACTTCAACGTTTGTTCCTGAGCCTTCGTTGCTGTTGGAAAACGAGTGTGTTCCTCCAAATTGATGTCCTAATTCATGAGCCACAAAATCGATATCAAAATTATCACCGATCGGCGCGGTACTGGTAGTGTATCCGCTTCCTTTTCCGGAATCACAAACACATCCGATACAACCCGCATTACCGTTGTTGCCAATTGCTGAAACAAGGTGTCCCACATCATAATTGGCATCTCCGATTACGGATGTTAAAGTGCTTTGTAATTGTGAATTGTAATTCGCATCTGTCGGGCCATAAGGATCCGAGTTGGCGTTAAGGTAAATTACATTTGAGGTGTTGGCAATCATGTTCATGTGAATGGCCAAATCTTTTTCGAATACGCCGTTTACCCTTGTCATCGTATTGTTGAATGCAGTCATAACTAAAGGAACTGTTCCTCCGTGGTACGCCGCATATTCACCGGTACAGGACATGGCCAATCGGAAAGTAAGTAATTTTCCGCTTGATGACTTTAAGGTTTGAGCGGTTTTGGAAACATTGCTGAAAATTTCTTTGTCATCGGTTGAACACGTGAAAGGAATTTCACCTCTGTTACGAGACGAAGTGAAAACAGCATAAGTGGTTCCATCAGCCGAATAACGCTCAATGAATTCATTTTTTTTATCGGTTCTGAAAACCATCGTTTGAATGCCTTCCGGAGCGATACTTATGCGAAGTTGTGCTAATTTGTCGTCCAGTCCATATCCTTTATACGCTCTGATTTCTGGAAATTGAGCTTGTAATTCAGCGTCGAAGTTAGAGGCTTCAAACATTTGGAAGCGTTCGATTTGTCCTTCGGCATTTGGAAGGGTGATGATTACGCTTCCGGATTTACCGTTTACCGAAAATAAAGTTTGTTTGATTTGTTGAAGATTTAAGTCGTAAAGCTTAAATTCTTTTGGGAAGTTGTCCCTTTTTGCGGATTTGGAAACTTCTATGTTGTTTTTTTTAGAAGAACTCCAAAACCTATCCGCCTGCGAATACCCGTTGGATACCGCAAGTGCGAAGACAAGCAGTAACGTTTTTTTCATGGTTAGTTTTTTTAGTTAGTGCGGCAAATATATAAAAAGTTTTGATTTTCAACTAAATAAGTGTTGTTTGTTATAAAAAAAGGAGGCAATTGCCTCCTTTTTGTTAGTATTTATGTTAATTATTTGACAGAAATCTTTTTAACTTCTTTTCTTTCGCCATCCTGAACAGTTACCATATAAACCCCGCTTTGAACGTTGTTTAATTGTAAGTTCTGGTTGAAAGTTCCTGTGTTTTGGTATGATTTTTCAAATACCAAACGACCTCTCATGTCATGAACACCAATTTTGATTTCATTTCCTGAGTTGGAATCAAATTGTACACTGAAGTTTCCGTTGTTTGGATTTGGATAAATAGTGAAGTTCTCTAAACCAAAGTTGTCAGTTGACAACGTAACAGTCTGACTACATATTGTTAACGCATAAGAAACAATTGTTCCTGTATCTTGAGCAGCTGAATCGACAACTCCAAAAGTCCAGGTACCATTAGGGTTCTGGCCGTTAAATGCAGATAGCGCTTGCGCCGGGATAACATTTCCGGTAATAGTGGTAGCACATACAATGGCACTGCCTTGATCGTCAAATGTAGCATTGATATTGTCGTTGTTTGTACAAGCTCCGCTAAATACATTAACCTGAGTTGCTCCAGGGCTTAATACAGCAACAGTGATGTCTGCAATCCAAGTGTGTGTTAGGTTAACGGCTAGGTTAACATCTGAAATGTTGGCTGTTGTCGGAACATTCAAACCGTGAGTCAGGAATGATGTAGTGTTGTCTGGAATAGCAACATTAGGGTTGATGGTATATGTATTACAAGTATTTGTAATGGTATAACCGATTGCGAAAGCTTGTGAAACATTAAAGAAAATGTTAGCACTTGCTCTAACCAAGAATCTACAAGAAACCGCGTTAACCCCTGCAGGTAATGTTACGCTTTCAGAACCGTCGTTTGGAGTTCCGGTAGCTAAAGTGTAGCCCCAAGTAGCTCCGTTGTCTGTTGATAATAAAATGTCAACGTTTGTAGCACCTGCGATAGTGTTGTGGCCGTTTACTCCACCAGTTCCTGTCCATGTAACGGTTTGAGTTGATCCTGTCGGGTAGCTGGTATTGTTTGGTACCGTAACGGTCAAGGCTGTTTTATTAGCGACGGTTATTGCAACATCATCAAAATTGGTTTGTCCTCCATTTGCAGCATTGTCTCTAACGGTTAATCGGAAGTTTAAGGTTCTTGTTACAGAGCTTAGCGCCTCAACGATAATTTCAGTTCCGAAAGTTGTTGGGCTTAATGCCAAAACACTTGTCCAGTTAGGGAAGGTTCTTGCTCCGGATGCTGTTGGTAAATAGGATCTGAAGTTAGGTCCTGCTACTTTGGTAGGAGAAGCTGGTGATCCCGTTGTTAATTGCGCTGCAAGCGCTGCGTCGTCATATTGTTCCCACTGATACGTTAATGATCCTCCGCCTGTATCTGTAGCAGAACCTGTTAAGGTAAACGGTGTGCTAAATGGAATAGTATAATCAGCACCTGCATTTACAGCTGGAGCACCATGTGTAATAGCGGTTTCGGTTTCACAGGTTTTTCCGGCCATGTTGGTTTGGATTTGCGCAATATTTCCGGCATGGAAAGTGTCAATGGAGTGCGGTGCTACGTCATAGCTGGTAATTCCGGCATATCCCATGATGGTTACACCACTTCCCGGCTCGTAATTCACGGAATTGTTTTCATTGCTGAAAGAGAAAGAGTGGTTGGCTCCAAATTGGTGGCCCAACTCATGCACAACAAAGTCGATGTCGAAATTGTCACCTACAGGTACGGTGCTGGTCGTGAATCCGCTTCCTTTTTGTCCGTTTGTACAAACACATCCGATACAGCCGGCATTACCGTTGTTTCCAATGGCAGACATCAGGTGTCCAACATCGTAATTCGCTTCACCGATAACGGATGTTAGGGTGCTTTGAAGTTCGGAATTGTAATTGGCGTCGGTTGCTCCGTATGGGTCTGTACCAGCATTCAGGTACATTACGTTAGTAGAGTTGGCGATAAGATTCATTCGGATTGCCAGGTCTTTTTCGAATACCCCATTAACACGTGTCATTGTAGTGTTAACTGCAGCGACAACCTGTGGTAAAGTGCCACCGTGGTAGGTAGAATATTCTCCGGTAACAGACATTGCCAATCGGAATGTTCTTAATACTAAATCGCTTGAACGGTTATTGTTTAACTGATTAGCCTGGTGCATTAAATCAGTTGCTATATGCTCGTCTAAAGTTGAACAAGTCAGAGGGATTCTGCTGCTTTTTGAATCTTTGGTGTATAAAGCATAGGTTGTTTTGTCTGCAGAGAAAACTTCCATGTATTCTGTGGGTTTGTCAGCTCTGAAAGTCATGGTACTGATGCCGAATGGGCTGATACTCATGCGTACTTGTGCTGATTTGTCATCGATTCCTTCTCCCACATAAGCTCTGATGTCTGGGAATTGTTGTTGCAACTCGGCATCAAAATTGGAAGCTTCATACATTCTGAATTTTTCCATGGCACCTTTTGCATTTGGAATTTCGATGGTAACGAAATTTGCATTGGATACACTTCGGTCCTGAGCAGCATAAAGTTTCGTTTTAATGCTTTCGAAGTTTAATTTGAAAAGCGAATACGACTCTGGGAAATTTTGTCTTTGTGCTGTCTTTGCAACTGTAATGTCGTTGCCGGACTTCACCTCGGACCAGTCTTTTTTCGCTTGTGCATTCACGGCGCCGATAAAGGCAAGTGAAAGCGAAAGGCTTAGTAAAGTTTTTTTCATTTTAGTTAATGGTATTAGTGTTGATTGTTACAAAAGTAGTTTTCTTTTTCGAATTAATAAAAAATTAACAAAAAAAATATGTTTAATTAATTAAATTATGTAATGGTTAATGACTTTTCAGGGTTTGAAATAAAGGAACAATAAGTATCTTTGCACAAATAATATTACTTTGAAGATTTTTCAATCCATATATGAGTTTCAATCGAACGCCAAAACAGTTCTTACATTAGGTACTTTTGACGGCGTTCATTTAGGGCATCAGGCCATTTTAAAGAGACTGAAAAATGCAGGTGCTGTTTTACAATGTGAAACCGTGGTGCTTACTTTCTTTCCGCATCCCAGGATGGTGTTGCAACAGGATTCGGGGATTAAGCTTTTAAATACCATAGACGAAAAAGCTTTTTTACTTGAAAAGGCACAAGTAGCTAACTTGGTAGTGCACCCGTTTGATGTGAAATTCTCGAAGCTTTCTGCCGAAGATTTCGTGACGGAAATTTTGGTGAAACAATTTAACATTGCTAAAATTATAATCGGGTACGACCATCGCTTCGGGAAAAACCGTTCGGCTACCATCGAAGATTTAATTGCTTTTGGTGAACAATTCGGTTTTGAAGTGGAACAAATTTCGGCCGAAGAAATCAACGAGGTTTCGGTGAGTTCCACCAAAATCAGAACGGCACTGGATTCCGGAAACATCAGTTTGGCCAATAAATACCTTGGCTACGATTATTTTTTTACGGGAACCGTTGTGACAGGTAAGCAAAACGGCCGAACCATAGGCTTTCCCACGGCAAATATCAAAGTGGAAGAAACGTATAAACTTATTCCACAGGACGGTGTTTATGTGGTTTCTGCCGAGATTGATCAGCAGCGGGTTTATGGCATGATGAATATCGGAAACAATCCTACATTGGATGGAAAATCGAAATCCATAGAAGTACATTTTTTTAATTTTCAGGATAATCTTTACGGCAGGTCGTTAACGATAATGCTGCATGAACGTTTGCGCAGTGAAGTTAAATTCTCTTCGGTTGACATGCTGAAGGAACAATTAATTAAAGACAGAGAACAATCATTAGACTATATTTCAAAAGTAAAATAGATGAGGATTAACCCCTTTCGGCCGATTGATAATGCACCCTTAATTCTTTTCAGAATTTTTTTCGGCTTTCTTTTCGCCTGTGAAGCTTTTGGTGCGATTCTTACCGGTTGGGTTAAAGAAAATTTCATAAAACCGCAATTTACCTTTTCTCATATTGGCATGGAATGGTTGCAACCGCTTCCCGGATATGGTATGTATGGTTATTTTATTGCGATGGGGATATTGTCCTTATTGGTGATGGTTGGCTTTCGTTACCGTTTGAGTCTTGCGTTGCTTACGGTATTATGGTCCGGGACTTATTTCATGCAAAAAACATCGTACAACAATCATTATTATTTGTTGATGCTGGTCGCATTGATCCTTCTTTTTTTGCCGGCGAATACTTATGCTTCATTAGATGCCAAACGGAAACCGTCTCTTAAAAGCCACACGATGCCGGTTTGGTGTTCCTGGGTAATGATTGCGCAGGTTGCCATTGTGTATTTTTTTGCTACCGTTGCTAAATTTTATCCGGATTGGCTGGATGGGACTTATACCAAAAGTTTGTTTACCGGAATACCTGTAAACGAAACCATAGCAGGGGTTTTTAAACAACCGTGGTTTTATCTTTTTATTGCTTATTCCGGAATAGCATTTGACGGGTTGATCGTGCCTGCTTTGCTTTGGAAAAAAACTAGAACTTTTGCTTTAATAGCTTCCCTGATTTTTCACATTTTCAATTCCATTACCTTGCAAATCGGGATTTTCCCTTATTTCGCCTTGAGTTTTGCTGTGTTTTTTTATGAACCTGAAACCATCAGAAGGATTTTCTTTAAACATAAGCCTTCCGTTGTTGTACAAGAAGGAGAACAAAATTTTACTTTCAGAAACATCTTGTACTGGTTTTTTATTCCTTATTTTTTGATTCAGCTTGTCTTGCCTTTGCGTCATTGGATGATTAAAGGTGATGTTTTGTGGACTGAAGAAGGACACCGTTTGAGTTGGCGTATGATGTTGCGACAGCGCAGTGGTTTTGTCGCGTTTAAGGTGGTGGATAAAAAAACGAATATGGAGCGTTATTATCCGTATTATGAAAAACTGACCCCTAAGCAGCAACAGGCTATGTCGGCCAAGCCTGATATGATTTGGCAAATGGCTCAGCGTATTCGAAACGAATATCGGGATAAAAATCAGGAGGTTGCCGTTTATGTTAATTGTTCGGTATCCATTAATGGAAAACCACAGCAACCGATAATTAATCCGAATGTGGATTTGGCTGCTGCCGACTGGAATTATTTCGGGCACAGTAACTGGGTGATCCTTTATGAGTAATGTCGTCTAACCGATATATTGGTTATTTAACTAATAATTAAGGGTTTATGTAATTTGCATTGGTAAATATTTTATAAATTTGTTAAGGACGTGAAAGATGTTGAATGGTTTTTGAAATTGTTTAATATTTTTCTCTTAAAAGCAGTAATAACTTGTAAAATATGTAGTGCTATGATTGCTTCAAAAGAATTCAGAAACGGGGTTATTATTTTTGTCGGAATCGGAATTTATTTTCTTCTGATGGAGTTTTTAGGCTGGTCGGACATCTTCTATATGAGATTCCTGAATGTTTTTATTGTGCTGTATGGGATCAACCGTACTATTAAGGCAAATCTTTTTGCCGGTCATAACGATTATCTCTATAATCTTACCTCCGGAGCTATGACGGCTTTTATTGGGGTTATTTTGAGTGTGATCGCCCTGAATGTTTATATTCACCTCAGAGGTGGTGCGGAATACATAAAAACCTTGTCAGAAGCTTTTTTGTTTGGAGGGACACCTTCTATTTATCAATATTGTGTAGGTTTATTGTTTGAAGGATTGGCCTCTTCTGCCATTGGGGCCTTTGCTCTGATGCAGTATTGGAAAGGACAAACTGTGCGCGACGGTCATTTAACTCACGAATGATTATAGCGTTTTAACTGAAAATCGTTGCCGTCGAATTCCCCATACGTAAAATACCCAATCCAATCACCCAGATTGAAATACCTTGAGTTGTCATGCAGTATGATTTCGAGAGGTAAATGTCTGTGCCCGAAAATGAAGAAATCGTAGTGTTTGGTTTCCAGTTTTTTCTTGGCGTATTGCACCAGCCATTCATTTTCTTCACCTAAATATTTTACATCTTCTTTACCGGAAATCAGTTTGTTTTTTACGGACAGGTATTGAGCGAGTTTAACTCCGACATCCGGATGTAGCCAACGGAACAGCCATTTTGAAAACGGATTGGTAAAAACCATTTTCATTCTTTTGTACCCTTTGTCTCCGGGGCCTAAGCCGTCGCCATGACCGATGAGGAATTCTTTTCCGTTAATCGTAAAATGTTTCGGTTTGTGGTAGACAGGAATGTTGAGCTCCTTTTCAAAATAATCATACATCCATAAATCGTGGTTACCTACAAAGAAATAGATAGGAATACCACTGTCCCGCAATTCTGCCAATTTTCCCAGAACCCTTACGAAACCTTTCGGAACCACCGTTTTGTATTCGAACCAGAAGTCGAATAAATCGCCAAGCAGGAATAAAACATCTGCGTCTTGTTTTATTTCATCGAGCCAGGCAACAAATTTTTGTTCGCGTGGGAAACTTTTTTCAGCAGTAGGAGCGCCAAAATGCTGATCGGAGGCAAAGTAGGCCTTTTTTATGTTGTTTAATTTCATGGTGTCGAAATGTTTTCAAATATAAGAATAAGAAACGTTTCGGCCTTTTTTTTTCTTTAAATGGTAAAAAAAACGGTTTTAAAGCTTTAAGTGTTGAGAATCATATTTGTAAATTCTCTTTTCTGTTGGTTCAAAGGTTTTAGAATGGGGTTTTCTTGAGTTATTAATTTGTGGAAAAAAAAAGTAAGTATTAATAATGTTTGTTAAAATTTTGTAAATTAGGACAGTTCTAATCGATAAAAAACACAAAATCATCGATTAAGTGTAAAAAATAACAAAAAAACGTAAAAAATGAGGTGTTTAATTCTATTGTTTTTGTTCGTTCCTGCTCTTTTGTTTTCTCAGGAGAAGGCAAAATTTGCAGACAAACTGGAAGGAACGTATCAGATTGAATTCTTGAAAACGGCTATGGAACCTATCGCGGTAACCAATGAGATTCTTGAAAAGATCGAGGCTATTCGTAAAGAAGACCAGACTGTCTATCTGACGATTAATGAAAAAACTAGAATCAAAGTTTTTTCGAGAAAAACTGTTAAAAACATTGATAAAACCAAACAACAGGAATATGTTGTTGTGGAGAAATTCATCAACCAATAAAGATAGGTTATGGTAAAAAAAATACTCTTCTTGATTTTTAGTATTGTAAGTTTTCAACTGAGTTTGGCTCAGGGGACCACGCCTTGTAATGCAATTCAGTTATATCCTTATACGAGTTGTGCCAATACAAGTGGTATGCAATATGCCGGACATTATCAGACAGAAATGGGTGATGGTATTATGGTAACTTTGTCTGGGACATCTACATTAAATCCAGCCTGTACCACCGATAACGAGACGTCTCAACCCGTGGAATGGTTGATGGTTACGGCTACTACAACTTCTTTTACAATTACCAATTTAACGGATTATTCAGGGCCAGGAGCAACAACAGCGGAAACGAGAGATTATGCGATATATTCCGGAACTTGTGGTAGTTTGACACAAATCGCTTGTAGTGCCGATATTCCGAGAAACGGTACAGTAAATGTTACGGGATTAACTGCCGGACAGAACTATTACATTATGGTGTCTCAGTCGGCAGCAGCTTATTCAGGATACCCAACAGCTAATGGGGTGGCAACTTGTATCACGAGTACAGTGGCTCATACAGCCAGCAACAACAATTGTTCCGGCGCTTTTGTATTGGCTAATAATGTTACGTATTCGTCTACTAATGCAGACGGTACGGCAGATGGGCCATCCGTATGTCAAAATCCAGCTTCCGGGAGTGTTGAGAATAATGTTTGGTATCAATGGTGTGCTCCATCAACCTGGACCCCGGGGCAAACCGCGTTCTTAAATGTTAACAATCAGGTTTGTAACAGTACACAAGGATTGCAATTGTCAATTTATGATGATACAACAAATTGTGCCGATATTACTGCAGGTACAGCCACTTCTCTTGTGTGTCAGAATCCGGGAGCTACAACTAATTATAATTACACTTTTACAGCAAACCCTAATCAATGTTATTTAATTGTTTTGGATGGTTTTGCCGGAACTTCCTGTACTTATAATATTCAGGTCTCTGCTTCGGCAAGTACATGTGTGACTCCTCCAACAGTTACAGCAACAAGTTCGGTTGATCCAATATGTCCAAGCGGTTCGACTACATTAACCGCCAGTTGTGCCGGTAGTTGTACAGGTATAACTTATACTTGGTCGCCAGCTACAGGCTTGTCAGCTACCACCGGAGCGAGTGTTACGGCAAATCCGGCTGTTACGACGACTTATACCGTAACGGGTACTACCGCAACTTGTACGGCAACAGCAACAGTCACTGTAAATGTCAATCCGCAAAATACAATCACAGCAGGTTCTAACCAAACGGTGTGTATCAACACAGCGATTACAGATATTACGNNTACGGTAACAGGATTACCTGCAGGAGTAACAGGATCATGGGCAGGGAACACTGTAACAATCAGCGGAACCCCGACAGCATCGGGTACATTCAACTATACGGTTACGACCACCGGAGGTTGTCCGCCGGCTACAGCTACGGGTACTNNTAACCAAACGGTGTGTATCAACACAACGATTACAGATATTACGATGACCACTACTGGTGCTACCGGCGCTACGGTAACAGGATTACCTGCGGGAGTAACAGGATCATGGACAGGGAACACTGTAACAATCAGCGGAACCCCTACAGCATCGGGTACATTTAACTATACGGTTACGACCACCGGAGGTTGTCCACCGGCAACAGCTACGGGTACTCTTACA
>NZ_JBDOCV010000023.1:0-14690 GCF_040750275.1 Flavobacterium enshiense
GCTCCGTAGCGGTTGAAGATGTTCACCTTACGAACGCCTAAGCCCTCAAGATCCCAACTGTCATTCAATCCGTCGTTGTTTGGTGAAATACCTTTAGGAATTAAACACGTTTCAGGAGTAATGGACTCACTATAGGTGATTGTACAACCTTCTTGAGACATAATTACAACTTGGTAAGTACCCGCTGCAGTAGCTGTTACTGACTGAGTATTACCTGTGAATCCGTTAGGACCGGTCCAAGAATAAGTAGCATCCGCAGGATTGAAAGTATCCGAAACTGAAATAGCAGTTAACGTATAATTTAATCCGATACATTCTCCGGTAATATCTGCTTCAAGCTCATTCAATACCGTAATAGTAACCGACTCTGATAAAGTCTGTGTACATGACGTAGCAACTAAAGTAACAGACTCTAATACGTAAGTACTGTTAGAAGTTAATACTGGTGTTGGTAAAGTAGCCATTCCCGTACCATCTAAAGTAATGGTTTGAGTTGCTCCATCTACAGAATAAGTAATTTCAGCATTTGGTGTACCGGTGAAAGTAATTGTAGTAGTTCCTTCATAACAAATTGTTGTTGCTCCAGAAGAAATACTAGCTGTTGGTAACGGATTAACCTCAATAGTGCCCGTTGCCGTAACAACACCACATCCACCACTAGTAGTAACGGTATAATTAAAAGTACCCGACTGAGTTGGTGTACCAGTGATGGTAACTACCCCTGATGCGTAAGCACCACTAACACCCGTTGGTAAACCAGTTACAGTAGCGCCGGTAGCATTACTTACTGCATATGTTATATCAACAACAGCTTCGTTCTGACATACTGTTTGAGTATCAGTACCTGCCGCAGAGCTCAAGCTCATAGTAACTAAAGGTGCTATTGTTATTGTAGTAGAAGCTACAACCGCCGGACATCCTGCCGCAGCTGGTATAGTATACTCTACAGTATAAGTACCTACAGTACTATTATTGATATCTACCTCACCTGTTGCAGGGTTGATAACTAATCCTGCACCTGAAGGGTTAGTGTCATAAGTACCACCCGTAGTTCCGCTGAATGTAACTGCAGCAACGCCACTGTTTTCACAATATGGTGAAGCATCGTAACTAATCATAGCCACTGGAAGCTCCGTAATGGTAACAGCGAATGTACTTTGTCCCATAGGACCACATACTGTAGCAGCAACTGTATACGTCACAGTATAAGTCCCCGGAGTACTGTTTGCCATATCGATTTCACCTGTTGCAGCATCGACTGTCAATCCAGGATCGGCAGTAAACACCCCTCCTGTTGTAAATCCAGCTACCCCTACAGGTGATTGATTTGCACTGTCTGAACATACTGGAGTAGTATAACTGAATCCTGTAACCGGTGTTGAGGACGGAAGTATCGTGATTTCCGCAGTTGCAACAACTTCTGGACAGTTCATTGTGGCAGCAATTGTATAGCTTACGGTATAAGTACCTGCTGCACTTGTATTCAAATCAACAGTACCGTTAGTATCAATTGATAGGCCAGTACTTGGCACTGCGCTGTAGACACCTCCTGTAGAACCTGCGAAAGTAACCGTTGCCGATCCTGTTCCGGAACAATATGGTGAAGCTGCATAGCTAATAGAAGCCGTTGGCTGAACAACTGGGTTGATAACAACAGCTGTTGCTGGAGAAATACAACCAGGATTCGCCATATTCTGAACCACCACATTATATGTGGTACCCGGAACTAAAACATTCGTAGTAGTTGGGTCTGGGAACGTTGGACTTGTCTGCCATGTTGTTCCGTTATCAATACTATATTGGAAACTCATCATTAATGGTGTATAACTTCCCAAGTTCGTATAATCTTCTGGATCAATAGCATTCCAATCTGCGGCGCTCCATGTAGTACTTGGTGCTGCAGCGGTTTGCAATCTACGGTATACATATCCTGGTTGACCAGACGGCGTAAATACGGTTCCATCCGGAGTCCCCCATACATCAATGATTGCTTGTGAACCAGAACTGGTTGTTAAATGAATTCTATCATCAATATTAACCCCTGTACAAGTTGTTACCGTTTGATTAGGAACTACTCCCACAATATTAGCATCCGCGCTCACTTTAACAACATGCGTAGCACCGTTTGCCAATGTCCCTACTAAAGTAAAGTCGCAAGAAGGAGCACCCATAGTAGTATAAAATTTCAATTTATAGTTCGACAGGTTAACAGTAACACCTGTACCGTTATAAATTTCCACATAACTCAATGAACCAGAATCAGCATCCGTAACTTCAGAAATGAATAAGTTCGTGTACGGAATCGGTCCGTTTACTGGTGAACTAACCGTGAACGATGCATTATTAGTACATGTTGGCTGAATAATATTTGCTGCCGGCACTACAGGGGCTTGAGGCGCACCTGGAATTGGAGCAAAGGTATAATCTTCCGAAGAAACACATCCCGTAGTAAGATCTCTAACCGTAAACGTATATGTCATTTGAGCCTGTAAGCCCGTAAACTCGTTTGACGCTTGATAGTTCACTCCGTTATCGATACTATATTCATAGTTACCGATTGGAGAAACATGTATGATACCACCTGTTGTGTTGGTACACGTTGGTGAAGCAAATAATTGCGGGTCAACTACTGGAAGTGCATTAATATTTACTACAAACGACTGCGTAGTTTCACAATCCGTTTTTACTTTTACGGAATAAGTACCAATCATACCATTAACCGGAACCTCCAAGGAAGGTGTAACAGTTGTTGCAATGGTATTATCTGGCAACGTCCACTCGTAGAAAGCATCTGCCAAGTTAAAGTTTCCTGGTTGAACGGTTACCGTAGTTGTAGTACCCTGACAAACACTAATTGGGCTGTTTGCTGGATTCAACGTAAACGCTGGTACATGGTTACCAAAAGTCAAGATAAATGACTTGATAACAGTACATCCCGCATTACTCGTGATGTTCATCCAAATGGTCTGACCATCTGTGCCCACAAAAGCTTGAGGATTGGTAATTTCAGTACCATCCGCATCCGCAATTGCAGCAGCTTCTGTCAAATAGAATTCTACATCATAGTTGGCCGCTGTTGAATTGGACAACACATAATCTTCGTTTAATGTTAAATCGAAAACCGGGCTGGCATCTGTAGAACAAGCACTTAATTCAAGTGGATCTAAAGTTGGCAATTCTTCGGTTACGATGATATCAATATCACTGCTGATTACCACGTTTGAACCATCACAAACGGTATAAGTTGCCTGAGCTGTTACAGTGGTATCATCCGTTACGTTAACAATTACGTTAGCATTTGTTCCGATAACGACACCGTTCTGAATCCATTCTAAAGCTACTGGTGCCGGTGCGTTTGGAGAGAATCTCCAAGCTTCGTTAGTAGCAGACCACGGACCAGTATTTCTACCTGCTGGTGTATACGCTACAGTACCTGCTGCATTTTGAATACCAATAACCCCTGCTCCTTGTTGCCAAGTAGTACAAGGCACGCGACGGTTTACATAAACTTCAATAATGTTTGAAATTTCATAAATTACGATCTGAGTTGTCTGAGGTCCGGTAGCCAACCCACAAGAGAACTGATTGATTTCGTTAAAGTTTACTACCAAAGCTCTACAAGGGTAATTCCCTAATACCTGGTAGTTAATAGTTGTATTTGGTCCCGGATCTTCACTTGGATCGGTATCCTGATACACGCCATAGATAGCATTCTTGATTGGGAATCCTGTGTTCGGAATCGTTGTACTGAATGCCCAAGGACAATAAGTTGTTGCATCCGGAATACCGAAAGCTACTACTCCATTCGAACCAACTCTTGCTGTTGAATAAGAGTTTCCGAAGAAACAGAAGTTGAACGGTAAGTTCACTACTCCAGACCAAATATCATCTGTAGTAATATTCATCTGTGTACCACCCGTGAATGGGAATGGTGGGCTATATGGAATTGTAGATACTTCATAAGATGTTGTTGCACCGATACCGAAATATGATGCTGACAATTCCACGTTCTGACCTGTAGTTCCAGGGCACAATAATACTTGATTATTAACAATATCCACACCTACTCCAACTACATCAACGTTCGCACAACCAGGAGGTGCATATACTGAGAACACATATGGTCCAACCCACTCGCTTGAATCGGTCGATCCACAAACTGCCTGTACCCAATATTCATAGAACACTCCGTGTGTTGCAGTATATGTATAGGAAGGCGTGTTGTTAACCGTAACACCAGGTCCTGTTGGAGTTCCAGCACCCTGAGCTTGAATCACAACTTGCCATTGTGTTTCTGTTCCGCCCGGTGTCCAGGAAAGTGTAATTTCCGGAGAACCTGTTTGTCCAGATGTTATCAAGTTATATGGCTCAGGACACGTTGGGATTCTCAAACTGATATTATCAACGGCTGCCGGTGGCTGCGTTCCTGCACTGGTGTCATTTCTCCACTCAAAAACAAGACGCATAATTTGTCCGGAATAAGGCACTCCAGATATTTCATACGTTTGGGTTCTCCATGTAGCACTTTGGTTAAGGTTAGCCGAAATTTGCTGACCACCACTTGCTGCAGTAATCTGAGTTCCTGCTACCGGTATGAAAGAAGCCGGTACAGACCATACTCTTAAATAATCGAAAGAAGATTCACCCACACCTTTCCAATCAAAGGCCAAGTCCATAATGTTGGTTCCAGTCGGGATGAAGATATCTCTATAGGCATGAGCCACCGTTCCGGCAGATACTGTGTACGCATTGTTTGCACCGTTGTTATTACTAATGTACAATGCTTGAGCACCTCCGTTACTTGTAGCAGTTCCAACAGCCCATTTATTGGTTTGGGTACCGTTGGTAAATGTCATTTGTGTACCGCTCTCAAAATCTTCCACATAATTCAATACGGCAGGAATCTGAGTTGTAGTAAATGTTACCGGTCCAGTCCAAGTACTTTGCTCGGAAGCGTTACAGTATGCTCGTACATAAAATTCGTATTGTGTAGAAGGGTTTAAACCTTGAACCGTGAATGGGTTTGTATTGGCAACAATAATGGTACTTGCACCTGTTGGTACACCAGAACCTGGCGCCTGAACTACAATTTCCCATTGCGTTTCATTAAATCCTGGAGTCCATGACAAAGTCGCAGAATCCTGGTTTACACTAAGAACAGTCGGAGTTGTCGGATTAGGACATGGAGGAATGTCTTCCACAATAACATTGTCAATATACAATCTCCAACCATCAAGACCTCCCGCCGGTACGTGCCATGCAAGGTTCACGTTACCGGAATATGGTGTACCTGTTCCGTCTACAAGATTTACAATACGCTCGACATAGGTTATATTACCATAGCTGGCTAAAGGAATTAATGTTTGTGTAAAGTTAGCCGTAGCAACTCCTGTAGTAGAAATCATTACTCTGAAATCATTCGGTTCTCCCGCCGATTGCACCCTGTAATGGAACTTCAATCGTTTTGCACCCGGTGTTGCACTTAAGTTCAATGTTGGTGAAATTAACCAATCATCGTTAGCACCCGCATTTCCATCGGTAAGAATTATAGCAGACTGGTTTCCTTCAAAAGGATTCGTTGCATAATCCATGTTCCAAGTATCGCCATCTGCATTGGAGTTGGTTACAGTCCAACATTGTTGCGTGGCAGAAGTCGAGTTAAAGCCTTCATAGAAAGGCACATTTAATATCGTACACTGTGTGAAGAAAGTAGACGGTCCAGACCATGTACTTGCGTCACCAGGTCCACAAACCGCTCTCACATAATATTCGTACATCGTTGCAGGGTTCAAACCTGGTACCGTGAACGGATTGGTTCCTGCAGGAATAATAGTACTTGCCCCTGTAGGCTGACCCGATCCCGGTGCCTGAACTACAATCTCCCATTGTGTTTCAGTACCACCCGCAGTCCATTGCAACGTAGCTTCGGTTTGAGTTGTACTTACGGTTGTAAGTGCTGTCGGCGCCGGACAAGTAATAACCGTAACATTTACGTTATCGATAGCAGCCGGTGGTTGTGTACCTCCACTCCCGTCATTTCTCCATTCGAAAACAAGTCTAACGTTTTGACCGGCAAAAGCTGCTGCGTTCCAAACAATATTTCTTCTCGGCCATGTTGTTGCACCACCTAAATTAATATTTCCACCGGCAATATTGATTCGGTCTGCCGCTGCAGTAATCTGTGTTCCTGCTGTTGGTATAAACGTAGTCGGAACAACCCATACTCGGAAATAATCGAAGGTGGATTCTCCTTGCGCTCTCCAATCGAAAGCTACATTGATCTGGTTAACTGCTGCCGGAATGGTAAGATCACGGTATGTCTGTGCCACAGAAGTAGTAGTGATCGTATAGGCATTAGCCACCCCGTTATTGTTGGAGATGTACATTGAACGTGTACCGCCATTGCTCGCAGCAGTACCAGCAAACCATTTGTTGGTTTGGGTTCCGTTTACCGTATCCCAGTCGAAATTCCCTTCAAACGTATCCGCAAACGGAAGCGTTGCCGGAACCTGAGGTGTTCTGAATGTAACAGGTCCAATCCAAATACTTGACGTAGCACCACAGTTAGCCAATACATATACATCATAAGTAGTGGAACTGTTAAGCGGTGTAGCATTGTAGGTTGGCGTAGTGGTTACGGTAACCCCTTCAGTTGGTAAAGTTGGTGCCGGTAAGCCTGAAGCTTGCACCAATACCTGCCAAGAAGTCTCTGTATTACCAGCAATCCAGTTAACGGTTGCCGAGTTCGCGGTAACTCCTGATACTGTCAAAGCAGTTGGCTCAGGACACGCCGGCATGTCTTCAATAATTACCTGATCGATGTAGATTCTGGAACCGTTCGCTCCAGGTGCCACATACCAACCGATATTTACGTTTCCGCTAAAGGCTGATAAATTGACAATTCGTTCTACATACGTTACATTACTATAGGAAGTAGGAGCAATCAAAACCGAAGTCATATCGGAAGGAGACGCTCCATTGGTGGAAAGTCTCACCTCAAAAGTACACGGAGACGTTGCCGACTCTACTCTGTATCTGAATTTCAAACGCTGGTTACCGTTAAGCCCTGTAATTTGAGGCGAAATCAACCAATCATTATTAGCAACAGAACTGGCAACAATACTCGCCGATTGATTTCCTTCAAACGGGTTGGTAGCGTAGTCCATGTTCCATGCATTAGCATCTGCATTTATATTTAGTACTGTCCAACAGGCTTGCGAAGTAGACGTACTGTTAAATCCTTCCGTGAAAGGAATCGGGAATGCATTACATAAAGTTCTGAACTGGAAAGGACCAGCCCAAGCACTATACGTTCCGCCACCACAATCTACTCTTACGTAGAACTCATAGTTTGTATTAGCAGTCAATCCCGTTATAGCTGCTGAAGTTGCAGTTGTTGGTGTACCCGCTCCTGTAGGCAATCCTGTACCGGCAGGCTGGAAAACATATTCCCAAGCCGTTGCACCACTTGGGTTACCCCATGTTAAAGTAGCTCCGGTTTGCGAAATACCTGATGCCCCCAAGCTGTTTGGTGGAGGACAGGCAACCTGTTGAATGGTTAAAGTGTACGGAAACGTTTGTGGTGTTCCCGAACTTGAGATAACAATAAAATAGGTTGTTCCCGCAGTAACTGAGAAAAACGGTATGTTTCTAACACCACCACCGGTATTAGCTACACCCGCCAAACAGATACTTCCCACATCTGCACAACTTCCATACACAAAAATACCGGTATTGTTTCCGGTTGGTGTCATCGAAATGTCAACAACTCCTGTAAAAGAAGGAGTAAAAGAATAGAAAACATCGTTTCCGTTTAAATAGTTTCCGGTGATCCCACAAGAGGCTCCCGGGCTACCATCTACCACATCACCGTACAATCCGGTGTTGCTGGTATTGGAATATGGCAATGCCCCAACCACGATTGGTCCGGCGCAGTTTTGTCCTAAAGGTGTTGTAATAAATACAAAAGGCCCCGCCCAGTTACTCTTATTGTTTGTAGCACAAACCGAACGCACATAATAAGAATACTGTGTTCCTGGTATTAACCCCATAAGAGTATAAGGCTTAGTAGACGTGGTCACATCTGCTACCCCATCCGGATTTAACGGACTTGCTGCAAAATCAATCTCCCAAGTCGTTGCCGGTCCTGGACTGTTCCAATCCAAAGTCGCTTGATTAGCACTAATAGCATATGCTGTCAGCGTCAAGGGATCCTGACATTGTTGGGCTACGTTTACATCATCAATCAACCATCGGTCTCCCGACGCCGTTCCTCCTGTTTGCGTGTGTACCTTAACAAAAGCTACATAAATCTGCTGCCCTGCAGTATAGGTAGGCGTAAGGTTTTTGATGATTTCGCCATACTCATTGTAAGCGTTAGATCCACCAAAGGCCATATCGCCTTCCAATTGAGCTTCTGTCCACTGCTGGATCGTCGTAAAACTTGACTGATCCGTTTGAGAAGTTGTGGATACCCTTAATTGGTATAAGGATCCACTATCGCCCGAAAGCGTCATTTTGGTCCAGAAGCGCAACTGACCGTTAGTAGGCACCGTAAATTGCGGTGAAACCAACCAGTTCTCAGCAGTAACTCCGGTCCCAATGTTTGCTCTGCCCGCAATAGCATGCTGCGAACCTGAGTTTGTTGGCAAGAATAATGTACTGGAAGTGGTCCAATCCTGAGCCGCTCCAAAACCATTATTCATAACCCTCCATGTCGCGGGAATACCCGTATCAAAACTTTCCGGAAATTGAGCATAGCCCAGAAAGGATAATAACGACATGAAAATTACGAGAGTAATTTTTTTCATAATTAATATTTAGGTTTGTTGTATGTTTAATTCCCAAAGTTAAAATTTTTTTAAAGATATCTTAATGATGGTCGATAAAATTCACAAAAAACTCGCTGTTTGTTTCAATTTTTTTTAAAAATTAGCAATTAGAAGAAACTTATCCCTAATTATTAATTGATTATTTTTGCAATTCAAATTACGATAATGTTAGAAAAGACAAACCATAACTTTGAAAAAACGGCAATCATAGGAATTGTTACGCAACAGCAAAACGAGGACAAACTCAACGAATATTTGGATGAGCTTGAATTTTTGACGTATACGGCCGGAGGCGAAGTGGTGAAACGGTTTTTCCAGAAAATGGACAAACCCAACCCCAAAACCTTTGTAGGGACGGGTAAATTAGAGGAGATAAAATACTACATTAAAGATAATGACGTAAACACTGTGATCTTTGATGATGAACTTACGCCTGCACAACAAAAAAATATTACGCGGGAACTGGACTGTAAAGTCTTGGATCGAACCAACCTTATCCTGGATATTTTTGCCCAACGCGCGGAAACTTCGTATGCGCGAACACAGGTAGAACTGGCACAATGTCAATACCTATTGCCACGACTAACCGGTATGTGGACGCACTTGGAACGCCAACGAGGCGGTATCGGAATGCGTGGTCCTGGGGAAACCGAAATCGAAACCGACCGTCGTATTGTTCGCGACCGCATCGCCTTACTGAAAGACAAAATCAAAACCATCGACAAACAAATGGCCGTACAACGCAGCAATCGCGGGGCCATGGTTCGCGTTGCCTTAGTCGGTTATACCAACGTAGGCAAATCCACTTTAATGAATGCCATCGGTAAAAGTGATGTGTTTGTGGAAAACAAATTATTTGCAACGCTGGACACAACGGTCAGAAAGGTTGTCATTAAAAACCTGCCTTTTTTATTATCGGACACGGTTGGATTCATCCGCAAATTACCTACACAATTGGTGGAATCTTTTAAAAGCACGTTAGATGAAGTACGGGAAGCTGATTTGCTCCTGCACGTGGTCGACATTTCCCATCCCGATTTTGAAGATCATATCGAATCGGTGAATCAGATTTTACAGGACATAAAAAGCGCCGATAAACCTACTATTATGGTATTCAACAAAATTGACGCTTACAAACACTTACCCCTTTCGGAAGATGATATAACCACGGAAAAAACAACCAAACACTATTCCTTAGAAGATTGGAAAAAAACCTGGATGTCCAAAGTGGGGGCCAATCATACCTTATTCATTTCCGCAACAGACAAACTAAATTTTGAAGAATTCCGTGAGAAGGCATACGAAGCGGTACGTGAAATACATATCACGCGGTTTCCTTACAATAAATTCTTATATCCCGATTACAAAGACGCTGTCGAAAAAGAAGAAGACTAAAAAAAATCCCAACCTTAGCGTTGGGATTTTAAGTTATCAGAATCCGTAATTGACACCCAATCCGAAAACCTCCCGGATCTGGAACGCGCCCACGGCATTATCATCATAAATGGCCTGAAAAGCGAAGTTGGTGGAAATATATTTATTGATTTTCATCACGACATTCAACTGATAATCAATATCAATATTTTGAGGCTTTTCCAGATAGTTGGCATAGAGATTCAAAATGTTTTCCATCGAGATATTCTCCATAATACTCAATTTGTAATACGCATTTAAGGCCGCACCAAATTCAAAACGCATGGTTTCCCCTTGGTCTACCCCAAAAGCAGATCCGAAATCGGTAAAATGCTTGTGAATGAATATAAAACGGGAAGTCGCCGGAGCAATATTTACTTTCAGATTATCAGATTTTTTCCAAAGCATCCCGGGTCCCGCCTGCAAATACGCCGGTGAAAAGAAATGCGAAATTTTCACATCTCTTTCCCCTATCAGATCATCAGAAGGATCCAAGGGTGTCCCATTATCATTAATTGTGTATTTTTCTTTTTTAAATCCGGAATCCATCTGAGTTTTAAGATTCAGAAACGCGGAATAATACCAATACGCTTCCCCTGCTCTTCTCCCCAGGATAGATGTAAACTCAAAGCGATCATCAGATTTGGTAATATCCTGATCCTTAAGCTTTGTAAGTCCGTAAGCGGTGAAAATCTTGTTATCCCAGACTAAAATGGATGATTTGTAGTTGAAATCATAGTTTAAGGTGGTGTTTCCGGCAATGCTTGAGGTACCGCCGCCTCTCCAATCGTAGTTAAATGCAGACTGGTTGAATAAAAAGATCAAATTTCCCGTCTTCTTCCACCCCATACCAAGTGTATCATGGGTTTTGGCCGCCGCTTTGGCTGTTTTTTCAATGATTTCTTTTTCTGTGTTTTGCGCCTTAGCTACAGAAACTCCTAAAATGCTAAGGACAATTAGAGTCATTTTTCTCATATCCAGAATTTTACGTTATTACAAAATAACAAAATCCAATAAGAAAAAGCGCATAAAAATCGGTAAACGGTTATTTTCTCTTATAAAGTGGCACCGAAGAACAGGCTTCACCAAACATAATACTTTTAGCAAAAGGCATCAGCTGTTGCATCGCCAGCACATAAGCTTCCTGTGGAACCGGTTTATTGGAACAACCTTTAAGAATTACGGGTTTGTCTTTAAAATCGGAATAGTCAAGTTGGCTTAACGTCTCCTGATACAAAGAAAGCAATAGTTCTTTCTTAGATCCGTTAACCGTTTTCAGGGCATACGGTTGCAAATAAACCGCTACCAAAGCATACGCCCAGGCTGGCAATATTGCCTCTTCGGAACAAAACAAAGCAATATAACGATCCTTATAAATTGTCCAGTCATGGATTTTTAACTGCTCCCGGAATTCGGTTTCTTTCAAGATAAAACCACCGAAAAGCCATTGCGAAATATCCAATTCCACAACAGGCTGCTTGGGAAAATAATCCTCTAAATCGAATACCTGTAAAGCGCTGTTGGCAACTCTGTTTACAATTTCATCCATTTTTATAGTCACAGTCGCAGTTTTCAGTTGCAGTAAATTTACCTACCACTACTGAAAACCGTTTACTGAATTATAGCATTCCTAATTCTAATTTTGCTTCTTCGCTCATCAAATCCTTGCTCCAGGGCGGATCGAAGGTAATCTCTACTTCACAGGATTTCACGGCATCGATGGATTTGATTTTTTCCTCTACTTCCTGTGGCAGGGTTTCGGCTACCGGACAGTTTGGAGAGGTTAAGGTCATCAGGATTTTTACCTCGTTGTCTTCGTTAATCATAACGTCGTAAATTAATCCTAATTCGTAAATATCTACAGGGATTTCCGGATCGTAAATGCCTTTTAAAACTTTTACTACGTCTTCTCCTAAATTGATGGTATCGTTATATTCTTCCATTTTTATTGTCATTGCGAGTTCGCGAAGCAATCTCTTTTTATATTAATTCTTAGCCTGAAAAGCCAAGGCGTACATTTTTATCTGTTTAATCATTGATACCAATCCGTTGGCACGGGTAGGCGACAAATGCTCTTTCAGCCCTATTTCATCAATAAATGCCGTATCGGCTTCCAAAATTGCTTTCGGGGTCTGATTGGAAAAGGCGCGGACTAAAATTGCAATGATTCCTTTGGTTAAAATGGCATCGCTGTCTGCTGTGAAAACGATACTTCCGTTATGTTCTTCTGCATGTACCCATACCTTCGACTGACACCCTTTAATGATGTTGTCTTCGGTTTTGTAACGCTCATCGATTAACGGAAGGCTTCTGCCCAATTCAATGATGTATTCGTAACGCTGCATCCAGTCGTCAAACATTGAAAATTCGTCTACAATTTCTTCCTGTATTGCTTTAATGGTCATTTTTATTATTGTGTTTTTTCAGCCAAAGCTACAATCTTGTTTACCAGTTTTTCAATTTCCACCGGAGGATATCCATGATCAAAACCGTTCGCCGGATATTTTTCACCTCCGGAAACAAACGTAATGTTTGCATGGGGCGCTCCGTCGTAGTAACGCTTTTCCGTTGGCCATTTCAAATCTTTAACGGTTTTCAGATTAACGGATTTTGCCAAAGTTTCCAACTCTTTCCAATCGGCATCATTAACCGGTACAGCATCCGCCTTTTGGGCATCCCTGTTTCGTGAAATGTATAACTGCTTGTTTTCCACCTTTACGGTAAGAAAAAAACCTCTTGAAACGGCTTCGTATTCGATCACGGGCATTCCATTTTGTTGTTTAGAGCCTGCTTCGGCAGATGTTGTATTTTCAGCTGTGGCATTTGATTTTTCAGCTGCTGTTTTCTGACAATTACACCCTGTTAGTGTTACTACTGTCAACGTCAAAAGAGTTATTAGTTTCATACTTTCCCATGTTTAAGTTAACATCATCTGCGCTTTTTTTACCGCTTCCACAAAGGTATCAATTTCTTCCTTGGTATTATAAAACGCGAAACTCGCGCGTATTGTTCCCGGAATGTTGAAATAATTCATGATAGGTTGTGCACAATGATGACCGGTCCTAACCGCTACTCCTAACTTATCGATAATTGTGCCAATATCGTACGGATGGATCCCTTCAATATTAAAAGAGATTACCGAAGCCTTGTTATCACTGGTTCCGTAGATTTTTAAATTTTCAATCTCCAACAACCGCCCGGTAGCATAATCCAGTAATTCCTGTTCGTATTTTGCAATGTTGTCGAACCCGATACCATTCAGATAGTCGATGGCAGTTCCTAGGACAATTCCGGCTTCAATATTTGGCGTTCCGGCTTCAAACTTATGTGGCAATTCGGCATACGTGGTCTTCTCGAAAGTTACTTCTTTGATCATTTCACCTCCTCCCTGATAGGGCGGCAATGCGTTTAACCAACTTTCTTTTCCATATAGAATTCCAACACCGGTAGGTCCGCATACTTTATGACCGGAAAACACATAAAAATCGCAATCCAAATCCTGAACATCCGGACGTAGGTGCGGCGTAGCCTGAGCTCCATCGATTAAAACCGCAGCACCAACTTCATGCGCTTTTTTTATAATCTGTTTGATTGGGTTAATCGTCCCCAGAGCATTGGAAATATGGTTGACGGCAACGATTTTGGTTTTATCGGAAAGCAGTTTTTCAAAAGCCTCCATGATCAATTCGCCTTTGTCATTCATGGGAATAACCACCAACGTTGCCCCTGTTTTCTCACACAAAAACTGCCAAGGCACTATATTACTGTGATGCTCCAAGGCGGAAACCATTACTTCATCTCCTTCCTTCACAAATTTCACAAAACCATTGGCTACCAAATTTATTCCTGCAGTAGTACCGGAAGTAAAAATAATTTCGTGGTTGTGTTTCGCGTTTACATGATTTTGAATCGTATCGCGTGCCTGCTCATAGGCATCCGTAGCCAACTGACTGAGTGTATGCACCCCGCGATGGATGTTCGCATTGATCTCGCTGTAATATTGGGCAATCGTATCGATAACCACCTGAGGTTTCTGAGCTGTGGCACCGTTATCAAAATAAACCAGTGGTTTTCCGTTTACGGTTTGGGACAATATTGGGAATTGTGCTCTTACTTTCTGAACATCAAACATTTTGTAACTTCTAATTTTTGCAAATTTACGGCTTGTTTATTTAAAACTAGTATAAATAAATGATAAAAAAACAGTCTCTCTTCGCATCACTTCAAAAAGACATACCTGAAGACCCCTTTTTTAATGATGATCGTAAAAGAAATTTAAAATAGTAAGCCATTTCTTTATCCATAAAAAAAGCACCCGTTATGGGTGCTTTTTGTTTGCTATGTGATACGGTTTATTTCTTCACAATTAAGAATTCCGAACGACGGTTCTTCGCGTGCTCTTCCTCGCTGCAGTCTGTACACTGCACCTTAGGCTCGCTCTCCCCG
>NZ_JBDOCV010000024.1:0-2107 GCF_040750275.1 Flavobacterium enshiense
ATGTGATACGGTTTATTTCTTCACAATTAAGAATTCCGAACGACGGTTCTTCGCGTGCTCTTCCTCGCTGCAGTCTGTACACTGCACCTTAGGCTCGCTCTCCCCGAAGCCCTGACCCGAGATTCTGTCCTTAGCAATCCCCTTGGAGATTACATACTGAACCGTACTCTTGGCTCTACGCTCCGACAAGTTCATGTTGAAACTGTCCGTGCCGCGGTTGTCCGTGTGTGATTTCACCATAATCACCATACTTGGGCTGTTCTTTAACACCTGAACCAATTTGTCCAGCTCGAAAGCGCCCGACTTGGTAATGTTGCTCTTGTTGTATTCAAAGAAAATGTCGTTTAAGATCACTTCCGTCTCCGTTACAATCACATCAATAGGATCCAGTTCTGCTGTGATTGGTTTCTCACCGCCCTGGGTTTTCTCCACCGCGATGGTTTTGCTCACAAACCCATCCTTAGACACCTGTAGCGTGTACGGCTTGTCACAATCCACTGCATACCCCACAAAACCATCGGCCGTGGTGTACTTGGTTTCTATAACGTTGTTCTTCTCATCTAAGATTGCAACCGAAGCCCCCGATAACAGTTCGCCGGTTTTCGCGTTCTTACTGGTGGTGTTCAACTGTACCCCACACACCGGAATGGCCATAAAGATATCATCCTGACCCCCTCGGTTACTGGAGAAGAAACCAGTCTTCTGGCTTACGTTGTAGCTAAATGCAAAATCGTCTTTCTCCGAGTTCACCGGTTTACCAACGTTCTTTACTTCCATGCCTTTGTCTAGGTCTGTTACAAAAACATCCAGTCCTCCAAAACCTTGTCTTGCATCCGAAGAGAAGTATAATTTGTTCTCATCGGTAATGAAAGGAAAGTTTTCGCGTCCTTCCGTGTTGATAGCCGTTAGGTTCTCCGGGGTACCGTAATCGTTACCGTTTACGCTCACCTTCCAGATATCCGATTGCCCCACTCCGCCCGGCATGTCCGAGGAGAAGTACAACGTCTTCCCGTCTTTGCTAAGGCTTGGGTTACCTGTATTGTAATCTTTGTTGTTAAATGGTAAAGCTTGGATGTTGGTCCATTTACCCTCCGCTTTGGTAGCTTTGAAAAGGCCTACCTTACCGTATTTCAGTTTCTTGGCTTTGTCCTTGTCAAACACCTGATCGCGGAACGTTTCACTGGCAAAGTACATCGTATTGCCGTCTGCACTTACCGTAGCAGGACCATCGTGCCATTTGCTGTTGATGCCTTCCACTTCCGTAGGCTGGCTGTACGTACCGTCTGCGTTTTTAGTGGCTTTGTACAAATCCAGATACGGCTCATCGTTGTAGCCGTAGTTCTTTCTCGAAGTGTTACGCGCACTGGCAAAATAAAGGGTGTTGTCATCCGCCAGTTGTGCTCCGAAGTCTGACTTATCGCTGTTAATGTCGATATTCTTCGAGTCGAAAAGCTTCTGCTGCGCCGTTAGTCTCGGAATATAGTTCGGCTCCTTTTTGAAGGCTACCGCTCTTTGATCGTTGGGAAGCAACTTGGCAAACTTTTCCATCTGTTGGTTGGCCTGCTCGTATTTCCCATCCGCTTTAAGCATTTGCGCATAGCGGTAGTACACCTCTGCATCCTGCTTTTCTTCCGTCGCCTTGGCATACCATCTGGCAGCCTCCTGCGTGTTGAACATATTATAGTAGCTGTCGGCCAGTTGACGGTATACGTAATTGTCCGCCTTGCCGTTGTTTACCAGTTTTAAATACTGCTCCGCAGCATCGATGTACTCATATCGGTTATAGAGCTTGTCGGCTGCCTGAGTGTCTTTGTTTTGTGCTGTGGCCAATAAACCGGCGAATACAAAACTTAAGGTGATATAGGTTTTCTTCATGTTATACTACCGGTTAAATTAGAAAAATCGAGGTGAAGTGGATACTTTCTTAGAGAAACTAACATCCCACAAAAGCATGAACTCGTGTGAAGACTTGGTCGTAGCATCCAGATCCGATACGATGTGATCGTAAGCATAGCCGATGCGTAAATCCTTGGTGATCCCGAAGTTGACCATCGCCCCGAAGGAATCCTCCAAACGATAGGTTACCCCAAGTTCCAACTTCTCATAC
>NZ_JBDOCV010000025.1:0-373 GCF_040750275.1 Flavobacterium enshiense
GCACATTGTCCTGCATCCGGTGTAAATGTATATACTGCTGTAACAGTATTGTCAAGAACCGGAGACCAAACACCAGTAATTCCTTCGTTGGAAGTGGTTGGTAAAGCGGCTAAGGTATCTCCTGCGCAAATAGGAGCAACTGTACTAAACGTTGGTATTACAACCGGATTTACATTGATAGTCATGGTTTGTGTTGTAGCACATTGTCCTGTATTCGGCGTAAACGTATAAACAGTTGTAACGGTATTATCTAAAGCCGGTGACCAAGTTCCAGTAATTCCTTCATTGGAAGTGGTTGGTAAAGTTGTTAAGGTCTCTCCTGCACAAATCGGAGCAACTGCACTAAATGTTGGTGTTACAATCGGATTAACGT
>NZ_JBDOCV010000026.1:0-3922 GCF_040750275.1 Flavobacterium enshiense
ACTAACCGTTACTGTTGGTAAGGAATTAACCGTAATTACTGCTGATGCTGTTTGGATAAAACTACAAACAGGTACGGCTGCCGAACTAACAGCTGTTAAATTATAAGTAAATGTTCCTACTGAACTGTCTGGAGCTGTAACAGAAACACTATTTCCGGCAGACGTTGTAACTGTCTGAGCTGAACCACCATTAATATTGTAAGTAAACGTATAAGGCGGCGTTCCATTGGTAGCTGTAAATGTAATTAGTGTAGTTCCAGTGTTTTCACAGATAGCAGTTGTTCCTGTAACATCAGCAACAATTACAGCTGTTACATTTACTGTTTCAGTAATATTTAAAGAAGAAGTACAGTTAGGGGCATTAGCATCTGTAATACTAGTAAGTACTATCTGATTGGCACCTGAAGGAAGTCCTGGCAAATTAATTTGCTGCTGTCCGGAACCACCAAGATTTACAGATTGAGAAGTTCCTCCATTCACTGTAAAATTTATGGTCGCATTAGCCAATCCGTTGAAGGTTAATACCGCATCATTCCCTTGACATATCGGTGAATTTGTGGATATTGTTGGTGCGCTAACGGTAGAAACTGTTACGGTTACCGCGTCATTTTCAATTTGATTACAAACAGTGGTATTAGAAGCGTCAACAATTTTTGCATTAACTAATGAATAGGTTGTATTTACATTGATAGTTTCTGTTATTTGAAAGTTCCCTGAAGAATCCAGCAAAACCGTTTGGACAGCCCCTCCATTGACTCTGTACTCGACTACTGTATCAGGTGAACCTGTAAAGGTAACCGTTACATTTTCGCCGGAACAAACCTGTGTATCAGAAATTGAAATATTAGCAAACGGAACCGGTACAACCCTTAAATAAAAGTCTGTTATAGTGCTGCATCCTGAAACATTATTAACAACTTTTGCAAAAATTTGCTGCGGATTGGTAGCATTAGCCATTACTCCCGGCAAAGGAAACAAACCGTCTGAAGCGTTTGCATAAGTGGTATGAAAAGTAATGGTGTTGTTAGTTGTATCGGGATTAATTAAAGATTTTCTGGTATTAAGATCAAAAATCCCCACGTTAGGTGTACTGCTGCAGGTTATATAATCCGGAATTGAATTAGCCGTTGGCGGTACAGGAAAAGCTCCTGATCCTGCCGTGGCCGATCCTGTCCATTGGATTTCAAATCCACCGTCCCCTACGGGTCTATCTACGGCAATATAATAAGATTGTCCTGCTGTTACTGTAAGCCATCGAACATATCCGTTTCCATTGGCTCCGGGTCCTGTTTGGGTAATAGCCATTGTGCCGTTCATTCCGGTATGATTATTAGTCATTCCGGCCAAAAAAGGGTTAGTTGTAGCACAACGTATCGGACTTCCTAAATTATTACAAGGCCTGTCTGCTCCGTAAACCCAAAAATCGTAATCCACGTTAATATCAGTGTCATTGGGGATTAAATCGAACCCTAAAGTTCCAGATTGAACAATGTTTACTTTTATCCACAGTGAATTATGTTCAAATCCTCCACAGCCGGATACCTCCTGAATGGCTCCAATACCGCTCGCATTCGAACTGAAATTTTCATTCCCGCAAACAACAATCGCATTCACACAGTCGTTCGGAAGGTTTTGGCCAAAACTTGAAATATTCAGAATTAACCCTACAAATAATACAAAAATCCTTTTCATGGAATCAGGTTTACATTTAACTACAATAGCTAACCTCAAAATATAGAGGTTAGCCACTGGATATGAAACAGTCTAAAATATTGCTCTATCGCTAATTATACTTTAAACTTTTTTAAGATTAATACTTTACTTTTTTACAATAATGAACTCCGAGCGTCTGTTTTGCGCATGCTCTTCATCTGAACAATTTGTACCACAATCTACTTTAGGAACCGAGTTACCAAATCCTTTTCCGGAAAGTCGATTTTTAGCAATTCCTTTAGAAATCAAATACTGAACGGTCGATTGTGCTCTTTGCTCTGATAACCTCAAATTGTAAGCAACACTTCCTTTGGAATCCGTATGAGATTTCACTAAAATTTCCATAGTCGGATTATCCATCATTACTTTCACGAGCTTGTTCAACTCACTCGCTCCCTGTGAAGTGATATTGCTTTTGTTGAATTCGAAATAAACATTGTTCAGGATTACTTCGGTTTCTGTAATTATAACTTCAACCGGAACCATTTCCAGTGGAATTGTCACTTCTCCCGATTTTGTTTTCTGAACTGAATTTACAGCCACTTCAAAATTTGCCAATTCTGCTTTCAGACTGTATGCCGTTTCACATTCTAAATCATAACTTACTTTTCCGTTAGCATCGGACTTTCTGGTTGTAATCAGATTTCCTTTTGCATCCAAAATGGCAACATCGGCATTCGCTAAAACTGCACCTGTTTTTTTATTGGTTACCACTACAATAGCTTGAGCTTCGCAAATTGGTGTGGCCATGAAAATAGCGTCATTCCCATTACGATTGGAAGAAAAATAACCGATGTTGGCAACTTTATTAAAACTGAATGAAAAATCATCTTTTTCCGTATTTACCGGTTTTCCGATGTTTTGTACGGATGACGAAGCATTCAAATCGGTTTTAAAAACATCCAATCCGCCAAATCCCTGTCGTCCTGATGAAGAAAAGAAAAGCGTGTTATCATCTGTAATGAAAGGGAAGTTTTCTTTTCCAGGAGTATTAATTTTTTCTCCTAAATTTTCAGGTTTTCCATAACCGTTTTCAGCTACAGAAACTTTCCAGATATCGGATTCTCCATAACCGCCCGGCATGTTCGATGCAAAATAAAGCGTCTTGCCATCTTTGCTTAAACTCGGATTTGTCACGGAATAATTTACACTGTTAAATGGCAATGCCGTAACATTAGACCATTTACCGTCAACTTTAACTGCTTTGTATAAGCCTTGCTGACCAACTTTTGTGTTTGTTTTTTTGCTTCTTTCGAATTGCCCTTCGCTGTGTCCGTCTCGTGCAAAAAACATGGTATTTCCGTCATTGCTTACAGTAACCGGACCATCGTGAAATGCCGTATTTAATTCTTTTACCGGAGTGGGTTCCGATAATGTTCCGTCGGCATTTCTTGTAGCAGAAAAAACATCCAGATACGGTTGGTTATTCCATTTATCGGTTCGTTTTGATGTATTTCTCGTACTTGCAAAATAAAGCGTGTTATCATTTGTCAGTATTGCTCCGAAATCACTTTGTCCTTTACTGTTGATATTTGTATCGGCTACATCAAACATTTTGGCTTTATTGGCTAAACTCGGAATATAGTTTGGATTTGCCTTATGCTCTTTTGCTCTCAAATCGTTTGGAACCATATTGGCGAAAACATCCATCTGTTGGTTGGCCTCCTGATATTTCCCTAATGCTTTAAGGGTTTGCGCATAGCGGTAATAGGTTTCAGCCGATGCTTTTCCTCCCACAGCTTTAGCATACCATTTTGAAGCTTCTTCCGTATTGAAAACATTGTAATAGCAATCTGCCAGTTGCGTATAAACGTATTGGTCTGCTTTTTTGCTTTCTGCAAGTTTCAGGTATTCTTCTATTGCGTTAACATACTGATAGCTTTCAAAAAGCTGGTCAGCCTTTGCCGTATGCTTCTCCTGCGCATAAGCAGCGGTAAGAAGCAACATAAAACTTAATGTAATATATCTTTTTTTCATTTTTCTTTTGCTGATTTGTTAGAAGAATCTTGGTGACACGGAAACTTTCTTAGAGAAACTAACATCCCACAAAAGCATGAACTCGTGCGAAGACTTGGTCGTAGCATCCAGATCCGATACGATGTGATCGTAAGCATAGCCGATGCGTAAATCCTTGGTGATCCCGAAGTTGACCATCGCCCCGAAGGAATCCTCCAAACGATAGGTTACTCCAAGTTCCAACTTCTCATAC
>NZ_JBDOCV010000027.1:0-219 GCF_040750275.1 Flavobacterium enshiense
CAATCGAAATGTGTAAATATTGTGATTACTGTGTGTGCCAATTTTGTGTGTCGCAACCCATTATAACACCGGTTTAAAACAATGGCAACGTTCGGGATTTATCGGTAAAATTTTGTGAATATTTTAATCTTCGATTTGAAGCTTTTTCTTGCAAACTTTTCGGTATATTTGTTTTCGACGGTGACAAAAATTTGCCACTGTTTCAAGCCGAAAAACGTT
>NZ_JBDOCV010000028.1:0-5566 GCF_040750275.1 Flavobacterium enshiense
TTATCTATAGCAATCCAATTGTTTTTTATTTCTGAATTCATGGCTGTTTTTTTCGTATCGTTTGGTAAACTTGCAGCTAACGTCCCGCCGGCTTCATGAAGTGGCGGAGTTTTATTACTGATCTTTACAAATATACCGAAAAGTTAGAGAGAAAATACTTATTTCGGAGAAAGAAAAATATTCACAGACCTTTACAGATTAAAACTGAATTTAGCCATTTCATGAAACCGCTGTTAACTGCTGTATTTATTTACCATTAAGTTTAGAATCTATTTTTTCTATTTTTTTTATATCACTTTTCCAAAGTACAAGACTAGATACTCCAATTTTTAGTAATCGTTCTTTTTCAACGCCACGTAAAAGAGACCATTTAATCCAGTATCTAGATGCAAATTCCCAAAATATCCATCCAGTTGAGCAACCAAGAATTACACGCTCTGTGAAGTTTAATTTAGTAATTTCTGATAGAAAGTACATTGAAGAAAAAATTATAATCATTACCGGAATATTAACAATCAAAAGTCCAGATAATACTAACTTTAAATTACTTAGTTGAGGATTGTTCATTTGCGTTTCGTTTTTTCAATATTGCAGTTAACGTCCCGTGGCTTTGCGAAGTTTGGGGATTTTATTACTATTGCTTACAAATATACCGAAAAGTTGAAAGAAAAAAGCTCAATTTAATACAGAAAGTACAAACACTAACTTTTCCAAACACACACTCAAGCCCCGAATTTCGCAAAACCACTGTTAGCTACAGCTTTTCTACCATAAAAATTTTGGAAAATTATAGATTTTCGAATCAAATTGTCATACGTTCTTATCTTAATGAGTGTTTATTGTAATTGACTTTCTAAGATTTTCAATAAAACTGTAAAATTTTCATCATCATTCGATTGCTCATTATGATAAACAAGTTTACCCGTGTTATCAATTAAAAAATATTGAGGCATATTGTTTACATCTAAAATCTTCCCTATACTTCTTCCTTGATTGTAATCGTGAATATCACAAGTTTGCAACCAAGGCATTTCATACTTTTTCAAAGACCTAAACCACGAATCTGCCTGACTATCTAATGAAATAGATATTAATTGTAAGTCTTTAGTTTCATATTTTTCATTAAGCGTTTTTAACGTTGGAATTTTTTTTATGCATGGAGCACAGCTACTCCCCCAAAAACAAAGAAGTACGAGTTTTTTATTATTATGAAATGATGACAAATCAAAATTTTCTCCTTTATTGGATTTAAAGGAGAAATTAGGTAAAGTATTTCCAACAGTAAGAGATTGTTTTTTCTTTATATATGCTCCAATCGATTTCCCTAATTCAGACTCTTTTAAATTAGTACTAAATTTAGTATAAATTGCGTTAAGTTCGTTAACAGTAATTGGATGATAGGAATTAATTATCTCTGAGTCAAAATAATATAATGAAATATATTCCCTAGGAAATAATTCCATAAATTTTACTTTTTGTGCTAAAAGTTTTTTTCTCGAATTTGAAACAATTGACCATAAAGAATCTTTATCATACCTTTTAAATTTGTCACGTTTTAAATTGCTGTAAATATCAAAAGCTAATTTACTACTATCTTTGTATGAGGTTGTCATTTCTTCATATATCTTTTTCTCTTTAACAAAAGGCACATTGGAAAAATGTATGTTATTTAATGAGTCGACCTTATTAATTTCTTGAATATCAATTTTAATATTCCCTCCTCCAATAAAAAAACTAGTTATTCCAAGGTTTACATTTTCTCTATTTACAGATAAAAAAGCTTGTTCATAATCATACTTAATTTCACCTGTAAAATAAAATTGCCCCTTTTTCTCTTTTGTTTTTATAGGGATAAATCCGGAATTTTTTATGGAAAGTACAATATCAGCATCTTTATATTGTGAAGAAATAGATCCTGAAATTGTAAATTTGTTTTGAGCAGTCAATAAATGACAAAACAAAAAAATTATAATGGTTTTAGCTTCTAGTTTCATAATTGTAAAAGTTGATAACCAAGGAGTTTTAAACTATTTGGTATTAATAATTTAACCGTTGTTTTTGTTAAAGTTGTAGCTAACGTCCCGCCGGCTTCATGAAGTGGCGGAATTTTATTACTGATGTTTACAAATATACCGAAAAGTTAGAGAGAAAATACTTATTTCGGAGAAAGAAAAATATTCACAGACCTTTACCGATTAAAACTAAACTTAGCCATTTCATGAAACCGCTGTTAGCAGTAGTATTTTTTTATAATTATCTATGAAAATAATTTATCAAGTAAAAAATTGACAAAGTAAAAAGTAAAGTAATTGAAATAATTAGAGTTAAAAATGTTGAAAATATTAAATCAGGTAAAAGATTTAGTTTCTTTAAAATATATGCTAAGAGAATTGACAATAAAATTGAAACAACAAAACTTAAAACAATGAGAATTGATGAGTTTTCTAATTTTAGAATTTCTTTAAACTCAGGAATAATAAAAATTAAGGAAATGATTGACAACACAGATGAAGTACCTATAATGAATTCTACTTTAGAATTTTTAGTTTTTTCATTTTTATCTGGCAAACTAGCTACCAATCCTAAAATTTCTAAAATTTCTGATATCATATTCTAAAGTTTCTGTTTTGGCAATATTACTGCTAACGTCCCGCCGGCTTTGCGAAGTTTGGGTATTTTTGTTACTGTTGCCAACAAATATACCGAAAAGTTGAAAGAAAAAAGCTCAATTTAATACAGAAAGTACAAACACTGACTTTTCCTGACATTCACTCACTCCCAAATTTCGCAAAACCGCTGTTGGCAGTAGTGTTTTTATATTAAGTCATTAATTGGTGGCGGTTCGTGTAAATCAGTTTCCCAATCCTCATATTCAGGTTCTACTTTGAAATTTGAGTCGCAATATTGTCTAATGTAGTCAGTTGCTCTTTTTTCTGCGTATTTTGCGTTTAATACTTTTCCATTTTCATCTAACTCAATTACGTTTGCATAAATTGCAAATGCTTTTTCGATTACACTTGGTTCTTCTCCATAAAGTGAAAGATAATCGATTCCTTTTAGTGTGTTTTGAGTACCACTTGCCATAAAAAATGCAAATGTTCTTAATGCTCCACTAAATGAATTACTTAATTTCATATTGTTTAATTTTCTTCCATTTCGTTTATCCAATATTCTACATAATTTTGTCCAATTCCCCACCAAGCAACAGACCAATCTCCAAGTATTTTGTATGTTTTACCGTTTTGCTTTATTTCTATTCTTACATTTTTTCTTTCAGAAATTTGTATATCAAGTTTAGAAATTAGTTGAATTGTTTTTCCTTCTCTTTCTATAGTTTTATTTTCTTTAAACAGAAATTTTACAATTTTATACTTTCGATCATTTATTAGAATGTCAAAATGTTTGGATAATTTTTTATCTTTTTTTCGTCTTATATTCTCTTCATTTTCATTCTTTTCAAACATAGAATTCAGGTTTCAGTTATTTTCAGATTTTTTTCAGATAACATTACTGCCAACGTCCCGCCGGCTTTGTGCTGGCGAGGATTTTTATTACTGATGTTTACAAATATACCGAAAAGTTATAAAGGAAAAAGCCCAAAAGAAAGAAGAAAATGCAAACACCAAGCCTTTACCAATAAATCCCAAAACCTCGCTTGCACAAAACCGCTGTTGTAGGCAGTTTTTTTATTCAGTATGTTTATTTATTTCTTTTCTACTTTCAAGAATTATTAATATTGAATTTACCACAAACAAATAATAACCATATTTTATTTGATTTAAATCTTCGATAGCACCCATAAAATATAGTGAAATAGTGGCGATAAAGAGAAGCGATATACTTATTGAACTAATTATCATAATTTGTTTGTACATCTTTTTAAATGATATTATCAGCATTATGAGTGTCAACAATATTATGAATGTGAAATTTAAAAATATATAAAATGTTTTGTCTTTTAAATATCTGAATTCAAATTCAGAGTAATTTAGAAATCCTAAACGATATGCATTAAGAGTATTTTCTTTTTTAGCTTTTTTTAGCCAAATTTCTTTATCTGCTTTTTCCTTTTTTATTATTTTTTCTTTCTCAGATTTACTTACAGCAATTAAATTTCGTAAAGTATCATTTGAATTAGTTTCCTTATTATAAACTATTTTGAAATTTACTGAATCTTGAACAAATCCAGTAAATTCTCCTGCGTATGCTGGTGAACTTTTTAATGTTTTATCTGAACAAGTTTGCAAAAAAGGCAAAACAAAAATAAGTAAACTAATACTAATTAAACTTTTGAGTCGAATATTATTTTTCATAGTATTTTATTTACGAAATTTTTAGTCAACCTATTTTAGGACGTCACGTTTGGTAAAATTGCCTACAACGTCCCGCCGGCTTTGTGAAGTGGCGGATTTATGTTACTGATGTTGACAAATATACCGAAAATTCTGAAAGAAGAAAGTTGAAAAATAGGAGAGAAGTGCAAGCACTAAATCCTCCAATTACACACTGACCCCGCCATTTCACAAAACCGCTGTTAGCAGTAGTTTTTATTTTAGATAAACGGTTATTTCTTTTCCATTTATTATTCTTCTTGTATCTTGAATTTCAATTTTGATATTTCTAAATATGAAAATATTTCCTTTATTTGATTGTAGCGCTATACGATGAAAATCGTTATTTTTAGGATTCAATAGTTCTATTTTGTTTTCGACTCCATTTCTGTCTATTTTGATTATATCCAGACTTATTATCTTAAATATGCAATCATTTTGAAAATTTTTTAAAACAGCAGCTACTCCAGTTAAAGTTCTAAATTCTTCAAAACTCATATTGTTAATATCACCTTTTCCTTTTGTCCAAAATCTTAGTTCTGGCTCAGGCATATTGTATACTCGGAATTCATTTTTTTGGATTTTATTTTCTTGTTTTAATATTAAAGTTGTTGTGTAAGAAGAATCTATTAGGATAGAATAAGTATCATCACTAATCTTATCGATTTTACCATTAGTAATAGATATATCAAATTCTTTATTATTCTTTAAATGGAATTTTATTTTGTTTAAAGAACTTTTATAAAGTATTTTACTTGAATTGGTTGTATAAATTATAGGGTTTTTTGACCTACATGAATTTAAGCAAATACTTATCAAAATATAAATTAAATAATGATATACTTTATGCATTTTAATTAAAATCATTTAATGATGGTGGCTCGTGTAATTCAATTTCCCAATCTTCATATGGTGGTTTAACAATATAAGTTGAATCACAGTATTGTCTAAGATAATCTGTAGCTCTTTTTTCGGCATATTTTGCATTCAAAACTTGTCCATTATTGTCTAGTTCTATAACATTAGCATAAATTGCAAATACTCGCTCTATTGCGCTCGGTTCTTCCCCATACAGTGATAAATAATCTATACCTTTTAGAGTATATTGATTACCACTAGCCATTGAATAAGCAAATGCCCTCAAAGCTCCAATAAATGAATTACTTAGTTTCATATTAATAATTTTATTTTTTTGAAGTAAAGTTTTTTAAAATTACTGCTAACGTCCCGCCGGC
>NZ_JBDOCV010000029.1:0-364 GCF_040750275.1 Flavobacterium enshiense
TAAATATAGTTTCTTCATTACTTGTATTGTTTTATTTGTAAAAAGTACACTGCTCCCTTTTAAAAGAAGCAGTGACTTTTTCTTATTTATTGCTCTCTGTTGATGTATACCCAACCCGATTTAGTAGATCCGTCGCCCGCTTCGATCACATAGTAATACGTACCGTCCGGTAACTCATCGCCACCTTTAGACTGACCGTACCACTGGTTCGTATAACCCGATCCGTGCTCGTAAACTGTAGCTCCGTAGCGGTTGAAGATGCTTACTTTACGAGCATTCATTCCGTCAAGATTCCAGTTATCATTCAATCCGTCGTTGTTTGGTGAAATACCTTTAGGGATTAAACAAGCTTCAGGAGTGATGG
>NZ_JBDOCV010000030.1:0-257 GCF_040750275.1 Flavobacterium enshiense
AATGTAATATTTACACTATCCCCATTACAAATCGTAGGACTTGCATTAGTAACCGTAAGTACTGGAGCCTGTGTAATCTGGATCGCAACCGGAGCCGGCGATACCGCACATTGTCCTGCTGTTGGTATAAAAGTATAGGTTCCGTTTGCAGCATTGTTGAATGCTGGTGACCATGTTCCTGTAATGCCTTCTAAAGAAGTTGTCGGTAATGGTGACGGTGTTACTCCCGAACAATAAACCGTAGCAAAATTAAATGT
>NZ_JBDOCV010000031.1:0-821 GCF_040750275.1 Flavobacterium enshiense
CAATCCGCAAAATACAATCACGGCAGGTTCTAACCAAACGGTGTGCATCAACACAGCGATTACAGATATTACGATGACCACTACTGGTGCTACCGGCGCTACGGTAACAGGATTGCCAGCAGGAGTAACAGGATCATGGGCGGGGAACACTGTAACAATCAGTGGAACACCGACAGCATCAGGAACGTTCAACTACACGGTAACGACTACAGGCGGATGTGCACCGGCAGCTACGGCTACGGGTACTATCACAGTAACATCTACTATCGTCCCTGTTACTGGATTCAGTTATCCAACACCAGTGTGTCAGAGTGCATCAAACCCAACTCCGACAGGAGTTGCGGGATTCACTGCAGGAGGGACTTATTCTTCCACTGCAGGATTGGTTTTTGTAAGTAACGCTACGGGAGAGATTGATCTGGTAGCGAGTACAGCGGGAACATACACGGTGACTTATAATTTCCCAGCTTCGGCTTGTGGAGCTGCAGGAAGCAGTACTTTTGATATAACTATTACTGCAGTACCTGCTATTACGCTTACTTCGGCAGGGGGAACAACCAACCAAACGCTATGTCAGAATGTTGGTATCGCTGCTATTACGTATAGTGTAACCAATGCAACGGGAGCTACTGTTGTTGGGTTACCGGCAGGTGTAACAGGAAGTTATGCAGGCGGAGTGTTCACCATTAGTGGTACACCAACGGCTTCAGGTACGTTTAATTATACAGTAACCACTACAGGAGGTTGTCCACCAGCAGCTACAGCTATAGGGACTCTTGTAATTAATGTTATTCCTTCAATACCAACAATCAGTAGTATTG
>NZ_JBDOCV010000032.1:0-643 GCF_040750275.1 Flavobacterium enshiense
ACGTTAGCAGTAATTACACATAACAGACTGTTATAAAACAAGTTGATATACAAATTGAATAAACATCAGAAAATAATTGGCGGACTTTTTTTAATTGTATTTTTTGCAGTATTCTATTTATGTAAAAAATCCGAAGAGAACTTTAATACAGAAATAAATAAAAATAAAACTGTGTCAATTTGTAAAGTTTACAAAACGGACCAGAATAGAAGTCATTACTTTGTCTATTATTATTTCTTTCATAACAATTCTATTTATAGAGGAAATAAAATGATAAATAATTCTGCGAACAAATATTTGAACAGATTTTTCACAACTACTTTTTCAGGAAAAAAACCAGAATATTCTGTGATAAATCTTAACTCAGAAGTTACTGACTCAATAAGAATTTTCAATGCTGGTTTCAATTTAAATACTAAAAATCAGTAACTACTGCTAACAGCGGTTTTGTGAAAGCGGGGTTTTAGGATTTATCGGTAAAGATCGGTGTTTGCACTTTCTTCTCCGAAGTGAGGTTTTTTCTTTCAATCTTTTCGGTATATTTGTAATCAACAGTAATAAAAATCCCCGCCTTCACAAAGCCGGCGGGACGTTATAACTGAAACCTTACGTTAAAAGGTTTTGGTTTAAAATTTTCAAAAAC
>NZ_JBDOCV010000033.1:0-2138 GCF_040750275.1 Flavobacterium enshiense
GTTTTTGAAAATTTTAAACCAAAACCTTTTAACGTAAGGTTTCAGTTATAACGTCCCGCCGGCTTTGTGAAGTGGCGGATTTTTATAACTGATGTTTACAAATATACCGAAAAGTTTTAAAGAAAATTGCGGTAAAATAGGAGAGAAGTGCAAGCACTGGCTCCTCCAATTAAACACTGACCCCGCCATTTTACAAAACCGCTGTTACCAGCTGTTTTTTATTCTAACACTTTGCAATTAACTTCATATGGTTCCTTTGGGAAGCCATATAAAATCACTTTCTGTTTGTCAATATATTTTATTGGAATTAGTTTTTCTGAATATTTGTCTGAGTAGAGCGAAATAAATAGAGTTTCGTTTAGTTTTTCTAAAACAATTCGACTTCCTTCATTTCCCATTCGTTTGTTCATTTCCTGTATCGCCGGAGAATCCAAAATTTCATTGAAGATTACATTCAATTTTTCTCCATTCCAAACGAGTTCAAATCTCAAATTTTGAATTTCGCTTTCTGTTAATTTCGTTTCTGTTGCAATTAATTTTTCGTAATCATTTTCAAAAATACAATCTTCAGTTACAGATTCGGTTTCGCTTATAACTTTATGAATTTTTCCCTTTCTGAAAAACCTAATTCTGTTTGGATTAACAAACTTATGTTCAATTTCTGTTAGATTTTCATTCCATTTTTCATTTACTTTTTTTACAAGAGAAATGTCGCTGTATTTTTCAACGCTAAAATGTTTAATAGCATTTTCATCAAACTCAATTATGTCTGTTTCGCCATAATGGTCGGGAGTTTTTATGAACAGCCAATTTTCTTTCATATGCATTTTTTTTAAAATAGCTGGTAACGTCCCGCCGGCTTTGTGCAGGTGGGGATTTTTATTACTGACGGTTACAAATATACCGAAAAGTATTTAAGAAAAAACTTCTTTTTAAAGAAGAAATGCAAACACTAACCACTCCAAAAAATCCCCAAAACCCCACTTGCACAAAACCGCTGTTATGCGATGCAATTATTATAGATTTCTTGAATACCTCAATTCCAAAAACTGAATTTCATCATAGTCTTGATTTAATTTGAAATCAAACTCCTCAAGTAAATAATTTAATCCAACAGTTCTATTTTCAATTACCTCAAATAATGATTTTCTTTTAAATAAAATCTCATCTTCATAAGTTGAGTTATCAAAATCATTAATCATTTCTAAGTCCAATACATTACTTTGTGATGGTATATGAATTTTCAAAAATGCGGGTTTGTAACCTATATTTTGTGTTTGAAAGAATTTTTCGGTACTATCTGCAGATTTAGAAGTTGACATATAACCAAGATCTAAATAATGACCATTCATTAGGTATCTTAGCATTTCTTGATAATTGCATCCACGATATACGGTTTGCTGAACTGTAGTTTGTTGATTTGAAAACGCACTATCTAGTGTACTTAAATATTTATTGACTTTTGATGAAAGATTAAGATTTGCACGCAAAATTGCATTCAGTTGAAAAGTAAAACCATTTGTAGAGAGATCAAATGCCTCGATTTTTTCTTCTTCTGTGAATGAATCAGTTGAACTATTGACATATACTTTAATAGCTATAATTTGCTCAGGATTAATATTTATTTTGGTCGTATTTTTGTCGTTTTTCATAACGTTTTTTTATTGTTTCGCATAACGTTTTTCGGCTTGAAACAGTGGCAAATTTTTGTCACCGTCGAAAACAAATATACCGAAAAGTTTGCAAGAAAAAGCTTCAAATCGAAGATTAAAATATTCACAAAATTTTACCGATAAATCCCGAACGTTGCCATTGTTTTAAACCGGTGTTATAATGGGTTGCGACACACAAAATTGGCACACACAGTAATCACAATATTTACACATTTCGATTGAGTAATGTTTTCAGTTCTCATTTTTGCGTTTCGATTTTCGCATTATTTCCACGAAGTAATTGCGGTGTAAATTTCCGCAAACAACTTCCACAAAGTAATTCCGCGTAGAATTTTCAGAGAGATTTTTCGTTTAGATTTTCCTTAAAATTATTCCACAAAGTTTTTGAAAATTTTAAACCAAAACCTTTTAACGTAAGGTTTCAGTTCGCACGGGGAGTCATCCATTATAACGTCCCGCGGCTTT
>NZ_JBDOCV010000034.1:0-525 GCF_040750275.1 Flavobacterium enshiense
TAACGTTTTTCGGCTTTATAAAGTGGCGGAAATTTTGTTACTGATGTTTACAAATATAACCGAAAAGTTTAAAGAGAGAAAGAGAAATTAAAGCAAAGACTTTAAAGCCGAAAGTTTCCTGATATAACTGAACTTAGCCATTTTATAAAACCGCTGTTAGCTGCTGGTTTTTTATAATTTTCAGATTGTGATTTGGTCATATCAGCAAGTCCATCTATTAGTTCATCATGTTTTTGATTCCAACTGCCATCTCTTTTTTCTTCTGAAATATCGTAGAGCTCAAAGACTTTGTTTATTTGGACTTTTTTTAGTTCTATATATTCATTCGCACTGTTGATATCGCTTTCAAAATGTGTATGAAACATCAAGCCATAGACACCTAATGTAATTGCTAATGGAATGCTGCCACAATCTTTTTCCAAAGTTATTCTTGCACCATTTATATTCTCAATATCAACAATTATTTTTCCGCCTTCAGAACCTATCGTTCCAATTGTTTTTCCATTATCTATAGCAATCCAATTG
>NZ_JBDOCV010000035.1:0-924 GCF_040750275.1 Flavobacterium enshiense
GTTTTTGAAAATTTTAAACCAAAACCTTTTAACGTAAGGTTTCAGTTCGCACGGGGAGCCATCCATTATAACGTCCCGCCGGCTTTGTGAAGTGGCGGAATTTTGTTACTGATGTTGGCAAATATACCGAAAAAATCAAAGAGAAAATGACGAAACAAAGTGAAGATTTTAAATCCCGATCGTCCCATTAAACACTAACCCCGCCATTTCACAAAACCGCTGTTATGCGATGGTATAATTTGTAATTTTTGATTTTAATATATTATAAACATTTTTCACGTTTTCAATATTGTAAAGTATTAGATCTTCTTCGCTATAATTCACTCCAACTCTGTAGTTAGTTAATGATTTTGATTCAGCAAAAAGAGATTCTTTGTCACCAATAATTATACATCCATTTCCATATGCATTTTCTTCAAATTCAATTTGCGGAAAATCCTCGTAGTTAAAGAATTTTTCAATTAAATTTTTATGATTTATTATCAATAGTCGTTTATTGGTCATAATATATTTCCATTTGAATGCCACTAAATATCTTTTGTAATAATTTTTTATAACAATGAAGACAAAAAAAGGATAGGCAATTAAAATGAAAAGAAAATAGATTCCGAAACCTTCTGTCAATTCTTTTAAAGAGCTTTTTGAGATAATAAAATATAGAAAAAAAGGAAAAATAAAAAACATTGGAATTTTTACCCAATCCTCATTTCTTAAAGGAGGATATTTCTTTTTTGGTATTAATAACTCTATTGATTCTTCAGGATTTAGGTTTATTTCCATATCGTTTTTCAATACTATCGCATAACGTCCCGCCGGCTTTGTGTCAGGCGGGGATTTTTATTACTGACGTTTGCAAATATACCGAAAAGAATGAAAGAAGAAGCCTCACTTCGGAGAAGAAATGCAAACACCGACCTTTACCGA
>NZ_JBDOCV010000036.1:0-569 GCF_040750275.1 Flavobacterium enshiense
AACCGTAGCAAAATTAAATGTTGGGGTAATTGTTGGGTTTACTACAATTGTCATTTGTTCAGTACTTGCACATTGCCCGGTTATAGGTGTAAAAGTATAAGTTGTTGTTGAGGTATTGTTCAAAGCCGGTGACCATGTACCAGTAATGCCATTTGTTGATGTTGTAGGCAATGCAGTTAAACTTTCTCCAGTACAAATTGGAGCAACTTGTGTAAATACTGGTGTTACAAATGGGTTAACAGTTATAGTCATTTGTACCGTAGCAGCACATAAACCAGAAGTTGGAGTAAACGTATATACCGTTGTAACAGTATTGTCTAAAGCTGGCGACCAAGTTCCAGTAATCCCTTCATTAGAAGTAGTTGGTAAAGCGATTAAGGTATCTCCTGCACAAATCGGAGCAACTGCACTAAAAGTTGGTGTTACAACCGGATTTACAGTGATGGTCATGGTTTGTGTTGTGGCACATTGTCCTGCATCCGGTGTAAACGTATATACCGTTGTAGCTGTATTATCTAAAGTAGGAGACCAAACACCAATAATTCCTTCGTTGGAAGTGGTTGGTAAAG
>NZ_JBDOCV010000037.1:0-292 GCF_040750275.1 Flavobacterium enshiense
AACGGTTTCTCCCGTACAAATTTCCGTATCATCTACCGTTGGTACTGTGATTACTGGAATAGGATTAACGATTACTTCCACACGCTTCACTTCACCGGAACAACCGTTAGCTGTTGGCAAAATATCGAATGTGATAGAACCGGCAATCATAGGGTCGATTAACTGTACCGCCTGATTTATCGTAGTCTCGTCTCCCGATGAAGGATACGAACTGTTAATATTACTGGTTGTAGCAGACCAAGTGTATGTAGTACCCGGAACAGTGCTGCTGAATGTAATATTTATGCTATCC
>NZ_JBDOCV010000038.1:0-594 GCF_040750275.1 Flavobacterium enshiense
GGAACTATCACAGTAACACCGGATAATACGGTTGGCGCTGGATCATCAACACCAACCTTGTGTATCAATACAGTAATGACTAACATTACGCATGCTACAACAGGAGCTACAGGAATTGGTGTTGCTACAGGCTTGCCTTCAGGGGTAACGGCTAGTTGGGCTCCGAATGCAGTTACCATTAGTGGTACTCCAACTGTAGCGGGGGTGTTTAATTACATTATTCCGTTGACAGGAGGATGTGGTACTGTATCAGCTACAGGAACCATTACGGTAACACCTGACAATACAGTGAGTGCGGCATCTTCGAGCCCAACATTGTGTATCAACACAGTGATGACTAATATCACGCATACTACTACTGGTGCAACAGGAATTGGAACTGCTACAGGCTTACCTTCAGGAGTAGTGGCAAACTGGGCTTCAGATACGATAACTATTAGTGGTACTCCAACGGTAGCAGGTGTGTTTAATTATAGTGTTCCGTTGGCAGGAGGTTGTGGTAATATTCTGGCAACGGGTACCATTACGGTTTATGGTTTACCAGTATTGACACCAACTGTAACAACTCCAATCTGCAACGGCGATAGCATAAAT
>NZ_JBDOCV010000038.1:665-802 GCF_040750275.1 Flavobacterium enshiense
AGTGAAGCGTGTGGAAGTAATTGTTAATCCTATTCCAGTAATCACTCCTCCAGTGGTGGATGATACGGAAATTTGTACAGGAGAAACCGTTGCTATCGATGTAAACGGAACACCATCAGGAATTGTTTATCACTGGC
>NZ_JBDOCV010000039.1:0-219 GCF_040750275.1 Flavobacterium enshiense
GGTACATCCGTTACGAACCGGAGTGATCTCAAACTGGATCGTTCCCGATTGCGTTGTACTTGTTGCCTGCAACACTACGTCAATTTCTCCGGTAGTAGAAGTTCCACTGGTTACACCTCCGGCCACTTGTGCATTTGTTGCATTAACAACCTGCCAGTGATAAACAATTCCTGATGGTGTTCCGTTTACATCAATAGTAACGGTTTCTCCCGTACAAAT
>NZ_JBDOCV010000040.1:0-344 GCF_040750275.1 Flavobacterium enshiense
CTGCTGATGTTAAAGCAATAGCTGGTAAACCGGTTATTGTAATATTAAATGGACTGCTTCCAGCCACACCACAAGCTGAAGCCGGATAAGTATAGGTCACAGTATAAGTTCCAGGTGTACTTGCTGCCAAATCAATCTCTCCAGTCGATGTACTAACAAATACCAATCCTGCCGTAGAAGAATAAGTTCCTCCTGTTGTAAATCCTGCGACTCCTGTCGGTGTTGGATTAGCAGCATTCTGACATACCGGTGTTGGATAACTGAATCCTGTCACTGGTACTATAGCTGAATTAACAGTAATAGTTCCCGTAGCCGTAGCTGCCGGTGCACATCCACCTGTAGTC
>NZ_JBDOCV010000041.1:0-250 GCF_040750275.1 Flavobacterium enshiense
CAATCCGCAAAATACAATCACAGCAGGTTCTAACCAAACGGTGTGTATCAATACAGCGATTACAGATATTACGATGACCACTACTGGTGCTACCGGCGCTACGGTAACAGGATTACCTGCGGGAGTAACAGGATCATGGGCAGGGAACACTGTAACAATCAGCGGAACCCCGACAGCATCGGGTACATTCAACTATACGGTTACGACCACCGGAGGTTGTCCACCGGCTACAGCTACGGGTACTCTTACA
>NZ_JBDOCV010000042.1:0-539 GCF_040750275.1 Flavobacterium enshiense
TGTAACGGCCCAACCAACTTGTAACACAGCAACGGGAACGATTACGGTTAGTGCACCGGCTCCTGGAACGGGCGTTAGTTATACGGTAACAGGAACCAATCCGGTTGTAGCACCACAAAGTAATGCAACAGGAGTGTTTTCCGGTTTGGCTCCTGGAGTTTATTCGGTGACAACTTCTAAATCGGGATGTAGTTCGGCAGCTGTTTCGTTAACTGTGAATCCGCAACCGACAACACCTGCAGCACCAACGGCTTCTGTAACGGCCCAACCAACTTGTAACACAGCAACGGGAACCATTACGGTTAGTGCACCGGCTCCTGGAACGGGCGTTAGTTATACGGTAACAGGAACCAATCCGGTTGTAGCACCACAAAGTAATGCAACAGGAGTGTTTTCCGGTTTGGCTCCTGGAGTTTATTCGGTGACAACTTCTAAATCGGGATGTACTTCGGCAGCTGTTTCGTTAACTGTGAATCCGCAACCGACAACGCCTGCAGCACCAACGGCCTCTGTAACGGCTCAGCCAACTTGCACCACAG
>NZ_JBDOCV010000043.1:0-258 GCF_040750275.1 Flavobacterium enshiense
CAGCATCTTTAGCTCTAACTGAGAAAGTATAAGCTGTGGCAGCCGTTAAACCGGTTACATTATAAGTAGTGGTGGTTACGGTTCCTAATAAAGTAGTGCCTCTGTATACATCGTATCCGGTTACTCCTACGTTATCTGTGGAAGCTGTCCATGATAAGTTTGTCGTAGTTTGAGTTGTTCCTGAAGCCGTCAAGTTTGTTGGAGCCGTTGGAGCTGTTGTGTCCGAAGCCGATAAAGTGCTCACGTTAACAGTGTTAC
>NZ_JBDOCV010000044.1:0-219 GCF_040750275.1 Flavobacterium enshiense
CCATCAGGGTTATCCACATGCCGACAAACTCATCCCACACGATACTGCCGTGATCGTCCGTCCACATGTCTTTCGCCGTTCGATGGCAGATATAGACCCCAATACAGATGGAGAACATCACCACCAGCGAGTAAAGCTGCCATGGCAGAAAGGTCATCAGAAACCAGAATGGAATAGCCGCCAGCGAACCCATGGTGCCTGGCACAATCGGGCTTAAGC
>NZ_JBDOCV010000046.1:0-257 GCF_040750275.1 Flavobacterium enshiense
GGAGTGTCGTGCTCCTGGTGATCGACAACAAGAACGATTAGGAAAGCCCAGTGGAAAGCATCAAGCGCAAGCCCCAGGCAGCACCCTTGCAACGCACCGCCCCCGGCTGGCTGGACCGGCTGTTCAAGCTCAGCGAACACCGCACCAGCATCCGTACCGAACTGCTCGCCGGCCTGACGACCTTCGTCACCATGGCCTACATCATCTTCGTCAACCCGAACATCATGGCCGACGCGGGCGTCGACCACGGCGCCGCC
>NZ_JBDOCV010000047.1:0-243 GCF_040750275.1 Flavobacterium enshiense
ACTTTGACCGGTACGGCTTCTCTGGTGGCCGCTGGTCTTTTCAAGCTCTCCGGGATCGAGACCGGACTTACCGCTCATGCTGGTGGTGGTCAATCCGTGGCGCTTGCTCTGTCCGGAACGAAAGCCATTCACAACATTGGAACTGTTAGCTCGGTGAGCGATTCTGTTTCTCTACCTGCTGCCACTGGAAGCGGGGCGCTGCATTGGGTCAAGAACTCAGCCGCCGCAAACCAATTGCAGCTC
>NZ_JBDOCV010000048.1:0-265 GCF_040750275.1 Flavobacterium enshiense
GTCCTGCACTATCATCGGCAAGATGCGCGATTTGCAGACGCTGCTGGAAGAAAAAATCGAGGACGACCTGAAGTGATTGTGCTTTTCCACGAAGGCCAGGAAGTTCCTGACGATATTAGGCAGGCGCTGGGCGTTAAGTCTCAGGGCGAGACGGTGAAGCAAGGAAAAGCCTTTGTGGTGGCTCCTAGCGGCAGGGTAGCTGAAGGTTTTGCCTCGAAAGAACAAGCTCAGGATTTTGTCAAGCGTCTTCATACGCTGATTACCC
>NZ_JBDOCV010000049.1:0-223 GCF_040750275.1 Flavobacterium enshiense
GCATAACGTACTGATATGCATGTCAATCAGGCCGGGCAAGGCATCAGCCGCCGCCCGGCATAAAGAGGCTCACGGGTTTGTGATCAGTCTCATGTGCTGGAATGTTTTTCCTGACAGTGAAACGACTCACCGAAAGAATGAACCCTTTCGTTTTGAAGGGTTTTTCCTCTCTTTAATCATGATCATACGATGATTTTTTAGTCATTCTGGACCAGGCTTAAGC
>NZ_JBDOCV010000050.1:0-239 GCF_040750275.1 Flavobacterium enshiense
ATAATGATTTCGCCCATACGATTGCGCTCGACCGCACCTTCCAGCCAGGTGGTATTTGGCAGCAGACCAATCTGGACGAAAATACCCGCCAACGCCACGTGATGCGCATCGCCACTGACGCGGTCACGATACTCAATTCCGGTCACTTTGCTGCCATCACCTTTCACTTCGGTGGTTTGCGCGTTCAGAATAATATCGACGTTTTTCAGGCTGCGCACTTTATCCTGCAGGACCTGATC